>JAGVAP010000128.1 GCA_020060215.1 Deltaproteobacteria bacterium | reverse complement strand
TCAATCCACGCCCCCGCGCGAGGGGGCGACTGAACGGGCCAGCCGTATACTAGATATTGTGGCTGTTTCAATCCACGCCCCCGCGCGAGGGGGCGACTGGGATAGGGGTCGCGGCCGTGATCAAGGAACTGTTTCAATCCACGCCCCCGCGCGAGGGGGCGACGGCTTCAGTTCTCATCTCAGTTTCCTCCTGTTGCGTTTCAATCCACGCCCCCGCGCGAGGGGGCGACGAGGTGATGTCATGAAGATGACCGAATCCCAACGTTTCAATCCACGCCCCCGCGCGAGGGGGCGACCCAAAAGGCATCACACTCCCATGTCTTTAGGACAGTTTCAATCCACGCCCCCGCGCGAGGGGGCGACTGTCCGCCCCATCACGGCGAGCTTTGAACAGATGTTTCAATCCACGCCCCCGCGCGAGGGGGCGACTTGATGCCGATGCTGAGGCGGTAAGGCTTTGCCTGTTTCAATCCACGCCCCCGCGCGAGGGGGCGACCGGTGCTGCGTGTCTCTGGGAATCCTCCACAGGCGTTTCAATCCACGCCCCCGCGCGAGGGGGCGACCTGTTGCTTTCAGGGAGGTTGCCCCCATGGAAATGTTTCAATCCACGCCCCCGCGCGAGGGGGCGACTAGGTTGACCCTTGTTCGGTCCCGACTTCAGGAGTTTCAATCCACGCCCCCGCGCGAGGGGGCGACAACCCCGAGGGACGGAAGCACGTACATTGCCGAGTTTCAATCCACGCCCCCGCGCGAGGGGGCGACTTTGCTGTACCACCTCGGGGGCATGAGGGGGTATGTTTCAATCCACGCCCCCGCGCGAGGGGGCGACCACCGTTTACTATTGCCCAAAGTGTCTAAGCATGTTTCAATCCACGCCCCCGCGCGAGGGGGCGACAAGGACGTGGCTCTCCGCTGGGTTGTCCTTGGGTTTCAATCCACGCCCCCGCGCGAGGGGGCGACAAAGGCTTGTAGAGCTTGTCCCCGCCGGTCTCCTTGTTTCAATCCACGCCCCCGCGCGAGGGGGCGACGATCATGTTTACACCCCTGCCGCCACGGACAGCAGGTTTCAATCCACGCCCCCGCGCGAGGGGGCGACCTCGGGTTGCTGGAGGATGCCTTGATCCGGTTGTAAGTTTCAATCCACGCCCCCGCGCGAGGGGGCGACCTTCTCGCATTCCCTGATGGTTTGCAGGAGGTCCGTGTTTCAATCCACGCCCCCGCGCGAGGGGGCGACTCCCTGATGGTCTTGTCGGGTATTCTTGCCACAGTTTCAATCCACGCCCCCGCGCGAGGGGGCGACTGGCGGCCGGGTGGGTCCTGGCCAATTTCATGAAGTTTCAATCCACGCCCCCGCGCGAGGGGGCGACACCTTGGCAAAAGGGGGATTTGATCACCTTCGGGGGTTTCAATCCACGCCCCCGCGCGAGGGGGCGACTTACCCTGACCCACCAGGTCACCCTGCAGCAAAGTGTTTCAATCCACGCCCCCGCGCGAGGGGGCGACGCGCGGGTTCGAACATGCTGGGAGTGACCAGCAGTTTCAATCCACGCCCCCGCGCGAGGGGGCGACGTTTCTTTGGAAGCTATGAATAAGTGGATCGCCGTTTCAATCCACGCCCCCGCGCGAGGGGGCGACCTTGACCAGCAGTTCCTTTTCGCCCAGGAGAACGTTTCAATCCACGCCCCCGCGCGAGGGGGCGACTTCGTTCCGCGTCGCGCACGGTCATGTCGCCCTGTTTCAATCCACGCCCCCGCGCGAGGGGGCGACCCTGAACCTGCTCCGTTCCTTTCTCAAACACGATGTTTCAATCCACGCCCCCGCGCGAGGGGGCGACTGTTGCAGCCCATGTGGCCGCAATCGATATAGTTGTTTCGCAGTTTGCGCGAACTGCAGGTTCTTGATCGTCACTGTATTTACTTGTCAAAGAGCTCCGTCGCGAACACCTCGTTTTCGCACCGGAATCTCTGTTCGCGAACGTGTCGTAATGGTTCTGCAGTTTAAGTCTTTCAAAAGCCAGGAAAAAACGCCACGCCCTCTCGATGGAAGCTTGGGGTTCGCACGGTCCCTAAACCACCAACGGCTCCTCGGGATCTATCCCTTTCTTTGCACCGACATGCTCGATGCGTTTTCTCCAATTCGCGCCAAGAAAATAGAATCTGAGGCTGTCCGCCTCGGGATCTATCTCCTTGATCAGCTTATCTCTGAAGCGGACCCATTGGGCCGGGTCCACCATGCATTCGAAGACCGAAAACTGAACCCTCTGCCCATAGTCCTTGCATACTTTGGCCACTCGCCGGAGGCGGCGCTGTCCCTCTTCATCCATGGTGGAAACGTCATAACTCACGACCACAAGCATCGGATCCTATTTCCAGATGAAAGGTGGATACCCGTCCAAGTCGCCGCGCACATGTCGCGCCATCAGCAGCGCCTGAACATGGAACAGCAGCCCCAGGGACACCTTTTCCTCGATGAACGGATGCATGATCTCATCCTGCTTTCGTTTCTGATAAGCCACCAGCACTGATTTCCGTGTATCGTCGTCCATGAGTACAGCACCGGTTTCGAGCTTCCTAAAACCTTTTTTCTGCACCTGGGTGAGATTGATCAAGGAGAGGGCGAGCCTGTCAGCAATCAAGGGACGAAACTCTTCCATAAGATCAAGAGCTAGGCCCGGCCGTCCAGGCCGGTCTCTATGAAGAAACCCGACAGCCGGATCAAGGCCGACTGCTTCGAGGGCAGAGCGAACATCGTGCATGACAAGGGTATACAGGAAAGACAAAAGACAATTCACGTTATCCAGAGGAGGACGCCTGTTTCGCGCCTCAAAGACAAAGTCCTCCTTTTGGGCCACGATCATTTGGTTAAACACAGAGAAGTACGCGTGGGCCGACTCCCCTTCAATGCCCCTGAGGACGTTCAGGCTCCTCTCGGATTGGATCGCCTGGAGGCCGGCCTTCAGACTGTTGGAAGCAGCCCTAATCGCATCCCCATTCACCTTTTCCGCATGGTCTCTCAAGGTGCGCTGAAGAACGGCGCGGCAGTTCGCCAGCTTCCCAGTGAGAATGCACCTGGCGATCCCCGCGGACGAAACACCGTCATCAGCAAGGCGGTACTGCTGCCGGCGCAGGAGAACATTGCCCGATACCGGCCCCTGAACCCTTGCGAGAAACCGGCCGTTCTCGGTAAGAAAGCTGACGGCGACATCCTGCTCCGCGCAAAACCCCAGCAAAAAGGGGCTGCAGAGGACGTTTCCGAAGCACACAATTCCGCCAATCGTGTGAATCGGCAGTCGGAGGCGAATCTCATCTTCCGCCTTAACGACCACTGTTTCCCCTTCCTTGGAGAGATAGGCCCCCTGAGTAGTGACGAACAGCGTGTTCATATGCTTTTTCACGCGGTAATCGCCCCTGATAGATAGTGTTCTATGGAACGCCTCTTCTGGACCGTCTTCGGAAGACAAAGGGATAAAAGGGAACACTGCCCGCATTTCTTCTGAAAGACAGGTTTGGGCGTGTTTCCCTGCGCCAAGAGGGCGTGCACTTCCCCGGCGATCCGCTCGGTCTCTTTCCTTATGGCTTCATCAAAGACCACATCGTGGCGCCTTCGGGTTTTCCCGTAGAACACAGCGCCAGAGGGGACCTGGACCTCCAGCATCTCTTCCAGGCACATTGCCTGTGCACATAACTGCACCTCGTCCGACCGGTCGGGTTTGGGCTTACCCCGTTTGTATTCCACTGGAAACGGCCGCCACGCCCCTGCAGGCTGCTGGGGGCGGAATTCAACCACGTCCGCCACCCCAACCAGTCCAAGTCTCAGGGATCGCAGGGGCAGCCCCCGTTCGATGCGCACGCCCGCCCTGCTCTCCCCTTGCTGCTCGTGCACCCGCTCGTGGAGAAGCCTGCCCTCGGCAGTAAGGCGGTTCTCGGTCCACGCCTGCTCCACGTGAATCAAGGCGCACTGCCTTTCGCAGAACACAAAGTGCTGAAGTGCGGAAAGTGGGACCAGGTCATCTTCGGTGTAGCTCATGGCTCCCTGCCCTTGCTTCGCGCCTCAACCCGCGCACGGTAAAGCTTCTCGGTAGAGCCGCCTTCCTCCAAGAACCCTCTTTCGAGGGTTCTCAACTGCTGGTCGAGAAGATAGTTGGTCTGGTGAACAAGGCAGAGAATGGTCTTGGCCGCGGTCCCAGGGTTCTGTTCTTCAATATAGGGTCTATAGGTCGTATAAGACCTATTCTTCTGGTAGGTGGTTTCATAAGATCCTTTTACTTTCAACTTCTTTCGCTTTTTCCCCGGGCTCTGCAGGTAATTCTCAGTGCTTACCGTCTTTGGTCGAGCGTTCCGCTCCAGGCATTCAATTCCCGGGAACTTCTCAGCATCGTCATTTACCTTTGCGCAACGGATGGTCGGGTGTCAATTTACCTCGAAGCTCCTCCTCGAATTCCTTCGCCTCTTTTCTCGATCGATAACCAGCGCGGGTTTTCTCGTTCAGGTGTCGCTGGCCCCTTATTTCTGAATTCTGCAGATGCTCGGCCCAGCCCCGAAGTTGGCGAGAACACATTTCCGCGAGCGATTTCAAATTTGAAATCTGAGATTTGAGATTTCTAAACCTTGGGCGGCGCTCAAGAAGACAGAGCATGGATCGGACTTCGCCGGCGGAGCCGCGCGCAATGTAGAGAAAAGAAAGAAGCTCGTTTGTTGTGCCTCTTTCGAACCCCTCAGCGATGTTGTTGGAAACGGAAAGCGCTGCCCTCTCCAACTGATCTCGGAGACTCCGGCTCCCGGGCCAACCCTTTGCTTCCGTGATGTCATAGGTATTCTCAGCCAGACAAATGGCCTTCTGCCAAACAGGAAGTTCTTCAAAGCGGGAGTATTTCATGGCATGCACCTCCTCGAAGGATTTTTCCGCTGTCAATCCCAGTTGAGCAAGCAGTCGGCAAACGGAGGTTTTACCTCTTTTACACCGAATCTCTTTTCAGTGAGCTGCCCAACCATTTTCGACATCTATCTCTCTCATAGTCGATGTTATCGTTTGCCCGTCCAATTGTATTTCATAGTCGGAGAAATCCCGGGCAGGGCCGCTGGTATTGCGCCTCCAAGTCACACGCTCGAAGAGCTGGTTGGCCGGCCTCTGGCCAAGAGCGGTTTCATGTCTAAAGACCACGAGACGCCGCGTGCTCATAAGCCCGCGTGCTGCCGACCGGTCATGGTCAAACATCCCAAGTAGCGCATTCCAGAAAAGGTTCAAATCATCCTGGTTGAATCCCGTTTGGGCAGCCAGATGGGGTGACACAAACCCGTGAGCACGATATAAACCATAGGGGACTGTATACTTGCGCCCCTGTATTCCGATTTGCTCTTCCACAGATTTCTCTTCCATCCTCGCTGCACAGACAGTGATAGAATGCTCAAGAGATACTATCGGTTCGACAGATCGTGCGAAAGTCATTTGGACGGGGCCTCGCACTTGCCCTGCGTTCGCTCCAGTGCTCATAACTGCCCCGAAGGTTCGGATGTCAAAATAGCTCTTGCACATGTATTCCCGTCCCTTGTCAACTTCATGGCCTTGCGCTTCACCCTTTTTCTTTCTCTTGTCACCGTCTTTCTTATTGGCAGGGGCTTCGTTCAAATCGATTTTCAGTGCCTCATAGGATTCACGGATCTTCTTGTTCAAGATCTCCCTCTCTTTCACAAATATCCGAAACACCCCTTCTCCGCCTTTGACAATCTCCACATAATTTCTAACCTTGCGTTTCAAGCAGACATCCGTAACTAAGCCCATGCCGGTTTCAGCATCTATCCGGGGGAGGTTCCCGGCATCGGGGTCCCCATTAGGATTTCCGTCTTTGACATCAAACAAAAGCACGAAATCATATCGATTCTTTATAGGATCACCCATTGTGTTCTCCTTTCTCAATTGTGTAATTGTGACAGGGGCTCTGGTGTTTATTTCGAAAAGAATGACTGCCGCTGATGATAGTAGCCGATTGCAAATCGGGCCTGCTCTTCCATTGAAAAATGCGCCGGGAAATCATTCACCCCGCAGAAGATTTCCCTAATCTCCTTCTCCAGGTTTACCTTGCGACCTGGGTTATCGAGCTTTGAAAGGTGGTGGTTCTTGAGCTTGAGAAGTTGGGGGAATACCGCGACCGGGCTGGTGGAGGCAGCGCCATAAAACCGATCGCGTATTGTTGCATTGATGCCGGGATTGGCCTCCTCCTGGATTTTTTCAAGCATGGCGAAGAGCCTTCCCAAACGATAACCTGGCGATGTGTTGGTGCGGTCAAGGGACACGGTGATTTCCTCCTTTCTAAGAGGTTCTTCATAGAGACTTAGCCTGTTGATGTACGCCTTCAAAATAGCCGCTCGGGCACGGGTGACACGTCTTTCTGCCCGGATTCTCCGAATACACTGATGGGCCAGGGTTATCGGATACGGTGTTCCATCGAGAACACATCCCACCACTGCGCCAGCGAGGTTAGGCGGGACATTGTCCATTTTGTATTCGAAGGCCGTTGACCGTAGGATCTGATTGAGGGTCAGATAGGTTGGGTCCTGGGGACCACGCACAATTTCAACCTCATCAAAATGGCGCTTGATTCTTTCAGCAAATTCGCCGACAGTTCCAGTTCTCCAGAACCTCACTGCAATTCGCGCCGCGTTCGGTGCCAGGCCAAGCACATAAAAACGTTGCCCTTCGTCCATGGGTATCCTTCCTGTATGGACCGCATCATACAGGGACTTGACAGCACGAACCCCTCGCTCTGGATTGTCTTTGGGAGGATCGGCGAAAAACCAGGAGAAGTCCTGTTCTAAATTGTAGAATTCTGGCAACGCATTCATCTGTGACCAGAAAACCGTTGTTGCATCGCCGACTCTTATCCGATTCAGTTCTGACCCCACCAAGTAATTAAGTGACTTGGCGTATGCTGCAGCCGCATGCTTTCCGACAGGGGAGTTATGGCTTTGCTTCCACCTATGGGACAGAAATGATGCTTGGTTGAAGGAAACAAGGTTTGCGCCTGAAATCTGTGCACCCAAAACCCCCTTAACCACAGGATGAGTCATTTCGATCGGGACATGTTGTCCCCCAGTGACGAGACAGGGACCATACGTTTCGACTTCGTCACAGTATTGCTCGATAGCCGTCTTGACAAACGACTCACAGAATACTGGAAATGGTTTCCCCACCATTTTGAAGGAAAGCAAGGGCGATCCACTCCGTATCAGTTCGCCATGGTCAGTATGGTCAAGTATGGCCGAAAAACTTGCTAGATCATGCTTTCCGAATTTTAGGAAATTTAGGACAGCCTGGATGTCCGCAGGAGGTATTGGGAAGTATTTCGCTATGGTGGCAATGAAGCTTTCAATCTTCGCAGCACCCTTTTTGCCAACCCCCAGTACAAATTCAGATTTATCCCATAGTAAGTTGGCATCTTTGCATGAGTTATCGTGCTTCTCCGCCTGTTTTCCGATTGCTGGGACGAAGAAAGCCTTACCTAGAAGTCGCTTGCCTTTTCTCTCCTGAAGGCAGTCAAGAGAATTGAACCTACCGTTCTGATCTAAAACTACAAGAAAATCAATTTTCCTTTGTGTGAAGTTAACAGGCGCGATAATGCCATCGTCTACTTTTCGCTGATGATACTCATGCAATGCTTGCAGGATCATCTTCTCACCTCCTCACTTCCCCAGTCCGGCACATTGACAATGCCTTTCTCCATTCTAGCTCGAAAAAAGGCTGGCTGCGGGCTGTCCGGGGCTGAGAAGTCGATGTCATAGAGCATAAAACCCAGATCTCGAGACTCGGGAATGGGTGGAAACTGCGCCGTTTCTCGGTCAGGGCTTTCAATCAACCGGAAATGACAACTGAACTCACGACACCCCAGGTATGGTCTGTGGAAGCATTGCCCTTTTCGTGCCCGGCGTTCAAAAATCCCATTGTACTTCCCTGGGTTTTCGTCTTTACGCAGTTCCTTCCGCTCCCACTCATCCTCAAGCCATTCCGGCACACGGTTATAGGTTTTGCCGCGCAGGCGTGGCGGGATAAAGTCCATCTCAGCGTGAAGTCGATAGCGCACGTCCCTGAGAAAGAGCCCTGCCCTTTGCTGGCGATGACCCTCAACGTAGATACCATTGCTACGCGGAGTCATCACACAACCAACCTCGTTACGCCGAACGGAGATCCAGCGGACAGGGGCAAGCACCTCGATCTTCTTCACCAGCCAGCGCACCGCAGGCTTCCAGAATATGGCCTCGAAAATCGCGCGGGCAGCAGAAGGGGTGATTACCTCATAGCTCACCCGTTCCACTTTCATTTCCGGGCGAGTGAAACAGGCATAATCGCCCCAGACTTCCAGGCAAAACTCATTGTTAAAGAATTCCTGAGCCAATGTCTTACCTCCTTTCTGCTCGGATGTTCACTGGATAAGGACTTCCGGATCCCACTGAACTTCATCACAAAGAAGCCCGAGACCTGGCCGGTAGAGACCCGGGCATGCCTGGACACTGTACCCATGAATGCTCTCTATCAGCCCCTCTCGTTCAAGTTGATCATGGCATCTTTTGGGCACATTGACGATGAAGCGCTGAAGCTTTCTCATGATCCACCGGTCAGGTCCCCTCGCTCTAAGCAGTTCAATCAATTTCTGGCTTTCCACGTGCTGCCCATTGAACCATATGACGACCCCGACCTGTTCAAGCCCATCTATCAGGTGAAACGTTTGTGCGAAAGTTCGAAACTGAAAATGAAATTCCCGCGCGTCCACGACCAAGTGATCGTGGAACTGTGTCCGATCGAAGTCGTTTACCCTGCTGTAGAATAGCCTGAAATAGTCCTCAAAGAGGTCTGGCGTGAGCACCTTTACCTCTCTTGTGCGCAAGATTTCCCGGCCGGCGTCCTGACCCTTACGTAACAGGCCCACCGGAGCTGCATGCGGAGGTTCGAAAACCACCACTTCACCCATCTGCCCCAGCGCGTTCAGCCTCCCTTCACGGTTGCAGCGGCCCGCTGCTTGAGCAAGGGAATCAAGACCGGCTGTTGCGCGAAATACCACTGGGAAGTCGAGGTCAACCCCAGCCTCCACCAGTTGCGTGCTGACCACGCGAACCGGATCGCCATTCCGCTGCCTGTGCTTGATCCTCGAAATGAGCGCGCTCCGTTCTTCCGCGCACATGAAGCCGGATAGATGAATCGTGCCTTCAGGCATCAGCGCATGCAGCTCACGACAGTCTTTGCGGGAGTTAACGATACAAAGAACCTGCTCATGCTTCTTTAGCGCAACGGCCAGTTCCTCCCAGCTGGACCTAGGGGACCCAACGGCGGGGATCGACAACTCCACCCTGTGAAAGGCATCAGACGGTGCTATAGGTTCATCAATTATCTCAACCACATCGCCTATACCTTCAAATTGAGCAGGCCCTGATCCGATTTTCCCCCTGAAGGCCGGCTGGGTGGCTGTGCAGAGAACAACCGTTACCCCGAAATGCAGCACAAGCCCGCGGAGCGCTGAGAGAATGGGCTTGAGGTATTCAGGTGGGAGCATCTGTGCCTCATCCAAGATCACGATACTATCTGCCAAATTGTGCAGCTTGCGGCAGGTAGAGGCTCGGCTGGCAAAGAGAGACTCGAAAAACTGAACATTCGTTGTAACGATGATAGGTGCATCCCAGTTCTCGGCTGCCAGCCGGCTCTTTCGAGTTTCCTGCTCTGGGTCAAGATTGCTGTGATGCTCAAGCACCGTTTCTTCGCCGAAAAGCCATTGACCGTTTTCCTTGATTTTCTCTATGGTCTCATCATCGTCTGTTCCATACTTATAGACCTTGGCAGCCTGTTCAATGATACTGGTGTACGGGATGGCCATGATGATGCGCTGTTTACTATGATAAAGGGCATGCTCCAGGGCAAAAGCCATTGAAGATAAAGTTTTTCCTCCGCCCGTCGGAACAGTGAGCGAGAAGAACCCGGGAGGCAATTCAGCCTTCTTCCGGCATATCCCGAGAATACTTCTGCGCTGTAGATTCATTGGTGTGGCAGGGGTTTCAACCTCTTTCTTGCTCATCCAGGAGTCGAAACGCTCCTTCAGCACTGCCAGCGTGGGATATCGCCCGCGCTCAGCAGCCTTTTCACGCTCCATGAAAATTTCCGTGTCCAAAAAATCAGCATCCACCAGACATGAATAGAGCATACGAATCCATAGATTTAGGTGCTCGTCTTTGAGAGGCTTGCCGCCAGGAAGCGAGAGCTTAGGTCGAGGCTGGTTTTTGATGACGTCCGGGATGCACTTGAGCAGTTGTTCTGTTGGCTTGCACTCAAACAATCTATTAGAGAGCGCGCCGCCAGCTCCGATTTCGTGCATCCAGTCCGGAAGTCCAGCGTGGTGGCCAGCGATCTGGTAGGCAAGGACCAAGCCAAAGAGCGTTGCGCCAAACTCCTTGAAACCCAGCCAAGCACCCACCGTTGAATGGTCAACCCGGCCAGGGGCGTTTTCGATGTGGGCTTCGGGATTATTTGCCAAGACCAGCTTTTCCAGGAACTCTCTCTGGTACTTTCCTAGGTCATGCCACAGGCCAGTCAGATACCCCCAATCCCCTGCCCCAAACTTCTCTGCAAATGACTTGGCCGTTTGAGCCACATTCCTCAAATGGTCTTCCAAGCATTGCCACTCCGATTCCGGCCTTCCGGGCAGGCTGTGCGCGTAGTGTTTACATTCCTTCATCTCCTTAACCTCAACTGTGAGCGACCTTTTCAGAATCCCTCCCGGCCGTCCGGCCGCAATAGTCCGGCTCTGGACGACGGCGCCTCTCTTCGCGAAAGGGAGGAGACCAGCGTCCTCGCGCTATTCGGATACTCTTCGCGCCCTTGCGACTTTGCGTGAGACTCTTTCTTCGCCATACACCCTCCCCATCCTCCCGATCTCCTCCCCCACCTCCTCCGCCAGCTCTTTCGGCGCCAGGACCTTCACGTCCGCCCCGAACTGCAGGATCTTCATCTTGACTTCGCGGAAGTCGGCCACCGGGAAGGAGAGGTCCAGGCCGGCGTCGGGGAGCATCCTCATTTCCTGTTCCGGGTGCCAGTGCTGCTCCCTGATCCACCGGGCGCGGAAAGGGGTGAAACGCAGCGTCACCTGGACGGTTCTGGGTCCCTGAAAGATCCCGAAGCTGTCTTCCAGGAGCGGCCACCACTCCTCGCTGGGTCTTCTCGCAAAGACCTCCTCGAGGACTTCGATGCTCCCCATCCGGGAGAGGAAGAACTTCCGCCAGGCGCAACGGTTACGGCAAAAGGCCACGAGCACCCAGTTGGCCATGTAGTGCTGAAGGTGGTGAGGTTCGGCCTCTCTCGTCGTCCGCTCGTTGGTGCCCGGAGAGAGATAGGCAAACCGGAGGACGCGGCGGTTCAGGAGGCTGTTGACCACCCGCTCGAAAACCTGCGGCTCAGCGGGCGCATGGCCGTGCCAGGCGGCGGAGAAGGCCTCGTCGATGTCCGCTGCCTTGATCTCCATGGCGCCGCCCGCGGACTGGAAGAGCTTGCGGGTCATCCGCCGCATCTGTTCGCTGATGACTCCGCCCGCGCTCCTGCTGAGGAGCCTCCTTGCGAGCAGGAGGGACAGCATCTCCTCCTGTGTGGCCTTGAGCCGGGGGAGATCGAAGCTATCCTCCGTGTAGTAATACCCCTTCTGCACAGGGTCGTAGGCGAGCGGCGCGAGCAACCGGTCCCGCAGGAACTCGATGGTTCGCTGGGCCGTCTTGCGGGAGGTCTCGAACTGTTCGGCGAGGGCGGTGGCATTGGGGTATTTCCCCTGCCGCACCTGGACGTCGAACCATGCGAAGCGTTCCTGGATCAGAAAGTCTCCCACGAGCGCCCTCCTGACCGAAGGATGAAGCTGAAACGAGGTGAACAGCAGGATAGAAGACGACCTGGGTCATCTGGTGTCCCAGGTAGCCTAATGCTAGAGCCGAGCCTTAGCCGATCGCGCCTCCAGGTAGGACGCCGGAGCGTCCCGGTCGTCCGTTCCCACGCGGGAGCGCGGGAAAGGCGATCCAGGAGGACCCTTTAAGAACCCTCTGCGATCTCCGCGTCTCCAGCGAAGCGGGGGGTGAAATCAGCTTGAGTTTTCCGGTATGTCGATGGGACGGTTTCTTCTGTTTGGCTTGGAGTTGCCGGTTTTACGATGAATGCCGGTTGTATACTTTCATTTGGAGGTTTTTGCCAGAGGATTTTGGTGGGCCTACATGACAGATCCCCCCGAATGGACGCCGGAGCGTCCCGGTCGTCCGTTCCCACGCGGGAGCGTAGGAACGGGAATCCCTCCCGACCGTCCGGCCGCCATTGTCCGGCTCTGGACGACGGCGCCTCTCTTTACCAAAGGGAGGCGCCTCCTGGGCTCCATGCCCCATGCGCCTTGCCCTATGCCCCTTAGCGCTATCTTCTATGCGCCATGCAGTTTGCACCTGGCCCCCATGTACCCTCCGCTTTGCGCCAACGGCCAGGCGTGCGCTACAATGAATGGAGGAACCGGATCCGGTGACGGGGAGCGGTCGGGGCGGATCAAGGGGGTGTTGGGGAGGCGCGAGCGTGGAGGCGGTGATTCTGATCGGGATCCAGGGATCGGGCAAGACCACTTTCTATCGGGAGCGGTTTTTCGAGACCCACCTTCGGCTCAGCCTGGACATGCTCAAGACCCGCCACCGTGAGAAGCTGCTGGTGGATGCCTGCATCCGGGCCAGGCAGCCCTTCGTGGTGGACAACACGAACGTACTCCGGGAAGAGAGGGCGGAATACATCCGGCGCGCGCGGGCCGGAGGGTTCAGCGTTGTGGGCTACTTCTTCGAGCCGGATGTCCGGCGGGCCATTGCGCTGAACCGGAAGCGCAAAGGGAAGGCCGCCATCCCCGTGAAGGGCCTCCTCGGAACCCTGAAGCGGATGCAGCGCCCGGACCCGGAGGAGGGGTTCGATCACCTCTACCTCGTGCAGGTGGACCGGGGAGGGGGGTTCGTGGTGATGGATTGAATGAACTCTTTCCGCTCTTCAGGCACGCGAATCTGGTCCAGGTACTCGAGCACGAGCTGCCGGACAGAACTTCCAGGACAAACGCAATCTTTTTCCGGCAGGCCCGGACGGAGGCGGATCACGGCAAGAGGCGCGACCGTCGCGGGCTTTGCGCTGGACATTTTCGATCAACCTGCTAGAACTTTCGGATAAGAAATCCGCGCAGGAGATGGAGTGGAAAATGACTTCAAGAAGGCATCGGTTGGATCTTTTCATCGGGTTCCTGGTCCTTGGTGTAATGTTGCAGACCGCATCCGCCGGAGCGCGGAGCCGTGCTCCAAAGGCCCGGGCCCAAGCCGAGGCGCCACAGCCCACAGGGAAGGATATCACGGTCTTCGGCGGCATGGCCGCGCCCTTTTTCCTGGATGCAAAGTCGGCCCTCCTGGTCGATGCCAAGACAGGCACGCAGCTTTACGCCTTCAACGAGCACGTGCCGATGCAGCCCGCGAGCCTCTCCAAGCTGATGACCTTCTATCTGACCCTCGAAGCCCTCCAGACAGGCAGGATCAAGCTCGACACTCCTGTCCTCATCAGCGAAGAGGCCTGGCGTCTTTCGATGGATGCGAGCGTTTCGCGCATGTTTCTCAGGGTCGGCGAAAGCGTTTCGATTCAGGAGTTGCTGTACGGCCTCATGGTCTCCTCGGGCAATGACGCGGCAGTGGCCCTTTCGGAACACCTGAGCGGCAGCCAGGACGCGTTCACGCAGAAGATGAACGAGAAGGCCAAAGAGCTCGGCCTTGTAGAAACCCACTTCGGGAACCCCGATGGTCTGCCTGTGTCCGGGCAGTACACGACCGCAAGCGACATGGCCATTCTGGCCCGTTCGATCCTGGACCGCTTCCCGGAGGCGCTCGCCTATACCGGGACCAGGGAATACACCTTCCAGAAGATCAAGCAGCCCAACTTCAATTCGCTGCTGTTCCACGACAAACGGGTCGACGGTCTCAAGACAGGGCACGTTTCCGAAGCCGGATATCATCTCGTGGCCACGGCGCAGGAGGGAGAGATGAGGCTCGTATCGGCCGTGCTCGGCGCGCCGAACGCCGAGAAGCGCCGCATCGAGAGCGGAAAACTGCTCGCCTGGGGATTCCGCACTTTCGGAACCGTGAGTGTCGACTGGCCCAAGGACATCCCGGAGACACTTCCGGTGTATGGCGGCGACGCAGGGCAGGTGCCCATAGCCCTCATGGCCCCCCTCCGGGTAACCATTCTCAAGGGACAGGAGAAAAAGATCGAGGTGACGGCCACCTTTCCTTCAGATTACCTCGTTGCTCCTGTGGCCAAAGACGCGGCCGTCGGAGAGCTGACGGTCACCAGCGAGGGCAACGTCCTGGCCTCCGTACCGATCACGGCCCAGGGGGCGGTCGGGCCGGGAGGCTTCTTCAAGCGCTTGATCGACCGCATCAGGCTGGCCTTCTGAGCACCGGACGCGTCCTTAGCCTTGCGTTCCCACGCTGGAGCGCGGGGAGCGGCAGCGCGGCTATACTGGAATGATGGAACAACGGCATTGGCGGAAACGAGCCCGTCTTCGCTCCCTGCTCCATGCGCTATGCTTCGCGCCCCTGCGCTTCACAAATACCCCTTTCTGTCCGGCCAATTACGTAAAACCCTTCATTTCGGAACGGCCGTCCAGCGCTTATATTGTCATGAAGTGAAGTCGGGACACATCGCAGTAAGAAAGGAGGTCCGACATGTGGCAGGCATGGATTAACTTTCTCGTGGGGCTCTATCTTTTTATTTCAAGCTTCTCGATGAGTTTTATCAACCCGTGGAATTTTCTGATCGCGGGTATCATCGTCGCCGTGTTCGGGTTCTGGGCCCGCGGGACATGGCAGGGGGTCGTCAACGGCATCATAGGCCTCTGGCTCGTGCTTTCGTCGTTCGTTCCCGGCCTGGTTACCCGGGGGAATATGTGGATCGCCGGACTCCTCGTCGCCATCTTTGCAATCTGGAGGATCTACGATACCAGGAGGCGGCTCACCGCAGAATAACCGCTCCGGCCCGAATCTCTTTTACGTTCGCCAAAGACCCCGTATCTCGACGAGAGACGGGGTCTTTGCGTCTGCTAAGCGCTTCCCGAACCGCATATACGCCTCTCAGCCCATTTACTCCCGCGGGCCCGGGTCCCAAGATATGTGAAATCGTCCCCCAAGGAGGAAAGCGATGAGTTTCAATCCGCTCAAGGAACAAGGCATACCCATCGAAAAGCAGCTGACAAACTGGTCCGAGCTCAACGTCAAACCCTACAACAAAAACCAGGTGCACCCCTACACCCGCACCCGCATCATCTTCATGAACGGGATCGAGGTGGAGGCGGCCCTATTCAAACACCAGTTCGCCAGGCACACCGTCGACCCGGAGCTGAAGAAGCAGATTGCGCTGACACGCCGGGTGGAGCAGCAGCAGCAGAAGACCGTCAACTGGCTCATCCCGGGGGATGAATCCGGGCTGGAGGTGACCATCGGGTATGAGCAGGTGGCCGTGGACCTGACCGCCTTCCTGGCACAAACGGAACCCGATCCCTATGTGAAAGCGGCGCTGGACTTCGCCCTTCTGGAGGATTTCGACCACCTGTACCGCTACGCCAACCTGCTTGCCATGACCAACGGCAAGGAGCCTGCAGAGATCACGGGACCGTACACCGAGATCACGGTCGGACGGCCGACCATCCTGGAGCATCGCCACCCCTTTGACGACGTCCGGAACCACTACGATGCGAAGACCGCGGACCCCCTGACCAAGCTCCACGTGGAGACGATCGTGGCCGCAGAGCAGCAGACCATGAACTTCTACATGAACGTGGGCAACCGGCCGGAGCAGATGATCGGAAGGGGGTTGTACCTCGAGATCGGCCAGATCGAGGAGCAGCACGTGACCCACTATGAGTCCCTCGCCGATCCCCGGGCTACCTGGTTCGAGATGCTTGCCCTGAAAGAGTACAACGAGTGCTGGCTCTATTACTCCCTCATGCAGGAAGAGCCGGACAGCTACGTGAGGGGGATCTGGGAGCGACACCTCGGTATGGAGGTGGAGCACTTCAAGACGGCATGCGACCTGATGCAGAAGTACGAGAACAGGGATCCGGCCGAGATGTTCCCCGCTTCCCTGCCCGATCCGCTTTCTTTCCGCTCCAACGTCGATTACGTCAGGAAGGTCCTGGCGGAGCAGGTCGATCTCCAGGCCAACGGCACCGAATTCGTGACCACCGCCGAACTGCCCCAGGGCAGCCGCTACTTCATGTATCAGGATGTCTTCAATGCCGGGGGAGCCCCCAGCGAGCAGGTGATCGAACAGATGATCCAGAAGAAAGGACAGGAGTATCGCCAGGAACTCAAGGGAGCGCACCCCGTCGAGCGGTTCAGGATGAAGGGCCGCCCCATGCCCGAGGGCGCCGTGGAGAGGGAGGAGACCAGGATATGAGGGCCGTCGTGTTCCACGGAGTAGGAGACATCAGGCTGGAGGACGTGGACGAGCCCAGGATCCAGGAACCCACGGATGCGATCGTCAAGATCACTGCGAGCGCGATATGCGGGACAGACCTCCACATGATCCGTGGAACCATGGCCATGATGGAACCCGGAACCATCCTCGGACATGAGGGGGTGGGCATCGTCGAAGAGGTGGGTGCAGGGGTAAGAAACCTGGAGGAAGGAGACCGGGTGGTGATTCCGTCCACCATCGCCTGCGGGTACTGCTCCTACTGCCGCGCCGGCTATTACTCCCAGTGCGACAACGCCAACCCGAACGGGATGAGAGCAGGCACGGCCTTCTTCGGCGGGCCGAAGATGACCGGGCCGTTCAACGGGCTTCAGGCCGAGAAGGCGCGAGTACCGTTTGCCAGCGTCGGGCTGGTGAAGCTGCCCGATCACGTGTCCGACGACCAGGCCATCCTGCTCTCGGACATCTTCCCCACCGGGTACTTCGGCGCGGATCTGGCCGAGATCTCCCCGGGGGACACCGTAGCCGTTTTCGGCTGCGGTCCCGTGGGGCAGTTCGCGATTGCCGGGGCCAGGCTGATGGACGCGGGCCGCATCTTCGCGGTGGACCAGATACCGGACCGGCTCGACGCGGCAAAGGCGCAAGGCGCAGAGGTGATCGACTTCAGCACCGAGGATCCGGTGGAGGTGATCCTGGAGCTTACCGGCGGCATCGGGGTGGATCGAGTGATCGATGCGGTCGGAGTGGATTCCGAGATGCCCCACAGCGGCCCGGCAGCGAAAAAGGCGGAGAAAAAGAAGAAACAGTTCCAGCAGGAGGTGGAGGAGATCGTCCAGGAGACCAACCCCGAAGGGGAGATCTGGAGACCGGGAGAGGCCCCCACCCAGGCCCTTTCCTGGGCCGTTGAAAGCATCGCCAAGGCCGGCACCCTGGCGATCATCGGGGTCTACCCCGAGACCGTCCGGTTCTTCCCGATCGGCAAGGCCATGATGAAGAATATCACGATCCAGATGGGCAACTGCAACCACCGCAAGTACATTCCCATGCTGGTGGAGCTCGTCGCGAGCGGAACCATGGACCCCACGGAGATCCTCACGCGCGTCGAGCCCCTTACATCCGTTCTCGACGCTTACAAGGCCTTCGATACACGACAGCCCGGGTGGCTGAAGGTCGAATTGATACCGGGCATATAAGGAGGACCATATGGAACAGCAGGAGATCATCAAAAACCTCAATTCGCTCATCCAGCTGGACATCGACGCGATCCACGCGTACGAGCAGGCCATGAAGAATGTATCGGAAGTACATATCAGGGACCAGCTCGCCGAATACCGCAATGACCACCACACGCATTACCGGGAGCTTTCGTCCGTGGTCCAGTCCATGGGCGGAGATCCCCCGGAGTTTTCACCCGACTTCAAGGGTTTCTTTATTCAAGGGTTCACTGCGCTCCGGAGCGCGACCGGGACGGAAGGGGCCTTGAAGGCGATGGAGACGAACGAGAAACTGACCAACCGAAACTATGAAGAGGCCAGCTCATGGGATCTCCCGATCGCCACCCTTTCGATCGTAAAGGCCAATTACGAAGATGAAAAACGCCACCTCAGCTACATCCAGACGGCCCTGAGGGACAGGATCTGGGAACGCCCGGGGGCGGCGGCGGAACCGACGGAAGAGAGAAGAATATAGTGCCGTAACCGGAACATGAAGAGACTCAAAGAGATCTGGAGCGAGATCCAGGACGACAATGTGTTCAACGGCGCCGCCGCCCTGGCCTATTACCTGATGCTGGCGATCTTTCCCATGGCCATCTTTCTGATCTCCCTGCTCCCCTATCTTCCCATCCCCAATCTCCAGCAGGCCATCATGGATCTGATGCACCAGATCCTGCCGCAGAATGCGGCGGATCTTTTCCAGGGGGTCGTCGAGAACGTCACCTCTCAAAAGAGAGGAGGCCTTCTCACCTTCGGACTCCTCTTTACCATCTGGTCGGCATCGAGCGGCATGTATGCCATCATGCAGCAGCTGAATATCACTTACGACGTCACGGAGGAGAGGCCGTTCTGGAAGGTGCGCGGGACGGCCATCCTCCTGCTCCTCATCTTCACGATTCTCGTGGTCGGCGCCTTCGCCCTCGTGATCCTGGGCGGCGTGATCCAGGACCAGCTCTCGGGCCTCCTCGGCGAGAGCGGGATCCTGCTCGCCTTCTTCGCGGTCCTCCGCTGGATCATCATTGCCCTTTTCCTGGTGCTTGGCTTTGCCTGCATCTACTACTTCGGACCCGACGTCGAGCAGAAGTTCCGATTCATCACCCCGGGGAGCTTGATCGGCGTGGGTCTCCTGGTGCTGGCCTCCTTGGGGTTCCGCTTCTATATCCAGAACTTCGGCAACTACAGCGCGACCTACGGGAGCATCGGCGCGGTCATCATTCTCATGCTGTGGCTCTACATCGCCGGGCTCGTCATACTCATCGGTTCGGAGATCAACGCGACAGCGGAGCAGCACTCCCCGGAAAGCAAGGCAAGGGGGCAGAAGAGACAGCCGCGGTAAAAGCGTTGCACCAATTCGCGACATTTGTGCAACTATGAGGTGACCCCCCCACCCTGTTCGGAGCAAGCTCTGCTTGCGATCCCTTACCTGGAGCAAGCCCTGCTTGCGAACACCCGCCTCACGTGCGCCTGCAAATACATACCTTGTGTTTCCGCTTTACAGGTTTTTGCTCCTTTGTGTCGGGATGGTTAGTCCTTAGGTTCCCCTGAAACACCTTATTCCTCGAGGAAGACAATGGACCAAAGGACTGGGATTGCAGCAACCATCGCGATTATCTGCGCCATCTTGAGTTGGATCGTTACGTTCACCGGTTCACCGATATGGGGGATGATCCTCGGGATCATCTCGATCCCGGTCGGGATCATCGGCCTCGTTATGGCCGCATCCCCACGCGTCAGCGGGGGGATCCTCAGCATCGTGGCCATCGTGATGGGTGTCATCGGGCTGGGTTTGGCCGTCCTGGTACTGATCGGGGTCATCCTCTTCTGAAACACCTCAGCTTTGACCCCGTGGGCCTCTTGGTGGTTTCCTTGGTCTTCTGTAGGAGCAAGCTCCTGCTTGCGATTTTCTCCGATCCGAAAGAATCGCAAGCAGGAGCTTGCTCCTACAGAATCTGAAGAATTAGGCTCCCCTTCACCCCGGATCGATCGTATCCGCGCGCATTGCCCCTCTCGATCTCACTGCCGGTGAATTCCCGTAGGATGGGTGGAGCGCAGCGAAACCCATCGGTTTTTGAGGTTTACGGCATCTTCAATCGCTCGAATGGATGGGTTTCGCTGTACCCGAATTTGTGCAACGCTAGGGTTTAGTGACAACTAAGCTCCCGGCCCGGCCATAGACCAGTCCACGTGGATCGTCCGGCCGTCCACCCTCAGCTCTTCTGCTACCAGGGCCACACGGTTCCCGATCTTCGCAGGATGCGCCAGGAGGTCGATGCGCTTCCCACTCAGGTCTCCCGTCAGGCTGTCCCGCAGCGCATGGCTCGGACCGAGGTTGACGGCGGTCACCCCGCCCCGGTCCAGGAGGACCCTTGCGAATACCTGCTCCGGAACATTCGGGTCCCTGAAACGGGCGGTCCTGACGCTGAGGACCTCGCCTGAGTATCGGGCCAGGTTTCGGTCGTTGGGCCAGCCGACCGTCACCATCCGGTCACCGGCCTCGATCCGATGCGCCATGAGCATGGCCTTGTCATTGATGGTTCCGCCGGTCCCATGGACGGTGACCCGGTCTCCCCGGCGGAGGTCCAGCCCGCTCAGGTTCCGGACCGGTCCAAGATCGACCCGGGCGACTCTTCCCTCGGGAGTCCTGATCTTGCCCAGCAAATGGCTCTCATCCATGCCCGCAACGGCGACCTCTCTCAGATCCGTCACGGTCCCGGCCACGCTGTTCCATACGGCTTCGGCCGGCCCCGCCTGCCCGGAGAACCGCGGATCCGTTTCACCCCCCCGGCGATCCCCCTGCGGCATGGCTGCGCCCCGCTGCCTCTCCATGCTGCTCTTGCGGGCCATTTCGAGATCCTTTACATTGAGGTATTCAAATCGATCGATATACCCGTCGTCGTCGTAGTCATAACCGACGCGCACCCATCGATCGGACCGCATGGGACTGTCCTCAGCGGCCCCTGCACTCCTCCCGGAATGGACAATTACGGACTCCCTTTCAAATCCCCGGTCAGGCCGGACCCGTTCGATCCGATCCTGGGCCGGCACGGGATGGCCGGCCAGCAGGAACAGCACCGGAGCAATTGCTGCTGTCATCCACTTCTTTTTCATCTTTCCTCCTTTGGAAGGAGACGGTTCGATCGGGCGGATCAGAGCCACCCCTCGAGCGTCCCTTCTCTGTTGTACCAGTCGTTGGTGTAATAGTTCAGTTCGATGTCCCGGCCGTAGAGCAAACCGTCTTCATCGAGGGATCTTTCCCCGAAGTAGCCGAAGGGCGGCGGCTCGCCATGGGCCCCCAGGTAGCCACGAGCGCCCGGCCGGCCGTAGGCAAAGGTATAGTCGTACCAATCCGACTGATGCTCCAGGGATCCCCCTCTTTCAAACCATGCGCGAGGGTCATACCATTGGGGTCGGAACCCTTGTTCCTGCATTGGAAGCCTGTCCATCTGCGCCGGACTCCTTTTGATCACCGGATCCCCTTCGACTGCACCGGCGGGCGGGATGGAGGCGGCCAGCACCAGCACGGCCACTCCCAGCAGTGCCGGGACCATCCTCTTGAACGGTATCAAGAGCGTATACTTGTTCATTCCTCTTCCTCCTTTCCGAGCCTTGATCGTGAACGTGCACCGCCCGGACTGTACCGGGCGCTCACACCTTACACTCTTGCTCCCAAGGTAAGGGTAGTCGGTCTAGTGGTAAATGAGGGTGAATACGTATTGAACCGGCCTTGCGACGGTAATGTGGGCCGTGATGCTGTCCGGAGGAATGTGCGGGAGGGGAGGGTCACCTCAAGGAGGGCATGCCGGGCGTCTGCTCCTCCAGAAACGGACGCAGATCCTTCCGGTGGAGGTATGGATCGTATTCGTCGTAGTACCCGCCGCGGTAATAGCGCTTGAACCGCTCTCCGTACCAGTCCCCCTCGTCCTCGAGAGGAGCGGATTCCCAGTAGTCGAAGTCGAAATCGTCGTAGAAGTAGTCACCGTCGTGGTAACCATAGGGGCCGTCCTCGTAGTATTCATAGGCCCTTTCGTACCAATCCTTCCGATCTTCCTTCCCATAAGGCCCGCTGGTTCGCTCCCGGCAGCAGGCCGATGCCCATGGAGAGGAATAGGCGTCCCGAGCGAAACCCGGGTCCGCGGGAAAGACCGCAGCCGCGATCAAGAGGCCGAGACCCGCTGCCGCCGCCCGGCGGAAGATCTCACCGTGCTGAACTCTCATGCGCCGCTCCTCCTCCGTATGGGTGGGGGCCGCGCCTTTCCCCACGGACGTCGCGGCTGCAGGATCTATCCGACTTCCCCTTCAAGACGACCCCGCCTCTGCAGCCGAAGCGCGACCAGCCAGCAGAGCAAGGCCCATGACGAACCCAGGGCCCATCCACCCAGGACGTCCGTGGGCCAGTGGACACCGAGATAAATACGACTCACCCCGACCGCCATCGTGATCATGAGGGCAAGGCCAAGGAGATAGATCTTCACGCGCCTGAGGCGGTGAATCCTGGCCAGCAGCGCACCCAGGGTGAGGTAGGTCACGGCTGAGAGCATGGAGTGCCCGCTGGGAAAGCTCGCGGTATAGACCACCGTCTGATGGGGGACGAGGTCGGGCCGCGGCCGGTCGAAGCCGATCTTCATCATGGTGCTCATCAGCACGCCGATGCCTACGGCGGCGATCACCAGGAGAGCGGTGCGTTTTTTCCGGTGCAAAAGCAGAAAACCCGCGACGGAGAGCGTCAACAGGGTGAGGACGCCGACCCCGCCGAGTGCCGTCATATCCCGTCCAAGTTCCTCCACCCACCTGGGGCCGACGGGATCGGATGGATCGGAACCGCTGCGCATGGAAAGGATGATCGCTTCGTCGAAGGCGTGCGTCTCCTCCTCCACCACTTCGTCGGCCAATTCCGCGAACCCCCATATCCCCGCGAGGGCGAGGACCAGGATCACCAGCGCGGGCAGCTCGTACATGCCGTAGCGCCGAATCAGATCGCCGACTCGACGCCGTGCGGTCTGGAGCAAGGTCTCCTTTGCCACTTCGGGCTCCCCCCCCCTGTACCCGCCCCTGAGCGGGGCCTCGCATGGAGCCGCCCCGGAACCAACTTGCCCCCATTTCCTCCGTCTCGCCCTTGCGCTTCAACGTCGAGCTCTCCCCTCTTCACGAGGAAGGAGGCAACGGACGCGCAGGAGCGCGGCGCTGCTCCAGGAGCCAGTCGTAGAGCTCGGGACGGTCATAGGTCCTCGTCCAGGAGTCGTGGCCGGCATCGGGATAGATCGTGAACCGGACGTTCCCGCCGCATGCCTCCAGTCGGTCGACGATCCTGGCGGACTCCTCCAGGGGCACGATCTCGTCTCTCGCTCCGTGGAAAACCCAGATGGGGACATCCCTGAGGACGCAGGCCCTCTCCGGAAATCCCTGCGAAGGAGAGCCGTACCCGCAGATCGGGACCAGGGCCGCAAACCGCTCAGGGTCCTCCGCTGCAAGCCGCCAAACCCCCGCCCCACCCATGCTGATGCCGGTCAGGTACACGCGCCCGGGGTCCACCGGGAGGGTGCCGGCGGTTTCGTCCAGCAGGGACATCAGCGCGCCGACATACCATTCCCAGGACCCTCCCGCATGGCACTGAGGAGAGAGCGTGATGAAGCCGAAGTCGGGTCGGGCCTCCACGATCTTCGGAATCCCGTGCCGCTTCAGGATATCGGGATCGCGCCCGCGTTCGCCGGCGCCGTGGAGAAAGAGGATCAGGGGCCACCTCCGGTCCGGCTTCTCTCCAGGGTTCTCCGGCATGAACCGGAGATAGGGCATTCGGATCTCTTCTCTTCCCGTGGTGTGGACGTAGGTGAAGGCTTCTTGGGTCATCTAATCCACCCTGTATCCCAGGTCCCTCAACCGAACGGCCAGTGCGTCTCGCGCAGGGGGTTCGCCGTGTACCAGCTTGATGCGACCCGGCGGCTCCGGCATGGACCGCACCCATTCGATCAACTCCCCCTGATCCGCGTGCGCCGAGTAGCCGCTCAGCATATGAACCCCGGCACGTATGGCGAGCCGTTCCCCGTCCAGGGCGACGTAGCCGTCCGGCTTGGAGCCGTACTCGAGGATGTCCCGCCCCGGCGTGCCCCGGCTCTGATAACCGATGAATACGATATCGTTTCGCGGATCCTCCAATCCCATCTTCAGGTGATCGACGATCCTCCCGCCGGAGCACATCCCGCTTCCTGCGATGATGATGCACGGGCCCGGCAACTCCAGCAGCTTCAGGTGCTCTTCATACCGGCCGGCCGCAAACAGCTGGTCAAGGTCGATAGGGTTCCCCCTCGTCCGCAGGATCTCCTTGGCCTCGCGGTCCCAGAATGGAGCGAGGGAGGAGTAGATCTCCGTCAGGGTGAGTCCCAGCGGGGAGTCCAGGAAGAAGGGGATCTTGGATTCGGGACGGAGCAGGGGGAAGGCCTCCCTCAGTTCAGGGTCCCCGGAGAGCCTCCCCAGGTCATAGAGGATCTCCTGGGTCCGCCCCAGCGCAAAGGAGGGGACCAGGACCTTCCCTCCATCGGAGAGGGCGTGGGAAAGGATAGAGCCCAACCGGCGCAGTTTCTCCGATCGCACCTCATGAAACGAGTCCCCATAGGTGGATTCCAGCACGAGCAGGCCGCAAGGCCCCGGGCGCTGGGGGTCCGGTACAATGGGTCTGTTTCGCGCCCCCAGGTCCCCCGAGAAGATGACCGACCACTCCGGTTCCTTCGACTCGAATCGGATAAACGCGGAGCCCAGGATGTGTCCGGCCCTGCGGAACTCGAAGCGGATCCCGTTCTTGAGATCAAATGCCTGGTCGTATTCAAACCCCCAGGTCATCTCATCGATCATCCGGCCGAGGTCGAAAGACTCGGACTCGCCCAGTCCGGAGAATCCCATCGCATCCTCGAGCATAGGCGGGATCAGCGCCTTGGTGGGCTTGGTCGCGAGGATCTCGCCTCGAAAGCCCAGCTTGACGAGCTCCGGGAGGCGCCCGATGTGGTCGATATGCGCATGGGTGATGAACACATAGGGGATGGAGGAGGGTTCCACCGGCCACGCATCCATCGGTACGGCCGCATCTCCTCCCTGGGGCAGTCCGCAGTCGACAAGGACATCCAAACCGTTTGCCCGCATCAGGTGCGCGGAGCCGGTGACGCCCTGCTCGGCACCAAGGTGGCGCAGTTCAGGAAAGCTCTTGCTCAATCGTCCTCCTTTCACAACCCGGCACACCCTTTTCATAAAGGCTGACGCGCCGAAAAAGAATGAGGAGATGAACCCATTCTCGTGCGCAGGGAATCTTATTCCCGGCGGAAGGCCGCGTCCTTGGATTCAATAAGTCCGTTTCCCGGGTACATTACCGCTCACCACTGATTTCAGGAAGAGCCGGACGACCTTATTGTGAAAGATGCCGATGTGACCGCGTTCGGTCATTGCGGGACTTCAGAGGCGCGTGTCCGGTTCGGTAAGGGCTTATCCGGTCCCCGCAGGCGGTAGGGGAAAAGCGGTCATTCCGGGCACCGTCCCAGGAACCATGGATGATTACGGAGGCGAACAACCATGCGATTATATGCAATCAAGGTGTTGACTTTCCTGGCGGCCCTGTCGATCCTCGCCGCCTGTGCCCAGACCGCCGGCAGGGGGGCCCCGAGTGAAGTTGCCCCCCGGGACGCCATGTTCATGAGAGATGCGGCGGAAGGGAGCATTGCCGAGATCCGCCTGGGCCAGCTGGCCATGCAGAACGCGGCGAGCGAAGACGTGAAGCGGTTTGGACATCGGATGGTCGAGGATCACACGATCGTCAACCAGCAGCTTCAGAACCTGGCAGAGAAGAAGGATGTAAGCCTGCCTGCGCAGCCGGTGGGCCGGGAAGAAAAAACGTTCGAGCAACTTGCAGGTCTGGAGGGGTCCGAGTTCGATCGGCGGTATATGGCGCGCATGGTGAAGGCTCACGAGAGGACCATCTCCGAGTTTCAGACCCAGGCCTCGACAGGTCAGGACCCGGACGTCAGGGCCTTTGCGGACAAGAACCTTCCTGTTCTTCAGCAGCACCTGGAGCGCGCGAGGACCCTGCACGACAAGGTAGCGCCTTGAACGACTTACGGAGGACCCGGCCGAGGCGTACCGAAAAGAACGCCTCGGTCTCTGCTCGACCGATGGACCACATGCAAGACCTGGCTTGTGAGATCCGGAAGAACCGGGTCATCCTCTTTGTCGGCGCCGGTGTCAGTAAGAACCTGGGCATTCCCGATTTCCTGGAGCTCATCGAATTCATCGCCGGGGAACTGGGCTACGATGCAGAGGCCTTCGAGCGGCTGGGTGATTATCTGACCCTGGCCGAGTATTACCACATGCGAAAAGGAACACTCCGGCCGCTCCTCGAATGGCTGGAAAGAAAGTCGCACGTCCCGCCTTCCGCCATTGTCCGGTCCCGCATGCACGAGCTCATTGTCCGACTGAGGTTCGGCCTCATCTACACCACCAATTACGACAGCTGGCTCGAGGCCGCCTTCGAACACCACCACGTCCCCTGCAAGAAGATCATCCACGTCCGGGATATCCCCCAGGTGCCCGCCGATGCGGTGCAGATCGTCAAGTTCCACGGCGACTTCGAAGACCCGGAATCCGTCGTTCTCTCCGAGTCGTCCTTTTTCAAGAGGCTCGGGTTCGAGAGTCCCCTGGATATCAAGCTGCGCTCCGACGCGCTGGGGAGGAGCATCCTTTTTATCGGCTACAGCCTCAGCGACATCAACATCCGCTACCTGCTCTACAAGATCCATATCCAATGGGCGGAATCCGACTGGGCGGATCTTCGGCCGCGCTCTTATATCTTCCTGGCGCGCCCCAACCCGGTGCAGGAGTGTGTCCTTCAGCACCGGGGAATCCATTCCTTCGTCTCGGAGAAAGAGGACCCGGGGGAAGGGCTCAGGGCCTTTCTGGAGGAGCTGGTCAAGAGGACGGGGGAAGAGAGTAGGTGATGAGTGCCAGGACGACCTCCGTGGATCTTTCGGGAGTGTTGCCGGGTGGTTTCCTGTTCTTGACTGCATACTCCTTACTGCCTACTCCATACTGCTTTTACACCGCCTGCTCCATACTGCGCTGCCAGCTCCCGCCGCACCTGTTCGATCACCGGTGCCCAGTCACCCGGCCGGGGCTGCCGAAAGAGCCTCATGGTGGGATACCAGGGGCTGTCTCTTCGTCCGATCATCCAGCGCCAGTCCGCTTCGAACATGAGGAGGACCCAGACCTTCTTGCCAAGCGCGCCGGCCAGGTGGGCCGCCATGGTATCCACCGTCAGGATGAGGTCCATCTCCATCATGGCCGCACAGGTGTCGAGGATTCCGCCGAAGCGGGACTTGGTGTCGATCACCCCCTGTGAGGCGAGGTAGGCGGCCTCTTCCAATGACGGTCTTTCCTGGAAACTGTACACCTTCACACCAGGCAGGGACAGCAAGGGCCCCAGAAGGGGCAGAGGAACGGACCGCGATTCGTTCCACGGACCGGATGCCCAGACCACGCCCAGTTTGAACAGTCCGTCTTCGGAGAGGAGTTCCCGGCCTTCGGGAGACAGAACAGGGTCGATTCGGATATAGGGGACCTCGCAGGGAAGGGTGGAAAGGGTGGAACGGAACACATAGGGAAGCTCCATGCATTCGATCTCCACATCGAACCGCGGCCTCGGTAGACCATCTTCCCGGGCGACGAGGAGATCGACCCCATCCATGCTCCGGAAGACGGGCAGGAGCTCGGGTTGGACCTCTACGCCAACCCATCCGGACTTCCTCTTCAGGAGCGGGACATAGCGCAGGAACTGGATGGTGTCCCCGAGGCCGTGACAACACCGGACCACCGCACGTCTACCTTCAGGGGGGGTGCCGTTCCAAAGGCTGTGGTTCTCGGTGAAGCTCTCATGGGGACCCCGAACCCTTTTCCGGCGGGTTCTCATCCGGTCGCTCTCCTTCCACGCGCCCTCGAACCTCCCCAGCAGCATCCAGCACGCCCATCGCTCGTAGGCGCCGGGCTCCGGGTCCATGCCCAGGCGAAGCGCTTCCCGATGATGTCTGAGGGACCGCTGGATGGACCGCAGTCTGAAATGGGTTCTGCCCAGGTAGTAGTGGGCATCTGCGGAAAGGGGGTCCGCGCTCACCGCGTCATCGAGGATGGAGAGGGCCTTTTCATAGAGGCCGTGGGAGAAGAGCGCGATTCCGGTTTCGAGGTGGCTCGGCGGTGCGGTCATCGGGTCGGGAACAGGGAGGAGAGGTCCAGGGTCCCCGTGCAGGACCGGCCCGTGGCAGCCAGGAACTCGGGTTCGTCCCACGTGGTGACACAGGAGGGCTCGCTTCTGTTCGGCTCGCAGAGGTAGATCTCCGGCCCCGGGTAACCGGTGATCCGAAATCCGCTGGAGCGCAGCATGGCTTCCACCCCTGCATGGTTGGCCGCCCACCAGTTCGTGGGATCGTGCGCAAAGCGTTTCTCGATGAAGGCCATCTTGGGCCACCCCGGGTCCGCCATGACCTCGCGCTCGTGGATCTCGAAATCCTCAGGACCGTTGTAGACCGCATCACCGGGCATCGTGAGGGTCTGGAACACCATCAGCCTCCTGGTCTTCCGGCCGACGATGTCCAGGCCGAGCAGGGGGTAACGGAGGTGGTAGAACACCCCCAGAAACAGGACCAGATCGAAAACCCCTTTGGTGCGGATGAGATCGTACACCTGCATCTCGATGAACAGGATCCGGTCGCTGAATCCGTAGAGGCCCGCGGCCCAGCGCGCCTGCCAGAGGTAGTGCGGGTTGGCGTCGATACCGACCACACGCGCACCCAGGCGCGCCAGCTCGAAGCAGTAGTACCCGGCGTTGCACCCGATGTCGAGCACGTTCCAGCCGCTCAGGTCATTCGGCAGGGCTGAGGCGATCTCGCGCCATTTGTAGGACGGGAAATCGCCGAGGAAATGATCCGGCGCGGTTTGCGACCCATCGGGCAGGTGGAGGTTGTGAAACCAAGGGGATAGATAGGAGACCGCCTCAGGGACACTCTCGGGGATGTCGGTGGATCGAATACTGCGCCCGTCTTCCATCAATGAGACCTTGACTACCTTCTTGTTTCAATGGAGCTGAAGTGTTCCGGTCTCGTAGATGATGTAGCGGGCTCCACAGCGGATAAATGGGTTCATTCAGGTATATAACCGCGGACGGGGAGGTAAAATCCTCACCCTGGTGGAGATCACGGACGAATACAGAGCTTATCCCGACAGAATACCGGCTCAACCTTATGGGGGTCCGGCTATTTCGGTGTTATTGCTGGCATAAAGGGCCGGCTACCGGGATAAGCTTTTCAATACGGAACAAAGGGACGGCGAATCATGAGAATTGTCATGTTCTATCACTCCTTGATATCGGACTGGAACAATGGCAATGCTCATTTCCTTCGCGGCATCGTGACCGAACTGCAGAACCTGGGGCACGAACCGGTAGTCTATGAACCGGCCGAAGGGTGGAGCCTGCAAAATCTGACGAGCCGGCACGGAACGGCCCCTCTCGAAGAATTCCGGAGGTACTATCCGAAGCTCAGAAGCATTCCGTACGAGGGAAACCATTTGGATCTGGACGCACTGCTGGAGGGTGCGGACCTCGTCATTGTCCACGAATGGAATGAACCGGAGCTGATTCGAAGCCTGGGCCGGCACCGATTGACGAGCGGGAGATACAGGCTGCTCTTCCACGACACCCATCACCGGGCCCACTCTCACCCCCATGATATCAGGGCATGCGGACTGGAGCACTACGACGGCGTCCTGGCCTATGGGGAGGCGATCCGACAGATCTACCTGCACCAGGGATGGAGCCGCCGGGTCTGGACCTGGCACGAAGCGGCCGACCCGAATGTCTTCTTCCCGATGCGCGATGCCGAAAAGGAAGGCGACCTGGTGTGGATCGGGAACTGGGGCGACGAGGAACGCACCAGGGAGTACATCGACTATCTCCTCGGTCCCGTTCGGGTCCTGGGGCTTCGAGCCAAGGCATTCGGCGTACGCTATCCGGCCGAAGGTCTTCGGATGTTGAAGGAGGCCGGCATCGAGTACGGAGGATGGCTGGCGAACTTCAAGGTGCCCGAGACCTACGCGAGGTACCGGATCACCCTCCATATCCCGAGAAGCCCCTATGTCTCAGCCCTCCCGGGTATTCCCACCATCCGGCCGTTCGAGGCGCTGGCGTGCGGGATTCCGCTGATCTCTTCGACATGGAACGATACCGAGGGGTTGTTCTCTCCGGGAGAGGACTTCCTCATCGCGCGGAACAGCCGCGAGATGAAGGAGTACATCCAGTTGCTCCTCAACCATCCGGAGGTCGCCCGGAGACTGAGCGAGCAAGGCCTTCGCACGGTCCTGAAGCGCCACACGTGCGCTCATCGTGTGCAGCAGCTCATGTCGATTTGTGAGCAGCTCGGCATCAGGGAGGAACCGCCGGCAGACTCCAGGGTGAGCAATCTCGGGTCCAAGCGGGCTCCCGCGTTCGGCAGGGCGAGCGCGACCCTTCGCACCTCGTCCCAACATTCCCGATCTCCATTTCTCGGGCGCAGGACATGAGCTCCAAGGAAATGGGAAAATACGCCTAACACCCCATTTCCCTTCGCCGCTTTGAAGGCATACGGTTGCTCATCCGGCCCGGAAAAAACCTTGAAGGACGACCGCTTCCGCCTTCGTGACGCGCCATAGCGCCACCACGGCGCGACGGCGGCCGCTCGGACGACCGCTGCGCCGGGACGAGGGACGAAAAGGGATGAACGTCCAACATCGAAGTCGAATGGAATCAAACGAAGGCCGATCCTTCTTCCATGAAGCGACGGAGGACGGGTCGCTTGAACGAGGGCTTGCCGAACTCGGAGTACAAGTGAAAAACGAACAACGACAAGGGACCAGCGAACAACAGGCCAACATCGAAGCTGATGAGTAGAAAAGATGAAGATGGGAGCAAGACGCAGGCGAGGGTTGTGCGGCATCTGTTCGGCCGGATGCTGGGTGGTGGTCACTTACGATGACGAGGGGAGAATCGCGGAGGTCGCCCCTGACGAATCATCGCCCCTGGGGATGCTCTGCAGGACCGGGGAGCGGTCCCGGGAAGTCGTCTATTCCAGGGACCGTCTGCTCTACCCCCTGCGCAGGAAAGGACCGAAAGGCACCTACGATTTCGCTCGCATCACCTGGGATGAAGCCTATGATCTCATCGTGGAGCGGTTGAACCGCACAAAGTCCGAGTGGGGGGCGGCGGCCACCGCCGTTTATACCGGAAGCGGAAGCTTCGAACTCGCCCTCTGCGACTTCTTTCAGCCGAAAGGGGTGGCCGTGTCCTCGGCCTCCAGCGTCCTCTTTCCATTCGGCTCCCCCAACACCCTCGGCGTAGGGGCACTCTGCTATGTCTCCTTTGCCATGATCGCCCCTCATGTGACCATGGGCTCCATGTTCATCAACATGTTCTCCGATATCGAGAATGCGGAGCTCATCGTGGTCTGGGGAAAGAACCCGGCGGCCCATTGTCCTCCCCATGACTTTGCGAGGATCCGGGCGGCCCGGGAGCGCGGCGCAGCCATCGTCGTCATCGACCCCCGAAGAACCGCATTGGCGAAGTCCCCGGGCGCCCAGTGGGTCCCCGTCCGGCCGGGGACCGACGGTGCGCTCGCCCTGGGGCTGTGCAACGTGCTTCTCGCTGAAGAGCTCTATGACGACGGTTTCACATCCCGTTGGACCGTCGGATTCGAAGCCTTTGCGCGGTACGTGCAGCATTTCAGGCCCGAGGTGGTGGAGCATATCACCGGGGTGAGCGCGGCGACCGTAAGGACCCTGGCGAGAAGGATGGCCGAGGCGGACGGCGTTGCCCCCGTCATGTACAGCGGCCTCGAATACAGCGACGGAGCGGTCCAGGCCATCCGCGCCGTTTTTGTCCTGTGGGCACTGGCCGGCCAGCTGGACAGGCGCGGCGGCTACTGCTTCAGCATGCCCCGCCACCGGTTTCCGATCAACCGTGAAGGACATATCGAGAACCCGGACCCCCGAAAGGCGGCGGGGCACAATGACTTCCCGGTCTACACCAGGTACCGAGGGGAATTCCACGCAGGCATCCTTCCCAAGGCGGTGCTGGAGGGGAAGCCCTATCCCATACGACTGCTGATCAGCCTGGGGGCGTCCCTGATCACCTCATGGCCCGGTTCCGAGACATGGAGAAGGACGCTGCATGGTCTGGACTTCCTGGTCTGCATCGACCGCCAGTTCACCGCCGATGCCGCCTACGCGGACATCGTCCTTCCGGCGGCCACCTACTATGAAATCGAATCCTACATGGTCTACGGCCCGGTGTTCAGGATCCGGGAGAAGATGATCGAACCCCTTGGGGAGGCGCGGAATGACTTCTTCATCCTGTCGGAGCTGGCCGGACGGTTGGGCTATGGCGACCTCTACCCCCAGAGCGGGGAAGAGCTGCTTCGTCGCGCCCTGAAGGGATCCGGGTTCACCCTCGAGGATGTTCGAGCCGCCGGGGGTTCGGTCCGCATCCCTGCGGAGATGATGCAGTACCGGAAGTGGGAAAAGGGGCTGCTCCGGCCTGACGGCATGGCCGGATTCGACACCCCTTCCGGCAAGTTCGAGATCGCCTCCTCGATCCTGGAGGAGCACGGATATGATCCCCTGCCCGTCTACACGGAGCCGGGGGAGGGTCCCCAGTCGGATCCCGAACTGGCGGAGAGATTTCCCCTGGTCTTCAACTCCGGCGCACGCTCCAACAGCGACCTGCACGCGCTCCACCTCACCATCCCGGAACTGAACAACGGCAAACCGGTCCCGACCGTCACGATCCATACATCGGACGCCCTCCCGAGAGGGATCCGCCAGGGAGACCTCGTCACCGTCCGAACCAGGAGGGGCCATGTGAACATGTATGCCCTCGTCACCGACGATATCGTTGCGGGGGCCGTCGAGGCCAACGCCATGGGCGGCGGCCCGTCCGGGGGCGGGGCCTGGCGCAAGGCCAACATCAACGAGCTGACCGACCCGGACCGGTATGATCCCATCTCCGGCTTCCCGGTATACAAGGCCCTGCTCTGTGAGGTCGAAAGGGTTCAAGAAGGGGTGAACCGCGCCGTCTCGGGGGCAGGTGAATACGAACTCGATCTGCCCCCGACCGGGAGCGAACCGGTTGCGCCCCGTACCATTTACCTGGACCACAATGCCACGACGCCGGTTCACCCGGAGGTGGCCTCCGCCGTCTCAGCCTCCCTGGAGGTCTTTGGAAACCCTTCCAGCATCTACGGCCGGGGAAGGGAGGCGAGGGGCCTCCTCGACAGGGCCCGGCGAAATGTCGCGCTCCTGATCAATGCCACCGCTCGACGGATCACCTTCACCAGCGGCGGCACCGAGTCCAACAACATGGCGATCAAGGGGGTCACGGCCGCCCTGGGGCGAAAAAGGCCGCACCTGGTCACCTCGGCCATAGAGCACCCGTCGGTGCTCAACGCATGCCGCAGGCTGGAAGAGGAGGGTATGCGGGTGACGTACCTCAACCCCGACCGCCTGGGCGTGATTCGGCCCGAGGACCTGGAGGCCTGCATCGGCGCAGATACCGGCCTGGTCAGCATCATGACCGCCAACAACGAGACCGGGGTGGTGCAGCCGATCCGCGAGCTCTCCCGAATCGCCCACGAGCGGGGTGCGATCTTCCACACCGACGCCGTGCAGGCCGTCGGCAAGATCCCTCTGGATGTGGAGGAGCTTGGGGTGGATCTTCTCTCTCTGTCGGGCCACAAGTTCTACGGCCCGAAAGGCACGGGTGCGCTCTTCATCAGGAAAGGGGTGCCGATCGAGCCGCTGATGGACGGGGGAAAGCAGGAAAAGGGACTCCGCGGCGGCACCGAAAACCTGCCCGGCATCGCGGGTCTGGGCAGGGCGGCCGAGCTGGCCCTGGTCCATCTTCCGAAGATGCGGGGCGTCGAGGCCATGCGCGACGCCCTCGAGAAAGGGATCATCGAATCCGTCCCCGGTGCACGGCGAAACGGCCATGGGGAAAGCAGGCTGCCCCATACGGCGAACCTGATGCTCCCGTCCATTCGCGGTGAAAGCGTGGTCCTGGCCCTGGACGCCAAGGGCGTAGCCCTCTCTTCGGGGTCCGCCTGCCACGCAGGATCCCCCGAGCCGTCTCACGCCCTGCTCGCCATGGGCCTTTCGGAAGAGGAGGCCCATTGCTCCGTCCGATTCTCCCTGGGCCTGGGAAACACGATGGAGGAGATCCGCTCCGTCTTGGGCTACATCAAGGAGATCGTCACCCAGGACCGGTCGATCGTGAGGTTCGTCTCGTGCCGATGAAAACGGACTCCCCCCTTTCGACTTCCGGTTTTGCAGCGGACGTTCGGGCCGGCCTTTCGGGTACGCCCAAGTCCGTGCCATGCAAATACCTGTACGACCCTGAAGGGAGCCGGCTGTTTCAGTCGATCACGGAGCTGCCGGAGTACTATCTGACCCGGTGCGAGTTCGAGATCCTGTACCGCTATCGGCATCGCCTGGCGGAGATCCTCCGTGAAAGCCCGTTCCACCTGATCGAACTGGGTGCGGGCGACGGCAGAAAGACGAGACTGCTGATCGAATCCTTTCTTGCGCGGCGGATGGAGTTTCGATACGTCCCCATGGACATCTGCGGGGAAGCCGTTCACGGCCTCATGGAAGAGCTCGGCGGGCGCTATCCCTCACTGCACGTGGAGGGACTGGTGGGTGAGTACTCGGCCGGCCTGAAGGGGCTCTCCGGCCTGAATGGAAACGGCGTCAAGGTCGTTCTCTTCCTCGGTTCCACGATCGGGAATCTGAATCCCTCGGAGGCCCTGGCCTTCATGTCGAACCTGCGAAAGGCCCTCAACCCGGGAGACTACGTCCTCATCGGCTTCGATCTCAAGAAGGACATCCGGCTTCTGGTGCGGGCGTACAACGATTCCCTCGGGGTGACGGCGGAATTCAACATGAACCTCCTGACACGGATCAACCGCGAACTGGGGGGAGACTTCGACCACGCCCGCTTCTCCTACTACAGCACCTACAACGTCCACTCCGGGGCCGTGGAAAGCTTCCTGGTGAGCCGAGAGAGGCAGGAGGTCCATATCGGCGGGTTGACACACCCGATCCTGTTCGATCGGTGGGAACCGCTCCAGACGGAATCTTCGCACAAGTACCTGGAGTCGGAAGTCGAAACACTGGCCCTGGAGACCGGATTTGCCCCTGTGGAGCACGTGCTGGACCGGAGGGGATACTTCCTGGATTCGTTGTGGCAGGCGCGGTGATCGCGATCCTTATCGGTCGTTTGAAATTCTGGACATTGGACATTCTACATTGGACATTGGACATTCATCCTGCCTTGATCATCGGTCTCCGGCCCCCCCGTTTTCAAGCAGTCGGAGCACGGCGGTTTCATCGCCATCCAGCCCATAGGAATGGGAGTTACGATCCCCATCGCTGCCCCGGCCGGACATCGCTTCGAAAAGGGTGCCGTCCAGGTAGGCCTCGAAGATCCGCGGATGGACGTAGTACTTGCGGCAAACGGCCGGTGTGTTCCCCAGCCTGTAAGCGGTCGTGCGGACGGCGCCGGCCATCTTGGCCTTGGCCTCTTTCGCGGTCTGGAACGGCCCGCGCCTGAATAGCTCGCTTGCGGCGCAGACACTCCCTCCCCATGTGCGGAAATCCTTTGCCGTGAACTCCTCGCCGGTGATCTCCTTGAGGTAATCGTTCACTTCCCCCGAGTCGACCACCTGGAACTGTCCCGATTCGTCCTGATACTGGATCAGCTCCTGTCCCGGCAATTCCTGGTACTGCCTGGCGAGCCGCGCGAGCCTGCGGTTGCGGATGTTGGCTTCATGGATCTTGCCGCTCTTGCCCCGGAACCTCATCCGAAGCATGGATCCTGAGACCTCCACATGGTAATCGAGAAGGGTGGTGAGGCCGTAGGACCGGTTCTGTCTCACGTACCTCGGATGCCCCACCCGAAGGAGCGTATGGTCAAGGAGATTCACGACAAAGGCCAGTGCCGTTTGCCTGGAAAGGGGGGGATGTCCGAGGTCCCGCGCCACTCTTTCCCTGATCACAGGCAGGACATGGGCGAACGGTGCAACCCTGTCAAACTTGGCCAGGCTGCGGACCTCGTTCCAGCGGGGATGGTAGATGTACTGCTTGCGGCCTTTCGCATCCCTCCCGGTCGCCTGGATGTGGCCCTCGGGCTTGGGGCAGATCCAGACCTCTTCCCACGCGGGTGGGATGACGAGGTTCCTGACCCGCTCGACCACCCGGGCCGACTTTACCGTCTTGCCGTCAGGCCCCACCAGGGAAAAACCTCTCCCCCTGCGGACACGCCGGTAGCCGGGCATGTCGTCGCGCACGTAGTAGAGGATTTCACCGCCGACCTCGATCTTTTCCGCGATTTCCATCCGTGCTCCTAAGGAGTGTCGTCTGGTTCCCATGCGGAAATCAGGGCGCAGCCAAGGACCTGAACTACAGAGATGAAGCTGATCGCTGAACGCTGAGAGCTGAAAGCCATCCGGAAATCCTCAGTTTCCGCAGGGGCACCAGTCTCATAGGGTAATTACGATCAGGCATTTGGCAATGGGAGGGAGGGGGTGGAACGGGTCGCTGCCGGGAGAGGACGACCATGGTACGGGTGAAGCGGGGGCCCCTCATCCCGATGGGTTCCGCTACGCTCCACCCATCCTACAACCTACTGCAGGAGCAAGCTCCGCTCTATGAACCCCCCTGTAGGAGCAAGCTCTGCTTGCGATCGGGTACGAAGGACGAACGTCGAAATTCGAATCGGAAGAAGCCGGTCAAATGACCAACGACCGATCAAGCATGCGCCAGGGAAAGGCCGTGACCATAGGCCTTTTGCGTGAAGATCTGAAAGGCCTCCTCCAGACCCAGCCCCGGGAAGCTCATCCGGGACGTCAGGGTCTCCCCCAGGCCGAGCCGTCCGGCCTCCCACAGATGCCGCACTCCCTGCGGCTCGAAGCCCAGCATCCTCGCCCCCACGACATCCACCGCCAAGGCGTCCTCTCCGGCGATGACCAGGCCGGTCTCAAAGACATGCCCCCCCAGGGGCCCTGCGCCGATCATGGCCGGATGTCCGACCGTCACGGCCAGCCGGATGGGGAAGCGGGCGAACATGGCCGCGATAAAGGAATGGAGGTCCTCGAAAAAGGAGTGCTGGTGAAGCCTTATCGACCGGGGATGGCCGTAATAGTCCGCTGCGGGGAAAGACATGGCCACGTTCTTCAATGCCAGCGTGACCGTCGCCTCTTCGTGCACCTTGAGCTGGCTGAGGGCGATCAGGGTCTCATACTCCAGCACCCTCTCGTTCACGAACACGCTCTTCTGCGGTCCGACCACCTCTCCCCCGCCGTACTCGAGCTCGATCTCTCGAAACGGGGGCCGATTGTGGTCGTGGAACTCCGCCCCCTCATCCCGGATGACCTCCATCAGACCCGCGGTCTCGAAGATCTCATCGGTCTCCCCCGCGCCGGACCCGCCGCTGACGATGAGCCCTCCCGGCCCGTACCGCTTGATGTACCGCAGCAAGGCCCTGAGCGCATCGGGCTGCGTGACCCCGCTCCGGTCGGAACCGGATGCATAGGTGTCGTTCGGTTTCACCGCAACGAGCTTTCCACGGATCAGGGGATCCACCTCAAGATGGTCGAGGGCCTCGAAGATGGCCTTTTCGATCGCATCGTCCCGGGCGATGGCTACGGTCGTCATGTGCTACTCCCCCCTCTGATCAACGCTGCTCAACTCCTTCACCGCGGGGGCGTGGATCACCCTTCCCTCCCGATCGAATCTCGATCCGTGGCAGGGGCAATCCCAACTCTCCTCGCCGTTGTTCCAGCTCACCTTGCAGCCCATGTGTGTACAGGTCGGAGAGAACACCCGCACCCGCCCGTTTTCGTCTCTGGATGCAGCGAGCTCCTTCCCCCGGTCCCGGACGATAGCCCCCTCTCCCGGCAGCAGGGCCGAGAGGTCCTTCTCCGCCCTTCCCGCGGTCCTGTCGGTCACGAACATCTCCGCCACATGGATGTTCTGGACATAGAACTTCTTTGAGATAAAAGGGGTGAAGCGATTCGGATCGAAGACGGGGCTCCATGGATTTTTCGTGCCCGAGACCATATCGGAGAGAAGCACCCCCGCGACCGTCCCGTTGGTCATCCCCCACCCCTGGAAACCGGTGGCCACGTAAACCCTCCGGGACAAGAGGGAATGGCGCCCGATGAAAGGGACCTGATCCGCCGGGCTGTTGTCCTGGGTAGACCACCGGTAGAGCGTCTCCTGAACCCGGAAGTGGCTTCTCGCGAAACGCTCGATCCTCCTGTATCTCTCCGCTGTGTCGCCCCCATGGCCCACCTCATGGTCTTCACCGCCTATGAGCAGATACGTCTCCCCGGTGTCGGTCTGATGTCTCCGCATGGTATGGTGGGGTGAATCCAGGCTGATGTACATCCCCTCGGGGGGGTCCTGTTCCAACCGCAAGGCCGTCAGGTAGGAACGAATCGGCGTCATTTTGGCGAAAAAGAGCCCCCGGTTCAAGATCGGGAAATGGGTGGCGACGATGACCTGGTCCGCGCGGACGACACCCCTCTCGGTAACGACCCGGCACGGCCTTCCTTCCTCCACATCCTTGACCGTCGTGTTCTCGAAGATGTGGCTGCCGCGGCCGGGTATGATCTCAGCCATGGACGAAAGATACTTCAAGGGGTGAAAACAGGCCTGGTTCTCGTAGCAGATGGCCCCCTTGACCGGGAAAGGCAGGTCCAGGCTCTCCGTGTAGGTCACGGGCAGGCCGAGGTCGGCGGCCACCTCCACCTCCCTCTGGATCTTCTCCAGGTTCTGATCCTCGCAGGTGTAGGTGCACGCGAAGGTCCGTCGAAGATCGCAGGACGCTCCCCTTTCATCTGCGAATGCGGCAATGAACTCTATCGCCCCCTGATTCGCATCGGCATACTGGCGCGCCTTTTCCGCAGAGAAACGTCTGATCAGGTCCTGATAGATGACGTCGTGCCCCGAGGTGACCTTCGCGGTGCTGTGACCGGTCACCCCCCGGCCGATCCTCCTCGCCTCGAGGACCGCGACCCTTGCGCCGGAATGCTTCAGGAGCACGGCCGCCGTAAGGCCCGCGATCCCGCCGCCCACAACGGCCACATCAAAGGACATGCTGCAGGGGAGGACGGGATAATGCGTCCCCTGCGCAGTGCCGACCCACAGAGGTGTGGTCTTCCCGGCTGCAGGTTGCTTTCCGATATCCATATCCATTTACACCTTCCTCCTGAGCTCCTTCACATAGGAAACGAGATGGTCCAGGTCCCTCTCCGGGATCCGGATGTTAGAAAAAGAGGGCATGGCCCCGAGCCCGTGACGTACCTGCATCTTGATCATCCACCCGGGAAGAGGTTTGTTGTTCAGGGCCGGGCCCACACCGGCCTCGCCCCCGGGATGGCACTGGTTGCAGTGGGTATAGAAGACCAGCCTGCCGCTGCTCTGCTCCGGTGAGAGATCGGAAGGGCCGACCAGGGGCTCCCCCCTTCTGGCCGAACCACAGCCGAGCAGAAGAAGGACACACGCCGAAACGCCTCCCATGACCAGGGACGACCTGAAGTCCATCACCTTACCCCTTTTCCGTTTGGTCATTGCGCCCTGCTTCTTTCCGACCTCATGCCCGGTCCTCCATCGCCTGGAGCAAGGCCCCGCTTGCGATTCATTCAACCCCCGATCGCAAGCAGGAGCTTGCTCCTAGAGAAGAGAGAACCGCAGGATGTCCCTGCTCGATCACCTGGCGCGCGTGATACGCCACAGCACACCCGTGTCCGTGCGGGGCACGGCCCCTTTTCCATGGTGCGTCATCACACCGAAGTCCACGACGTAGAGAGACTCTCCCGCAGGATCGAAACGGGCGGCGACAGGCCTCTCCAGCCCGCCGCTCTTGAGCCATGAGGCGGGACCGTTGGTCTCCCCTCGATTCACGGCAAAGTCCTCGGAGACGCCGGTCTCGACGTCCACCCGCACCACCTTGAAGCCGACGGGGGCCAGAACCTTGCCGGTTCCCGGCGATTCGTCCCCCAGCTGCGCGACGAAAGCCTGTCCCACGTGACCGAAGGAAGGGTTCCGGGAGAAATCGAATCCATTGGAGGAGGAGTGGACAGGGAAGACGGCCGCGGGGAGGGGAGGCTTGCCGGGAACGATCTCCAGCAGTCTCCTGGGCGTCTCGCCACCCACGGGTTTGTACCGCTCTCCTTCGTACAGGAGATCGGCCCCGTGGTACTCCGGCCATCCGTACCACGCTCCGATCTTGACCTCCCACATCAGATCACCGGCCCCGAACACGGGCCTGCTTCCGCGCAGGTCGTACTGGTTATCCGTTGCATAGAGGCGGCCGTCGGGGGAGAACGCGAGCGCAAAGGGGTTCCTGAACCCCCATGCCACCAGCTCCGGCTGCCCGCCCCTGGGCCGGATCCTCATGACCGCGCCGCTGCAGGGGAACCTTCCCGCGATCACCTTCCCCCTGTGGGTCGCCGTCCCGAAGGGAACGAACGGACCCGTAACCACCTTTTCCCCCGACCCTCCCGCAAGGGGATTCGGGCTCTCGAAGTTCGCACCGGCCAGCACCAGATCCATGCAGGGGACGTCGTGGAAATCCGGATATCTCTTCAACCACCCGAACTTGGCGTTGTCCGGCCCCACCACGCCTGAGTTGGTGGCGGTGCCCTGCCCGAAGTACAGCCATCCATCGGGCCCTGCGAGCACCCCGTTCGTGTGGTGATCGCCTCGACTGGGAAGCTCGGCGAGCAGGACTTCGATCTCCCCTTCGGGAGAAATCCGGAGAATACGGCCCCCTTCGAGCTCACCCCCTTCCGCCACATAGAAGTAGCCCTGATGATAGGTCACTGCAGTCCACGGCCCGTTCCCGCCGCCGGATGCGATGGTGGTCGCCTTGTTGCCCGGCTCGACCCGGAGAAGCCTGGGGACGGTCCAGACCTCCCCATAGGAGTACCCGGACTCGACCACGTACGGGGAACCCTTCTCGTCAAAGGCAACCCCCGTGGGGAAGGTCATACCCATCATGACAGGCTCTATCCGGTACCCTTCGGGCAGTGCGATATCGCCGGCTCGAATCTCGCGGGGCGGGGCGAATTCGGTCTGGCCGCCGCCTGAAGATCCCCGAAACGCATAACACCCGGAGAGGCCCGCCGCTGCGATCATCGACCAAGCTACCCATGCGATCGCTCTTTTCATGGCTCCACCCGCGTTCATGTTCGTGAAAGGGACTTCACTGGATCCACCCTTTCCATATACAGGCACATCGCCCTGGGCAATACGTTCACCGGTTTATTTCACCGCCAGAAACCCTGCCATGCTCCTGCAGGGATCATGAAGGAAGGGGTCGGGATGGAGTAGCCTGGAGGGGTCACGTCCAGCGTCTGAGGAGCCGGATAAAGGGCGTGAAGAATCGGGGCGCAGCCCCCGTCTCCCGCACTTCCCGCACCGGCGGGTGGAAAAGGTATTCGGCAACCGCTCTCGCGCCTCCTGTCATCTCGGCAAGGACCAGCCCCATGGGGTAGTTCTGTCTCCTTCCCTTCAGCCTGCCGCAGAGCCGATCGCGCAGCTGGAACGACCAGAACCAAGCCGACGCCTCTGAGAGTGCCCTCCTCTGATAAAGAGGGTCTCTCCTCGCAATCTTCAGCAGGGAATTGATGTGGCCATGACCCATGAAATGGAGGATGCGGCGAAGCTCCTTGTATGTCCTCGGATGCCGATGAAAGACGACCGCCTTCGGTTCATATACCAGCTCGAATCCCGCCCTGATGATCCTGAAGAAGATCTCCGTGTCTTCCGCCGATCGCAGGTCGGCATCGAAACCGCCGACACGGCTGAATACCGATCGCCGAAAGGCCATGTTCCCCCCCGTTCCGAGGGTCCGGTCCCGTGGAGGAAGATGATCCGAGAGGTACGACGACTCGTCGGAGAAGATGGACCGTGCGAATCCCTTTCTGAATCCCCCCCTCTTCTCCAGGAGTCTTTGCGGTCTCGTCTTGAGTTCGAGGGGCAGGATGGGGCCGGTGCAGCACCCCAGGTCCGGCATCCGGGCAAAGTTTTTCAGGATCGCACTGGACCATCCGGCCACGGGGCGGCAGCTTTCTTCGACATAGGCCACGATCTCTCCCAGGGAGTGATCCAGGCCGGTGTTCCGTGCATGGCCTATGCCCCTGGAAGGTTCGGAGACATAACGGCAGCCGGGGAATCTCCTCTGCGCCAGCAAGCGGGTCCCCGTATCTTCGGGATCGGTCCCCACGATCAGGATTTCGTCCGGCGGGTGCTGCTGTTTTAAGAGCGATTTCAGACAGACGGAAAGGTCATCCGTCCTGTTTGCGCTGCATACGATGACTGACAAAGAAGGTATCATTTCGATCGTCAAAATGGGTGTTTCGGGGACTTAATTAATGTCGAGGACGGGTTACGGGCAATAAGGTGTTCATGGTAAAAGGTGCGAGGGGGATCTTTATTGTCGAGTAGGTGAATCTTAGAGGTGTCTGCCGCCCGCCGGTTTCCGAGCAGACGCTCGATGCTCGATATTGGCAATACACCGAGATACGGATTCCAAGAATCGAGTAACCGAAGGAAGGGGAGAGATGTTCCGGAGGGAGACCTTGCGAAGCGCCCTCTTCTCGCCGGACCGGTACGGGTACGGCATCTAATCCATTTCCTCCACACCCGCAAACCCGGAGATCCGGCCCCGATCCAGGCTGCGCACGGAGGCCTGCAGGGGTGCGTTTCCATTCTGGGGTGAGCTTTCATAAAGCTCCAGCAGCTTCATCAATTCATCTCCCTCCAGGATCTCCTTTTCAAGGAGGATCTTTACAATACGATCCAGGGCCGGCCGCTTCTCCGTCAGGAGGGACTTGGCCTTCTCATAGGCCTCCCTGACGAGCTGCTTGATCTCGGCGTCGATTTCGCGGGCCGTCTCTTCGCTGTAGGTCTTCAGTGAACCGCCTCCCGTATTCAGAAACGCCGAGTGTTGCTCCTTTTCAAAGGCGATCGGGCCCTGTACCCGGCTCATCCCGTATTCGGTGATCATCTTCCGGGCGATGCTGCTTGCCATGTCCAGGTCGTTATGTGCGCCGGTCGAGTGCTCCCCGAAGATGATGTCTTCCGCGGCCCTCCCGCCGAGGAGAACGGTCATACGGTCGATCAGCTCCGATTTCGTCATCAGGTAGCGGTCTTCCTTGGGCAGTTGGAGCGTGTGCCCCAGCGACCCCATGCTTCGCGGGATGATCGTCACCTTGTGGACAGGATCCGCGTTGGGCAGGGAACAGGCGGTGATGGCATGCCCCAGCTCATGGTAAGCGACCATCTTCCTCTCCTTCTTGCTGATCACCCACTTCTTCTTCTGGGTCCCGGTCTGAACCCGGTCAATGGCCTCTTCGAAATCGATCATCTCGACCACTTGCTTGTTCTTCCGGGCTGCAAGGAGGGCCGCCTGGTTCACGAGATTTCCGAGATCGGCCCCGACCATTCCGACCGTTCGCGCAGCCAGGAGCTTGAGGTTCACGTCTTCCCCCATCTTGATCCTCTGGGTGTGGATCGCGAGGATCTCTTCTCTTCCCCTTACGTCGGGGCGATCGACCAGGATATTGACGTCGAATCTTCCCGGCCGGAGGAGGGCCTGATCCAGGATCTCGGGGCGGTTGGTGGCGGCCATCACGATCAGACCCTGCTTCGGGTCGAACCCGTCCATCTCCGACAGGAGCTGGTTCAGCGTCTGTTCGCGCTCCTGGTGGTCTCCCATGGGATGAGAGCTCCTCGCTTTGCCCAGCGCATCCAGTTCGTCGATGAAGATGAGACAGGGGGTCATCTCCCGGGCCTGCTTGAAGAGGTCTCTCACCCTGGATGCACCTACGCCGACGTACATCTCCACAAAGTCGGAGCCCGTGGCGCTGAAAAAGGGAACCCCCGCCTCTCCTGCAACGGCCCTGGCGAGGAGGGTCTTGCCCGTCCCCGGGGACCCGACCAGGAGCACCCCCTTGGGAAGCCTTCCCCCCAGGAGCTGGAAGCGCTGGGGCGTCTTGAGAAACTCGACGATCTCCTCAGCTCCTCAGTGGCCTCTTCCAGTCCCGCAACATCGCTGAACCCGACCTTGGGGTACTCCTGTGAATAGAGCTTGGCCTTGCTCTTTCCAAAACCCATGAGACCCTTGTCCCCCGAGGATCTCCGGCTGAGAAGAAACCAGATCAGGAGGATGATGCCGAGGGAGATCATCCATCCGGGTATCGCGCTCCATCCACTGGGCCGGCTCCCGGTGTACATGGTTCCGCTTGCCTGGAGCTCACTGATCAGGTCCGGGTCGCTGACGCGAACCGTCTCGAATCGCCTCGAGGCCTCCGGCCCCGACCCCGTGGTGTACCCGTAGATCATATCCGGGCCGATGGTCACTTCTTCCACCCTGCCCTCCTGGACCAATCGCTTGAACTCGCCGTACGGGATCTCTCCGGCCGAAACCCGGCCCACCCAGGAAAGGAGGACGGCGGCGAGGAGGAGGGCCGTCACGGCGCTTTTTATGGAAGAAATCCGATCTCTGTTCATACGATCACACGTAGGACCCCAGTTTTTCTCCGCCGATGAGATGAAGATGCAGGTGATAGACCTCCTGTCCCCCGTCGTCGTTGCAGTTGAGGACAAGACGATACCCGCTCCGGTCGATTCCCTCGGTGCGTGCAATCTCCCGCGCCGTCAGGACCATATGTCCTATCAGTTCGACATCGTCTTTCTGCAGATCGTTCGCTGTCGCGATCTCTCTGTTCGGGACGATGAGGATGTGAACCGGAGCCTTGGGTCTTTCATTCCGGAAGGCGGTGACTAGTCCGTCCTGATGGACCAGCGACGCCGGTCTTTCGCCCCTGATGATCTCCGTAAACGGGTTGGACATCTTTTCCCTTCTGATCGAGCGTTACAGACTTCGACTTGTTCAATCTAATCAGCCGAAAGGTGATGCATAAATGGGTTACCCTATGTATTTGGCTCCAGTCAAAAACCGTAATCAGACTGGGTATCCGCTCCTTGGAAAGCAGATTCCATCCAGGCGGGGAACGGTTCAGGAACGGTCTTCCCGGAGAGAACAGACTGTCTTAGAACCGGCGCTAACTCGTAGCAACACGGCGTAAAAAATAAGGAAACGAATACACGACTCACTTTCAGCCGATACAAGGTGGAGCTTATTTATTTGTGAGTGCTGAGAAAATACAATAGAGCGGAGAATCCGACCGGAGAGCAGGAAGTCTCTGCTCTGCACCGAATGACCAACTTCAAGGAGCAGTAGCACCGTGGAAGCAAAAAGCGATGAAAAATGGCGGGTGTTGATTGCCGAGGATGAAACCCTCGTCCGGGAAGGGCTGAAGGCCATGCTCTCTTCAGATCCGAGCTTCGAGGTGGTCGCCGAGGCGGCAGACGGCATGGAGGCCATCCGATCGGTTGAGGAAACCAAGCCCGATCTCGTGCTCCTGGACCTGAACATGCCGAAGATGAGCGGCATCGCCGCTCTCAGGAATATCCGCAAGCAGTCTGAGACTGTGAAGATCCTGGCCCTGACCATCCACGACGGAGAGGAATATGTCCTGGACGTGTTCAGGCTGGGAGGCAACGGTTACTGTCTGAAGGAAGCCAGCCGTGACGAGTTGTTCCTGGCCATCAGGAGCGTCCTTTCGGGTAAACCCTATGCCAGTCCGGAGATCCTGGACAACGTCCTTGCCGTGTACATGGGAGGTCGGCCTGAGGCGCGCGAAGGACCCATGAACAGCCTCAGTGTCAGGGAGCAGGAGATCCTGAAGCTCATAGGCGAAGGATATTCGGTCAAAGAGATTTCGGAGTACCTCTTCATCAGCAGAAGAACCGTGGAAAAGCACCGCTACAACATCATGAAGAAACTGAACCTGCACCGTACTTCAGCCCTCGTCTGTTTCGCCATGGAAAACGGACTCGTCACCTCTTTCAGAAAAGGGGGAAACAAGGCTGAAGCGATCGAATAGACCCCATTAGAGGTCCTCAAGCCTTCTCCTCGTCCTTTTCGAAAGCGACTGCCGGATCCCGAAGAAGTCGGCCCAGGGATCGGGCCGGCTCAGGAGCTCGGAGATGTTCCCAACCCTGTACAGGTCGGGCGTGAGCGAAGGGGTGAGCTCGTCCCATGAGATCGGGGCGGCGACCGGCGCCCCGGCGCGGGCGCGGGTCGAGAAAGGGGCGACCGCCGTCGACCCGCGGCCGTTACGGAGATAGTCCACAAAGATTCTCCCCTTCCTCTTCGCTTTGCTCATCACCGAGACCAGAAGGGTCGGACGCATCCTGACCATGACCTCGGCCACCTTCAGGGCAAACGACTTCACCTCCTCCCACCCCGGGCCGCGGACGATGGGCGCCACCACATGGTAGCCTTTGCCTCCCGTAGCCTTGAGGAAGCAGACCAGTCCCAGCTCTTCCAGCAGGGTCCGGAGCAGTTGCACGGATTCAACGATCTGCCGGTGGTGAACCCCCTCTCCTGGGTCCAGATCGAAGATCAGCCGATCCGGCTGCTCGAGCCGATCAGCCCTGCTTCCCCAGGGGTGGAACTCGAGCACCCCCAGCTGAACCAGGGAGATGAGCCCCTGGAGATCGTTCACCGCCACATACATCCTCTTCTCCTCTTTTTCCTGAACGGGGATCTCCTGGACCACGGCCGGAGTCTGTTCCGTGAGGTGTTTCTGGTAAAAACATTTTCTCTGCCGCCCCTGGGGACAGCGCACCAGGGAAAGCGGTCTCTCTCTGAGATGCGGGATTATGCGCTCCGCCACCGTTTCATAGTAGGCGGCGACTGCGCTCTTCGTGAGCCCCTGGTCCGGATAGAGGATCCTCTCCGGGTTGGTCATGGTGATCCCCGCGATCTTTCCCTGTCCGCCCTGTTTTGGGGGACTCGCCTTGGTCGCTTCGCCGCTCCTCCGGGTGACTGCCGCGGGTGCGGATGGAGGATCCTCTCTCTCCAGCGTGACCTCCCGGGGCTTCTTGTCCGGCCGCAGTCCCTTGAATGAAGGGTGGCGCAGGATCCCTTCCTTGGTCCATTCCGTGAACTCCACCTCCGCCACCAGTTCGGGCCTGACCCAGTGGACCGATCGAGCCTCTCTACCCTGGGGAGGGTTTCGGAAGGGGCTCTGCCTCTGCTCGAGCGGCTTCAGGGCCGACGCGATCACCCGGAGCGAGGCTTCGTTGAACCCGGTGCCCACGCGTCCGGCATACGCCAGCTCCCCCGGCTTGGCATAGTACCCCAGGAGGAGCGCACCGAAACCGGCCCTCGAACCGGATGGCTCGGTGTAGCCGCCGATGACGAACTCCTGCCTCTTCTGGCATTTTACCTTGAGCCAGCTTGCCGCCCGGCGCTGCTCGTACCGGCTCTCCCCCCGCTTGGAGACGATTCCTTCCATCCCGAGCCTGCAGGCCTGCCGGTAGACCGTGTGCCCCCGGCCTTGGATGTGGTCGCCGTACAACAGGGACTGGGAAGGGGACCTCAGCAGGATCTTGCCCAGGAGTTCCTTCCGGTGCAAGAGCGGGGTACGGGTGAGGTCATATCCCTCGTAGTGAAGGAGATCGAAGACGTAGTAGCCGATCCTTCCGACCTTGCCCCAGGGGACCAATCCTTCGTAGGCGTTCTGAAGGGCCTGAAAATCCGTGGTTCCGTCAGGGCGGAGGACCACGATCTCGCCGTCCAGGATCACGTTTCGGACCGGCATGGACGAGAGCTCTTTCACGATGGAGGGAAACCTGCCTGTCCAGTCATGGCCGGTCCGGCTCACGAGCCGGATGTCGTCTCCCCTCTTGAAGCATAGAATCCGGTATCCGTCGTACTTGACTTCGTGGACCCACTGGTCTCCCGGAGGGGGCTCTTTGACCAGCTTTGCAAGCTGGGGCCTGGCCTCGGCGGGCATGGCAGAGGGACGGGCGCCGGGGAGGGAGGCGGGGTCCGGCGGGAGGGAAGCGGGATCCGGAGCGATCTCGCCTTCGGTGCCGGACCATACGCGGTCCCTGGACCGGCGTATCTGATCCATGGTCCGGCCCGTCGCCTCGCTGAAGGACCCCTTCCCCAGGAGATCATCATCGGAACCCGTTCCGGCATGCTCGTCCCTCTTCTTCATGAGGAGCCAGTTCTTTCCTTTGTCGCTCGACGGCCCCCCCATGCGCGCCAGGGTCCAGGCACCCTTCAGTTTCCTCCCCTGCAGATGAAAGGTGAGATGGCCCTTTCGGTATTTGGTCTCGGCATCCCCCTCCGGCACCCACTCGCCGAAATCCCAAAGCATGACCGTCCCGCCGCCGTATTCCCCTTCCGGGATGACCCCCTCGAAAGACCCATATTCCACCGGATGGTCTTCCACGTGAACCGCGAGCCTCTTTTCGTCAGGGTCCAGGCTGGGGCCTTTGGGGACCGCCCAGCTCTTCAGGACCCCGCCCATCTCGAGCCGCAGGTCATAGTGAAGACGGCTCGCCGCATGCTTCTGAACGACATACATGCGGCCTCGAGTGCTCGGGCTCGGGCCGCCGCCGGCCGGTTCCGGAGTGCGCGTGAAGTCACGCTTCTTCCTGTATTCCCGAAGCCCCATGCCCTCTGCGCTCCGCTCCCTTGCGGACCCTTACGCCCGCTTCCGCTTACCTCTGCCCTTTTCTCCGGCGCCGGTCCCTTTCTCCCGTGCACCGGCCTTTTTCCCTCGCTCCTTCTCGGTGCGTTCCACGCTCTTCTTCAGGACATCCATCAGGTTGATCACCTCGGCCCCCACCCTTTCCTCCTCTTCGGGCGGTACTTCCGGCCTGTACCCTTCTCCCTTGGTGATCTTTTCGTCGATCCACTTCATCAATGCTTCCCGGTATTCGTCATGGTATTTTTCCGGGTTCCATGGCGAGGTCATGTTCTCCACGAGCTTGACGGCCATATCGACCTCCCGTTCGGAGATCTGGTACTCCTTCAATTCGCCTTTGGGCAGATCAAATTCCTCCGGTTTTCGAAGCTCCTGGTGGAATCGAAGGATCTCCAGCACCAGTGCGTCTCCCTCGGCGATCAAGGCGGATAGATACTGCCGGGTTCGGATGACCACCTTGGATATGCCGACCTTCCCGGTCCGCTTCAGCACCTCCCGCAGGAGCACGTAGCCCTTCTCCCCCTTTTTCCCGGGCAGCAGGTAGTAGGGTTTGTCGAAGTACACATATGCGATATCTTCCCGGTCAACGAAGTCCTGGATCTCCACCGCCTGAGTCGCCTCAGGAGCGGCCCTCCTGAAGTCCTCCTCCTCGAGAAGGACGTAGTTCCCGCCATCGTATTCATACGCCCTGACCACCTCGGACCAGGGGACCTCCTCGCCGGTCTCTTCATTGATACGCTCATAATGGACCCGCGCCTTGTTTCGACTGTCGAGCAGTCTGAAACGCAGCTCGTTGCGGTTTTCTGCGGAGTAGAGCGTGACCGGGATATTCACCAGGCCGAATGTGATATGTCCTTTCCAAATAGGACGCGCCATGCTTCACCTCCTCTTGGCATAGGATACAGGGTACGGAGTGTATAAACTCTTGAAAAAGAAGAGAATAAAGACCTTCATGCATTCACGACAGGTTCCAGTGGTATTTTCCGGGTCTTTTCTGGAATGCACTTTTCTTCCCCTCCCCGGGACTTACTTTCAGTGACATGTGCTCCGAGAACTTTCAATGGCTCCTCCCGAAGCTCAGAATCGGACTTGGGATCCTCTCACTCCTGCTGGGCCTGGCCGGAATGGTCCTCCCCATCCTGCAGGGCTGGCTGTTCATAGGAATCGGTCTGATCCTGCTTTCCAGGGACATCCCCTTTTTCCGCAGGATCGTGGCCAGGCTGGAGGAGCGGTTCCCCAAGCTCGCCCGCATCCTGCACAGGGCGGGGAGGAGACATCGAAGGAAGTAGAACCGGCCCCTAATGCTCCGCTTTTCCGAAAATACGGCCCCTTGCCCATTTTCACGTCTCTTGCATGCGTCTATTGTAGCCGAGAGGGATGAGTGCGACAGGTATGCGCGGCGGTGCTGGAAAGTCAAGGAGAGGCCATGCCCTGGAGAGATTCGCCTTAAGGGTCATGGCTTTTTTCTCGGGCTTAAAGGCCAACGGCGCGCCGGTTCCGCCTGACGCCCTGGCCATCATCCCCTTTCACGGTTACGGGGCAAACACGGGCTTGCGGTTTCGAGGCCGGGTGGTCGAGAAATCGGGCATCGTTCGATCAGAGGGCAGGGACTTCCTCTTCCGCAATGCCCACCGGATGTGGAAGCGGTTCCTTACACGTCCGGTGGGCGCGGCCACGGTTCAGGTGGAGTCCGGTTCCGTGGTTCAGTGGGTGACCACGACCTCCCAGGGCTTTTTCCTTGCCGATCTTGAGCTGCGCCGCCCTTTGGCAGCCGGGGGCCTTCACCGGGTGAGGCTGGAGCTGGTCGATCCCAGGCCGACTCCTCCGGTCCAGGCACTCGGCTCCGTGTTCGTACCCCCGACAGACGCCCGGATCGGGGTGATCAGCGATATCGATGACACCATCCTTCCTGCCCATGCGACCCATCCCTTCAAGATGTTCCGGCTCCTGCTGTTCTCCAGTGCCTCAGCAAGAATGCCTTTCGCAGGGGTCCGTTCCTTTTACAGGGCCCTGCACGAAGGCCGCTCAAGAAGGGAAAAGAATCCCTTCTTCTACGTCTCGAGCTGCTCGTGGGAGATGCACGATGTCCTGCACGACTTCGTGACCCTCCACGGCCTTCCGCCGGGACCCATTTTTTTGCGTGAGCTGGCCCTTGCCGGGCCTGTAAGGGATCCGTGGAGACACGGTCGCAAGCTCAAGCGCGCCCAGGAAGTCCTGAGGGCCTACCCGTGGCTCATGTTCGTACTGATCGGCGACAGCGGGCAGAGGGATGCCGAGATCTACAGCCTGCTGGTGCGGGCTTTTCCCGGGAGGATTCCGGCGGTCTACATCCGGGACGTCTTGCCCACGGAGGGGAGGCGCAAGAGGATCGCGCAGATCGCCGCGGCCGTGAAGACCATGGGAAGCGAGTTGTTGCTCGTCCAGGATACCATGGCAGCCGCTCTTCACGCGGCTTCCCGAGGCTGGATCTGCGAGACGAGCCTCAGGGAGATAGAGAAAGACGCGGTGCATGGAAGAGCGCGGATCGGGGAAATCGGAATCTGAAAGGCAGATGCTGGCCATCCGGTTTCACAATAAGCTTCCTCACCCATTGTCCGTCTGACCAAGCGCCCCTAATTTGCTTAGACGGAGAGGGCAGGCCTCTCCCCCCCTTCCGGAAAGGGGCGGCAGCAGCATACCCTTTCCCGGATATCCAACCAACATGAAACAAAGGAGTGAAGAATGAAAAGGACATTGGTCGCATTGTGCATATCCATCCTTGTACTTAGCCTCTTTGGTTTCGCCTCGGCCCAGCAAAGGGGCGAGCAGAACCAGTTTGACAGGCAGAACCAGCTTCAGCAACAGCAGCAGTATGACAGCCAAAGGGACCGGCAGCAGTCCGGGATCCAGCAGCGGCAGCAGCAGTGGGGAAGACAGCAGGGCCAGAGGCAGCAGCAGGCGACGCTTTCCCGCGCCAGTGAGCTCATGGACAAGAAGGTCATGAATCAGCAGGGGCAGGAACTCGGCGAGGTCAAGGACCTGGTCATCACCCGCAACGGCCAGGTCGCATACCTCATCCTCTCCAGGGGCGGCGTCCTGGGAATGGGCGGGGACAGTATTCCCGTTCCCTTCAGGAGCGCCGACCTGAGCCAGTTGCAGGATCAGAATGCCGTGATCCTGGCGAACATCGACAAGCAGCAGCTGGAGAACGCGCCCACCATCGGTGAGAACGATTTGCAGAGGCTGGAAGATCCCCAGTTCCAGAGACAGGTGTTCGGCTATTACAGCGGCCAGCAGCAGCAGCGAGGGACCTTCGGGTCCCAGCAACCCGGCATGGGCGGCTATCCGCAGCCCGGCCAGGGCGGCTTCCAGCAGCAGCAGCGGTCCATGCAGCAGCAACCGAGACAGGGGCAAATGGGCAGGTAGTCGAGGATAATCACGCGAAGAGGCCTCCCTTTTATAAGGAAGGCCTCTTTTTATCCGGGTTGCAGGAGCGCGGAGAGCGATGTGCCTTCTCGCATTATCAGAATCGCTTCAAAAATAATTGAGAAGTCCTGCTCACGACGTCCGAAACGTCCGCGCCCCTGAGTCGCTGGGATAACGTTAATCCCGGAAAGAAACCTGTCAACCCCATACCCACCCCAGCGTTCGCATAAAATCTTCTCAACTCGAGTTGCCGCTTGAGACGGTTGCTTTCTTCTGAGCAGATGCTCGATCCGCACGGCAGGTCTATTTCCGCTCCACCCATTTCATGATGCGCCTCTTGAGCAGGTCCGGGGGGATCACCGCGTTGGTCATTCTCCACTGCAGCCCGCGCCGGTCGAGGATCAATCGGATTTCCCCATCCTCGGTGGGCAGCCGGTAGGAAAACGTCCAAAGGGAGTCGTAGCCGTACCGCCCCCTCATGAAGGGGGCAAGCACCCTCCGCCATGGGCTGTTCAGTCTTTCCCTCTCCTCCGGGGAAAACTCCCAAACTTCCCTGGCCAGGGCAACGACTCCATCGGGGGTAACGGCCTTGTCGATGATCTGGTGCATCAGCCTGGAGCCGATCATCCTGGCGAGCGACTCGAGGAGGTTCCTCTGCGGGCCGGGGGCGGGCTCCTTCAGAATGAACGCGCTGCTCTGATCTTTCAGGCCCTGCCGGAGCGCGGGGAAATCCACGTGTCTGCTCAAGGCTTGCGGATCACCGTCGAGCAGACCGTTGCTGATGGAAACGATGGTCTTGTAGGGAGACGCCCAGAGGTATGCTGCGATTACGATCGGAATTGCAGCCAGGGCGATTGAGATCTTTCTCACCAACGGGTCTCCGGAATCATGGCACTCGAACCACTATAGCACGAGTGGCGGGAGCATGAAACGGGTTGTATGGGGTACGGCCCACGCTTGTTCGGGAATTTCACCCTCCGGCCGGTGAGAAAAGAGCTTGATCCTTGATCCTGGATGCTTGATACTCGAAGATTGCGTTCCCGCAAAAAGTCACGAGCAGCCGGTGGCGTTCATGTGGACAAGCTCCGCACGAGAGGAGTACCGATGATTTGCGCCGTTTCTGAGGCTGTCGAAGGGTGAACGCGGCTTTTTACGAGAACGTCAAGCTTCGACGCCGCGGAATTCATTCGTGTGGATCACTCAGAATCAGGTGGACGCCTTCTACAAAAGGAACTGGTTTTTCCTCGGGATCGTCCTGGTCGTTCTCATGGCCTTCGGTCTCCCGGGGCTCGGTGGATGGGTGCGGGAATACAGCATCCTGAATGTCGCCATCTTCCTGGCCTTTTTCGTCACCGGCCTCACCCTGGAAACCGCCGGCATCGGCCCCCAGCTTCGAAGGGTCGGGGCGCCGGTGGCCGCCATGGTCTCGTCGTTGGTCCTCATCCCACTGCTCGCCTGGACCGCGGCCTCGCTGATCCTGCCGCCCGAGTTTGCGATCGGCGTCTGCATCATTGCCACGGCCCCGGTCACCGTAGCGGCAGGAACGGTGATGACCGATCTCGGCCGGGGGAATGTGCCCCTCTCCCTCTTCATCTGCGTGCTCGGGAACACCCTGGCCGTCTTTACGATCCCCTTCTCCCTCAATCTCCTCCTGCGCTTCGGCGGCCACATCGAACTGCCCGTGCTGAGGATGCTCGGAGGCCTGGCCCTCACGATCCTGGTCCCCACGATCATCGGGCAGCTGGTCAGGCCCATGCTCACGGAGAGGATTGCGCGGCACCGGAAGTCGTTCTCCGTTTTCCAGCAGTGCGCGGTCCTGCTGATCGTCTTCAACGCCATGGCCAGTTCCGCAGACCGGATCCTGGAGGCCGGCGCGGCCGTGGTCTCGGTCCTCGTGTTCATGGTCGTTCTGCACTCGCTGGTGCTGGCCGTGAACTACGGCATCTCCCGGGCCATCGGCCTTGACCGGCCTTCGGTCACGGCGTTTACCATCCACACCTCGCAGAAGACCCTCACCGTCTCCTACATCGTCTGGGCCGGCTACTTCGCCGCGGAGTACCCCATGGCCCTGATCCCCGGGATCGGTTATCACCTCACCCAGACGATCATGGACAGCATCGTGGCCCAGCGGTTCCGGTTGGCGGCCGAGCGAGCGGAGCAAGAAAAGACAGAAGAGAATTGGGACAGGATAACAGGATGAACAGGACCAGAGTGGTGACGAGGACGGCAGCGGGTAGGGTGATTGGAGTGGCAGAGGGCCTTCACCACTGATTGCCCTTGCGTAAGTGTCCGATTCGCTCCTGAATCAGTAATGAACCGAGCATTGCCCCTCTCGATCTCACTGCCAGTGAATTCCTGTAGGATGGGTGGAGCGCAGCGAAACCCATCGGTCTTGAGGTTTGCGGCATGTTCAATCGCATGTTTCGCTGCGCTCCACCCATCCTACGAAGGTACCCCAATCTGTGCAACGCTAGGGTGAACTCTCTTCCCCCAGCACCTTCCCGTTGCTCCTGACGATTCGCTCGTAGAGGTCGGCCGAGGACTTGCGCGTGCGCTTTTGCGTCGTGAAATCGACGTGGATCAGGCCGAAGCGTTTGGAAAACCCGTGGGACCACTCGAGGTTGTCCATCAGCGACCAGGCGAAGTAGCCGCGCAGGTCCACCCCCGCCTGAATGGCTCGATGGGCGGCCTTCAGGTGCTCCCGCAGGTAGCCCCGGCGGAGCGGATCGTCCACCCTGTCGCCTCCCACCGTGGGGGGATCGTAGAAGGCCGACCCGTTCTCGGTGATGTAGATGACCGGGTTTCCATAACTCTCCTTCAGCCAGACCAGGGTGTCGGTGAATGCGGAGGGACAGACCTCCCATCCCGTCTCGGTGTAGACGGAACCGGGTTGGTGCACGGCAGACGCCTTCAGAGGATACTGGCTCGGATCGTGCCGGACCACCGACCGTGTGTAGTAGTTGAGCCCGACGAAGTCGACGGGTCGGCGGATCAGCTGGAAATCGTCCGCCGGCCATTCCGGCCAGGCGTCTCCGAAGACCTCCCTGAGCCCGTCCGGGTAGCGGCCGTGGAAGACCGGATCCAGGTACTGCCGGTTCATGTAGTCGTGGGCCCGTTCTGCGGCCGCAATGTCTTCCGGGGAATCGGAGGCCGGCACCTTGGGCTCGATATTCACCACGATGCCGATCCGGTGCCGGCCGGTCTCGCGGTACACCTGTACCGCACGGCCATGGGAGCGCAGCAGGTTGTGGCTGGCGATCGGCGGCTCGAAGAGATTCCGGTGACCTGGGGCGAGCATCCCGTGCAGGTAACCGCCGTCCGTGACCACCCATGGCTCATTGAGGGTCGCCCAGAAGGGAACGCGGTCGTCGAGTCGATCAAAGCACACCCGGGCATACTCCGCGAACCACCTCGCAATGTCACGGTTCAGCCATCCTCCTCGGTTATCCAGGGCCTCGGGCAGGTCCCAGTGATAGAGCGTGGCCATCGGCGCAATGCCGTGCCCGAGCAAAAGGTCGACCAGGCGATCGTAAAAATCCAGCCCCTTTTCATTCACCCGGCCGGTGCCCTCAGGAACGACGCGGCCCCACCCAATCGAGAAGCGATACGCGTTCAAACCCAGATCGGCCATGATCCGGACGTCCTCTTCCACGCGGCGGTAATGGTCGCAGGCGACGTCTCCCGTCTCCCCGTTGTGGGTCATGCCCGGGGTGTGTGAAAACCGGCGCCAGATGCTTGGGCCGGCGCCGTCGGCGAGGTCCGATCCTTCGATCTGATAGGCGGAGGTCGCGCAGCCCCAGAGAAAACCCGGCGGGAACTCAAACCGCTCGCTCATCTTTCTTACCTCTTCTTCGTAATAGTTTTGAGCCAAAATACGGCTTTTTCCCCATTCCCATTTTGAGGCCTCCCCTTACTTATGTTCCTGGCAGCCGGGCCGCTTGCGGCTCAGGCGGCAAGATTGATCGAGTAGGAGCTTCCTGCGGTTTTCTCTCCTGTAGGAGCAAGCTCCTGCTTGCGATCTTTTCACGGGATGAAGTTTCATACACACATAGTACTATGGCCGTACGAAACATTCAAAATCGAATCCTCCGTATCCTGGGGTGGACTGTCCTGGGCCTTGTGGCGCTGGTCGTCCTGGTGACAGGGGCATCCTATCTTGCGAGCGGCCCGATCCGCGACTACCTGGTCCGCAGCGCAAACAGCGGCATGAAGGAGTACACCATCAAGATAGGCCGGGCCAGGTTTTCCCCGGTGTGGTTCGCGCTCGATCTGTACGATGTGAGTATCGTGCAAAACGCCAGGCCGGATCCTCCGGTGCTCGAGATCCCGCACCTGGATGCCGACGTGCACTGGAGACAGGTTCTGCGGCTTCGTCTGGTCGGCGATCTACGGTTGGAGCGGCCCCGGCTCCACGTCGATCTGGGAAACGTGGAGGAGGAGCAGGAAAAAGGCTACGCGGTGAAGGAGGAAGGGTGGCAGCATGCGCTCCGGTCCATCTACCCGCTCGAGATTAACCGTTTCTCCGTCTCCGAAGCCGACCTCACCTACATCGATAAACCGGGACATGAACCGTTGCGCCTGAGCCGCCTCAACATGGCCGCCCGGAACATCCGCAACATCGAGTCCCCGGAAGGGATATACCCCTCCGGCGTCAGGCTCGAGGCGGTGGTCTTCGAAAGGGGGGCGATCTCCCTCACCGGGAACGCTGACTTTCTCGCCGTGCCTCACCCCACCCTGGACGTGGAGTTCACCCTCTCGGACCTGAATCTCGAGTACTTCAAACCCCTGCTCCAGCGTTACAACTTCTTTGTGAGCGGCGGGCTGCTCTCGACCGGCGGCGCCATCGAATACGGCATCGGTCGACAGGGTTACCGACTCCACGATCTTACGATCGACGGGCCCAGGGTGGATTTCGTCCATGCGGAGGAGACCACCCCAAAGGAAAAGGAGGTTGCTGCCGAGACGGCGGAAAAGGCGAAGGAGTTGAGCAACGAACCGACCGTGACCACGGAGATCGGGCATCTGAGGGTCGTCAATGGAGAGTTCGGGTTCGTCAACGAGGCAGCCGATCCGAAGTACCGTCTCTTCATCTCCGACACCAACTTCTTCATCAAGAACTTCAGCAACCAATTCGTAAAGGGCCCGGCCGAGTATGGGCTGACCGGGAAGTTCATGGGCACAGGCAAGACCCTCGTCTCCGGCGTCTTCCGGCCCGAGAAGAACGGCCCCGACTTCAGCCTGGAGGTCTCCATTGAGAACACCCATATGAAGCCGATGAGCGATCTGTTCCGGGCCTACGGCAATTTTGCCATCGAGCAGGGTCTCTTTTCGTTCTATTCGGAGTTGAGGGTGGCGGAGGACAGGATCAACGGTTATGTGAAGCCGCTGTTCCAGGACATGAAGGTGACCGACAACCGGAGCGAGGGCGAAAAAGGGCTCTTTCACAAGCTCTACATCGGGATCGTGAAAGGGCTGAAGGAGCTGCTGGAGAACCCGCAGGAGAGGGTGGCGACCCAGGCCGAGATCTCCGGACCCGTCGAAGACCCCCGGTCCAGCACCTGGCAGATCGTCCAGCGGCTGGTGCAGAACGCTTTCTTCAGATCCATCCTGCCCGGTTTTGAAGGCAGTATTCCAGGGTAGAAGTTGAAGGGTTCAGGGGTTCAGGGGTTCAGAGGTTCAGGGGTTCAGGGGTTCATCCACGCAAGCGCAGCGGCCGTCCCGGTGACTGGTCACTTCGGTGGACCAAGACCGTACGAAGACAGTCCTAAACGTTCGATGTTCGTCTTTTCCTCTTACGCGCCACCTCCCAGCACGGCATAGAGCGTCACGAGGTTTGAAAGCTTCGCCAAACGGACGGCGATCAACCCCTGTTCCGCCGCGTAGAGGGATCGCTGTGCATCGAGTACGCTGAGGTACCCGTCGATCCCCTTCTCGTAGCGGGACGTGGAAAGGCGGTAGCTCTCGGCCACCGCATCCACGAACGATTGCTGGGCCTCCAGCTGCCGGTCCACGGTGCCGCGCAGGGCCAGGGCATCGGCCACGTCCCGGAAGGCGTTCTGAATCGCCCTCTCATACTGGGCCAGAGCGATCTCCCTTTCCACCTTGGCGGCGTCGTAGGCGGACCAAAGCCGGGCATCGAAGATCGGCATGACGATCTGCGGCACAAAACTCCAGGTGTCCTGGCCCGAGCCGAAGAGCCCGGAGAGCTCGGCGCTCGCCGTCCCGATCGCCGTGGTCAAGGCGATCCTCGGGAAATAGGCCGCCCGGGCCGCGCCGATATTGGCGTTGGCCGCCTTGAGGCTGTGTTCGACGGCCAGGACATCCGGACGGCGCAGCAGCACCTCGGAAGAGATGCCCGGGGAGATCTCTGCGGGGACTTTGACGCTCCCCAGGTCCGCGGGCAGGACAGTCTCCGGGACCCGCGAACGGGTGCCGAGCAGGAGGCCGAGGGCGTTCTCGTCCTGCGCCACCCGTCGCGTAAATTGGGCGATGTCCCCGCGGGCGGTCTCCACCTGGGTCTGGGCCCGGCGGAGATCCAGCTCGGAGGCAAGCCCGATCTCATAACGCCGCCGCACCAGGTTGTAGGCCGCCTCCTGCGACTCCAGGGTGGACTCGGCGAGCTTGAGGCCGTCCCGGTCCGCGGCAAGGAGCAGATAACCGTTTGCGACCGAGGATATCAGCAGGATCTGTATGCTGCGCCTGGCCTCTTCGGTGGCAAAGTATTGCTCGAGGGCCGCGTCTTTCAGGCTCCGGATGCGGCCGAAGAAGTCGATCTCCCAGGCCGCGATCCCGAAGCTGACGCTGTACTGCTCCGAGGTGATCGCCCTGCGGGTGGTCGAAAGATCGGCCGGCACCCGCTGCCTGCCCCCCACCCCGGTCGCACTGACCGTGGGCAGAAGCTCCGCGCGCCGGATCCCGTAGACGGCCCTGGCCCGCTCCGCGTTCAGAGCGGCCAGCCGCAGGTCCCGGTTGTT
>JAGVAP010000124.1 GCA_020060215.1 Deltaproteobacteria bacterium | reverse complement strand
GGGTGGGGGGGGGGGGGGGGGGGAGAGAGAGAGAAACTTTCTTTTTTCGAGGGCTTACTCTTTCTGGGCATAAATCGACCCCTGACGCCGATGACTGGCGACTATGGTTAAGCCTAAGAATATAGCGCATAATGGCATGGAATCAAAAGATTTCTGTAATGAACCCCTCTCTCCGAAAGCTGCCATTCATGGCTCCATCCCTCACTTTGGGGATCAGTCAAGGTTACCCCCGTTATCCTTCATCTGGATATCCTCTGTGTGGAACATCCTTGGAGTGCATAGAGCTGCTCTGCATCCACCATGGTCAGATTCACTGATCGCTTTGCATATGCAAACGGTTAATGCATTTTCGTAAGGAAGAGGAATCGCACCGATCAGGGGAGGTGATTCGCCTTGCGACTTTGTGTCTACCGTGGTCTTTTCCGCCTACATTCTGGTAATGGGTTCTGCGGTACCTCCAGCTGCCGTATATTTTCGAGGTCCTTACGGACTTCCAGATTGGCCTTCCACAAATCAACCGCACGCTGGGCATTCAACCAGAACTCCGGCGTGTTGCCGAACAGGCGAGACAGCCGAAGAGCCATGGCCGGGGAGACGGCACGCCGGCCGCGGAGGAGTTCGTTCACCGTCTGGCGTGACACCCTCAGCGCCTCTGCGAGACTCGCTGCCGTCAGCCCGTAATCGGGCATGAAGTCCTCGAGAAGCATCTCCCCCCGGTGCGTGGGTTGTACCTTTCGAGCTTCGAAGTTCTCAATGCTCATGATTACACCTCAATGATAAATCTGTGATCTCGACGTCGTATGCGTCCCCATTTATGAAACGAAAGCATATTCGCCACTGATCATTGATGGAGATCGAGTGTTGACCTTCACGGTCCCCTCTCAATCTGTGCAGACGATTGCTGGGGGGCACCCGCAGATCATCCAGGCATGCGGCATATGCAATATACTCCAGCCGCCTGGAAGCTCTCCTCCAAAGGTCTGGAGGGCAGGCGTTTGGACCTGCCATTCAGATACGGTTCCTGCGTATGCTTGTCCGCAAACGTCTTGATCATGACATCCCTTGTAACGCGTTCGTCAATAGTTATAAGTGGTAAGCTGACAGAGAGCCGGCTGGAGTTGCCGTATCTCTCTCTGCACCTACGGGATAGAGGCCCCATCCTTGCGGGATATTTGTTAATATGTTAGGGATCAGGGGTGAGGTTTCTCGGCCCCACCCCACCGACCTCAGGAATAGAGGTTGTCGATCCAGCGAATCGCATCCGTGTCCGTGACCTTGCCAAGGTATTTTTAGGTGTTCGAAAGATTCGTGTGCCGGAGGATCAATCCTCTTTACGAACACGGAAGAGGCGCGCCCTTGCAGCCGCCGCATTCCTTTCTCACTGACAGGGGCGTATCCCTGCACTCGCTTGAATTGACTATCCAATCATCCCAAATTGAAGATCGAGCAATAACAATACTCCTTGAGCCTCGGCATCTCCCAGGCCAACTGTTTTCTTGGAACTCATCAAGGAAATGTGGCAAATTGAGGGCTTGCGATTCCAACGCTGCGAGGTACCAATGAGAGATCCGCTCAGCACCCGGTCTGGAATGGGGATCAGGAGTAGGATCTTCATCCTCCTCCTGATCCTTTTTGTCCCGCTTCTGCTGCTTCAGTCTACTGCTTTCTACAAATGGTACCTGGACAGCAAAGAAACCGAGATGCAGGCGAACTTGGAACTCGCCCGTTCGGTCGCCAAGAATTTCGAGACCTTTTTAGGTGGTCTTCTTCGCGGTGAACTGGGGACTGGGCTGGCCATCACAGCTTCCCTACCGATGGCTGATCAGGATCGGGATCACATGCTCGAATCGTTTCAGGCCGACAACCCCGCAATCCGCAGTATTTTTTGGATGAACTCAGATGGATTGGTCATCGCCTCAAGTGTTCGGACGTACATTGGGTTCGATCTCAAGGACCGCTCGTTTTTTCAAGGTGTGAAGGAAGGGAAAGATTGGGCGGTAAGTGAACTGATCGTGGGCAGGGCTACAGGAAAGCCGGCCTTTACGGTGAGCCGCGGCATCAGAAATGAAAAGGGCGATCTATTGGGGGTTGTTGCGGCTGCGATTGAACCTGATCGCCTGGACCCCTTGCTGGCTGTTCCAAGGTCGAAAAATGCGGGTATCAGCCTTATCGACAGCAAGGGCATTCATGTCTACAGGTACCCCCCTACGAATAGGGAATACACGCCCGAGCAGAGGAACTGGCTCAAATCGTACCCGATCCTTGGAGACGCGCTCAGGGGCAAGGAGGTCGTTTCCGCCTTTAGGTCAAAGATAAGGGGAGAGGAAAGGCTGGTTGCGTTTGTGCCGATTCCCTCCATAGGTTGGGTCGCGGCATGCAGCAGGGGTGAAGGGGAAGTCATAGCCGACATCCTTAACACTCTGCTGCCTCAGGCGGTGCTGATCCTGCTCGTCACACTGGCCGCATTTGGAGCTGCCATTTGGTTCTCCCGCCCGATAACTTCCTCGATTCGAAGACTGCAGCAACACGCCGCCGCACTCGGACGTGGAGAGCGGGAGAGGCTTGAAGCGGCTCCTGATCCACGCGAGATTAAAATCCTGGCCGAGACCTTCAACGACATGGCAGAGAAGGTCCGCCTGCGGGAGACGGCGCTGCGAGAGAGCGAAGCGAAATACCGAGACCTGTTTGAAAACATGTCCGAAGGCTTCTTCCTGGCCGAGGTGTCGTGCGATGACACGGGCTCACCTGTCGATTATCGATATCTGGATGCAAACATTGCCTTTGTACAGCTGACCGGACTGAAGCGCGACGAAATCATAGGGCGGACAGTGCGTGAGGTTCTTCCCGGGGTTGAGGATCACTGGATCAAGACATACGGACGTGTGGCGCTGACCCGGAACCCAGTCATAATCGATGATTTTGCGGGACCCCTTGGCCGCCGCTATCATACGGTCGCTTATTCCCCTCGCCCGGGTCAGTTTGCCTGCCTGTTCCAGGACATCACCGAGCACAAGCGGGACGAGGAACTGGCTCGCCAACGGCTGAGGGAGATCGAGGACCTTTACCGCAACGCGCCGGTGGGCCTGTGCGTGCTCGACCACGACCTGCGGTTCCTCCGCATGAACGAGCGGCTGGCCGAGATCAATGGCATCCCCGCCGCCGACCACATCGGCAAGACCGTCCGCGAGTTGATGCCGCAGCTTGCCGACAAGGTGGAGCCGGGTATGCGCCACATCCTGGCGACGGGCGAGCCGAAACTCAACATCGAGATCACCGGGGAAACCCCCGCCCAACTCGGAACCCAACGTACCTGGATGGAGCAGTGGCTGCCCATCAAGGATGCCAGTGGACGAGTCACGGGCCTGAACATCGTCGTGGAGGAGACCACCGAGCGCAAGCTCATGGAGGAGGAACTAAGGAGATCCCGCGATGAGCTTGAGTTGCGTGTCCGGGAGCGCACCGCTGAGCTCGAGCGCAGGAACCGGGAGCTTCAGAATTTTGCCTTCATCGCTTCCCACGACCTGAGCGAGCCCCTGAGAAAAATCCAGACATTCGGCGATCTCCTGAAGGTAAAGACCGCAGACCGCCTGGGCGAGCAGGAGAGAGACTATGTCACACGAATGAGCGAGGCCGCAAACCGAATGCAGGAACTCCTCAATGCGCTTCTCCGTTATTCGCGAATAGAGTCCCAGGGGCGTGACCACGTGCCGATGAAACTCGATGAGGTCTTGCAGAGCGTGTTGGCCGACCTGGAGGTCTCCATCCAAAAGATCGGTGCGCAGGTGGAAATCGGATCGCTTCCGAGCATCCACGGCGACCCGTATCAGTGGCGTCAGCTGTTCCAGAATCTCCTTGCCAATGCGCTCAAGTACTACCGCTCGGAAGTGAAACCCCAAGTCAGGATCTACAGTAATGAGAGCAACGCATATTGCCGAATCTACGTGGAAGACAACGGCATCGGCTTTGACGAGAAGTACCTGGACAAGATCTTTCAGCCCTTCCAGCGCCTCCATGGAAGAAACGAATACCCGGGAACAGGTATCGGTCTTGCCATCTGCAGCAAGATAGTGGAGCGGCACGGCGGTAACATCACGGCGAAGAGCACACCTGGGAAGGGATCGACTTTCATCGTTACCCTGCCTGTGAACCCAGCAAAATAGGTCACCTCCCAGCCAGGGAGCGACCTCTCTTCATATCATCCTTCCTTGTACGTAATGGACAGGGGGACGTCCCCTTTTCATATGGGGATGTCGCCATTTTCTCTCATGTAGGTCCCCTCCCCCGGCCGCACTTCAAGTGCATGTAATCGAGCTTGCAGTTTGTTAATCGACATCTGCTGTTCTTTGATGGCCTCAATTAACACTGGAACAAGGCACGCGTAATTGACCGTCTTGAAACCTTCCTCGTTTTCACGCACGAGAGTCGGAAGAACGGTTTCCACCGCCTGCGCCAGAAGTCCAACTTCCGGGTAAAGATCCAGGTTGAGTTCCGGGTACTCTTTTTGCCTCCAGTTAAACTCGACCCCTTGTAAGTCCAATACGGTTGCAAGGGCTTTCCGCAAGGGGCGAACATTCGCCTTCACTCGAATATCCGAGATTGGGCTACTGGAACTGGAGCTATGATTACTGCTGATACGATATAACAAGTCCGTGTACAACGCCTCAACTCGCACAGGGAGTTCGTCCTTGTGTTCTCCGGGATGAAGCAGCCGGTACTTTATCTCCTTCCGCAGCTTCTCTATTTCGCTTTCGCTGAGCCGACAACCTTGAGATACAGCCTTATCCCGTATCATGGCAGCAATGTCGGTCGCAAGTTGCGTGATGAGGTCATCAGGAATGCGATCACCAGCCTCACGCATTGTGGCCTTCCTGGGGTTTTCAGACGTCCCGAAAAGCCTTTTTAGCCAGCCCGGCATGTCTACCTCCAAAGGATATTCAGGGTTTCCAGGAGTATCCACGTAACCACAAAGACAATAAAACCGGAAATGAACGACAAGAGCCCTCTAGACAACAATCGAGCCTTTTGTTCGTTAATCCGGTGATTCCGATTTGCTGCAACCACATAGTCCGCGACCATGGCGGATAGCAGACGGGCCTCACAGGGCATGGTCATGGCGCGAAAGACGAACCTCTGAGGATCACATAATCGTTCTCGCTTCCACATTTTCACAACCAAGACAGTAAACAGGAACGAGGCAAAGAACAGCCCTGTAGCTGCAAGAAGCAGCAATATCCCGGCGAGCGCTATGTACGCACCGGCTGGAGCTCGGCTGGAAAGGCCCGCGATCATCAACGGAAGCTTCTCTATGGCTGAGATCTTCGCGAGTCCGATACTGACGACGAAGCCGAAGGTCCCCAGGAATATCTTCGTCGTGTTGTTAAGCACGTCCCTGCGTTCATTCTCTTCTTCGTAGAGATACTTGACGTACTCTGCAAGCCTGGCCAGCAGATCTCGGTCTCCTTGGATGGAACCGGTATCTTGAGCTAATGACTCATGCTCTGCCGACTTCGGATCTTCGGACATACCGATAATCCCTCAAGGGTATGGGTGAGATGTCTAAACAGCAAGAACTTCAGTCAACGGGACAGCACCTTGTGAATCAGGCCGGTCCTGTTCTTGACTTCAGTCTTTTCAAAGATGTTCCTCAGGTGGTTCTTGACCGTCCCCTCGCTGATAAAAAGCCTCTCGGCGATCTCGGCGTTTCTGTACCCTCTGTAGATATAGGACACGATCTCGCCTTCCCTCTTCGTGAGACCCAGATCCATTAAGGCTTCATCATCCTCGATCTTCGGATTTCCGGGGAGGGTCTCCATGGTGATGAGGAAAAACGGCTCGTCGGAATCAGCGAGGTCCCTATTCACCAGCCTGGTGCGGAAAACCCGTTTTTCAGAAGGGGAAACCCGGATGATCCGTTCCCTCACCGGAAGCGAACCCGGTCCTGCTTTCCGTTCAGAGCACCTCACGAGGACGTCACAATCATCCAGGACAACGGGTGGAATGAAGATCTCCGCCGCCCTTCTGTTGCTGAATACCGCCCTCTTCTGAAGATCAAGCACCAGGATTCCGGCGTCCGCACTGTCGAGGACCATCCGGAAGAAACTCCCCTTCTTCTTCACTTCTTCGATCATCTGGATTCTGTCGAAGGCGGCGGAGAGGTGCGAGGAGACCATTTCTCCGGCGGCGAGGTCCTCGTCGTTGAACATCCGGTTGCTGGATCTGTGAGTACATATCAGGGATGCGAGCCTGTTCCGCACCCGGATGTAGACGGCCATCTGGCGCCGGATCTTCTGAGGCCTGATGAAATCGTTGTAGTACTCGGTCCTTTCAAAGTCTTTGAACGAGACCATTCGTTCCATGGAAAGGGCCGTTCCGCGAAAAGACCCGAGGTTGGCGGGGTCGAAGGGATTCTTTTTGAAATAGTAGTCCCTGTACATCGGGAAAAAGCGATGCTGTATGTTCACTTCGAGAGGTTCGACTGCCCTGCCGTCCTGATCGATCAACCAGAGGATGGTGCTGTCGGAACGGAAGGCGCGGCGTATCGGGTGAAGGGTCTCCGAGCGAAGCGACCGGATGTCTTGAGCGCTGCCCGCTATCCGGGCAAACTCCAGCAGATCTGAGATGCGGCCTGAAGAAAGTTTCACGGAACCCATGGCCTTCCCCAGCCCAGAAGATGTCGACGGAGGGAGTACTCTATTCACTTCTATACCGGAACCCATGGGAAATCAAGAAGCATGGAGGGGACGCCGTGGTTCCCGTGCTGGTCCCCATGGATCCTGAGCCGAGCCGGCGAGGCCGCTCACCCGCAAGTTCGACAGAGCGAAGCGGAAAAAGGGGATCCTCCCGCATGGGTGGGGTGTTCGAGCAAGGCGAAGAAAGGTCCCGCCAGGGGGGGCTGCGGCGGGGCCTCAATGGCCCCCAAAATGTAACTTTCGTTACATTGCATCCTGAAACGGCGGGGCCTATGATGCCGGTGAGATCCGGCTCCATGTGTGGCAGGCCGATTTGGAAAACTCTACTTTCCATGTTCAACGCCACCCATAGACGTTTCGGGAGAGTGGGTCATCCCCATGGTCGGCCCACGGCTTGCCTGGCTTTTTCTAATCGCACCCGGGTTTTGGGTGCACGGTCGAAAGGAGGGAAAAAATGGGTGAGTTCACAGGGGCGGAAGTATTGGTGAAGAGCCTCAGGAATGAGGGCGTTCGGCACGTGTTCGGGATCAGCGGGCACGGCATCGTGGGTCTCCTGGAAGCCCTGCGTAGGGAGGACGGGATCGATTTCTTTTCCACAAGACACGAGGAAAACGCCGCCCACATGGCAGACGGGTGGGCAAGGGCGACGGGCGGGATCGGGGTCTGCTGTTCCACCGTGGGATCCGGCGCCGCCAACCTGGCCGGCGGACTGTATGAGGCCTACGCAGACAGCACACCGGTTCTGGCCATCACGGCCAATGTACAATCCTTTCTCAGTTATCCGTTCGTGGGGGCCCTCGAGGACATGGATTCGCTCTCGCTGTACAAGCCCATTACCAAGTGGAACGCGGCGGTCCATCAATGGTCAAGGATTCCCGAACTGGTCCAGAGGGCCTTCCGGGAAGCCCTGACCGGGAGACCCGGTCCGGTGCATCTGGACATTCCCCTGGACATTCTGCTCCAGAAGGGTGACATCGGAGACTTGCCGGCCCCTGAATGCTATCGCCCCATCGGAAGAGGCAGGGGCGATCCGCAGCTGATCGAAAGAGCGGCCCGGCTGCTCCTGGAGGCCGAAAGGCCCCTGCTTGTGGCCGGCGGGGGCGTGATCGCATCCGAAGCATGGGAGGAGTTTCAGTCTCTTGCAGATCTCCTCGGGGCCGCCGCGACGAGCTCCCCCATGGGATCCGGAGCCGTTTCCGCCCGTTCCCCCCGATTTTTCGGGGACGGCGGATGGTTGGGCGGCAATGCCGTGATGCAGGCACTTCAGCAGGCGGATCTGATCCTGGCGGTGGGCTGTCACTTTTCATCATGGCTCGGCCTGGGCAAGCCGCCCGTGATGCCGGCCCGGTCCGGGCAGAAGATCATCCAGGTCGACGTGGACCCGACTCAGATCGGGAAAAAGGTGCCCGTAGACGTCGGCATCGCAGGGGACGCAAAGGCCGTCCTTGCTGACCTGCTCCTTGCCGTGAGGGAACATGGCGGGAAAGGGAAGGCCGGTGAAACATGGGTGCAGGGGCTGGTCGAGACCTACCGCCAGTACATGCAGACCCTGGAGCCCCTGCTCGGAGGAGAGGACGGCCCGATCAGCATGGGCAGGCTCGCCAAGGAGGTGGGGGAATACCTGGCCGACCAGGACGCCATGGTGACCATCGATGGGGGCATGGTCTTCCACTGGGGGTTCACCTATCTCAACGCCCATCGGCCCCGTCGGAGATTCTTCTTTGCCGGAGGAGGCCACCTGGGTTGCGGCCAGCCCTTTGCCAACGCCTTCAAGCTGGCCTTTCCCGAGCGTCCTGTCGTGAATTTTTGCGGAGACGGGGCTTTCGGGCTTACCCTGCAGGAACTGGATACGTCCGCACGGCACAACCTGGCCGTGGTCCATGTGATCAACAACGACGGCGGTTGGGGGATGTGCAAGGCGGGACAGCTGGCCTTGTACGGGAACAGCGCTCTGGAGGGAATCGATCAGGATTTCTCTTCCGCAGAATATGCGAAGATCGCGAGTGGTTTCGGCTGCTATGGAGAGCGGGTGGAGAACGCAAGGGACCTGAAGCCTGCCTTGAAAAGGGCCTTTGAATCCGGGAAGCCGGCAGTGCTGGATGTGAAGACCGGGCTAAGTCCCCACCCGATGTTCGGTGTCATGGCCGCGGTGGTTTTTCAGGGGGTTCCCCTTTCCATGCCTGAACCGCCGCCCGGGCAGTAGGTGATAAGAAACGGTTGTACGCCTGCGCTGCAGGGTGTCGCTCAACGTGAGTGGGACGCCTTTGGACACGCCTCGCGCATGAACGCGCAGGAGATCTGTCGGCTTGAGGGTGTCCCACCCACACCGCTCTGGGAGGGGTGATACCAGATCAGAGCCAGGCGGTCTGCATGCGGCCTTCTTCCTGCCACAGGGCCAGGACCCTGTCGTACTGCTCCCGCCTTTTCGGATAGTCGCTCCTGCGATAGACGGCCCGGCCGCTTTCCTTGCGCTCCATGGCGGCCCGCGTGGACATCTGGCAGCTCTTCAGCAGGTGGACGGCCTCGTTCGCCCGCATCAATCCGTGAAGGTCCTCGGCCACGATTCGATCCGTGTGCCGGTCGATCACTTCGAGCCTTTCGAGGGCCGTCTCCATTCCCCTCTGGTTCCTCACATATCCCATGTAGTAACTCATGACCCGGCGGATCGCGGATTCATAATCGCGGAAGGGGATGCCCTCCCGGATGTGGAGGGGACGGAACACCCGCTCCCGTTCCCTGGCGATCTCCCGGGGGTCGGGTGCGGCGGGAATCCCCGCGGGCGGGAGGGACGAGGCGGCGGAGCTTCCCGCCAGGTACCCGCTGCACATGGAGCCGGAGAAGTTGTAGAAGACGCAGCCGTTGAACAGGCCGGGCAGGGTCGACTCAAAGTCCTCGTCCGTCTGGAGCATGCCGCCCAGTTCGATTTCAGAGAGCTCCACCTCCATGGGGGATCGGGTGAAGTCGATTCCCTTCCGCTCGGCATAGTCCAGGAATGTGGCCTTGTCCCCGGGCATGAGGACGTTCTGGAGGTGGCGCACCGCTTCCCGGTCGCAGTGCCGCATGTCCACGTGGAAAGGAGGCCCCCTGCCCTCCAGCTGCTCCTGGAAGGTGCCCTGGATCTGCTCCCGCCGCGGACCGTTTTCCATCATGGGATGGTACCTGCCCATGAACCTTTCCCCGGCCGCATTGAGCTCGTGGGCGCCTACGGCGTTGATGCCGTTCATGCCCGCCGATCCGAAGCCCTTGGGAATGAGGGTGGCCTGCTGTTTCAGGTCGAGATGGATGAGCCGGGCGCCCGCTTCATAGGCCAGGACGAACTGGCTCCCCGTGTTGTAGGGGCTGTGCCAGGTGTTGAATGGGTTCCCCGTGGAGTTGGCGGTGGCCCGGCTTGCGCTGTTGCCGAGAGCGAGCACCACGGCCCCGGCCTTCAGCACGTGAAAGGTCCCGTCGAGGACATGGAACCCCACGGCGCCCGCGGCCCTTCCGCCGGATCGGATGAGCCTGGTCACCATGACATGGTCCAGGACGTCCACACCCATGGAGCGGATCCTTTTCGCGATCCGCCGCTTGACATTCCAGCCGTTCCGGATCTCGATGAACCAGTTCCCCGGCTGCCCGAACCCGGTGGTCCTCAGAAGGGAGCCGTCCGGGTTACGGATGAACTCCACACCCATTTCCTCGAGGCGCCGGACCATGAGCGGCATGGTTCGAACCCAGGACTCGATCATCCCCGGCGTCACACCGCTTGCATGGCCGTGATAGAAATCCACGGCCGCCCGGGTCGAGTCGGTCTCGGGGCCGCTGTTCAGAACGGCCATGAAGTGGTCGTTCCCGCCGCCCAAACACCCCGAGCTCTCGACCTTCCCCTTGTCGACCATCAACGTCCTGAGACCGCGCTCCCGGGCCGCCATCGCGGCCCCGCAGCCTGCAGCCCCGGATCCCAGGATCAGGACATCGGTCTCCCAAACGCGGCCGGGGTCTTCCGGGCTCGTCTTCTTCTCCTCAGCCATTCAGTCTCCAGGTGAAATAGTTCCATGCCCTTTCAAAGGCCTTCCCGTCGGTGACCTGTCTTCTCACCTTCTCGATCTCCTGCTCGGGAAACCAGTCGGGTTGTCCGAGCAGCATGGACCGGTACTGAAGGAGGGCCGATTTCTCCGCCCAGATGGCGGAGACGCAGGCTTCCGGGATGCTTTTGCCCACCGCCACCTTGCCATGCCCCCGGAGGACGAGCACGGTTGCGGAGCCAAGGGCATCGGCCATCCGCCCGCCGATCTCGAAGTCGTTGATGAGCCCCAGCTCCTCAAATACCGGGACCTCCTTTCCGAACACGGCCGCGCCCAGATTGTCGATGGCCCGCAGCCTGCAGTGAACCGCGCTGAGGGAGATGATGGTGGGGGAGTGGGTGTGTGCGATGGCCGCCACATCGGACCGCTTCCGATACACGGCCAGGTGCAGGGGGATCTCCTTGGCAGGATCGAGCCTTCCTTCCAGCCTCTTTCCGTCGAGATCCAGCAGCACGAGGTCTTCCTCCGAGGCCTGCCCCGGACTGATCCTCCCGTTCATCCAGACCTTTTCCTCCCCCGGGACCCTGGCGCTGAAGTGCCCGAGCTCATCCATGACCCCTTCCCTGTCCAGGATCCGGCAGGCGGTCAATAGATCCTTCTTCAGTTCGCTGTTCTCATCCATGGTGTTTCCGCCTTCTTCATTGCTGCCCTTTGCTCTGCGGCAGTGCTGGGCTCGGGCGGGCGGAGAGCCAACCGGGTGGGCTCCAATGCACCTCCTGCAATGGAGTCGACTGATGCGACCCGCCGCCCGCCTTTGCTACCCTTTCGGCATGCGCTTCCCCAAGTGCTCCTCGTCTTTTGAAACAAGCCCCCCCGCGGCCTGCCCCCCTCATCGACTCCGTGTTTGAAACCGCCCAAGTGTTGCCGAATTTCGAACTTCGGATTTACCCGGCGCCCGCTCCTCCTGAGCCGGATCCAAGGACCTTCCCCCTCCTTTCGGTCATCTGCAGGACCAACAGGACGGCAAGAATCGCCGCCCCCGTGAGATCGGTCCAGAGATTGGGCCACGCGAGGAGAACGGCTGCGGCGAAAACGACCACCTTCGCAAAGAGCGACTTCACAGGCCTGTAGAAGTAGCCTTCGAGGACGCTGGCCAGGGCGCCGACGGCCAGGATGGTTACGAGGCTGGTCCAGGCGATCTCCGCCGCGCCTGCATGCAGGATCAGCCCGGGACGGTACATGAAGACCACGGGCACCAGGTAGGCCGCAACGGAGAGCCGTATGGCCTGAAATCCCGTGGAATTGGGGCTCCCCCCCGCAATGCCGGCGCCCGCGTAGGCGGCCACGGCTACCGGCGGGGTGATGGCGGAAACCACCGAAAAGTACACGATGAAGAGATGGGAGGAGAGAAGGGGGAAATCCATTTCGAGGAGGGCGGGAACGGCGAGGGTGGCCGTGAGAACATAGGCCGCGGGGATGGGCATGCCCATGCCGAGAATGATGCAGACGATGGCGACCATGATCAGGCAAAGAAAGCTGCTGCCCCCCGTTGCCTGAAAGACGAGGCTCGTGAACTTGCCGCCCAGTCCGGTCAGCATGATCCCTCCGATGACCATGCCTGCGGCGGCCGAGGCATTGGCCACGGTCATGATGCCCGTACCCGTCCGGTGAAACGTTTCCAGGATTTCACGGGGACCCATCCTCCGGCCCGGCTTGGTCCAGCTCACCACGACGGTCACGCATGTGGCGGCCAGCCCCACCACGGTGGGGTTGAGCCTTTCCGCGATGAGCCACACCAGCACGACCACGGGAATCAGGTACTGCCAGTTCTCCTTGAGCACCGTCCACGCCGATTCCGCCTTTTCGGTCTCCAGCATCGGCCGAAGGTCCTTGGTGATGGCGCGGTAGTGGACCTGCAGCATGATGCCGAAATAGTAGATCAGGGCGGGTATGACGGCGGCCACGGCAATGGTGGGATAGCTGATGCCCGCGATATCGACCATGAGAAAGGCCGCGGTCCCCATGATGGGCGGAAGGATCGAGGCGCCGGAGGATGCGGAGGCTTCCACGGCGCCTGCAAAGACGGGGCTGTACCCGAGGCGCTTCATCAGCGGGATCGTGATGCTCCCCGTCGTGACCACATCCGATACGGGACTCCCGCTCATGGTTCCGTACATGGCGCTGGCGATGACGGCGATCTTTGCGGGCCCCCCCCGCATGCGGCCCGCGATCGCAGAGGCGAGGCGGAAGAAGAAGTCCCCTCCGCCCGCCTTGTTGAACACCTGCCCGAAGAGCACGAACATGTAGACATACGTGCAGGCCACCCCGATGGGGGCGGAAAAGATCCCGTCGAAGGTATAGACCATTCGATCCAGAAAGCCGATGAGCGTCATTCCCCGGTGGCCAAAGCCGCCCGGGAGATACCGGCCCAGGAAGTTGTAGGCGACAAAGGCGAGGATGATCAGGAGGAGCGCCGCTCCCACCGTACGCCGCGTGACTTCGAGGACGAGCAGCACGATGGCCGCCGTAAAGAAGACGTCCCAGAACCCCATGGGGTCGACCCCGGTCCACCGGCCGATGATCTTGTCTCCGTTGAAGAGGATAAAGAGACCTGAGGCAAGACCGATGGCGGCCAGAATGACGTCGACTGCGGGCACCTTGTCGCCCTGCTGATCCCGGGAATAGGTGAAGCAGAGGAAGGAGAGGGCGAGGATGAGGCCGAGGAACATGGCGCGAAGAACGTATGCGTCCAGGGTGCCGAAAGGGGCGGCGTAGATCTCGAGAGCCCCCAGGGCCAGCACCAGGATGTTGACGATCCATGCCCAGAACGTGGGCAGTTTGCGGCGCTTGCCCGCCTTGAGGATAGATCCAAGAGCCATAGGTCACCGTGGATTCAACCGACTGTAGAACGAACCCTCACCCCGGAGTCCGCCCTTCCGCCGCAGGACTCTGCGGAGGGGAGGAGGAGGGGGCAGGGGACGGGGCCTTACTTCAGGGCACCGATTTCGCGATAGTATTTGGCCGCACCCGGGTGGAGATCGACCATCACGTCCTTGGCCATGATCTGGGGCGTCAACCCCTTGAGGTTGGCATGGACCTTGTGAAGATAGTCCATGCTGTCGCACATGGCCTTCACGACATCGTAGATCATCGGCTCGGGCTGATCGATGCTGGAGAGGAGGATGAGCTTCGTGTTCAGGGTCCTCACGGCCTCCTTCTGGAAGGGATAGGAGTCGGCCGGGATGGTGAAGGGCTTCATTCCCAGAACCTTCTCCAGGCCGGCCATCTTGTCCTCATCGACCGGAACCAGCCTCAACTGGTGCTTGGTGGCGTGTTCGAGGAATGCGCTGAGGGGAAACTGAGCCACCTCCTGGGTCGCGTCGAGCTGGCCCGCATCCCAGAGATCCAGGGACTGGTTCGCCGGCACATAGTGGATCTTTCCGCCCCACTTCTCGATATCGGCGTAGGTCACCCCGTAGGCCTCCAGGATCTTCTGTCCGGAAATCTGCATCAAGGTCCCTCTCCTGTTCGCCCCGATGCGGAGGGGGTATTTCTTCTCCTTGATCTCCTTGAAGCTCTTGATGCCCGTCTTGGCGTCGATGATGAGCTGAAATGCGCCGGTAGGGTTGATGACGGCGACGGTCCTGAGCTTCGGATGTTTTTGCTTATAGGGTTCGATGCCGCTGACCGCGCTGAAGTTGGTCGCATCGTAGGAGACCGCCAGCTGCACCTCCCCCTTATGCACCATCACCTGGTTGGGACCGTCTTTCCCGGGCTCGGTGGTGATCTGGGCACCGGGAACGCCCCGGCGGATGCTCTCGGCCACGCCTTCGGTGATGACCGACCACATGCCCCCTGCAGAGCCCCCCAGGATGGTGATCTTGTAGTTCTTTTCTGCGGCGGTCGAATGTTGCGGCCACAGCATCATGCACCAGACAAGGACGAACCCTGCGAAAACCGACAGCGGCAGCGATCTTTTACATCTTTCGTCTTTCTTCCCCATGACCCGTCCTCCTTCTGTGATTTGGAAAGAACGCCCCCATTCCGAGGGCGAATTGAGAAACCTGATCCGGGTACGCACAAAGATGAGCAATAGTGGATTGGCCTTGGTGGGCCGGGCTGCGTGCAAGGCAGACTTCTCACTTTTTCCGCTTCGTTGTCAATGAGAATTCCGCCCCCCTCCCGGCCTCCCGATCCCCGCCTGTGGGGGGATCTTTCCAAAGGGGTTGGAAGGCAAAGCAGGAGCTCGCTCCTACAGGGCATGCTGTTCATACAAGCGGTCGGCAGAGGACGTCGAAGAGCAGGTGCTTGGCCTAGCCTGGCTGAAAGCAGACCGCCGAGGGCCGCCCTGCTAGAACCCGGCCCCAAAGGCAAAGGCGCTTTTCAGGTATTGCTCCCGCGTGGACGGATCGGTTTGGACCACGTTGTAGAAGAACTCATGCCGGATCTCGGGGATGCCCGTGAAGGCGAAGATCCCGATGTCTGTGGTCATCCGAATGGCCTCCTGGATGCCGCTCTGCTCCATCTGGGCCTGATCCGCGCCGCAGGTGGTGAGCAGCAGCACCTTCCTGTGCTTCAACAGACCGATGGGACCTTCCGCGCCAAAGTCATAGGCAAAGCCCATGGAAAAGACCCGGTCGATCCAGCCCTTCAGGATGGCCGGCATGGAGGACCACCAGAGGGGGTAGACAAAGGCCAGGCCCTCGGCCCTGGACACCCTTTCCTGCTCGGCCTTGATCCCCGCCGGGACTTCTCCGGACTGCAGGGAGGCCAGATCCCCTGCGGTCAACACCGGATTGAACCCCTGCGCATGGAGGTCCAGGATCTCCACCGCATGGCCCTTGGACCGGAGGCCTTTTGTGAAGCTTTCGAGCACGGCATGGTTGAAGGACGTGGGGGATGGATGGGCATAGACCACAAGAACTTTCATGGCTGGATCTCCTTTCTTTCCACAACCCAATTACGCCACGAAGAGACGAAGACGCAAAGAAAGATATTGCGGTTTCCTTGTGTCTTCGTGCCTTGGTGGCAGATCCTCTTCACAGGTTGCAGAGAAGCTCACCCTGAGAACCTAGACCTGTCATAGATTTGTGTCAAGGGCAGCGTTTCCGGTTTCGCTGGATCAGACCCATGACCGAGTAGACGAGCTGCGCCGCGGCAAAGGAGGAGGCGTGGTCTTCCTCACGGGGGGCGAGCTCGACCACGTCGAAGCCGACGACCTTTCTTCCCTGGATGAACTTCTCTATCACCGCGAGGGTGTCGTGCCAGCCCGGACCGCCCGGGACCGGGGTGCCGGTGGCGCGGATGACCGAGGGGTCGAGGCCGTCGACATCGAGGGTCAGATAGACCCTGTCGGGAAGGGACGGCGGCAGGGAGAGTCCATCTCCGCTCCCGGACCGCAAGAACGCAGCGGCGTCCAGGTGGGGGAGGCCGTGCTCCTCACGGTAGGTGAACTCCTCCAGGGAGAGGGCTCTTACGCCGAACTGAAACAGCTGCATGCCCAGATCGGCGTGGGCCCGGCGGGCGACACAGGCGTGGCTGAAGCGGCTGCCCTCATAGGAATCACGCAGGTCCGCATGGGCATCCAGATAAAAGAGGCCGACCGGTTCGGGAAAAAAGGCGCACACCGCATCGAGGGCGCCGACCGTGACGGTGTGCTCGCCTCCGAGGAGGACAGGGATCTTTCCGGCCTCGAGGGCCGCAGCGGTCCGGACCCCGATCCGCTGAAGCACCTCCTCGACATCACCCGAGCAGTCGATGAATGGGGTGGTGTGGATGCCGAGGTCCACGGGGCTGGACCGGCCGTCCCATGATTCGAGCTGCTGGGAGGCCTCTAGGATTGCACGAGGTCCCTCTTGAGCGCCTTTGCCATAGGAGACGCTTCGCTCCAGCGGCGCCGGGACGACGTGAAACAGCGCGGTATCGGGCGACCGGTTCAACCCCGGCTCCGAGGCCAGGAAATCAGGGGCGGCGGGTCTGCTCATCAGGAAAGCCTCGTCTTGAAATCGCTGTAGCCGAACGAGCGGATGGTGATCATCTCCTCCTGCTCGGGGCGGTAGAGGAGGATGGAGGGCAGCTGCACGCCGTTGAAGGTGTTCGTCTTGACCATGGTGTAGATGGCCATGTCGGTAAAGACCAGCCTGTCCCCCACCTGCAGGGGACGGTCGAAGGAGTACTCCCCGGCCACGTCTCCCGCCAGGCAGGACAGGCCGCCGATCCGGCAGGTGTAGGGTTTTTCCCCGGGTCCTCCGGAGCCGATGATGTGCGGCCGATAGGGCATCTCCAGGACATCCGGCATATGGGCGGGGACCGAGGCGTCGATGACGGCGATGTCCATGTCCGCCTGGACGATATCCAGGACCGTGCTCACGAGATACCCGGCATTCAGCGCCACCGCCTCCCCCGGCTCGAGGTAGACCAGGGTCCCCCATTTTTCCCGAAAACGGTTGATCAGCTCGATCAGCAGGCCCCGGTTGTAACCCGGTCTGGTGATGTGGTGCCCGCCGCCGAAGTTGACGTGTTCCATCCGGGACAGGAAGGGCCCGAACGACCCCTCCACCGCATCGATGGTCCTCTCCAGGCAGTCGGCATCCTGTTCGCAGAGGTTGTGCCAGTGCAGGCCCGTGACCCGATCCAGCAGGTCTTCCCGGAACGCCTTTCTCCGGATGCCGAGCCGTGACCCCGGCGCGCAGGGGTCGTAGATGGGCACGGCCCCTTCCGAGTGCTCGGGGTTGATGCGGACGGCGAGATGCAGATCCCTGCCGGAGCTCTGCGCCTTTTGCAGGGCGAGCCCCCCAAACCTGGTCAGCTGGTTGAAGGAGTTGAACACCAGGTGATCGGCGGTCTCCGCGAGGTCCAGGATGTCCTTTTCGGAATAGGCGGCGGCGAAGGTGTGCACCTCCCCGCCGAACTCCTCCCTCCCGAGCCGGGCCTCGTGCGGGGAGCTGGCGCAGACCCCGTCCAGGACCTCCCTGAGCAGGGGAAAGACGCTGAACATGGCAAAGGCCTTCAGTGCCAGCAGGATCCTGCAGCCGGTTCGGCGCTTGACCTCGACCAGGACCGAGAGGTTCTGCCGCAGCAGTCCCTCGTCGACCACATAGGCAGGGGTGGCGACCCGGGTGGGGTCAAAACGGGATTCCAGGCGGCCGTTGAAGCTCCCTGCACTCATGTCGTCTCGACGACTGTCCAGGGCAGGCCGTGGTGGTTCAAGGCCTCCATGAACGGGTCCGGGTCAAACTGCTCCATGTGCCAGACGCCCGGCCTTTTCCACTTGCCGCTCAGCATCATCATGGCGCCGATCATGGCCGGGACGCCGGTCGTGTAGCTGATGGCCTGGGACCCGACTTCGCGGAAGGCGTCTTCGTGGCGGCAGATGTTGTAGATGTAGAGACTCTTCTCCCTCCCGTCCCTGACCCCTTTCAGGACGCAGCCGATGCAGGTCTTTCCCCTGGTCAGGGGGCCGAGGGACGCCGGCTCGGGCAGGACCGACTTGAGAAATCTTAGCGGCACGACCGGGATCCCCTGGTAGTCCACGGGGTCGATCCGGGTCATGCCGACATGTTCCAGGACCCGCAGGTGGGTGAGGTACTGATCGGAAAAGGTCATCCAGAAGCGGGCCCGCTTCAGCCCTCTGAGATGCAACACCAGGGATTCGAGCTCCTCGTGGTACATCAGGTAGCACTTTCTGGGACCGATGCCGTCCGGGAAATCGTAGGTCATGGACCAGGAGAGCGGGTCGGTCTCCACCCACTCGCCGTGCTCCCAGTAGCGGCCGCGCTGGGTGATCTCGCGGATGTTGATCTCCGGGTTGAAGTTGGTGGCGAAGTGCTGGCCGTGGTCCCCGGCGTTGCAGTCGATGATGTCGAGCTGACGGATCTCGTCGAAGTGGTGTTTCTGTGCCCAGGCGCAGAACACGTTGGTGACCCCGGGATCGAACCCGGACCCGAGCAGTCCCATCAGCCCCGCCCGTTCGAAACGGTCCCGGTAGGCCCACTGCCACTTGTACTCGAACCTCGCCACATCGGGGGGCTCGTAGTTGGCGGTGTCGAGGTAGTCCACCCCGGCCTCGAGGCAGGCGTCCATAAGGGGCAGGTCCTGGTAGGGCAGCGCCACGTTGAGGACCAGGTCCGCTCCGGTTTCCTTGATCAGGGCGACGCTCCGGCCCACGTCGTCGGCATCCAGGGCACGGGTGGCAATCCTGACGCCGGTGCGTCTTGCGACGCTTTCCGCAACGGCGTCGCATTTCGATTTGGTCCGGCTGGCCAGGGTGATCCGGGAGAAGACGTCTGGGACCTGTGCGCACTTGTGAGCGACCACGCTGCCGACCCCCCCGGCGCCGATGATGAGAACATGGGCCATGCTGGAAAAACCTCCCATGAAACCGTGAATGTGAGTGTTCGGGGTTCAGCGTTCAGGGAAGAAGCTTTGATTCTGAACCCCAATGGTGACTTCATTGCCTGTAGGAGCACGCTCCCGCTTGCGATTCATTCGGCACTCTGAACACCTGAACTCTCGATTGCCCCTATCGCTCGAAATAGGTGTACCCCCTCAGGCCCGCTTCGTAGGCCTGGACGATCTCCTTCCTCTCCTCTGGGGTGATGCGACTGGAGCGTACCGCCTGCTCCGCCGTCTCCCTGAAGCTGACAAAGAGCCGCTTCGGGTCGTACTCCACATAGGATAGCACATCCGCCACCGTGTCGCCCTCCTGCTCGTCGACAAACTCGAACTCCCCCTTCTCCAGGATGCGCACGGTCACCACATTGGTGTCACCCATCAGGTTGTGCAGGTCCCCGAGGGTCTCCTGGTAGGCGCCGACCAGAAAGGCCCCCAGCAGGTATTCATCGGAGTTGTTGAGTTCATGCAGGGGCAGGTAACGCTTGACGCCGCGCTTGTCGATGAACTGGTCGATCTTGCCGTCGCAATCGCAGGTGATATCCGCCAGGATACCGCACCTGGTCGGCTCTTCGTCGAGGCGGTGGATCGGCATGATCGGGAAGAGCTGGTCGATGGCCCAGGAGTCGGGAAGAGACTGGAAAACGGAAAAATTGCAGTAGTAGATGTCCGAGAGGACCCGCTCGATGTCGGCGAGCTCGGGGGTGAGATGCTTGAGTTCCTTGGAAAGCCGGGCGATCTCGGTGATCGTCGCCCAGAAGATCTGTTCGGCCAGGGAGCGCTGTCTCAGGTTGATCTTGCCGTGATGGAAGAGGTTCCTGGCCTCGTCCCGGTAAAACAGGATGTCGTTGTAGCTCTCCTGCATGTTTCGTATGGTAAGCTTCTGCAGGGTCTCCATCATGTAGTCGATCTGAGCCGGGCAGTTGTCGGGGAGCGGATCGGGCAGCGGGTCCGGCCTGAACTTCGTCACGTCCAGGACATTGAAGAGCAGCATCGAGTAATAGGCTACCAGGGCGCGGCCGGACTCGGTGATGATCACCGGGTGTTCGATCCCTTCCACATCCAGCGAGGTCATGACCGCCTCGATGATGTCGGTGCAGTACTCCTTGATCGAGTAGTTCCGGCTGGAGAGAAAATTGGACTGGGAGCCGTCGTAATCGACGGCCAGGCCGCCTCCCAGGTCGAGGTACTTGACGTTGGCGCCCTCGCTGGCGAGCCCGGCATAGACCCGGCAGGCCTCGTTGACCGCCGTACGGATCTCCCGGATGTTGGAGATCTGGGATCCGAGGTGATAGTGGACCATCTGCAGGCAGTCGAGCATCTTTTCCCTGGCCAGCAGGTCGACCGCGTTGATGACCTGGCTGGTGTTCAGTCCGAAGATGGAGCGATCTCCTCCCGATTCGGACCAGTGCCCCTCCGCCCGGGATGAGAGCTTCAGCCTGACGCCCAGGATGGGCGTTGCGCCGAGCTTTTTCGAACGTTCGATGATCAGCGGCAGCTCGTCCGGCATCTCGACCACCAGGATGCAGTTGAAGCCGAGCTTCGTGGCATAGAGGCCGAGGTCGATGAATTCCTCGTCCTTGTATCCGTTGCAGACCAGGACGGAGTGCCGGTCGCGCATCATGCCCAGGGCGGCGATCAGTTCCGCCTTGCTGCCCGCCTCCAGGCCGTGGTGATAACGGGAGCCGTAGAGGGTGATCTGTTCAATCACCTGCTGCTGCTGGTTGACCTTGATCGGGTAGGCTCCCATGAAGGAGCCGCGGTACCCAAGCTCCGCCATGGCGGATCGAAAGGTCTCGTTCAGGCTCGAGATCTGGGCATCGAGGATGTTCTCGATCCTGAGGAGTACGGGCATGTCCAGCCCCCTGGCCTTTACCCCGGCGGCAATCTGGGCGAGGCTGACCGCACGGTCTTCCGCCCCCGGAGAGGGCATGACCATCAATTCGCCGTTGGCGCCGATGGTGAAATACCCGCCGCTCCACTCGGGGACCCCATACAACTCCGCTGACTTGGTGGTGTTCCACCGTTCCATGGCATAATTCACCGACTTATCCCCTATAGGAATACCGCAGTAGACCCCTGCAGAAAGAATCCGACCTGACCGCAAAGCGGCAGGCAAATCATCATAGCATCGATCCCGCGGGAATCCAAGGTCGTGCCCGACGGGAGAGGGCCCCTACCGGATGCAGACCTTACGAACCTGCTGAATATCGGTCAGTCCCAGGAAGACCTTCCGGATCCCGTCCTGCATCAGCGTGGTCATCCCGTCCCGGACGGCCTGGATCCGAAGCTCCTCCATCTTGGCCTTGGACTGGATGAGGGACTTCATCCGGTCCGTCCCCTCCAGGATCTCCATGATGCTCGCCCTCCCCTTGTAGCCCGTGCGGTCGCATGCCTCGCAACCCTCGACCCTGTAGAGAACCAGGTCCTCTGAATAGGGGACCCCCAGCGCCTCGAAATTTCCTTCATGGGCCCTCGCGAGTCCGTCGTATTCCTGCCTGGAGGGATGGTACGGTTTCTTGCAGCCTTTGCAGAGGGTCCTGACCAGACGCTGGGCCAGGACGCCGATCATGGCATCGGCAAAGTTGAACGGGTCCATCCCCATGTCCAGGAGCCGCGTAATGGTCTCCGGCGCGCTGTTGGTGTGAAGGGTGCTGAAGACCAGGTGTCCGGTGAGGGAGGCCTCGATCCCCGTGGCCACAGTCTCATGGTCCCTCATCTCCCCCACCATGATCACGTCCGGATCAGCCCTCAGAAAGGACCTCATGGCCGCTGCGAAGTCGAAGCCGATCTTCGGGATCACCTGCACCTGCCTCAGTCCCCTCTGGGTGATCTCCACCGGGTCCTCGGCGGTCCAGATCTTGGTCTCCGGCCGGTTGATATGGTGCAGAACCGAATGGAGGGTGATCGTCTTCCCGCTGCCGGTCGGCCCTACGACCAGCACAATGCCGTAAGGCTTGGAGATCATGTTGAGCAGGAGATCATGGTCCCTCTTGCACATGCCCATGGCGTCCAGCGGGATGGGCTCGCCCGCCGCCAGGATCCGCATGACCACATCCTCTTCGCCCCCCACCGTCGGGATGGTCGCCACCCTGAGCTCGATGTCGAGGGGGCCGAACTTCTTGAACTTGATCTTGCCGTCCTGGGGCTTGCGCCTCTCGGAGATGTCCAGGTCCGCCATGATCTTGATCCTGGAGCTCAAGGCCCTCCTGTAGCTGTGGGGGACCGTCTGATACTTCTGGCAGACACCGTCGACCCGGAAACGGATCTCCGCCCCCTCTTTGCCCGGGTACGGCTCGATATGGATATCCGAGCACTTCCTCCGGTGCGCATCCATGATCACCTTGTTGACGAGCTGGACGATCACGCTGTCATCCTCGGTGAGGATCTCCGCCCCATCCATCTCCTCCTCGGCCCCGCCCATGTCGAGCCTGGCCATGATCTCGTCGATGGTGCCGTCCCCCTGGCCCTGGGGCGCGCCATAGAAGTAATCGAGGTACTGAAGGATGTCCTCCTTCAACCCCAGCACGAACTCGTACCCCTCCGCAGGAACGAGTGACTTGGCGCTGTCGACCTTGTCCAGCCGCTGGGGGTTGTCGATCAGGATCCGCACCCTCCCGCCCCTGCTCTCCAGGGGCACCCAGAGGTTGTTCTTGAGATAGGCCGGCTTCAGCCGGTTCAGCAGCTCTCCCGGGATGGGCTGGTTGGGCTTGAAGGGGACGTATTCGCAGCCGTAGAACTCGGCCATGGAACGCCCCACCTCCTCCTTCCTGACCTTCAGCTCCTTGATGAGGACGTCCTCGACGGATGCATTGACGTCCCGGGCCTTGGCCACCGCCCTTGCCAGTTCGCTCTCGGTGATGAGGCTGTTGCTCAGCAGGTAGTCGAACCTGCTCCTCTTGCTCTTCTGCTGCTCCATCTTGCGCTGGTTGAAGAAGGCGATCCCCAGCACATCGGCCAGCTCCGCCGCGCAGTTCTGGTCGTCCACGGTGAACCGGTCCCCGCTCTTCTTGTTCACGAGCTGGAGCACCCCCACCACATACTTCTTGAAAAAGATGGGGACCGTGAGGATCTGCCGGGTCACGTACCCGGACTTCTCGTCCCAGCTCCGGTCAAAGCCGAGATCCTTGTTGATCATCGTGAGCTCATGGGCCTCGTACGCATTCCTGATATTCGTGATCTGCGCGGTGCCGGCGGTGTGTCCCGCGATGCTCCGGCTGTTGATCGGGACCCGGATCTCTTCAGGGATGTCCCCTTCCTTGAAGCGGCTGTAGATCTCCTTTTTCCTTCCGTCCACCACGTATATCGTAATCCGGTCCGCATCGAAGAGCCTGAGCATCTCCGTCTTCAGATTGATCAGGATCTCATCGATGTTCCTCGCTGAATGGATCCGGTTCGCGATATCATGCAATGCCTTGTAATAGGAGAGCTTCTCCTTCTCCTGCCCACCGGACTTCTCCTCCATCTACCCGCCTCCTCTCTCTCCTTCCTCCCCGACAGGGTCCGTCGACCCGCACGGATTCTCCGGAGCCGCTGATTCTAGAACACCCCCGGTTTCTTGGAAAGCCCAAAAGCGATCGATCCCGATCGCCGCCCGGCGATGAAAATCCTTGACAGTCCCTGTCCACCAGGGTTACACCTTAGGGGAATGATTGAATTGATGACGTTGATTTTTCTTCCTTTTCGGGTTTGTTTCCTCCACAACCTTTAGCCTAGACCCATATCAACAACAGCCGCCCGCAGGGGTTTGCGTGCTTATGCACCCCGTTTCCGCTCCGCCAGGAATTTCGGGGTGTCGGTTCTGTCCGTGGTGATGAAAGTCTCCCGAATGGGACGACTCTCGTCAGGGTCCTTAAGCGCAACCAACAAAGAGGAGGGATTATGGAGGTGAAGAAGAAGATCTTTCTGCCCGAATCGGAACTGCCCCGCCAGTGGTACAACATCATGGCCGACATGCCCACGCCCATGGAGCCCCCGCTCCACCCGGGAACCGGCAAGCCGGTCGGTCCGGACGACCTGAGCCCGATCTTTCCCATGCCCCTGATCGAGCAGGAGGTGAGCCCCAACCGATTCATCGATATTCCCGATGCTGTCATCGAGAAATATCTCATCTGGCGGCCGACACCCCTTTACAGGGCGTACGGGCTGGAGCAGTATCTCAAGACGCCCGCCCGGATCTATTTCAAGAACGAGGGGGTGAGCCCTGCGGGCAGCCACAAACCCAACACCTCCGTTCCCCAGGCCTACTACAACAAGATCTCGGGGACGAAGAAGATCACCACCGAGACCGGCGCAGGGCAGTGGGGAAGCGCGCTCTCCATGGCCTGTGCCTTTTTCGGCCTGGAGTGCAAGGTCTTCATGGTGAAGATCAGCTACAACCAGAAGCCCTACCGCCGCCTCATGATGGAAACCTGGGGCGCCAACTGCGTGGCGAGCCCCAGCACGGAGACCAAGGCCGGACAGAAGATCCTCTCCGAGAACCCCGACTCCCCCGGAAGTCTCGGGATCGCGATCAGCGAGGCGGTGGAAGCGGCGGTCATGGACCCGGATACCAAGTACTCCCTGGGAAGCGTGCTGAACCATGTCATGCTGCACCAGACCGTGATCGGGCAGGAAGCCCTGAAGCAAATGGCCCTGGTGGGGGATTATCCGGATATCGTCATCGGGTGCGCAGGGGGCGGGAGCAACTTTGCAGGGATCGCGTTCCCGTTCATCAGGGACAAGATCCACGGGAAGAAGGTCGAGATCATCGCCGTGGAGCCGGCCTCGTGCCCGACCATGACCCGCGGCCCCTTTGCCTACGATTTCGGGGACACGGTGCAGATGACCCCGCTTCTCCCGATGCATACCCTGGGTCATTCGTTTGTGCCTGCGCCCATCCATGCCGGAGGGTTGCGCTATCACGGCATGGCGCCCCTCGTGAGCCAGCTCATCCTGGACGGGCTCATCCGTCCCGAGTCGGTGCAGCAGCTCGAGACCTTCCAGGCAGGGATCGCGTTTGCCAGGGCGGAAGGCTTCATCAGCGCGCCCGAGACGAACCATGCCGTAGCCATGGCCATTCGCGAGGCCCTCAAGGCGAAGGAGGAGGGGAAGGAGAAGGTGATCCTCTTCAACTGGAGCGGCCACGGTCTCGTGGATATGGCGGCCTATGAGGCGTATATGCGAGGCAAGCTCTCGGATCACGCCCTTCCGGAGGACGAGATCCATCGGGCCCTGGGCGACATTGCCCCGTTGCCCAAACCGAAGCAGTACAGCCCCAGCAAGATTTGACCCCGCACGTATGCTCGCCGGAGGCCGGCTCAGGCCTCCGGCATTGATTCAAAGAAGATCTGCCACCAAGACACGAAGCCACAAAGAAGACCTCCATATTCTTCGTTCTTCTTGGTGCCTTCGTGTCTTCGCGGCAGGATTGGTTGAGTTCCTATGAAACGTCTTGATCATGAAGCGCCCGGAGACGATTTCCGGATCCGGTGCCGCAAGTTGGGCCATGAAGTCCCTTTTTCCTACTGCAGATGCGAGAGCCGGGGCCTCCCCTGCTCCAGGACCATCCATTGCTGGTATGAACATTTTCTGGTAGAAGAGCTCCTCAGGAAGGAGTTGAATCAGGACGAGTGGGACCTGGCCTTCACGACGCCGCCCAGGCCCAAGGTCCTGACCCTCATGGATCTGATCGATCAGGCCAAAAGGAGTGAATAGCACGGATATGGCAAGAGAAGAGATCCTTCTTGGAAACGGGGCGATTGCCCTTGGGCTCCTGGAGGCGGGCTGCCAGGTGGTCACGTCCTACCCCGGCACTCCCAGCTCCGAGATCCTGCCCGAGGTCATCCGGATGGTCAAGTCGGGCGATCTGAACACCTATGTGGAGTGGTCCACCAATGAGAAGGTCGCCCTGGACAACGCCTTTGCCGCGGCCGTGACCGGGAAGAGGGCGGCCTGCTGCATGAAGCAGGTGGGGTTGAACGTAGCGGCCGACTCGCTGATGAGCGCCGCGTACATGGGGACGGTGGGGGGGCTGGTCATCGTCTCGTGCGATGATCCGGGGCCGCACTCCTCCCAGACCGAGCAGGACACCCGTTTTATGGCCCGCCTCGCCAAGGTCCCGGTGCTGGACCCCTCCACCCCCCAGGAGGCGAGGGAAATGGCCGTGACGGCCTTTGCCCTTTCGGAGGAGTTCTCCATCCCGGTCATCCTGAGGCCTGCCATCAGGGTATGTCATGCGCGCCAGAGTATCGGGTACGACAAGATCGAAATCGAAAACCGAAAGGCCGCCTTCAAGAAAGACCCTGCGAGGTGGGCTGCCACACCGCGCTTCCGGCTGATCCTCCATGGCGAGCTGAACCGGAAACTCTCGGAGATCGCGAAGCGATTCGAGTCCCTCTCCCGGTACAACTTCCACACCCTTGAACCGGGGAAGGAATACCCCCTCGGGATCATCGCATCGGGCGTGCCCTATTCGGTGGTGAACGACCTCCTGAAGGAGGAAGGGCGGACCGACATCCCGGTGCTCAAGCTCGGCACGCCCTACCCCTTTCCGGAGACCATGGCCCTGGAGTTCATGTCCGCCTGCAGGAAGGTGCTGGTCATCGAGGAGACCGACACCCTGATCGAATACCTCCTCAGGGACAGGCAAAAGGTCATGGGCCGCCATTCCGGGCATGTGCCCTCACAGGGGGAGCTCGTCCCCCAGGTCATCCACAAGCTGATCGCCGATGCGCTGAAGGAACAGGGGTTGACTCCGATCCGCGATCTCGACGATCTGGAATCCACCGAGATCGTGAAGTCCCTTCAGCTCCCGGTCCGCAGGCCCACCCTGTGCCCGGGGTGCCCGCACCGGTCCGCCTTCTTTTCCATCCGGAAGGCCCGGCCCAAGGCGATCTTCACCTCCGATATCGGGTGCTACACCCTCGGCCTGAACCTGGGCGTGGTGGATACCTGCCTGGACATGGGCTCGGCCATCACCATGGCGTCCGGTTTCTATCATTCCTTTGCCCAGGACAAGACGGATCAGCCGATCGTGGCCACGATCGGCGATTCGACCTTCTTTCATTCAGGGACGGCGGGACTGCTGAACTCGGTCTACAACGGGGCGAGGTTCATCCTCGTCATCCTGGACAACATGACCACCGCCATGACCGGCATGCAGCCGACGCCCGCAATGGGCATCCGGGCGGACGGCAGCCAGGGAAAGGCGGTCTCCCTGGAAAGGACGGTGGCAGGCTGCGGGGTCGACTACATCGAGGTCCTGGACCCCTATGACATCAAGGCCATGACCGAATCGCTGAAGAAGGCGGCCGAGTACGTCAAGGAGCCTGAAGGAGGGATCGCCGTGCTCATCGCCAGGCATCCCTGCCTCATCGCCTACAGGGACAGAACGGCCCCGAGAAAGAAGGTCACGGTCACGGACAAGTGCGCTCAATGCAATTTCTGCCTGGACCGCTTCGAATGCCCGGCCCTTTACCACGACCAGGCCCTGGGGAGGACCGCCGTCAACCGGCAGCTCTGCTCGGACTGCGGCGTGTGCCTGCAGATCTGCCCGAAAGGGGCCATTGAGGAGGCTGGAGGACTCTGATGGATACGGTGAACATCGTTCTCTGCGGTTTGGGCGGTCAGGGGATCCTCTTCATGACCAAGGTGCTGGCACAATCCGGGCTGGACAAGGGCTTCCAGGTGATCGGCGCCGAGACCCATGGGATGGCCCAGCGGGGCGGCTCCGTGGTCTCCCACCTCCGGTTCGGCGAAGCGGAGAGCTCCCTCGTGAAGACCGATTCCGCCCTCTTTCTCCTGGCCCTGGAGGAGGCGGAGGGATACCGAAATCTCCCCTTTGTCTCCAGGGGAGGCAGGATCTACGTGAACACGGACGGCCCCGATTTCCCCAGGGCCGCTGTCAGGGACTACCTCGCTAAAAGGGAGATCCGCTGCCGCTCCATCCCTGCAGACACCATCGCCCGCGAGCTCGGCGCCCCCCTCTCTTCGAATCTGGCGCTCCTCGGGTTCTTTGTCGGCGCGGAAGAGGACCCTGTCCGGGCCGAGGAGATGAGGGAGACCCTGGCGCGGATCAGCCCTGAGAAGTTCCGCGACAGCAACCTCAGGGTGTTCGATGCAGGGGCCCAAAAGGCAAGGGAGGGAACCTCGAAGTGAAGGAAGTCGCGGGCCTCTTGTTGGCTGCCGGCGCCTCTTCCCGGATGGGGAGGCCGAAACAGCTCCTGCCCCTGGGAGAAGAGAGCCTGATCGAGCATGCGCTCCGGCAGGCCCTCGGCTCCGACCTCCACTTTCTCGTCCTCGTGCTCGGCTCACATGCGCGGGAGATCAGGAAAAGCATCCCTCCCGACCTGCTCGGGCCGCGGTTGCGGGTCATCGAGAACCCCCGCTTTCGTGAAGGGATCAGCACCTCGATCCTCTCCGGGATGCGGCTGATCGAGAAGGAGTACGACGACACCCTGATCCTGTTGGGGGACATGCCCTGGATCACCTCCGGACTCATCAACCTTCTTATCCGGGAGTACCTGCAGTCCGGGCTTAGCCTCGGGGCCGTCAGGGCCAAGAACCGCAGGACCCTTCCCGTCATCGTCGGCCGCAAGTTCTACCCCCATCTGCACCGGCTGCGCGGAGATGTCGGCGCGAGAGAGTTGTTCCTCCATTTTCCGCGCGAGGTTTGCCTGGTCCAGCCGGACTGCCCCTACAAGGATGCCGATATAGACACCCCGGAGGATTACGAGGCCGTCCGCCGGGTGTGGGAAGCGGCCGAGGCCGATGTTCAAACACCCCCCCGCAAATAACCGCAAATAACGGCTTGACCTATCCCGCCGTAGCTGGTATTGAGATGCCCGCACGATAACAGCCAATCAGGGATCTCCTTCCTCTACGGGTACTGAATCGGTCTTCGGTGTTTCGTCTCCCGCTCCTGGTCTCCCCATTCCTCCTGCAGTCCCATGCGCCTGTTTCCGTTCTCCGAGCTCCGATCCGTTCCGGACGCGAACCATCTCTTTGCCTCGACCCTCGCCCCTGACCCGAACCGCTCTCGATTGCAAAGGGTATGAAATCGGCGCCTCTCAGCCCACTCGCAAGGAGTCGTTGACCATCGCATGAGCAGAGAAAGAATTCGTATCTCCCGGAAGACCTGGAGGGGTTTCCTCCGCGGGATCAGGCGGTTTGTGACCTCCAAACCGGCCGGCCGCAAGGCCGGATGTTTGTTCGGACTGCTGATTCTCACCCTCCTGAGCATCAACGGCCTCAATGTGTTGATCAGTTATGTCGGCCGCGATTTCATGACCGCCATTGAAGACCGGAACCGGGGCGAATTCGTTCGCATGGCTTTGATCTATGTGGGCGTGTTCGGCCTTGCCACCGTGATCTCCACGCTCCACAGCTACATCGAGGAGTACCTGGGCTTGTTGTGGCGGGAATGGGCGACCGGACAGTCCATTGTCCGCTATGCCACCCACAGGGTCTACTACCGGTTGAAGAAGAACGCTGAGGTCGGGAACCCCGACCAGCGCATCACCGAGGACATCCGTTTTTTCGGCAACAATACGCTCTCTTTTCTGCTGATGATCCTGAACGGCAGCCTCACCGTGGTGGCCTTTTCGGGCGTGCTCTGGTCGATCAGCCCCCGCTTGTTCGTGGTGGCCGTTCTGTACGCTTCAGCGGGCACCTTCCTGACCTTCCTCTTCGGCCGGCCGCTGATCCGCCTCAACTACGACCAGCTGGACAAGGAAGCCAACCTCCGTGCATCCCTTATCCATCTTCGGGAACACGCCGAATCCATCGCCCTCTCCCGCCACGAAGGCCGTATGATCAAGCTGAGCTTGAGGAACCTGTCCGACCTGACGGCGAATTTCCGCCGCATCATCTCGGTGAATCGAAATCTGAAATTCTTCTCCACCGGCTACAACTGGATGATCCAGATCATCCCCGCACTGATCGTGGCGCCCCTCTTTCTGGAAGGGCACGTCGGGTTCGGCGTGATCACCCAGTCGGCCATTGCCTTCACCCATCTTTCCGGCGCCTTTTCCCTGATCGTCACGCAGTTTCAGTCCATATCCTCCTACACGGCCGTCCTGGCGAGGCTCTCTCTGCTGGGAGAGGCCGGAGAGAGGGAGAGGAGGGCGGAATCTTCTCAAGACAGCTCTTCCAGAGATGACGGGAGGATCGCCTACAGAGGGCTGACGCTCCGTTCACAGGACTGCGGGCGGGTGCTCGTCAGGGAGTTGTCCCTGGAGATCCGGCACGGGAGGCGTGTACTCATTCAGGGGCCGGACGAGACGGCCAGGAGCGCCCTGTTTCAGGCCACCGCAGGGCTCTGGCTTTCAAGCGAGGGACATGTCGTCCGCCCGAGTCTCGACCGGATCCTGCTGCTGCCGGAGATCCCCTATCTGCCCCCGGGCACCATGCGCGAGTTGCTCGTGAACCCCTGGCCTGGAGAAGAGTTCGGGACCGATGAGGCCCTTCAGTCGCTCCACGTCTCGGATGAGCAGATGGCGAAAACCTTCCGGATGTTGAAGATAGATTCCCTCTTGAGCCGCTTCGAACCGGACAAACCCCACCAGTGGGACTGCATCCTGCCCCTGGACAAACAGCAGCTCCTTTCCGTTGCACGTGCGCTCATGGCCCGGCCCCGTTTTGTCCTTCTGGAGAGTCCCGGAAGCACCCTGCGCCCGGATCAGATCGAGGTGGTCTTGCAGCTGCTCAGAAAGAAGGGGATCTCCTGCGTGACGTTTGAGGGTTCAGTCCATGAGGCCGGGCTTCGACATTATGATGCGCTGCTGGAGCTCGAAGGCGACGGCGCATGGACATGCCGTCCGATCAAGGGTGGAACGGTGGTCGACGACCAGGAGTTCCCGCTGGCGGCGGCATGAGGGGGCAGAAGTTGAGGGGGATGAGGGGTTGAGAGAAAGATGAACCGCCCATCTTCCGACTGATCTTCTCATCTTCTCAACTTCTCAACTTCTTCTTTTCCGCCATCTCCTTCTTCAGAAGACCACTTTTTCTCGGCGCGGCAGCCCACATGAATACGCAAGCAAGGATGCCCGAGATCACGGCCACGCCGAAGGCGTGCTTATAGGATCCGGTGCGATCGAACAGGTACCCGCCCATGTATGCGCCGAAACCGCCTCCGATCCCCACGATCCCCTCGAGCATTCCATAGATCGTCCCTATGGCCCGGCCATGGAACAGGTCGGCCGCCGCAGACATGAACATGGGAGCGGTCCCTCCCCAGCCGACTCCGACCAGCAGGACGAAGAGGTAGACCAGCCAAACCCCTCCACCCTGTTCGAAGAGGATCAGGCCGTAGAAGCTGGTGCAGAAAAAGACGGTGCAGAGCGTGAATGCCTTTTCCCTGCCGATGCGATCCGAGACAAGACCCCAGAGGATCCGGAAGGGGGTGGTCGTAATGCCGATCAGCGCGAAAGCGTATGCGGCCGTCATCGGATCCAGTCCCTGCCCCACCAGAAACCCGACGAAATGGACCGAGATGATGTAGATGCCGATCATGCTGAACATGGGGAAGATCATGAGGGCCCAGAAGTTGAACGTCTTCATGGCCTCTCCGACCGTCCATTCGAAGCCCGGTTCGGAGACGGTGGGCTTGCCCGCGGGCCTCCTGGCCTCAGGTTCCGGGGCCGCCCCGTCCGGTCCGCCGTATCCCATCTCCTGGGGCCTGTGGCGGAGGAGGAATCCGTTCAGGGGCAGAAGAATCACGGCCGTCAGGAGCCCCAGGGTCACGAAACTGAGCCGCCATCCCCAGGCGGAAATGATCCCCTGGGACAAGGGGACGAAGACCATCATCCCCAGGGCCATCCCTGAAGATGCAATGCCGCTGGCCGTTCCCCTCTTCTTCTGGAACCAGTGCGGAATAATGGCCGTATACGCAGCCAGGGATACGAACGTGACCCCGATCCCGGCGATGAGACCGAATGAGATGTAGAAGTCCATGAGATCTTGAACGGAGCCGCTCAGGCCGAGGCCCGCCGCGAGGAGGACGATTCCAGGCACGATGACGCGCCTCGGGCCGAAGCGGTCCACGAGGCCGCCCGCCAGGGGAGCGGCGATGATGTAGACGATCATGGCCAGGGACTGCACGCCGGAGGTCTCCCCTCTTCCCCAGCCGAATTCCTCCACCAGGGCCACCAGGAAGACGGAGAACATGGTCCGGAACCCGAACCAGAACGCCATGGAGACCATGGCGACCAGGACGATGACCCAGCCGTAATAGAAACGGCTGGTCCATTTCTGCGTCGAACCGTTTGGCGCGGGGTTTTCCATGATGGGACCGAACCTCTCTGTCTGTGCATCCGGGGCGCTGAGCGGAGAAAGGTAGCACGAATGCTTCCGTAGGAGCAAGCTCCTGCTTGCGATCCAACAGGACTCCTGCCTGCGATTCATCCTCCTTCCGGAGGAATCGCAAGCAGGAGCTTGCTCCTACGGAATTTTTGGGGGGGGAGGGGGGGGAAAGGAGAGGCAAGGCTGTCATGCCGGCGCAGAAGACCGCTTCGACGGGTCGGGATGTTCAGCGGTGGTTCATACGACTATGTTCCCTTCCAGATACAGGACGGCCCTTCCTGCGATGCCTACGCGGTCGCCGCGATCCTCGCAGAAAAGCTCGCCTCCTCTCTTCGAGACCTGAAGGGCGTGCAGCCTCTTCTTTCCAAGCACCTTGGCCCATAAGCCAACCCTGCTTGCTGCCATGGTCCTCCACAGTGGTGGAGGGCATGCGTCATCTCACTGCGCCTCGGCGTCTCCCGCGAAAGATCGCACGGGATCCGCGCGACCGCAGGTTTTCACAGGAACGACTCGATGAAGTCCGCCACTTCCTCTCTGCCGCGGAAGATGCCGTAATGGCCCTCGCAGAGCACGTCGGCCTCCAGGGAGAGGAGGAGTTTGAGGGACTGGATGTAGTCGGACCGGTTCGAGCGGAGGCTCTCGTGGATGGGGCCGTGGACGTCCTGTCCGAAGAGCACCTTCAATCCTCCGGATTCCACGAGGTAGACCAGCGAGCCGGGCGAATGGCCGGGCGTGTGGATCGCCTCGACCTTCCGCCCGCCCAGGTCGATCTCATTTCGCGCGCCATGGAGTTTGACGTCCACCGGAGTCGGTTTCATACGGGAGCCGTACCACCCGGCACCGGTGACCTCGCTATCCCCCTCTTCCAGAAAGACCGCGTCCAGCTCGTGCGCCACGACGCGGCAGCCGGTGGTCGTCCTTACCCCTTCGATCCCCCCCGTGTGGTCGAAATGGCAGTGGGTGACGAGGAGGTACCTGATCGATTCCGGTTCAACCGAGCAGGCCTCAATGTTTCTGAACAGCCTCTTTGCGGCCCCGCCGCAGCCGGCATCCACAAGGGCCGCCTCTTCGCCGAAGTGGACGAGATAGACCGCCCCGTCTTCGGGCCCTGTGAGGCGGCCGCCCCCCACCTGATGGATCTCATCGGTAACCTTGATCATGACCGCTCCAAATCCTCTCTGTCTCCCCTTTACAAGAGGGGAGGACGTCCAGCGATCGGCCCCTACTCCCCCGCCGAGACGGCATTGTCCCTGAAGTCTCCCCCCGGATACTGCTTGGACCTGGACATGTCGTCGATCCACAAGGTCTTCTCGTCCACGGCCCTGAGGAGCGCGTGGTTCCAGGCCGTGTAGAGGTATCCATAAAAGGCACCGTCCGACCCGAGGATCCGCCACACCACCGGCTCGATCTGGACGTCCGCGACCATCCACTCCAGGATCTCCCGCAGCATGGCCGGGTCCTCCATCTTGATCCACCACGGGTGCACGGTCATGACCCTGTCGTCGTCCTTCGGGTCGAAGAGAACCGCGGAAGGTCTGTGGGTCGAGACGCCCGCAAAGTATACCTCGTACTCCTCCCGCATTTGAAAAAGGTCTTCGGCACTCACCGCCGGCTGATGTGCGAGCCTCCCATAGCTGGAACAGGCCTGCAGCACCGAAAACGCCATGATCAGAAGAATGGGAAGGATGGTCCGTTTCATAGGAGATCTCTCCAGGTGCTGATCTCGATCCGGTCGTTCCGCGAAGTCACGATGACCGCCCCGTGCCGATCCGTCCGAAGGATTTCGCATCCCCGCGCCTCCAGTCTTCTGAGGAGATCGGGATGGGGGAACCTCAGGGGGACGCCGCCCCGTGCGGAGATGATGCAGAAACGGGGATCCACCTGTTCGAGGAATTCCTCAGAGCACGACCCCCGGCTCCCGTGGTGAGGGACGAGCAGGACATTGCTCCGGAGCGAGGTCCCCCTCGTGGGGATCACGATCTCCTCCCCACCCCTTTCCAGATCCCCGGGAAAGAGGAAGGAGTTCCTCCCGTGGGTGAGCTTCAGGACCATGGATCGATCGTTCAACTTCGTCCGCTTCGAGGAATCCCTTTCCCCTTCCGGATGGAGCAGCTCGATCCCGACCCCCCCGATCTCGATCGGCCCTCTCAGGTCGGACGGCAGCCGCTCCGGGATCCCTTTGCTCCTGACCAGCCCCATCAGCCTGTGATACGCCGGCATGTCGACCGGGTCGCCGTTGTGCCAGAACTCTTTGGGGTGGAATTGAGATGCGATGAACGAAAGGCCGTTCATGTGATCCGATTCCGGATGGCTCATCACAAGGTAATCCACCCTCCTGATCTTGAGGGCGAGGAGGCAGGGTGCGACCACCATCCGGCCCATATCGAAATCCTCCTGCGCCGATCCCCCGCCGTCGATCAGCATCCTCTCCCTTCCGGGGAACTGCACCAGCGCGGCATGACCCGACCCCACATCCAGGTAGGTGACTTTCAGGTGGGTGTTGAACTGGGTCTGCCGGATCCAGTACAGCACGTCCCCTGCCAGAACCGCCAGCAGCACGGCGAGGCCGATCCTTGCACCCCGGGTGCTCTTCAGGCGAAGGATGCAGAGGAGGATGGCGTAGAACAGGCCGATCTCCAGGAGGCTGGGTCTGACGAGCCACACCTCCGCAAACGAAAGCCCGGCCCAGAACTCCATGATCATCAGGGTCAGGTCGAGCCCCCAGGAGCCCGCCTCGAGGAGCAGGGAGGCCAGGGAACCGGAGATCGGCAGCATGGCCGACGAGAGCAGCCCCAGGGGGAGGATCCACACGCCGAGGAACGGCAGGACCATGAGGTTGGCCGGCACCGAGACTGCCGAAAGCCTGTGGAAGTGGAAGGCGATCAGGGGCAGGAGGAACAGGGAGGCCGCGCAGGTCGCAGCCCCGAGACCGATGATGTACCGGAGGAGGCGGCCGCCGCCCCTCTCTCTCTCCCATTGCTGAAATCCATACGAGAATGCCGACTGGATGGGGGAGGCCAGGAGGAGGAGACCGATCACCGCGCCGAAGGAAAGGTGAAACGAGAGGCTGAAGATCGCATGGGGATCGATGGCGAGCACGACGAGGGCGGCGATCGAAAAGGTCGACCAGACCTCTTTTTGCCGGTCCAGGACCACGGAGAGGAGGTACGCAAGGACCATGATCATGGCCCTCTGGCTGGAGACATGAAAACCGGCGAGCAGGGCGTAGGCCGCGACGGGGATGCAGGTGATCAGTGCGGCCGTTTTCCGGATGTCCAGCCGCAGGGTGAGCCGATAGGACAAGGAGAGCAGGAACCGCACGGAAAAGAAGACCGCCCATGCAATCAGCCCCACGTGCAGCCCCGACACGGCAAGGATGTGCCCGAGTCCCGTCCGGGTGAAGAGGTCCCTCAGCTCGGGGTCCACATCCTGCGTCTCCCCCAGGATCAGGGCCCGAAAGACCGCTGCCTGCCATGGGAAGAGCCTCTCCCGGATGAACGCGCGCAACGGCCGGCGCACCGACTCCAGCCCGTCCTGCACCGGCCCCAGCGATCCCCTTCCCAGGGGCACGATCCCCCTGCCGTCCCCGACGACGGCGGCGCAGGCGAACCCCTTGATCATCATGGCCCGCTCATAATCGTACCGCCCCGGATTTTCGAAATTCCTGAACGGCCTCAGTCCGGCCCTGAAGAGGATTCGGTCGCCGGGCGAAAAGAGGCGGGAATGCGAGTAGACCTGGACGAGCAGTCTCCCCGAAGGATCGACGCTTCCCCCTGCGAAGGAGACGGCCTCGGGTTCAAGGACCATCCGCGAGAAGTCCTCCCTGATGCGTACAGGCTCCCCTACCGTGCCGCGGACCATTACCTCTTCCCCGCGCTCGGCCAGGGTAGAGAGCGTCGAAGCCCTGTGTTCCTGGAGGTCGAAGAGGGCCCCGGTTGCGAAAAAGAGGATGGGGAGGAAGACCATCCTCGTACCATCGGGGAGAAAGATGGTGGTTCCGCAGGCGAGGATGAGGAATCCGAGGAGTGCGAAGACGGTGAATGGGCTGCAGAGCGGCGTGTGAGAAAAGGCGTGACCGATCAGGATCCCGCCCGCATAGGCAAGCAGTGCGGACAGGAGCGGTCTGTCGTGCATCTCACTCCTTTTCCCGCCAGATCCTGGCGCCAAGGGTTTTGAACTTTTCCTCCAGGCCCTCGTAACCCCTGTCCAGGTGGTAGATCCGGTGCACCTCGGTCTTGCCGCCCTCTGCAACGAGACCGGCCAGGATCAGGGAGGCGCTGGCCCTGAGATCCGTGGCCATCACCGGGGCGGCCAGGAGGCGCTTCTTCCCTCTGACAAGCGCCTGGCTTCCATTGATCCTGATGTTCGCGCCCATTCTCTTCAGCTCGCTCACATGGATGAACCGGTTCTCGAAGATGTTCTCCCGGATCATGCTGGACCCCCGGGCAATGCACATGAGGGTCATGAACTGGGCCTGCAGATCGGTAGGGAACCCGGGGAAAGGCATGGTATCGATATCCACGCTCTTGATCCTCTCCGGGCCCTTTACGAACAGGGTCTGATCGGAGATCTCGACGACGGCGCCTGCGGTGCGGAGCTTTTCGATCAAGGCGCCCAGGTGATCCGGCCTGCACCCCTCGACCGTGACCTCGCCCCCTGTCATGGCCGCCGCAATCATGAATGTGCCGGACTCGATCCTGTCGGGGATAACCGCGTGGCTCGGTGTGGGCGAGAGGTCCCGGACCCCATCGATCACGATCGTGTCTGTCCCGTCTCCTTCGATCCGTGCACCCATGCTCCGCAGCATACAGGCAAGGTCGACGATCTCGGGCTCCTTGGCCGCATTCCGAATCATGGTGGTCCCTTCGGCCCTGACGGCAGCCATCATGATGTTCTCGGTGCCGGTCACCGTCGGTATGTCCAGGAAGACGTTCGCCCCCTTCAGACGATCGGTCTTGGCATGGATATAGCCCTGCTCCAGGTACATCTCCACGCCCATGGCCTCCAGCGCCTTCAGGTGCAGGTTGACGGGCCTGGCGCCGATGGCGCAGCCCCCCGGGAGAGAGATCCTGGCCTTTCCCAGACGCGCAAGCAGGGGCCCCAGGATGAGGATGGAGGCACGCATGGTCCTGACCAGATCATAGGGCGCTTCACAGTCGTTCAGATGGTCGCTGTTGACGAAGAGCCCGCCGTCTTCATTGCGGAAGGTCACCCCCATGTTGGACATGATCACCATGATGGTCCGTATGTCCCTGAGACGAGGTATGCGGTGGAGTCGGTGCTCCCCCCCGGTGAGCAGACATGCTGCAATGGCGGGCAGTGCGGCGTTTTTTGCGCCGCTGATCCGGACCGTCCCCTTGAGCTCGGTCTTCCCCCCCTCTATGATGATCTTGTCCATGTTTCCTCAACCGTTGGATGCTGGATGCAGGCTGCATCCTGCATCCAGCATCCGTTCTTTGTCTCGCGCCTGGACTCATTTATAATAACCGGAAGGAAGCGTCAATGAATATGCCGGCAGATTTTTCTGGAAGAGGGATGGAAAGGAGATTCCTGGCAGACGCCATGCTGGGAAGCCTGGCCAAATGGCTCCGCGTCTTGGGCTGCGATGCCCATTACCGGTCCCATTACAGGGAGGGATCTCTCGGGGTGCTGCTGGAGGAAGGTCGACTGCTCCTCTCGCGAAACCGCAAGACCGTACGTCTCCATGCCGGTTCCGTGCTCATACGCTCCGATCGGGTGGGTGAGCAACTGCGGGAGATGAGGTCTGCCGGGCTGACCCATTCAAGGCAGGAGAGATGGTTCACCCGGTGCCTGCGCTGCAACGCTCCCCTGGAGAAGGTCCCCCCTCCCGAGAGCATGCGGGAGATCCCGGAGTATGTCTTCTTTGAAAGGCCGGATGAGATCAGCCGCTGTCCTTCCTGCGGCCGCTACTACTGGCCCGGGACCCACAGGGAGAGGATGATGGTGCAATTGAGGGAGTGGGGACTCTGAAATCCCCGACTCCCTCAAAAGATCCCTTCTCTGATTCTCCACAGGGAACGTGGCGCCTGCTCCGGCGAGCGACCACAGGCGGCTGCTCTCATCATGAGAACGGGGCCCGTCCGTGCCCTATCTCTTTTTTGCGCCCTTCTTCTTGGGAGAGGCCTTTTTCGCCTTCGGCTTTTCCGAGGACTTCGCCTTCTTCAGCTGCCCCTCGAGGACCTTCATCTTTCCCTTGGCGGTATTGATCTCTTTGTTTAGCTTTGCCAGCTTCTTTTTGGTCTGTCCAATCCTGTACTGAATCTGTTTGGCAGTTGCCATACTCTCTCCTTTCCGACTCGCTTAATTAAAGCAGATTTGAAAGACGTCTATATTACACAATTGAAGAAAAGTCAAGAACACATGCGTCTGCGATCACAAATTGGTTCTAACTATGATGAATGAATCCATCGCAGCGTGACGCTTAACCGCGATCCGGGCTGGGCATGGGGGCGAAGGCGCATCCATGTCCAACCTCATCATCTCCGTTTCAAAGGAGCAAAATGCTGGACTGAAGCAGCCATAGGGCGGCCGTGAAGAGGATGGGCACGGCCATGGCCGACCAGGCGCTCCGCTGGATGAGGGCCATGGCCTTTCGAACGTGGAATCCATGGACCTCCGACTCCCCCTCCCCGAGCCATGGCTTGACCTTCCATCCCTCCCGATATCTGGTCGGTCCGCCCAGTCGGATGCCGAGAGCGCCCGCCGCAAAGCTCTCCGGATGGGCCGAGTTGGGCGATTCGTGTTTCAGCCGATCCCTCAGGGCCGCTCGCATTCCCTGTGCACTGTTCAATCCCGCAAGGAGACCCCCCACCCACAGGAAGAGGATCGACATCCTTGCCGGGATCAGATTCATGAGATCATCCAACCTGGCCCCGGCCCGGCCGAACAGGAGGTACCGGTCGTCCTTGTAGCCGACCATGGAGTCCAGTGTGCTGACGCATTTGAACAGGAGCATCGCTCCCACCGCCCCCCGCAAGGGATTTCCCCCCAGGAGCAGGAAGACCGTGCCGCCGGCGATGTACCAGAACAGGGGCGACAGAAAGCCGTCCACGAAGTTCTCGGCCAGGGTCTCGATCGCCGCACGTGCGATCCCGTCCCTGTCCAGGACGCTGACATCCCGTCCTACCGTCAGCGAGAGGGTCTGCCTGGCCGCATCCAGTTCTCCCCTCTCGATGGCCGCCGCCACGGGTCTGACGTGGTGAAGCAGATCGCCCAGGGCAAGGAAAGAGTAGGCCAGAAAAAGGTCGAGCAGGAGCGGGAGGGTTGGATGCACCCGCGAAGAGAGCCACTGGAGCCAGAGGTAAGAGAGGAGCATGGAGCCGATCGTGCCGGCTGCAAGCAGGATCCCGCCCCCCTTCCCGGAGCAGCCCGTTCCCCTGAGGAACTGCTCGAACCGGTGGATCACCAGCCCGATCATCCGCACGGGGTGTACTCCGTACCTGGGATCACCCAAAAGGATGTCCAGCACAAACGCGATGCAGAGGATTGTCCCGATCTCAACCATTGGGGCAAGGGAAGGATGAAAGGGCCGAGAGGAGCCGATCGTTCTCCGCAGGCAGCTTCACCGCCACCCGAAACCAGTTTTTCTCGAGTCCCGGAAAGTTTCTGCAGTCCCGCACGTAGATCCCTTCGGAGAGCATATGGACGAGGAGATCGTCGAGGTCCTCCGTCAGGCGCCACCGGCAGAGGATGAAGTTGGCCGACGGTTTCAAGGCAAAGACGGCGTCCGATCTCCGGAAGGAATCCACGAGTCGTCTCCGCTCCGCCCCGACCAGGGCACGGGTCTTCTCCTCGTACTCCCCGCACTCCAGCAGCAGGGGTGCGATCCTTTCGGCGAGGCCGTTCACGGTCCATGGCTCCTTGAACGTCTTGATTCTCAGGATCACCTCCGGGTTCGCCACCACACCCCCCATCCGGATCCCTGCAAGGGCATAGAACTTGGTCAGAGAGTGGAGGATGAGGAGGTTCTTCGGCCGTTCACCACCCATCACGCTGAATGATTCCCTGTTCTCCACAAAGGGGATGAACGCCTCGTCGACAATGAACCACTTCTCGGGAAAACGGAGGCAGAGATCCAGGATGGCCTCCCTCAAGAAGAGATTGCCGGTGGGGTTGTTCGGGTTTCCCAGCCACAGTGCATCGGCGTCCCTCAGCCGGCCCATGAGCTCGGCCCCGTTCAGGACAAAGGACTCCCCCTCCTGCAGCAGGGGATGTTGCAGGACGGTGGCTCCATCGAGAAGCGTGGCCCTCGTATAGTCGTGAAAGGAAGGGACGATCACCAGGGATCTCCTGATCCCGAGGGCCCTCGGAATCAGGTAGATCATCTCCGTGGAGCCGTTTCCGGCGAGGAACTGATCGGCCGGGATCCCGTATCTCCTCTCATAATAGACGGCGACACCCTCGCCGGAGACGCTCGGGTAATCGACGACGCCGTCGAAGAGCGTGCTCCACCTCTCCCGGAGCAGCGCAGGGGGGCCGAGGGGATTGAGGTTGACGCTGAAGTCCAGAACCGGTCGCTCCCTTACCCCCAGGCGGCCGAAGTCGGCCTCCCGGAATCCCCCGTGGCGGTGCGTCGGATCGAGTTTCATCGCCATACCCCGGCCCACCCCAGGACCTGGGGGAACAGCCCCGCTGAACAGGCGCAGAGCCACAGCAGGAGAATCTCCACCACCTCATTGGACGCTCCGAGAAGATCCCCCGTGACCCCGCCCAAACCCCTCCGGAACGAGAGCTCAAGGACCTTCCCGATGATCCATCCCGCTGCAAAAAGGCCGATGCCCAGTGGGCCGAACCAGAGACAGACGCACAGTGCGATGCCCAGGGCGACCCATTCCTTGGCCGGAGAGATGTCTTGGAAAAAGGGCCGGCCCATCCCATCCCCTGTTCGGGCATAGGGCAGCCTCCTCATGAGAGAGACCATGGCGGTCCTGGAGAGGATGGAGACGGGCACGATGACCATCAGACCTCCCGAGAGGATGAGTCGTTCCAGAGCGACCCATTTTGCGAGGATATCGAAAACCAGTGCAATGACGCCGAAGGACCCGAGGTGAGGATCCTTCATGATCATGAGCCGGGCGCTCCTGTCCCGGGCTCCCATCCCGTCCGCCCAGTCCGCAAAGCCGTCCATGTGGAGCGCGCGGGTCAGCAGGATCTGTGCGAAGAGTACGGCCACCGCGCCCGCGCCGGGCCAGTCCGGGCCGAGGCTCCCCGCCCAGACATTGCCGACCGACCACAGGAGCATGCCCAGGATCAGTCCTACCACGGGGAACCAGATCAGGGAATCGGAAAAGCTCTCCGCATCTTTTCCCCCCACCGGTACCGCAGTGAGCGTTCGAATGGCCGTGATCAGCCCTCTTGGATCCATTTCCAGATATCCTTCTGCCACGGAGACACCAAGTCACGGAAGCATCTTCTCTGTGTCTTAGTGTCTTTGTGGCATCTCTTTCGTACTTGGCGCCTTTCTCAAGATCGCAATATGCCGCCGCCCCTTCTTCCCCGGCAGCGTATACGGCAGGACCTCTTCGACCTGCACCCCTTCCTCTTCGGCGGCCTCTTGAGCGGATGCGATCTCTTCCGGGCCGTGCTCACCCAGGTAGCCGACCAGCATCCCCCCGCTGCAGAGAAGAGGCGAACACTGCCGCACCGCATGGGGAAAGGGTGCAAAGGCCCGTACAGTGACGACCGGGTAGCCTTCCGGGGAAAGGGGTGCACCCTCCCCGATGCGGTCCTGGATGACCTTGATCCCGGTGAGGCCGAGCACCCGAATCACCTGTCTCAGGAAGCTTACCCTTTTCGCCCGCGGCTCGAGCAGGTGAACTTCACGGGTTGGATCGAGGATCTTCAGAGGCAGGCCGGGGAATCCGGCCCCCGAACCTGCATCGAGAAGGGTGGTGTTGCCTGGGATCCTCGGGGAAGGGACCAGGGAATCCAGGAAGAGTTCGGTCACCATTCGGTCCGGCCCCCTGACCCCGGTGAGGTTCATTCTTTCGTTCCAGCGGATCAGTTCCCGGAGGTAGATTTCAAAGAGATCGAGCTGATCCCCGGACAGCGCCATGCCGAAAGCCCGCACATGGTTCGAAAGAGACTGAACCGCTTCGTGCATGATTACACAATCACCGTCCTCTTGATGATCGATACCGCCTCCTCAGGGGTGTCTACCACGTGAAATATGTCCAGGTCCGATTCGCTGATGGTTCCCTCCTTCAGGACGACCCGCTTCAACCACTCCACCAGCCCCCCCCAGTACCCGGAATCGAAAAGGATGACCGGGAAGGACTTGATCCGCTTGGTCTGGATCAGGGTCAGGGCCTCGAACAGCTCGTCCATGGTCCCGTACCCGCCGGGGAGGATGACGTACGCCACCGCGTACTTGACGAACATCACCTTTCGGATGAAGAAATATTTGAAGTCCAGCCGGATGTTCGCGTAAGGGTTCGGGGCCTGCTCCCGGGGCAGGTGGATGTGGAGCCCGACGGATTTGCCGCCCGCCTCGGCAGCTCCCTTGTTCGCGCCCTCCATGACGCCCGGGCCCCCGCCGGAGATGACATGGAACCCGTTCTCCACGAGGAGACGCGAAATCCTCTCCGCCGCACGGTAGGCGTCGCTGTCCGGGAGGGACCTGGCTGAACCGAAGATGCTTACGGCCGGAAAGACATCGGGAAGCACCTCGAAGCCCTCCACGAACTCCGCCAGGATCAGGAACATCCTCCACGTATCCCGGACGGTCAGATCATCCACCACATACTGCCTCTCGCGCACCATGTCCGCTCCTCGTTCACACCGCCGCAGAATTGATTTGATCTGCAGGGCCCCGTTCGCTATCTTGCCATTCAAGATCGTGATCGGCATGATATTTTCACCTTTCAACCCTGTCAAGGAATAGCAGCGGGGAATCATAGCGGCAATGAGACATATCACCAAGGAGGAGTTCTTCGCTTCCATGGCCGGCACAGGCGACAGGCCCTGGACCCGCGACTATCTCGCGATGTATTCCACCATGCTCAACGGCATGGTCACCGATCCCGACCTCATGCTCATCCCTGTCGACGACCACCTGGTCCATAGAGGGGACGGGGTCTTCGACGTCATGCGCTGCGTGGACGGTCGGATTTACCAGATGGAACCGCACCTCCAGCGGCTGGAACGCTCTGCAAGAGCCATATCGCTGCAGGTGCCTCCCGAATACGGCCGGGTGCGAGAGATCATCCAGGGGGTTACGGCAAGAGGAGGGGAAAGGAACTGTCTCGTGCGGGTGATTCTGTCCAGAGGTCCGGGGAGTTTCACGGCCAATCCCTTCGACTGTCCATCCAGCCAGATGTACATCAACGTGGTGAGGTACCATCGCCCTCCCGAAGGCTGGTACAGGGACGGCGTCTCCGCCGTCACGAGCCATGTGCCCATCAAGAAGCCTTTCTTTGCCGTGATCAAGTCCTGCGACTACCTGCCCAATGTCCTCATGAAAATGGAGGCCGTCAGGGCGGGATCTCCTTACGCGGTCGGTCTCGATGAGGAGGGGTTCCTGGCCGAGGGATCCACTGAAAATCTGGGGATCTTCGACCGGGACGGTCTGCTGAAATTCCCGGGGTTGGAGAAGACCCTCGACGGGATCACGCTCGGACGGACCTTTGAACTGGCCCGGATCCTCGTCGAGGAAGGCTTGATCCGGGGGGTAACCTTTGCGCGGATATCTCCCGAAGAGGCCCTCCATGCCCGCGAGATGATGCTCCTCGGGACGTCGATCAATGTCCTCCCCGTAACGAGGTACGACGGCGGCGTGGTCGGGGACGGGCATCCGGGGCCTGTGTGCCGCGCCCTCGGCCGTCTCCTGGAAAAGGACATGAGAGAAAATAAGGATCTCCTGACGGAGGTGGATTGGTCCGGATTTTGAATACAGACGGTCAGCGGGGTTGACCGCGAAGGGAAGGAAATGATAACCATAAGCGGTGATGGCTGACCCCGGATTCCGGGCACGATCCCCCCACGAGCGGACTGAGGGTGAAGATGAATGAGGACAAAAAGGAACCTGTGAGCAGTTACGATGATTTCCTCGAGGATGTCGGCCGTTTTGCCGGAGGCGATCAGGAGAAGGCGTTCCTTGAAAGCATCGGTGAACGAAAGACCGGGGAAGACCAGGAGATCCACGTAGGGGAGAGGGTCAGGAGGGTGCGTGAGGCCAAGGGCCTGACGCCGCAGGACGTCTGTCAAAGGACCGGACTGGATCCCGAGACCCTGGCCTCCATCGAGCAAGGGACCTTTTCGCCCCCCCTCGGCGTGATCATCCGCTTGGCCAAGGCCCTGGAGATGAGGATGGGGTATTTCATCGCGGGGGAGGAGGAGAGACCTTTCACCCTGGTCCGACGAAGGGACCGCAAGCTGGTATCGAGATATGACGCCAAGAAGGGCAGGTACTACGGATATGAATTTGAGTCCCTGGCTCCCTTGAAAAAGGACCGGCACATGGAGCCCTTTCTCGTCACCCTGGAGCCCGCCCCCACGGAACACGAGAGGTCCACTCACGAGGGGCAGGAATTCATCTATGTCTTGAAAGGAAGGATGGAAGTGCGTCTTGCCGATGAAATCCATATCCTTGAACCGGGAGACGCGATCTACTATGACTCCAACGTCCCTCATCTCGTGAAATGTCATGGCAGCGAGGCGACCAAGATCCTGGCCGTGCTTTACGCAAAGGGAAATGAATCTTGATTGCCTTTGACCTTGAATGCTCGAAGGGGCATCGATTTGAGGGATGGTTCAACAACCTGGAGGCTTTCGAGCAGCAGAGCGCGCGGAAACTCGTTTCGTGTCCTGTCTGCAATGATACCCGGGTGAAGAGGATCCTCTCTGCGGTGGCCGTGAAGAGTTCCGAACCGTCCTCGATCGATTATCCGAGGCTGGCCAGGGAGATCGTCGACTACGTGGATAGGAACTTCGAAGATGTCGGCACCTCATTCGCCAAGGAGGCCCTGAAAATGCACTACGGCGTCTCCGAAAAAAGGAATATCCGCGGTTCCGCCACCGTCGAAGAGGAGAAGGTCCTGAAGGAGGAGAAGATCGAGTTCTTCAAAATGCCCATACCCAGGCCCGAGAGGAAGAAGAAGAATTGACTTTGATTTCATCGGATAGTAATACCACCGGTATTCGACACCCTGTCGGCATCTTCCATGCGAATGGAATCTCCATGGGCAAGGCCTCCAAGGTCATGGTAGTCATCTCGATCAGCCTGATGGTCTTGTTCCTCTTCGCGAGCGTCTATGTCAGCGTGGATGAAACCATGCCGGGAAATGCCATTGTCGTCGTCACGGAAGAAGACGGGCTCTACCACTCGATCCACTTCGACCACATCTGCCTGGAAGGGAAGACCGCAAGGACCATGACGTTGTCGGAGGCGAGATCAAGAGGGCTTCAGCCTCATGCCCATGACGAGGATCTCGGCTATTTCCGCGGAAACAGGCGGTTCCTCTTCCATGACCTCCTCGCCCGACTCGGTATCCAGGTCAACAGCCGATGGGACAAGAACGGAAACTGGCTGTGGTGATCTCCGATTTTTTCCATCTAACCTCATTTTCTGCCGGGCTTGCATGAACCAGAAACCAGGTTCTCCTGTACCTTCGGTGCTCGTCATCGGGAATGGCGGGCGGGTGTTCAACTTCCCTTTTCTCAAGGACGAGATCACGATCGGGCGCAGCAAGGAAAACGACATCGTCCTCGCAGACCAGACCGTCTCCCGTTACCACGCCAGGATCATCAGTACCGAGGATGGATTTGCGCTGATCGACCTGGGCAGTTTCAACGGGACCAAGGTCAACGGCAAGTCGGTCCAGAACGCCGTCCTCAAACATCAGGACGAGCTGAAAATCGGCCTTGCGAAGATGATCTTCCTCACCCGGGAAGAGAATTCCCACCCTGCCTTCAGCTCCCTCGTCATCACGACCGATACCGATTTTGAGAAGGGCCGTCAGCAGATCGTGGGAAGCAGCCCTGAGGAACCGGCAAAGGCTGAGCCCCATACCCTCCTGATCGCGCTCCCGTCACAGAAATCGGCAGGCAACCGCGCCCTTCTCTCCGGAAAGCGGGAGATCCACCATTCCAAGATGCGCGAGGAGATCTCCAACCTGGAAAGGAGCAACAAGGTCCTTTTCGTCCTCTACGAGATCAGCCGCCACCTCCACACGATCACGGATTTCAACGACCTGCTGAACAAGATGATGGACCTCATTCTCCTGGTGATCGACGCCGATTACGGGTATCTGATCCTGATGGGGGAGGAGAAGGACGACGAGTACATCCCGGTGGTGGTCAAAGCCCGGGAAGAAGGGACCAGACCCCTTGACCTCAAGGCGAGCAGGACCATTATCCGCAGGGTCATCGAGGACAAGGTGGCCCTCCTGACCTCCAACGCGACGGCCGACTCCCGTCTGGACCATTCCAGCAGCCTCTACATGCAGCAGGTCAAGCCCGCCATGTGCGTCCCCCTCCGGAAGAAGGACAAGATCATCGGCGTGATCCAGCTGGACAGTCTGCGCGCCGATAATCAGTTCAATGAAGACGACCTCGAGATCCTCAAGACCATCGCAAACCAGATGGCCATGGTGATCGAGCAGGCGAACCTCAATCAGCAGATCCGGGAGGAGGAGCGGATGAGGAGTCGCCTGGAGAGGTTCCACTCCCCCCAGGTCATTGAGATGATCCTGAAAGGCGGCCCCGACACCAAGGACAACCTCATGGAGGCCAAGGATCTCACGGCCACCGTCCTTTTTGCCGATATCAACGGCTTCACCCGCCTCTCCGAGCAGATGCCGCCGCGGGAGGTCACAATGATCCTGAACCAGTATTTCTCGAGGATGACGGACATCATCTTCAAGTTCGACGGGACCCTGGACAAGTACATCGGAGACGGACTCATGGCCGTGTTCGGGGCGCCCATGGAAAAGAAGGACGATCCCCGAAGGGCGGTCCTGACCGCCTTGGAGATGAAGTCCGAGGTCATGCAGATGATGGAGCAACTGGAGCCCGAGAAGAGGTTCACGATCCGCATCGGCATCAATACGGGACGGGTGGTTGCGGGGAATATCGGGTCGCCCAGGAGAATGGATTACACGGTGATCGGGGATGCGGTGAATGTCGCTTCCAGGCTCGAATCCATGGCCCAGCCGAACCAGATCCTCATCGGGGAGACGACCTTCCGCCTGGTCAGGGGCGAGTTCAACATCAACGAGGTGGGCCCAAGGAAGGTGAAGGGGAGGACCTCGGAGATCATGGTCTACGAGGTGCTGCAGGGCTAGTTCGAATCGTCTTTCTTCCTGATGAAGGAGGCGATATTCCGCTTCAGAAGGTCGTATTCTTCCGTGATGCTCTTCAGCTTCTCCTTCGTCTCCGCCGCATAGATCTCCAGCTTCTTCATCCTCAACCGGAGCTCCGTGATGTCCGTATTGATGATCAGGCATTCCCGCTCGTCGCCGGATCCCTTTGACGGATAGGCCTCCGCAATGACATACACGGGTTTCCCTTCCTGGGCAACGTACTTGAAGGCCCTGCCGGTGACCGGTTTGCCCTGGAGCGCCCCCTCAATCGTCTCCTTGAACAGAGGTCTGTAGTTCTTGGAGACCAACGTGAAGATATTCTTCCCGACCATATCCGAAGAGGGATATCGGTAGACCCGCTCGCAGGCCTCATTCCAGTAGGTGATCTTGGCCTGGGCGTCCACCCTGAATGCAGGGACCCCGCAAGGCTCGTCGATCCGGCACATGCCGCCCACCCCGGCCGGTTCTTCCCCTCCGGCCGGATCCGGTCCCACCTGAATGGTCTGGACGGCCCCCCTGACGATACCCGCCGCATCCACGATGGGCGAGGCCGTAACCACCGCGTGCATCCCCTCCTTGACCTTGGGCAGAGAGAGCTGCAGCTCAAACCATCCGCCTTCGTTTGCGGAGACGATCGCCCCCTTGTACTCCTCCTCGAGGATTCGCGGATCGGTCAGGATGAGATCCGCGACGCTCCCCCGATCGTCCACGAACAGCCCCTCGCAGACCCTTTTTCCAAGGACCTCTTCCGCCTGCACGCCCGTGAGCTCGGCGCAGGCCTCATTCCAATGGACCACCCTGTGATTCCTGTCGAGGATGAACGTGGGTACCGGCGAATTCCTCAGGATGTCCTCGATGTATCTCCGGGATTCCCGCAATGCCTCGGACTTCTCCCGTTCGCGGAGCAGGGCCTCTCCCTTTTCCTTCTCGAAAAGGAAGGCAAACAGGAGGATGCAGAGCAGGCCCACCAGGTAGGTGCCGAGGGAGTAGACCGTGGAGATCTCGGGAGGGATGAGATTCGGGAACTGGAATCCTGAGCGGTGGAGGTAGATGATCAGCCCCGTCTCCAGGAATACGATGGTGGTCCATACCGTGCCTCCTGAGTAGCCCAGGAGGAATATGGCCAGCAGGATCAAACCGGCGTGCAGGATAAAGGTGGGGCCGAGCACCCCCTCGAAGGAGACCGCCCCTGTGTACCAGGAGATGAACAGGAGAGAGACCCAGGCGATGAGGATTCCGAAATGACTGCCGAGGGCGAGGTTCTTGGTGGCCCTCAGGAGGATCACCGAGGCGATCATGAGAAGACCCGCTCCGATGGATACATAGAAAAGGGGAAGCGCTCCGATATAAAAATAGAGCAGCCCCAGGAACGGTGCCGACATGATAAAGGCGAGCTGAAAGGAATTGGCCACCTTGAACCTGCGGAGGGTCTCGGGGTCGGAAAGTCCTACGCCGCTGGTAAGGAGATTTTGAAACTGAGAATCAAGATTCATTTCAGCCCGCAAGAACGAAGACGTGCTCGGGAGAGCGCATTCAGTAAGGGCAGCAAGTCATCTCAATCCGGGATGATATAGGTGAACTTCCCGGTCTTGTCCACTTGGGCCTGGAACTCGTAGGGATTGGAGCCCCCGCTGAAGAGGGCGAAATTCCCATAAGACGATACGGTAACCGTCGCACTCTCGGCGGGATCCGTTCGAAACTGAAAATTCAGATAGTGGCCTACCGGAATCGGGATGTTGAGTGCATCTCGCACCTTGATGATCTGCGGGTCCGTCGGCGACGAGTTGTGGTAGATGTCGATCGCCTCTCCGTCCTCCGGCCAGAAGTGGTTGTGCTCGAGGTAGTACATCACCTGCGCTTCGAGGATCTGCTTCGAAAGGACCACCGCCTCGCGGCCGTAAGTCCTCTGCTGAAAGGTACGGTACAGCGGGACGGCCGTGGTCGCCAGCACCCCGAGGATGGTGACCACGATAATCAGTTCGATGAAGGTAAAGCCCTTTTGCCTCAGCATCTATACGCCCCCGCCTGCCGACTCGTAACGAACTCCTTTCGGCGAAAGTACAACATCCGCTTCACCGGGTGTCTTCTTTGCCAGCGAGAGACGGTACCCTTCTTTCGGATCTTTACGATAGGAGAAGAGCTGCAACCGGTCCACGCTCTGTGTTCCCATCCGCAGGTATTTGGGTACAAGATCCGACAGCGTCTCGGGGTATCCCTTCTTCTCGTAATGGGCATACCTCTTGATCGAGCTGTCTACCAGGAACAGAAAGGCGCGCGGGTTGGTCGCCGGATCGGTCGCGGCGGCAGGGGCCTTTTCCCCGCCGAACAGGATCACCCCCCAGAGGACCAGGATCAGAACAGAGGAGGAGAGGATGAAGTACCTGAAAGGCCCCCACTTTTTCTTTTCCCTGTGTTTTTCCTCAACCGCCCTTTCTCTCCGGTCCTGGATCTTGGTGCCTACCGCCGAAACAGAGGTGAGCATGGCGCACTGGAAGCAATGGTATTCCCCCGCTTTCGACTCCTCTGCACAATCTGCGCACAGAGGCGTCCCGCAACTTGCACAAAAATGTTCAGCCTGCCGGTTCGGATGGTTTTTACACTGCATCCTGTTACCTTTTTTGAAAATCGGATGACGATGTTTCGGGGCAATCTATTTAAATGCAGCGGCTTAGTCAAGGGTAAAGGGGCGGGACGAGAGACAGGGTGCTCAGGCGGGCTCCTGCGGTTTCAGGTCATTGCGGCAATAGGGGCAGACCACCCATTCGGGCTGTACGATGCGGCCGCAGGAGTTACAGGTGGGGACCAGGGGTTTCTTGCAGTAGGGACAATCCTTGAAGTCCAGGCTGACCCCTTTTCTGCAGTGGGGGCATATGGTCGTCAGCTCCTCCTTCTGCTGAACGGCCTTCAGGACCTCGTCGATGGTGGTAACGCCCCTCTCGATCTTCTTGAGACCGCTGTTCCCCAGGGTGGTCATCCCGGTGGCCATGGCCGCTTCCCGGATCTGATCCACCGATGCCCCGTTCTGGATGAGCTCCCTGATCTTCCTGCTCACCACCAGGACCTCTTCGATGACCGTGCGACCCCGGAAACCCACATTGCCGCACTTGGTGCAGCCTGCCCCCCTGTAGAACTTGAACGGGAGGGTCTTCTTGTCGAGTCCCATCCGGCCCAGGAGGTCGGGGCTCGGGACGTACTCCTCCTTGCAGTCCGGGCAGATCACCCTCACCAGTCTCTGCGCCACGATCCCTATGATGGAAGAGGCGATCATATACACGGGGATGCCTATATCGATGAGCCGGGCCACTGCGGAAGGGGCGTCGTTCGTGTGAAGGGTTGAGAGGACGAGGTGTCCTGTCAGGGATGCCTGCAGGGCGATCTCCGCCGTATCCACGTCCCGGATCTCGCCGACCATGATCACATTGGGGTCCTGCCTCAGGATGGAACGCAGGACAAACGGAAAGGTCAGGCCCACCTTCTCGTTGATCTGGACCTGGTTGATGCCGCCCAATTCGTATTCGACCGGATCCTCCACCGTGACGATGTTCATCTCGTCGGACTTGATCTCCTGCATGCAGGCGTAAAGGGTGGAGGTCTTGCCGCTCCCCGTAGGCCCCGTGATCAGCATCATCCCCTGGGCCTGAGAGGCCATGTTTCGGATGGTCTCCAGGCTTCGCGGGGAGAACCCCAGCTGCTCCAGGCTGAGGAAGGACTGCTCCTTGTTCAGTATCCGGATGACCGCCTTTTCCCCATAATAGGTCGGCAGGGTGGAGACCCTGAGGTCCACGGACGTATTCTTGGACCGGACCTTGATCCGGCCGTCCTGGGGGAGCCTCTTTTCCGCGATATCCATTCCGCCCAGCACCTTGATCCTGGAGATGATGATGGGCTGAGTCCACTTCGGGAGTCTGATCGAGTCCTGGAGCACCCCGTCCACCCTGTTCCTGACCCTTACCTGGTTCTCCTGCGCCTCGATGTGTACGTCGCTCGCCCCCTTCTTGATGGCGTTCTTGATGATCAGATCCACCATCTTCACGAAAGGCGAGTCCTTCAGCTCCGGCTCCCGTTCCTCCTCTTCCTTGACCTCCCTCTCCGGGAGGAACTCCATGATCTCATCGCCCCCCAGCTCATCCGCGACCTGGCCGATGGTCCTCTCCGGGTGATAGTGCTTCTGGAGAAGGTCCAGGATCTGGGTGGAGGTGGAGATCGCAGGCTGGATACTGTATCCCGTGATGAACTGGAGATCCTTCATCATGTTGAGATCCAGCGGGTCGGCCATGGCCACATCGAGGATGCTGCTGTTCAGGGCAATGGGAACGCAGACGAACTTTCGCGCCACCTCTTCGGGAATGGTCTCAAGCACATGCGGGATAACTTCGTGGTAGGTGAGATCGACGTACGGGATCTTGAGCTGCATCGCGAGGGCAAAGGCCATCTCCTCTTCTGAGATGAGATTCATCCCCACGAGGACCTGACCCAGCCTTTTTCCGCTGTTCTTCTGCGCATTTAAGGCATCGACAAGCTTCTCCGGCTGCAGCAGCCCGGTCTCGACCAGCAGCTCCCCCAGCTTCCGTCTGGAAGGAAAGTCCCTCTTCGGCTGCAACCGGGGATCCTGGACAATGGGCCGTTGTGTCATGGTTTTGGACCTCTGACCCGCCTGAAAGGAAGGATTTCTCCCCCAGGCTCAGGCGCCTAATCTAATGTGGTCGATTTTCAAATTCAAGTTCTTTTGAGGGACCCCTCTGGCGCCATGGATTTTTTTTGACATCGGAGAAGGGTTCCACTATAGATACGGTCAAAAAAACACCGTATCTCAAGGATTTTGGCGGTCCGGCAAGTCCGGCTCCGTCTCCTGTTTTCACGGGTGCAAATGGCCAGGTTAAACCTCAGATCCGCAAGAGTCGAAATCCTCATCGGCCTTTTTTCCGCCGTCCTTTTCATTGCCCTCTCCTTTGGATCCTTTCGCATATTCGAATTCATCGGCAAGATCGTCTACGGTGTTGAGATGCGCCTGGTCCCTGAAAAGATCGGTGAGAACAGGATCGCCATCGTCAATATCGATGAGAAGAGCATGAAGCAGCTCGGGCGATGGCCCTGGCCGAGGTCCGTCCTTGCCGAGATGATCCAGATCCTGAAGAACAACGGGGCGCGCCTGATCGCCCTTGATCTCCTGTTCAGCGAGCCCGAAAGGAACCAGGGCCTTCAGGAGTTTCGCGAACTTGAGCAGTCGGTCCTCCTGAGGGACGGCCCCAGTGCGGGCGATCGATGGCTCCTCGAGTCGCTGAAGGAGATCCAGGAGAGGCTTGACAGCGATGCCATCCTGGCAAAGACGATCAGGGAGTGCGGCAACGTCGTGCTCCCCGTGCTCGGCACGCTCGGCAAGTACGACACCGAAGTGGTCGTCCCCCAAGACTCCTTTCTCTACAGGTCCGTTTCCACCATCGGAAAAGGTTCGGTTGGATTTCAGCCTGTCACCCAGCTGCTGACACCCTTTGAACCCCTGGCCGAAAGCTGTAAAGGGCTGGGTCACATCAATCTCTCCCCGAACCCCGTCCTTCAGGGAGAGGTCCATCTCCTCTATATCGACTATCGCGGCCACCTCATCCCTTCCCTGGGTCTTCGCCTGGCTCTGGATTATCTGGGGAAGAGGCCCGAAGAGGTCCTGAAGCCTGGCCGGGGGATTCAACTGGGCCGGAGTCTGATCCCAGCCGCCAATGGGGAGATCTTCGTGAAATTCAAGGGAGGCAAACGTTCCTTCCCCTACTATTCCTTTGTGGACATCCTGAGCGTCAAGAAGGTGCCCGCGGTCTTTGACGGCAAGATCGTTCTGATCGGCTCCGCGTCCGAGGGCGCCACCCTGGTCAGCACCCCCGTGGATGCCGCAATGCCCAGGATCGAGCTCCTGGCCAATGTGATCGAAAACCTGATGAATGATCGATTCGTGAAGAGACCCGAATCGATTCTCTACCTGGAGACCGTCCTCCTTGTCCTGGTGTCCTTTGCGGGGTCGATCGTCCTGCCGCGAATGGGGCTGGCCAATCGGCTGGCGGCCGCCGCGGGTATGCTCCTGCTGATCTTCCTGGTCGGGCTCTTCTTTCTAGCAGCATTCGACATGTGGCTCAAGACCGTCTACATGGGTCTTTCCCTCGTCCTTGTCTGCATCGCCGTTTCGGTCAAGGGCTTCATCACCGAGGCCAGGCGATTGGGCCTCTCCTCCAAAGAGGGCATCGAGACCAACAGGATGCTCGGTCTGTCTCTGCAGAGCCAGGGGCTCCTCGACCTCGCCTTTGACAAGTTCCGCAAATGCCCGCTCGATGACGGCATGAAGGACCTCCTCTACAACCTGGGGCTGGACTACGAGCGCAAGAGGATGTTGAACAAGGCCGTATCGGTCTATGAATACGTCCTGGCCAATGACCCGGAGTTCAGGGACCTGGGCGACCGTACCTCTAAGTTGAAGAAGCTCGTCAATCCGTTCCCCAAGGAGAGCAATGGAGGGGGGGAGGGGCAGATCCTCGTCTCCGAAGAGCTCGGCGTCAGGCCCACGGTGGGGCGGTATGAGATCATCGGAGAGCTCGGCAAGGGGGCCATGGGGATCGTCTACAAGGCCCAGGACCCCAAGATCAACCGGCTGGTGGCCGTCAAGACCATCCGCTTTTCCGACGAGATCGAACCGGAAAAGATCCAGGATTTCAAACAGCGGTTCTTCAGGGAGGCAGAAATGGCCGGCAAGCTCTCCCACCCTTCCATCGTCTCCATCTATGATGTGGGGGAAGATTACGATCTCACCTACATGGCCATGGAGTTCCTGGAGGGGGAGACCCTTCGAAAATTCTGTGAAAAGGGATCGCTGCTCTCCCTCAGGCAGGTCCTTTATATCATCGTCGAGACCGCATCGGCCCTCGACTACGCCCATTCCAGGGGGGTCATTCACAGGGATATCAAACCTGGAAACATCATGCTCCTGAGGGAGGGCCGCGTAAAGGTCACGGACTTCGGGATCGCCAAGGCCATCTCCTCCTCCCAGACCAAGAGCGGGGTGGTCCTGGGCACCCCAAACTACATGTCCCCGGAACAGATCAATGGGTACCCCCTGGACGGACGATCGGACATCTTCTCTCTCGGGGTGGTCTTCTTCGAGCTCCTGACCGGTCAGTTGCCCTTTGAGGGAAGCAGCATCGGGAACCTCTTCTACCAGATCACGCAGGTCGACCACCCTTCCGTTCGGTCCATCAACCCCAGGGTGCCCAAGTCCTGTGAACAGATCATCGACCGGCTGCTGTCGAAAGAGCCCGAAGGAAGGTTTCAGTCTGCCGGGGAACTGGCCAGGTACGTGAAGGCGGTTGCCATGAAAATCGAGCAGCTGAGATCCAAGGCCGCATAAAGCTTGAAGGGCAAAACCCAGGCGATCGCCACCAAGACACGAAGACACCAAGTCGCTCTTCATTCCTTATCGTTCCCCACGCTCTGCTTTCTTCTTATCGTTCCCATGCTCTGCGTGGGAACGCACATCCCGGACGCTCCCGCGTCCGTTCCTGTGGCGCAGGAACAATCACGACGAAATGAAAAGAAATGGTCCCCACGCCCATGGCGCGGGAACCATCCTGTACTCTTACGCCGGGGATACGGGGAAGAGCGGAAATCCCCGGCATTCCCAGACTCCATCACTCCACTACTCCATGCAACCCCTTTCGTTTTGGTCAGGCGATCCCCAGCCTGTGCTTGAGGGAGCTCAGGGTGTTCTTCATGAGCATGGTGATGGTCATGGGTCCGACGCCCCCGGGGACCGGCGTAATCCACCCGGCGATCTCCTTGGCCGCATCGAAGTCCACATCCCCTTTCAGGATGGCGACCTTCTTGCCCGTCTTCTCGCTCACCTTCTCGCCCACCCGGTTGACCCCCACGTCGATGACGCAGGCCCCGGGCTTGATCCACTCCGGCTTGACGAGGTCCGGAACGCCGGCCGCCACGATCAGGATATCCGCCCGCCTGCAGTGAGAGGCGAGGTCTTTGGTCGCCGTGTGGACGATGGTCACCGTGGAGTTTGCCCCCTTGCCCTTCTGGAGCATCATGTTGGCGATCGGCTTGCCCACGATGTTGGAGCGCCCTACGACCACGACCTCGGCGCCGTTCGTCTCCACACCGGCGCGAACGATCATCTCCTGGATCCCGGCAGGGGTGCACGGGGGGAACTTCACCTCGGAACCGCCGATCATGAGCCGCCCCACGTTCACCGGATGGAACCCGTCCACATCCTTGTCCGGATCGATGGCGTTGAGCACCTTCTTCTCGTTGACGCCCTTGGGCAGAGGAAGCTGCACGAGGATGCCGTGGATGGAGTCGTCCTTGTTGTATTTGTCGATCAGCGCGAGCAGCGCCTTCTCCGAGAGGTCCGCCGGCTGGCTGTCCTGGACCTCATGAAAACCGAGGCTCTTGGCCGTCTCGATCTTGGCCGTCACATAGGAGATCGAAGCGGGGTTTTGCCCGACCAGGATGGTCACCAGCCCGGGGACCACCCCCCGCTCCTTCTTGATCTTCTCGACCTCCGCCTTGATCTCCGCCAGGATCTCTTCACGTATATCTGTGCCTTTGATCAGTTTTGCCGTCATGTTCCCGTCTCCTTTCGTTCTGGTTATCTTCGTAGGTCGCTGATGGTACAACAGTTCGCCAGGGGGTTCCTGTATTCCGACAAGATTTCAGCCGATGAAAGACGGTCCTCCGGGATCCCATCCATCCGGATGCTCGAGCCGTGCCGTTTTCGGATAAAGAGCTGAAGAAGAGGGCTCCGCACGTTCCGGGGGAAAACACCTTCATCTGCCTGCTCGTGCGGTCGATTTTGGATAGCACATGTGTGTCTCAAGATCAATCCATTTCATCGCGAGGGGGCGGCATCCACCCCGGCCGCACTCCGCCCTGACGGCCTTGACTGCGACGAACGTTTCCATTAGCCTTTGGGGCCATGGACGGCGACATAAAGACATCGAGGGATCGGGGAATCCCTGGACCCGGAACTCCTCAGGAGGGCGGGCGGTCTGGACGCCGAGATCAGTCTGGAGAGGACCCCCCATTCGGGGCTGGTGGATATGGTCTCCCGGGCAACGCGGGGGAGACCGTTCCCCGGCTCCTGGAAGGTTGGCCGTGAAGCCGTCCGGCGTGATCACCCTGATGACCGACTTCGGTCTTGCCGACCCTTACGTCGCCATGATGAAGGGCGTGATCCTCTCCGTGAACCCCCATGCCCGCCTGGTGGATATCACGCACCAGGTCCCGCCCGGGGCGATCTGTGAAGGGGCCAGGGTGATCCGGGAGGCCTACCGGTTCTTCCCGCCCGGGACCATTCATCTGGGGGTAGTGGACCCGGGGGTGGGAAGCGATCGGAGACCGATCGCCGCGGAGGCGGACGGCCATGCCTTCGTGGGGCCGGACAACGGGTTGTTCTGGCCCGTCCTCATGGATGCCGCCGATTCCCGGATCGTCTGTCTCCAGGCGGAACGGTTTTTTCTCCCCTCGGTCAGCGCCACCTTTCACGGGAGGGACGTGTTCGCGCCCGTTGCGGCGCACCTCTCCATCGGGGTCGAGCTCGAAGAGCTTGGAGGCCCGGTAACCGATCCCAGACCCGTCTCCCTCCCGGTGGTGCAGATCAAGGGGGAGTCGCTCCAGGGGCAGATCATCCATGTCGACCATTTCGGGAATCTCGTCAGCAACATCGCCTCTGAAGTGCTCAATCGGTTCCTGGGATCGTCCGGCCCCTCCATCCACGTGGGGGGACTGCGCCTTCAAAGGGTGGACCGCGCCTACGCGGACGTTGAAGAGGGGCAACCCCTGGCACTCGTCAACAGCTCCAACCTGCTGGAGGTGGCCGTGAACATGGGCAGGGCCTCGGAGGTGGTGGGTGTCCCGGAGGAAGACCTGATCGGCACCGAGGTCAGGGTTTCGCGAAGGAGTTCATGAAGGATCGCGGTCGTCCATCGTCCCTCGGCCTCTCGTGTCAGGAATCCCGCTCCTGATCAGCGCCGGCGAGCTTTTTCAGGTATTCGTCCCACTCTACCGGGATCAGGTACTTCTTCCTGTTGTTGCATTCCTTGCAGCAGGCCACGATATTGCCCTTGAGGCTCTTTCCCCCTCTGCTCAGAGGGATCACATGATCCATGGTCAGGTTCCTGCTTCCGACCTTCTCCCGGCAATAGTAACAGACCCCTTCGCTGAGTTTTCTCATCCACCATGCGGACCGTCGCAGGCTCCGGGCCTTTTCCTTCTCCCTCCGGATGGAATCCTCCTCGGGGACGACCTGTCCGGAGCCTCCGAGCCCCCCTTTGACCTTCCTCTTTTTTCTGCCCTTTTCTTTCTTTCGATCCTGCACGCCTTGACCTCTGCGGCGGTCCCCCTCCCCGGGGACCCGGCCGGCTATTCTCTCACACGGCCATGACCGGCCTTGCCCGCCCGCGGCCGGTTCCGGTCGAACGACCCTTTCCATGCCCATCCTTCTAAACTTAAGATTATCATGGCATTCCCAAAATGCCAAAGCGCAAAACCCGCCCCCGATTCACCATCAAGCATCATCTGCAGCGTTGCCCTCGTCCCTCGTCGCTGCGACGTACCGGCCTGTACGACTCGCTCCTCGGGCCGTCGGGCGCTGCTTGCATCTGACGCCTGCTGGTGAATCGGGAAAACCCCCAACCGGCAGGTTTCACGGCACAAGGCGAAAGTTGACGGTGGATTTGGGCCCGCATGGTGAGCGGCCCGTGACGATCAGAAGTAGCGGTTGACGACCATGGCCGTCCATGTTAAAAATAACCGTGGATGAATGAGGATTTCCGCCATTGGATGAAGGAAGCCCTCTGGGAAGCGGAAAAGGGTTTTTCCGAAGGCGAGGTCCCCGTGGGGGCTTTGATCGTTGATCAGGATGGAAGAACCCTCGCAGCGGGCCATAACCGGCCCGTCTCCCTCAAGGACCCCACTGCACATGCCGAACTGCTGGTCATGAGATCCGCAGCGGCCAGATGCGGAAACTACCGGCTCCCGGGGTGCACCCTTGTGGTCACCATCGAACCTTGCCCCATGTGCATGGGGGCTGCCCTGAATGCAAGGATCTCCCGATTGGTCTTCGGGGCCTTCGACCCCAAGTCGGGCGCTGCGGGGTCCCTCTTCGATCTGGCCGGGGACACCCGGCTGAATCACAGGATCGAGGTCGTCTCCGGGGTCTTGCAGGGGGAGTGTTCAAGGCTCATGCAGGAGTTTTTCAGCGCGCGCAGAAGACGGGTGACAGGCACGGGGAGAGGTACCGAAGTGGTCGTAACGGGGTCGACTCGAAATCGACTTGTCCCGTGAAAAGCGGGGCACGTGGGTTCGAATCCCACCCTCTCCGCCATTCCCGTTTTACACATGTGCAGCCCTCCACCGGCCCTTCGGAAGCGGCGCGTAGACCTGCCACAAGGGAAGAACCGGAGGGTCCCTGTTGGCGCGGTGCGAAGGGGATCCTTTTCGCCCGTTACGTTTGATTACGGTTGTTGAGAAGCCCGGTGCGGCCACGGAGAGATGTCCGAGATGGCTGAAGGAGCGCGACTGGAAATCGCGTGTACCGCCTTTAAAGCGGTACCGAGGGTTCGAATCCCTCTCTCTCCGCCACTTTTTTTCTGAGCAGTCCATGCCGCTGAAGTCGAGGGCTTTGCTTCCGGCCCTCCCGCTCCCGATCCATCCCCTTTCCAATCGCCCGGAAGAATGGTCTTTCAAGGTGAGCTATGGTTTACGAGGTCTTGGCCAGGAAATGGCGACCCCAGATCTTTCAGGATGTAGTCGGCCAGGAGCATATTACCCAGACCCTGACGAATGCGGTGAAGGAAGACCGGATCGCGCATGCCTATCTCTTCGGCGGCGCCAGGGGAGTGGGAAAGACCTCCGTGGCCAGGATCTTTGCAAAGGCGATGAACTGCCGGAGCGGAGAGCCCGGCACCCCCTGCAATGCCTGCCCCAGCTGCACGGAGATCACCGGCGGGTCCGCCCTGGATGTCCAGGAGATCGACGGCGCATCCAATCGCGGGATCGAAGAGATCCGGGATCTCAGAGAGAACATCAAGTACATGCCGACCGTAGGCAGGTTCAGGGTCTATATCATCGATGAAGTCCACATGCTCACCCTCCCTGCGTTCAACGCCCTCCTCAAGACCCTCGAGGAGCCCCCTTCGCACGTAAAATTCATCTTTGCGACCACGGATCCCCACAAGGTCCCCGTGACCATCCTCTCCAGGTGCCAGCGTTTTGATTTCAAGCGGATCCCCCCCCAGTCCCTCATGCAGCAGCTCGAGAAGATCTCGCAGCAGGAGGGCTTTGAGATCAGCCGGACCGGCCTTGCCGTCATCGCCAGGAAAGCGGAAGGGAGCATGAGGGATGCCGAAAGCCTGCTGGATCAGGTGATCTCTTTCACCGGCCGGAGTGTCCGGGACGCCGATATTGCGGATATCCTGGGCATCATGGATCGGGGGATCATTTCGGAGGCATCCCTCGCCGTGATCGGAGGAAACGGTGCGACGTGCCTGGAGATCGTGGAGAGGATCTACGACTACGGGTACGATACCCGGGAATTCTATCGCTCCCTGATGGACCAGTTCAGGAACCTGCTGGTCTCCCTGATCGACCCGGAGAACCCGACCCTCGAGATGAGCGGCGGAGACAAGCAGGAGCTCCGGCAACAGGCGGAGACCGCCGGTCAGGAGAGGTTGCAGCAGTACCTCAACGTGCTGATTGCCGGGGAGGAGGACCTGAGGCTGACCTCGCACCCCAGACTGGTCCTGGAGACCATCCTGATCCGGCTCTGCAGGCTGGGTGAACTGCTTTCCTTCGACGAGATCCTCCGCAAGCTGGAGGGCCTGGAAGACCGGCTCGTCGGCGCGGCCTCTTCACGGGATCCAAACGGCCCGGGAGGGCTTTCGGAGTCCCCGGCCGCATATGGGCCTGATCCCGGGGAGCCGGCCAAGGCCCGGCCGGACAATCGGAACTGGGAGGGTTTTCTGGAACATCTCTCTTCCAGGAGCGCACCGATGGGAAACGTGCTCAGGAGCTGGCGCCTGGCGGGTCAGAAGGGGAATGTGCTGGAGCTCGCAAAGGGAGACAGTTCTTTTTCCGCCGCATTCCTGGACGATCCGGAGAGAAAAAGGAAGCTCGAAGAGTACTGCAGGGAATACTTCGGAAGAGACATGGAGGTCCGGGTGATCCGCAGCGAGAAGGGTGCAGGTCCCTCAAACGCCGAGAAAAAGGACCCGAAGAGCGCGAAGGAAATCCCCGGTCCGGTCCGCGATGTCCTCGAGCTCTTCAACGGCGAGGTCCAGGGCGGACTGCCCGGGAAGAAGAGCTAGAAATTGGAATGATGGACCGGCGGAACCTCGGGAACACTCAGGCAGAAACACATGTTTCCCCCGAATTCGGCTCCAGACCCATTGTTCCACCGTTCCAAGGTTTTATCATTCCAATAAGTCCTTCTGCCAGGCGAGACCCGCTGTCCCGGACCTGGCCTACAGGACCAGGTTTTCCGCAATGCGATAAAGGAGGAATAAGGATGAAAGGCATACCCAACCTTGGAAACCTGATGAAACAGGCCCAGCAGTTTCAGGCCAAGTTCGCAAAGCTACAAGAGGAGCTTTCGGAGAAGACGGTCGAAGGCACCGCCGGAGGAGGGATGGTGACCGTGGTGGCCAACGGCAGACAGGAGATCCTTTCCGTAAAGATCGAACGGGAGGTGGTCGATCCCGAGGACATCGAGATGCTGCAGGACCTCATCCTCGCGGCGGTGAACGACGGCCTCACCAAGGCCAAGAACATGATGAACGAGGAGATGGGGAAGATCACCCAGGGGCTCAATCTGCCCAACATCCCCGGTCTCTTCTAGAAAGGATCGCTTATGTCCATTTACCCCCCTCCCCTGGAGAGCCTGATCCACGAGCTTTCCCGATTGCCCGGGGTGGGGCAGAAGTCCGCAACGAGGCTCGCCCTCTTCATCCTGAGGAGCGACCGGGAGCTGGCGGAGAGGCTCTCGCAATCACTGCTCGCCGTCAAGGACCGGATCCATTTCTGCTCGGTCTGCTACAACCTGACCGAACAGGATCCATGCCCCATCTGCCGGGACCCGGGCCGTGCGAACGGCCTCGTATGTGTCGTGGAGGGTCCCGGGGACCAGCTTGCCATCGAGGAGAGCAGGATCTTCCAGGGGAGGTACCATGTGCTCCACGGCGTGCTCTCGCCCCTCGACGGGATCGGGCCTGAGGACCTGAAGATCGGAGAACTCCTGGGACGGCTGGTGCAGGAAGAGGTGAAGGAGGTCATCCTGGCAACCAATCCGACCACCGAGGGCGAGGCGACCGCGTCCTACCTGGCCAAGATCCTGTCCGGCCGGGGCGTCCGGGTCACCCGCATCGCCCTCGGGATCCCCATGGGTGGAGACCTCAAGTACATGGACACCATGACCCTTCAGCATGCCCTCCGGAAAAGGAATCCGCTGCAGTCGTGATCCTCTTACCGGGTCTGGTCAGGAAGGGGCGCCTCGCCTACTTTGCCCCATACTGCCGGCCGTCGGGTGCGATCGGCCTCTTGGTGCAGGCTACCATCCGGCGATGTCCCCTAGTCCCAGGAGCGTAAAGGAGACCATCACGCTGTCGATCCCGGCGTAGCTGTCCACGGACAGCCTTACCCCCCAGCATTGGGAGAGGTATTGCACATAGTACCTGGCGCCTACGTTACGGTCGAGATTCAGCTCCCGCTGCAGGGAGGTCCCGACGGCGAAGGACTCGGTGAGGTTCACGTGGATGTTGTAGCCGATGCTTTCGTTCCTTCCGGGGACGTAGATATACTCCAGCCCATACCGGTCCGTCCGGCCTCCCGCCCTCGGGACGCTGAGCTCGAGAAAGGTGTCCACCAGGGCCACCTCGCTGTCGTGGTGGTCCCACCAGACCTCGCTCGCCGCATCCACGTAGGCAAAGGGGTGAAAGGTGAGGATCGCCATGAGGGGCTCGAAAGGCCTTTCTTCCACCAGGGGTTCCCCCTCCCGCCTCGCCTCACCGAGGTCGTACCCCTGGATGAACTCCAGGGTCCCCCACTGGGTGTAGGTCACCTCTCCTTTTTCGTTCTCCTTCCTGGCGTCCAGGAAATTGGCCAGGGAAAAGGCGATCAGGTTCAGGTCGTTCTCCGCGTCGATCGTATCCAACGACCTCAGGAAAGGGTCCGTCGCCTGGCCGCTCGTTCGAGAAAGACCCACCAGTCTGGTGCCGCTCTCGGCGGCGATCGGTTCAAACCAGGGCTGATTCCTGGAACCATTGCTGTACTCTCTGTAGCGGTAGGTCAAGGATGGGGAAACCTTGTGCTTCACCCGCCTGGTGTCGCCCCATTCCAGGTCGAACGTCCGCTCGACCAGCGTGGAAAGGCGCGCACGAAGATCATAGGCGTCCCTGGACTGATCGTCCGTGAACCCATCCTCTCTCTCGAAGAACTGGGCAACCCGTGTGTAGCCCACCGAAGGTTGAAACTCCACGTAGGGACCCAGCCAGACGGGCCGAGTCACCTCGGGGCCGACGAACACCCGCTGTCCCCTGTCTCCGACATCGCGCCAGATATAGTCATAGTCCGAACGGAACCGGACGAAGAGGGGTTCTCCCAGGACCGAACGTGGCAGGAGGGAGTAGGTCGCCCCGCCGATGGGCTGCGGGGTGTCGTCCGGGGCGACCGGCAGGGTGCGCTGGGAATAGGAGCTGTAGGCCTGGAGGCTGTAGCCTGCCTGGTCGCGGCTGAATCGGGCCCTGGACGTGCGGAAGGGGGAGAAGATCTCTTCCACCGGTCTGCCGAATTGCCGGACGAGATCCGGTCTGCTCTTGTATCCCCAGAGGCCCTGTTGAAACTCACGGAGGTAGTCCTGATCGCTCAGGTAATCGGTATCCAGCCTGGCCCTGATACCAAGGGGCATATCCTGGTCGGCCTTGCTCCTGAACCAGTACCGTGTATCGTTGGTCCTGGGGAACGGGCTGATGTCGGACTGCTCGGAATCGGACAGATCTTTCTCATCGATCCGGTCCGAAAGGATGTCGAAAAGAAAGACCCCCTTGGACTCTTCTCTCGCCACGTAGCGCCATTCCAGCCCCTGCATCAGCCCCCGCTCGCTCATGTAATGCTCGTAGAAAGTGGCGTCGGTCCAGTCGGAAACGGCCCAGAAGATGGGGAGTTCGACCTCCGCCCCGTTCCTGCTCGAGTAGCCGACGGCGGGGGGCAGGACGCCGCTCTGGCGTTCGGTCTTTGCAGGGAAAATGGCATAGGGCACCCACAGGACGGGTACGCCTCGTATCCTGAAGACGCTGTTCTTGACGACCCCATAGCCTTCGATGGTCACTCTGACCTCTGAGGCGGTAATGCTCCAGGCCGGGTTCGGGGCGTCGCAGGTGGTCACGCGCGCATCCCTGACCAGGTAGGTATCGGGGCCGAGCTTCTCCATGGATTCCCCGTTCACGTGGAAGTTGTTCTCACTCAGGAAGAGCTTGGCATCCGAGATCTGTCCGGTCTGGGTTCGAAGGTCCAGGATTGCCTTTTCGCCGATCAGATAATCCCCGTCGCTCTTCAATCGCACATCGCCCGTTACCTCGATGACACCGGTCTGGCGGTTGTACACGGCCCTTTGTCCGTTCAGGATCTGGCCGTTCCTGGTTGCCACCACGTTGCCTTCCGCAATCACCAGCCCCTCGGCTTCGAGATAGCTCATCTTGTCGGCCATGATCTGCCACGGCACCTCAGGGTCCCCGACCAGCCGCTCTTTGAGCGAACGTTCCGCTCCATACGACAGCGCCGGGGCTGAAAGACAAACGAGGAGCGGCAGCAGAAGGAAGAACCATCCGCCGATCGGGCGGCGTGTCTGATCGCTTTTCATGCCGAGTCCCTCTCTCACCAGCGGACCTCGTCGGGTCCGTACCTTTCCGGATCGAGGCATGTCATGGCCTCTCCAACCGTAAAAAGGGAGCCGCAGATGAGGATCATGTCTTCCGGCCCTGCGAGCTCCCTGGCCCTCGCAATCGCGTCCTTGAGGGGGCAGACCACCTCCCCCCGTTTCCCCAGAGGGGCTGCAGCCCCCTGGATCTCCTCCGGTGCGGCCGCGCGGTAATACTCCGGCCTGCTGTAGAGGATGTAGTCCGATATGGGACCGATCGACCGGACCACCCCCCCGATGTCCTTGTCTTTCATGATCCCCAGGACGGTGATGAGCTTTCCGTAGCGAAACTCCCGGGGGAGCGAGTCGGCCAGCACCCTGACCGCAGCAGGGTTGTGGCCCCCGTCGAGCACGATCAGGGGGTCCCTGGAGAAGACCTGAAGCCTGCCCGGCCACTGCGGATGGCGCAGCCCCTCCGTGATGTCCCGGGTGGAGATCGCGAACCCCTTTTCCTCCAGCAGTTCTACGGCTGCGAGCGCCGTGGCCGCATTGCGGTGCTGGAACCGACCCTTCATGCCCAGTTCAAGCCCCTTCATCGCCCGGCGAATCCCGTAGTAGTGGAACCCTCGGCCGTCCCCCCTGTACCGCACGTCGCGGCCGACCCGCCAGAACCGAGACCCCTTCTCGTCGCAGATGGATCGAAACAGCCGGAGCACGGAGGGCTGCCGGTCGGCCGTGACCAGATCGACCCCCCGCTTGATGATGCCCGCCTTCTCTCCGGCGATATCCAGGAGCCTCGGTCCCAGGAAGAACTGGTGATCCAGCGATATGTTCGTGATCACCGAGACCAGGGGCCTGATGATATTGGTGGCATCCAGCCGCCCTCCCATGCCCACCTCCATGATGGACACATCGCAGTTCTCGCGGGCAAAATAGACCAGGGCCATGGCCGTGGTCACCTCGAAGAAGGTGGGGGGATGGGCCGGATCGATCAGCCTCCGGAGCTCCCCCGTGATGCCGGCCACCTCTTCATGGCCGATCTCCTTGCGGTTGATCCGGAACCGCTCCGGGAACCTCACCAGGTGGGGCGAAGAGTAGAACCCCACCTTCAGCCCCGACTCCATGAGGATGGATTCGACCATGGCCGCCACGGAACCCTTTCCATTGGTCCCGCCGATATGGATGTACTTCCGCCCCCTGTGGGGATTTCCAAACCCCTTCATGAGATTGGAGGTCTTGGAGAGGCCGAACTTGATCCCGTACTGCTGCAGTCCGTACAGGTACTCCAGGGCGTCGCTGTAGGAGAGAACCCTCCCTTTCCCCCTTTCCGCTTTCCGCTTTCCGCTTTCCGCCTTCTCTTTGCTCATCTCACCCATTCACCCGTTCCGGATCAGAATGCAAAATGTTCGCCACAAAGACACGAAGGCACAAAGGATCGGTTTGAACCTTCTTTGCGTCTTTGTGTCTTCCTGGCTGTTCTTGGTTCCTTATCTTCTCTCCAGCTTGGTAAAGCCCAGATGCAGCACCCGCCGGCCGCCGCTCCTGAACAGCACCTCCACCTTTTCCCCGTCGAGAATCTTTGAGACCACCCCGTCCCCGAACGCCGGATGGTTCACCCTCTCACCGGGTCTCAGTTTCCGGGAGACGTCCTCCTCCATCGGCACGGGCCGGCTTGCCGGCGGGGTCCGGTCCATCCAGGAACGCCGGTTGTGCAGGCCCAGAGAGCCATGTTCCATCACACCCTTCGGAAGGTTCTGGAGAAAGGAGGAAACGAGCCCCCTGCCCCCGGCGGTCCAGGCCATCCAGGGTTTGCCCGCCTCCTGCCCGGGATAGCAGAGGATCAATCGATCCCTCGCCCTGGTCGCAGCCACATAGAGGAGCCTTCGCTCCTCTTCGAGGGACTCCCCGTTCGCCCCGGACTTGGAAGAGGGGAAGTATCCCTCCATGAGCCAGATGATGAAGACCACGGACCACTCGAGCCCCTTTGCGGAATGGACGGTCGAGAGGGTAAGGGTCTCTTTACGCCGGCCCGGTTCCATGTCCGAGACGCTCGCAGGCGGTTCCATCACGAGGTCATCCAGGAAGGGGCGCACCTTTCGATAGCGGCCGGCCATGGGCATGAGCTGCTCCAGGTCCCTCGCCCTTGCAGGAAAATCGTCGAACCTCTCCCGCAGAATGGGTTCGTAGTACCGGATCACCATCTCCACGGCCTTGTTGGGGCTGAGGTCGGGGGCGGAGAGGGTTTTCAGGAGCGCGGCGAGCTGTTTCAATCCGTCGTCCCCTTTGCCCATGCCGGGCCATTCTTCGATGTCCCAGGGGGAGCGGCCGGTCTCCTTCAGCCAGCCCAGGATGGCCTGGCTCTTGGCAGGGCCGATGTTCTTCACCATCCGGAGGATTCGACCCCAGCTGATCCCATCGTCCTTGTTCAGGGCGACCCGCAGGTGGGCCAGGAGGTCTTTGATGTGCGCGGACTCCATGAATTTGAACCCGCCGTACTTCACGAACGGGATCCCCTGCCTGGCGAGCTCCAGCTCCAGTTCGAAGGAGTGATAGGCGGCCCTGAAGAGCACCGCCATATCCTGGATGGACCGCCCCGATGCAAGCTGTTCCTTGACGGCGCTGCAGATGAACATGGCCTGCTCCGGTTCCGTCCTCGCGTCCACCAGCCTGGGGACCTCCCCGCCCTCTCTTCTCGTGAACAGGCATTTCGTGTATTTCTGATGGGCGCGCTCCATGAGTCCATTGGTAAAGGAGAGGATGGGCTGGGTGGATCGGTAGTTCTCCTCCAGCTTGATGATCCGGGTCTCCGGGAACATGTGCGGGAACTCAAACATGTTGCGGTAATTCGCCCCGCGGAACGAGTAGATGCTCTGGCAGTCGTCCCCCACGACCATGATGTTGCGGTGACCGTGGGCAAGCCACCGTACGATGTCCGCCTGGATGGAGTTGGTGTCCTGGTATTCGTCCACCATGAGGTAGCGGTACTGCTCGCTCAGGCTCTCCCGCAACGGCTCATTCCCGGCGAGCAGGTCCCTGAAGGAGAGAATCAGGTCGTCATAGTCCATGAGCTGATTCTCCCGCTTGAATTCCCGGTAGCGTCTGCGGAGGTTTTCGACTTCGGCCACGTACTCCAGGAACTGGGTGTACTCCTCGCTCATCAGGGCCTCGGCCGAACATTGAAGATTGGCGGCCTTGCTGAGGATGTTGGCGAGGGTCGCTCGCTTGGGGAACCTGACCGATCCCTTCCCCACCTGCATCTCCTGCACCAGGGACTGGATCACCTCCTCCATGTCCGCCCGATCGAGGACCGTGAAGCTCCGGTCAAAACCGATCAGGTTGGCCCGCTCCCTCAGCACACGGTGGGCGAGGGAATGGAAAGTCCCCCCCGAAACAAACCTGCACCTCTCGTCCGAGAGACCCGCGGCCCTCTCCAGCATCTCTCCTGCGGCCTTTCTCGTGAAGGTCAGCAGGAGAACGCGCTCCGGGGCCACCCCGATCTCCACCAGACGCGCCACCCGGTAGACCAGGGTCCTCGTCTTCCCGCTCCCGGCCCCGGCAATGACGAGCACGGGGCCGTCCAGGGTCATGACGGCCTCGAGCTGAGAGGGGTTCAGGACCTCCTCATAGCGGATGGATGCCGACGGGGCTGCAACCCTCACATCTTTATCAGCCGACAAGTTGATTCTCCGAAAAGGCTAACGCAGAAATACGAAAGAAAGGGAGACTACCACAACAGCCACGATCCCGAAAAGCACGATGAACGGGATCAGGCAGGCCAGGATGACCTTCCCATAAGAGGTCCGGTGAATCTCTTTCAGCCCGACCACCTGGACCACGAGCAGCCAAACGAACGCCGCCAGGCCGCCGATGAAGGGAATGAAAGACAGGATCTGGGTGGCCTGCGAATAGGCCACGACCCTGAAGGTGGCCTCGTATCCGTTCCGCCCCTCCCTCACGACCAGGAGGCAGCCGTGAACCACCACGCTTACGAGGAGCAGCACCACGAGGACATACGGGATGGTGAGGAGCAGGACGGCCGCAAAAGCGAGGGCCATCCGAGAAGGGTCCAGCTGCGTCAGCGGCTGGATGCTGCCGGCCATCACGAGAAAATGCCAGAAGAGTCCCCCCATGGTGCCCACCACGCCGGCCAGCAGCCCGTAGGCCAGGGGTTCACCCAGGCCGCCCTCTGCGGTCATGGAACGGAAGAAAGGGCGCGGAGAAAAAAGCACCTTCCTGGTGGTCCGATAAATCCCCCTCCAGACGCCTATGGTTGCGCGGTCTTCCCAGTCGGCAGCGGCCGCCGAGGCTTCTTCGGGAACGACCTCTCCACGGGGAGGAGCAACCCCCTGCAGGTGGAGCTCGAAACGGTTCTTGCACCGAGGGCAGTTCGCCCAGCGGACCCCTGGAGGGAGCTTCTCCGCGGGGACGTCCTTGGTATAACCGCACTCGGGACAGACGATCTCCAAGCCCATCGGCGTTACTGATTCTTGTGTTTCTGCCGGCTGAGTTCCTTCTTGCGGGACCAGCGCTCGAGCCACCCGATCATGCCCACCCTTTCGGAACGATCGAGCATCTCCTCCTTGAATCGGACCCCTTCCTCGCTCTCCAGGGCGGCCTTCATGCAATCCACACGCTCCGGGCATTCGGTGCAGCCCGGCGGCACCTCGCGCATGCCCCTCTCCCCCATGGGAAAAACCCTCTCAAGAACACCGAAACAGCTCTTGCCGTTCATCACCTTTTCCGTGCCGCCCATTGGGCAACTCCGCTAAATAATCGAAGTTTATTGATTATATACAACATAAATCGCGGACGATAAAGCCGAATCATCAGGAATTCCGGATCCCAGGACACAAGTTGCAGGATGTCTTTGTCTTGCTGCCTGGCTCCCTGCTTTCTTTTTCTCGGCTTCTGATTCTATCGTCTCCTGTGCTAAGGTATATTCCCGGTATAAATCCAGCCCTTTGAAAATGGCGCAGGGGGTTGGAGATCGGGGGTCCTTCCCGAGTTCGCATTGCAGAAACTCGTGGGATGGGTGGAGCGGAGCGAAACCCATCAGTCGAGCGCTTGGGCATGCCGCAAAACTCAAGCGATGGGTTCCCCCCGGCTTAGGACCTGCCGGGGTCCACCCATCCTACAGGAATTCATTTGAAGTGCGGACCCCTCCGTAACCCATGCGCCTTCCGCCATTTGCGGAAATGTCATTGCCCTTGTTCGTATGAAACGATGAGGTAAAGTGTTCTCACAACCTGTGAAACGAGGCTGGAAATGGAAAAGAAGGTGCTCGATGCGATGAAGAAGGCGGGCAAACCGGTCAGACCCGGGGATATTGCCAAGGTTGATCGACGCGGACAGCAAGGAAGTCTCCAAGGCCGTGGAGGCCCTCAAAAAGGCCGGAAAGATCAGATCCCCCAAGCGTTGCTGTTATGAACCCTGTGAGCGGCAGAGAGCATGATGGAAGTCAGGCCCGTTACTCCGGCCTGTTTGTGGTCGTCGTCGCGGTCTTCATCACCTGCCTCATCACCGCGAACGTGATCGCAGTCAAACTGATGGAGGTCATGGGTCTGATCATGCCGGCGGCGGTGTTGATCTTCCCCCTGAGCTACATCGCCGGAGACGTCCTGACCGAGGTGTATGGGTACCGCCAGGCGAGGCGCGTCATCTGGCTCGGGTTCGGATGCAATGCCGTCGTGGTCTGTGCGATCCTCCTGGGTCAGTCCATGCCGCCCGCATCGTTCTGGGACGGACAGGAGGCGTACGAAAGGGTTCTGGGGTATACGCCCCGCATCCTTGCCGCCTCGTTTCTGGCCTACCTCGTGGGGGAGTTTGCCAACTCCTTCGTGCTCGCAAAGATGAAGATCGCAACCGGAGGGAAATGGCTCTGGACGCGTACCATCGGCTCCACGGTCGTGGGCCAGGGGCTGGATTCCATGGTGTTCATCCTGATCGCCTTTTCCGGCACCATTCCCTCCGAAGCCCTTGCAGGCGCTGTCCTGACCCAGTGGGCGGTGAAAACGGTCTATGAGGTGATCGCAACCCCCCTGACCTATGTCGTCGTCCGGTTTCTGAAGCGAAGGGAGCAGGTTGATGTCTATGACCGTGACACCCGGTTCAACCCCCTTCTTATCTGGTGAGTCCGACCGGTGATCGAGATCGAGCGCCACGGTGAGGTCCGGGTGTTCAGAATGGCAAGGGCCGTGCTGGGCCGGGGCCTCTACCATACCGCCGCCTACTGGGTCGACGGCCTGCTTGTGGACACGGGGTGCGCCCATACGGTGGGGGAGTTGGTCTCCGCCCTCGCCCCCTACCCGATCCGGCTCATTGTGAACACCCACGGCCACGAGGACCACATCGGTGCAAACAGCCTCCTTCAGCCCCGATCCGAGTCCGGGATCAGGGCGCACCGACTTGCGCTGCCGGTCCTCGCGGAGCCTCCCGACCGTAAACACCTTCGGCCTTACCAGCGGGTCATGTGGGGGTATCCGGCCCCCTCGGCCGCCGCTCCCATCGGAGAAAAGGTCGAGACGAGCAGGCAAATCTTCGAGGTCATTCACACCCCCGGTCACAGCCGGGATCATATCTGCCTGTTCGAACCCGACCGGGGCTGGCTCTTCTGCGGAGATGCCTATGTGGGCGGGCAGGACCGGGCCCTGCGCGCGGACTACAATATCTGGCAGATCATGGCGTCGCTGAAAAAAATGGCTGGACTGGGTGTCACCTCTCTGTTCCCGGGAAGCGGAAGGGCCCGAGAAGAGGGACAACGGCTGATCTCCGAGAAGATCGCCTATCTCGAGAAGACGGCCGAGCGGGTTCTGTCGCTCCACCGGCTGGGCTGGGAATACGACAGGATTCGCAGGGAGGTCTTCGGGGCCGAGATGCTGATCTGCTATCTGACCCTCGGCCACTTCAGCGGCAGAAACCTGGTGAGGTCCCTCGTCGAGGACCGGGACGAAGCTGGCTGAGCCGGGAAATCGGTGCGGTGATGATTGCGATCCCCTTTGTCACATACCGGACGGACCAAAACGAGGGGAAGATCTTCAGGTGCAAGGCATGCGGCAACACCCTCACCGCACTCGATCAACTCGTTGAGATCGAGGGGAGCAGCAGCCACTCCTTCACGAACCCCTCAGGGATTCAATTCGGATTCCACACCTTTTCCGCCTGCCCGGGCGCTTCCGTGCTTGGAGAGGCCACAGAGGCATACTCCTGGTTCCCCGGCTTCCGATGGCGCCTGGCCGTCTGCGGCCGCTGCGGATCCCATGTGGGCTGGCACTACGAATCCGAGATCGCTCCGGTGGATGAATTCTGGGGCATCATTGTCTCGAGCACCGCCAGCAGTTAGGGACTCCCGTCAGGGCGACGGCTCGATTCCGCAGGAGTTTACCGCCTATCGAGTGATCCTCCCGCTGGGAGGGAAGGGTCCGGCACGCTCTGCAACACGGGGCTCCGACCAATGCGGGAACGACATTTTTCAGACGATCATTCGGCAGGGTTGCGTACGAGGAGAAACTTTCTATCTCGCCTCCTTGACGCTACAGAACAGAGGGCGATCTTACTGCTCTTCGCTGCATCCGCAGCTCTTGGTCTCGCCGCTTTTCAACAGGTAATCATAGACCAGGGCGAGCTTTCCGCAGTCGCACTGCGCCACCCAGGCGCCTGCCCTGCCGCTCCTGGAGGGCCGAAGAACGACCAGTTCTCCGAATCTCTTGCCTTTGAGTCCAGAGCCGTTTCCGTTCCCTTGAACTCTTGGTTTTCGACGCATACTTGTCTCCTCAAAATGTGCTGGACCTTCAGGATGTGTAAAGAAAAACACGAAAGTCTTTGACGGCCGAAGGAATCTCGATGACTGATCCAAAGACTTGCTCGCAGCCTTGATGGACTGGATGAAAGGACACCCTGAAAGGCATGCAAGATCCGGTCCAAAAAGAATGGGACCGGCCAACAGGTTTTAGGTTAGTCATTACAAATGAGTGTCATCTCTACGGAAGGGAAAGATCATGCACGCATTTCATGTAAGATTTTCGTTGCGCTGGAAATGACACTTTTGGAGGTTTCCCTAGGACAACCAAACAGTAATCATGCATGGGAAGGAATGCAAGATCTTTTCTTGAACTTTATGAAAAACCTTTTCCCAGACACCGCAAGAGGAACCGGGCAACACGATTGGGGTGGTCGGGGGTCTTGCGGGCGATCCGGGTCAGCGCCAGCAGTTCCGGCAGACGCGAGATCCAGGTGCCCTCGTTGAACTCCTCATCGGACACGGGCATGCCCTGCATGTGCTTCTCTGCAAAGGCAACGAGCACATCCGACTCCCGGAAATCCTTCCGAATGAGATAGCCGAAGGGAACGCCCGCATGGTAGGTCTCCGCCAGGGTGCTGTAGCCGATCTTGCCGACCACGACATCCGAGGCCTCGACCAGGTCCGGGTGGAAGTACCCGGATCGGCGGGGGAGGAGTGTGAGGTTTCCGATCCGGCGGGACGTCCCGGCCGCCCCCGGGACGAGGAACCGGATCCCGCGCACGGCTTGAAGGATCTCGAGAGGGGGATGCTCACCCTGAACGCCCCCCATGGTAAGCAGTACAAGCTTTTCCTGTTTCGATACGCCGAGGCTCCGCCGGGTAGCGGATCGCCCCGTCCTCGGTCTGCGGCTGACGGGGCCGGTAACCAGATCCGCGTCCATCCTCCGGAACGCCGGCTCGGTCCGTACATGATAGTCGGCAGCGGTGAAGAGCTCCCTCAGATGGCGGGCGTGGCGGTTCATTCCCGGCTCGACGGATTCATAGGCTTCATAGAGCCAGTCCCAGGTGAAATTCTCCACCAGGACGGAGGGGACCCCCGCCGCGCGGGCCACCTGGATCCCGAGCGGGGCGATATCGCATGCGACCAGCCCGCATCGTCTCCTCGAGATCGCTTGCGCAAGACGCTTGATCGTGCCGGCATCGCTTGGGTAGAACCGATCCAGCATGGACACCGTCTCCGGCAGATCGATCTCCATGGGATTCTTCTGGACGAACCCGATATCCGAAAGCAGGGGGTGATAGGTCCAGGTCCCTGAAAGGGAGTCTCTGAAAAACCATCTTGGGACGCTGGTGAACACGTGAAACGTTACTTCGGGGTCCAGACGGTGGACCGCGTCCATCACCGCGCAAGCCCTGGCCGCGTGGCCATAGCCGTGGGGGGATACGAAATAGGCGATAGCCGGGTGCTTCATGTCTGACCTCGACGGCGCGCTCCTGAACCCATGAAGCTACCCCAGGCAGGGTTCGGAGGCAAGCTTTTGGTTCCTCATTGCCCTTGACCCCCTGAAACCCTTTCACCTATAGTCGAAGGTGACAAAAAAAACGATTCCTGGAAGTCCCATGGCAAAGACGATCATGTTCCTCGGCACCGGAAGCGATGTGGGCAAGTCCATTGCCGCAGCCGCGTTCTGCCGCATCCTGAGACGGCGTGGGCTCAACGTTGCGCCTTTCAAGGCCCAGAACATGTCGAACAACTCCTTCGTCACCGTCGAAGGCGGGGAGATCGGAAGGGCGCAGGTGGTTCAGGCCGAGGCCGCAGGCGTGCTGCCCTCCGTCCACATGAACCCCATCCTGCTGAAGCCCTCCTCCGCCATGGGATCGCAGGTGATCGTGCACGGACGGGTGGCGGGACAAATGGCGGCCATGGACTACCACGAGCATAAGCCCGTCCTCAGGGGGGCGGTCATCGACTCCTACCGCCGGCTTGCGGCAGAGCACGACTACATCGTGATGGAGGGTGCGGGCAGCTGCTGTGAGATGAACCTCAAAGACCGGGACCTCGTCAATTTCGGCATGGCCAGGGCCGTGGGCGCTCCCTGCATCCTTGTGGCCGATATCGACCGGGGCGGCGTCTTCGCCCAGGCCGTCGGCAGCTACGGCCTGATGGACCGCAGGGAAAGGTCTCTCTTCAAGGGGTTCCTCATCAACAAGTTCAGGGGAGATCCCAGGCTCTTCGAGGAGGGCATCCGGTACATCGAGCGGAAAACGGGCCGGCCGGTCCTCGGTCTCATCCCCTTCTACCACGACATCCTGATCGATCCCGAAGATTCGGTGGTCGTCCAGGAGGACAGGAGGAGGATGAAGGATGCGGGAAAGGGGACCGTCAATGTGGCGGTGGTGAAGCTCCCCGCCATCTCAAACTTCACGGACCTGGAGTCCCTCGCTGCAGAGCCCGACGTGATCTGCAACTTCATCTTCCTCCCGGAGCAGCTGACGGACGATTATGACCTCCTCATCCTTCCCGGGACCAAGAACACCATGGAAGATGCCCGGTGGCTGTCGAAGAACGGGTGGAGGAGCCGGATCCTCGCTTTCTCCCAAGAAAGGCACTGCATCGGCATCTGCGGAGGGTACCAGCTCCTGGGAAAGTGGATCAGGGACCCCCATGGCGTGGAGTCCTCCAGGGGAAAAGAGAGGGGCCTGGGCCTGCTCCCGGTGTGGACCGAGCTCGAACCGCGAAAAGTCGTCCGGAAGGTGGTGGGGACCTGCATCGGGACCGGCAAGAAGGTGCAAGGCTACGAGATCCACATGGGACGCACCGAACCGGACGGCGCTCAGGGCCGGCCCTTCCTGCGAATCCGCCAACCCGGCAGGACCGCGTGGTGGGAGGACGGCCGGTGCACCCCGGACGGGCGGGTCTGGGGCACCTACGTCCACGGCATCCTGGATTCGCCCGGTTTCAGAAGCGACCTCCTCAATCCGCTCCGCAGGGCAAAAGGGCTGAAGGAGAGGCCGCCCGGCCGTGGGCGGCAGGCGCGGTTCCATCAATACGATCGTCTGGCCGATCACTTCGAGGCCCATTGCGACGTGGAGAAGATCCTCGCCATGATTGAAGAAGGACCCTGAGAAGAGATCCGCCACCAGGACACGAAGACACAAAGATTCAATCACCCTCTTCGTGCCTTCGTGTCTTCGTGGCAAGAACAAAGGAACCGTATTGGATTCGCAAGGGCGCCAGAGAAGAATCCCCGCATTCTGCATTGCCGGTACCCACAGCGGCTGCGGGAAGACCACGGTCTCCCTGGGCATCATGGCCGCCCTGGCCGGGAGGGGCTACAAGGTGCAGGCCTATAAGGTCGGCCCGGACTTCATCGACCCCGGACACCACCGAAGGGTCACGGGAGGGGATTCGCACAACCTCGACAGCTGGATGCTGGACCGGAAGACCAATCAGGCGCTCTTCCTCCGCCATCTCCATGATGCGGATGTGGCGGTCGTGGAAGGGGCGATGGGGTTGTTCGACGGCTTCTCCGGCAGAAGCGATGAAGGGTCCACCGCGCTCGTGGCCAAATGGCTGGGCCTTCCGGTCTTCCTCGTGATCGACGCCCGATCCATGGCGAGGTCCGCGGCTGCCGTGGCCATGGGTTTCTCCCGGCTCGATCCCGAATTGCCGATCTCCGGGGTCCTGTTCAACCGGGTCGGCAGCAAGGCCCATGCGGCCATGCTGATGGAGGCGATGGAGCGGTTGCCGGAAGTGCCTCCATACGGTTTTCTGCCCGGGGAGAAGGAGATCGAGATCCCCTCCCGGCACCTCGGCCTTGTCACGGATGAGGAGTTTGCGCTGGGTCCGGATCGGGTCCGCAGCCTGGCCCGATGGGTCGAGGAGGAGGTCCGAATCGACGACCTCCTCGCCTCCGTGCGGAGGATAGACGTGGGCACCAGCCGGCCCTCCGACTCCAGTGGAGGGGATACCCGGATCGCCATTGCCATGGACGAAGCGTTCTGCTTCTATTATCCGGAGAACCTGAGGCTGCTGCGGGATGCCGGTGCGGAACTGGTTCCTTTCTCCCCCATTCGAGGCAGGACCCTCCCGGAAGGCATCAAGGGAATCGTCCTGGGCGGCGGCTACCCCGAGCTCCATTCCAGGCAGCTGTCGGGAAACAAGGACCTGCTGACGGCGATCCGGAGTTTCGGCATGGCAGGAAAACCCATCTATGCCGAGTGCGGCGGGTTCATGTACCTGATGGAGTCGATTGTGGACGTCGACGGGCGGGAACGACCGATGGCAGGGCTTTTCCCGATGAAGGCGACCATGGAAACCCGTCTCCACTCCCTGGGGTACCGCGAGGTGGTGACCCAGGAGCCATGCCCCCTGGGATCGCCCGGGACCAGGGTGAGGGGTCACGAGTTCCACTACTCGAAGCTTGGCGGCGCGGCGGGTGGCGTCGGCAAGGTCTATTCCATGCAGGACCGCAAACAGGCGACGGTGCGTGAGGAGGGATACCTCTTCCGCAACGTCCTCGGGTCCTATGTCCATCTGCACTGGGGATCGAACCCGGACGTTGCACGACATTTTGTGGAGTATTGCAGAAACCATGGCTGAAGAAGAGAATGCCTCTCGGTAGAGACCACCGAGACAGTGAGGAGACAGGATGAAACCGGCCGAGATCGAAAGCACGTCCTTTGCCATCATCGATTCAGAAGTCCCGGAGCCGAGGCCTTTTCAAGGCGAAGAGTGGCTGGTGGTGAGACGGATGATCCACACATCGGCGGATTTCGAGCTCCTCTCGCTCATCCATTTCCATCCGGAGGCCGTGGCCAGGGGGGTCGAGGCCCTCTCACGGGGCTGTCTGATCGTGACGGATACCGAGATGGCGCGAGTGGGCATGACGCGAAAGCGGCTGAGCCGCCTCGGCTCCACGGCGGAGTGCTACATCAATCTCCCCGAGGTGACGGAACAGGCCGAAAGGCAGGGAACCACACGGTCCGCTTCTGCGGTGGACTATGCCCTCCCAAGACTCACCGGCAACATCTGTGTGGTGGGAAACGCCCCCACATCCCTACTGAGGATCCTCCACTGGGTGAAGGAGGGCCGATGCAGGCCGGCCCTGATCGTAGGCATGCCTGTGGGGTTCGTGAATGCGGCGGAGTCCAAGGAAGCCCTCATGGAACAGGATCGAGTGCCTTATGTCACCATACGGGGCCGCAAAGGAGGGTCGAACCTGGCCGCAGCAGCGGTGAATCAGCTGGCCGAGATAGCTTTGGCGAAGAGCAGTAGGCAGTAGAGACTTGCGGAATCCGATTTCATGGCTCGAAAAAGACTCCGAGAAGGGTTCACCACCGGTTCGGCCGCTGCGGCTGCCGCCAAGGCGGCCCTGCTCTTTCTGGCAGGCAAGAAACCGGGCTCCGTGGAGATCCCCCTGCCGATGGGAGGACGTCTGAGCATCCCCGTCCGTTCGGCGGAGAGGGTGGGAACGGGGGCAAGGGCGACGGTGATGAAGGATGCCGGTGACGACCCGGACGTCACGCACAAGGCCGTGATCGGCGCAACGGTCTTTCTGGTGGAAAACGGTGAAGGGGTGTCCATCTCGGGCGGCCGGGGGGTGGGGAGAGTGACCAGGCCCGGCCTTCCTGTGCCGGTGGGCGACTCCGCCATCAATCCCGTACCGATGCGTCAGATTGCAGCGGCCCTTCGGGAGGGGTTGTCGGAGGCAGGGCTCGCGGGAGCTGTCCGAGCGGTCATCGACGTGGAGAACGGTGAGGAGATCGCCAGGAAGACCCTCAACCCCAGGCTCGGGATCATGGGTGGGATATCCATTCTGGGAACCCGCGGGACGGTCAAACCCTTTTCCCATGACTCCTATCGCGAGACCATCCGCACCTCCATGAATGTGGCGAAGCAGGCGGGGATCATGACCGTCTGCCTCTCCACCGGAGGGAAGAGCGAGACCTTTCTCAGGGGTTTGCGCCCCGACCTCCCCGAGCTCTCCTTTGTCCAGGTGGCGGATTTTTTCTCCTTCTCCCTGAAAGAAGCGGGGGACCGGGGGTTCCGTGAGATCCTCTACGCCTGTTTCTTCGGGAAACTGATCAAGATGGCCCAGGGCCACGCCTATACTCATGCGAAAGCCTCCCGCATCGACTTCGATCTCCTTGCGGAATGGTGCGGGATCTATGAGGTGGGGGCGGCAAGGCTGCAGAGGATTCGAGAGGCGAATACGGCCAGAGAAGCCCTCGGGTACATCCAGGCCGAGCCCGGGGCGGGTCAGATCCTGATGCATGTCGCCGGCCTGGCTCTTCGGCATGGACGTGAATTCGCAGGAGCGGCGCCGGACCTCACGCTTTTCCTCTTCGATGTCGACGGGGCGCTCCTGTTGAAGACATAGAAGGGCGCGAAGCCCTCGAGCCGTTTTATCCTCTCTTCTTGCTCTTCGCGTGCTTCGTGGTCAAAACCGGGAGTGTTCCACCGCGAAGAGCACGAAGGTAAAATTCAGCACCACGGACAAGGGGAAACCCGCAAAAGGACCAAGACATGCACCCCATCCACGTCATCGGGCTCGGAATCGCCCCCGAGGATCTGAACGAAGAGAAGCGCAGGATGATCTCCGGCGCCGATGTGCTGGTCGGCGGTGAGAGGCTTCTCGCGGGATTCAGCGACTTCCGCGGCCGCAGGATCGTCATCAAAACCCCGCTGCAAGAGGTCTTTCAGGCCGTCCGGGAGGAAAGGCTCGCCGGCAGGCTCGTGGTGGTCCTGGCGGAAGGGGATCCCGGGTTCTTCGGCATCGGGCGGAGACTGCTGAGCGCATTTGAAAAGGAGGAGGTCCATTTATTCCCCAACGTGACTACCCTGCAGGCGGCGGCATCCCGGATGAAGGTGCCCTGGGAGTCCATCCGCACCGTGTCCCTTCACGGCAGGTCGGACCGTTTCCCGCTCTTCAGGGCGCTCACCTCCAGCGATCTCGTCGGCATCTTCACCGACGGAAACACCGGCCCCGCAGCCCTCTCCGTCGACCTGATCGGGCGAGGTGTGGAAGGGTTCCGCATGTGGGTGTTCGAGGACCTCGGAGGCCGGGGGGAGAAATGGGGTTCGTATGAACTGGAGGAAGCGCGGGCTCATCTCTTTTCCCCCCTCAACTTCGTCATCCTGGAGAGGACCGGCCGACCGGAAGTCTCCCTCCATTTGGGACTGGATGACGATCTGTACCTCCATACCGCGGGGCTGATCACCAAGAAGGAGGTCCGGGCGGTAGGCCTCGCCGCTCTCCGGATCGAGCCGCACCACACGGTCTGGGATCTCGGAGCGGGGTGCGGATCCGTCGGCCTGGAGGCCTCCGTCCTCGCCCATGAAGGCGCGGTCTTCTCCGTCGAGAAAGACCCATCAAGGGTGGAGATGATCGGCGAGAACCGCAGAAGGACCGGGGCCTATGCCTTGGAGATCCTGTCGGGAACCATGCCCGGATGCCTGAAAGATCTTCCGGACCCGGACCGGACCTTCATCGGCGGCGGTCTCGGCAGCGGAGGGGAGGTACTCGAAGCGGCCATGGCCCGCCTCAGACCCGGAGGAAGGATGGCTCTCCACGTGGTCCTCCTCGGGTCGTTGGAGGCCGTCAGGGGTTGCTTGAGATCGAAGGGGTGGGATTATGAGTTCATCCAGGTGCACGTCTCCCGATCCCGCTCTCTCGCCGGGGACGAACGGCTGGAGTCGTTGAACCCGGTGTATGTGGTCAGTACGACCAAACCATTTTGAGGATTTCAGGAATCATTCCTGATTAGGGTCGTTCGCCTGAACATAGGACAGCAATTCCCGGGCGGTTCGGCTTTCGACCATGACGGCCTCATAACGGATCTCCGCGTTGTTCAGGAACTGCAGGATCAGTCCGTGGCCGTCGGGGAAGGCTTCGGGCAGAAGCCCGGCGAAGAAGAATCCGAGCTGCTCGAACTCACCGGAGAGGGGAATGGTCTGTGGGTCGCCGAGGTTTAGATAGAGTTGGACGACTTCGACTTTCCGTATGATAAGCTCGCGCAATTCCGTCCGGACCTGATCCACGACGTCCGGACCGCTCCGCTCTATGACCATGCGGGCAAATTGATTTAGGCGTACCGTGTGGGTCTTCAGAATGGACCCGCCGTCTCCCGGCCCGGATGAAACCTCGCTCCGGACTTCCTGCGCGATCCCCATATCCTCAAGGATCCTCGAGATCATGTCGCGGTGGCGCGGTGGCGCAAAGGAGATTCCTGTCGGGACATGCTCCAGATATCGGAATTGGAGGAGCAGGCTCCCCCGGTGTGGAAGAGGGCCTGCGAACCCTTTGAACGGTGTGTCCTTCGGGATGATGCCTAGGAGGACGGCGCAGTCCTTGAACCCGAACCGGTAGGCGGTCCTCTGGGAGAAGGGGTGCTCGGTGACGGGTTTGGTGAATACTCCCCTGAAACCCATCTCTTGGGCCACCTGCAGCAGGTATTCGGTCAGCACCCTCAGGCAGCCCCTGGAGCGGTATTCGGGTTTTACGACCGCCTGCGCCAGCTCGGCAATATGGGGATGCCCTTCCGGGAACCGGAGTGTGCAGTGGCCCGCAATTTCCTTCCCTTCGGCAATGGCGACCGCCGAGTGGATCCTTCCGGCCTCGTTCAGGGCCACGATCCTCTGCGGGTAGTAGACATACTCGTGCGAGTAGGTGTACCCATAGGCCTCGTATACGAGCCTGGAAATCTCGGGCGTCTCTTCGGGCCTCACCTGCCTCACTGACCACTGGACTTTTTCAGGCGGGAGGACCGGGTCCATTGCCGGCAGGAGATCACAGGCCTGCCGGTCCTCCGCAAACGCTGCGGTCTTCAGGTGCTTGATGAGGACCGTCTCCTTCCCGCCGGGCCCCAGGCTATGCAGACGGACCTCGTCGAATTCCTTCAGCCCCAAGATCCCCGCACAGAACTCCGAGCCGCTCCCGGGCGGGCACACCTGTCCCGCAGGGGACAGCTCTGCAGAGCCGAAAGGGAGCCCTTTGTCCTGCAGCCTCACCTGCAACCCCTCGGGGTTATGATCACAGGTCAGGGTCAGGTCAGCACGCTCTCCAGGCTCAAAGGAATACCGGATCACGTTCTCGACCGCCTTCTGCACCCCTTGGGCAATGGATAGGAGGTCCTGCCCCTCGAACCCGATAAGCCTCGCGACTTCAACGACAAACCCTGCAGCAGCCGGACCGAATGCCGGGTCGTTGGGGATGACGAGCTGAGAAGATCGGCAAAGACGACCCATGTGGAGTTCTCCCGAGGACGCGAAAGACTAAGGTTCATCATACATGGCAACATGCCTTGCCAAGGCTACGGCGAGGCGGGCGGGAATGGACAGCTTTGTCCGGCACTCCGGTAGTGGAGTGCACTCGTGTCCCTTTCGTCCCCGATGTCCTTTGATTCTATGCATACGAACCGGCAACAGGCAACATCAATAACCCAACGGCCAAAGCCGCGGCACAAGGACGATGGAAATGATGTAGATGACCAGGGTCATCAGGGAGCCCACCTTCAGAAAATCCACGAACCGGTAACCTCCCGGTCCGTAGACCATGAGGCAGGACGGCTCCAGAGGGGTGATGTACGAGGTGCTGGCCGCCACTGCGATGATCATGGCGAAGGTCCTGGGGTTCAGCCCGAGATGCAGGGCCGTCTGAATCGCCACGGGGACAACGACAATGGCCGCGGCCTGGTTGGACATGGGCTGCGTGAGGAGGACCGCAAGAAAGAAGAAACCTGTGAGCAGCCAGGCCGGATGGGACTCTCCGACCAGGGCCACGATCCTGGATGCCAGGAAATGGGCTGCGCCCGTGTGATCCATGGCGGTCCCCAGGCCCAGCATGCTCCCGATCAGGATCAAGACCCTCCATTCGACCTCCCGGTAAGCCCTTGCCGGGCTGATGCAGCGAGTCAGGAAGACCAGGAAGACGCCGAGGAGGATGGAAACGGGGAGGGGAAGGAGGCCAAAGGCCGCTGCGGCAAGGACCCCGGCAAAGATGACGAGGGCAAGAGGGGCGCGCCTCATATTCGGGGGCTCCAGGGAAAGGGCCCCCAGGACGTGCAGCAGGTTCCCCCGCTCGGCTCGGGAGATCCTGGCTATCCTGGACCGGTGGCCCTGAAGCAGCAGCACGTCTCCCATCCGCAGGGAGATCTCGCTGATCTTGCGGAATATGGTTTCTCCATGCCGATAGAGGGCAAGGACCTGGACCCCGTACTCATGGCGGAACCTGGACTCTTTCAGCGTTCGCCCCAGCAGGGGGGAGCCGGGCAGGAGCACCGCCTCCACCAGGCTCATGTCTTCCGCCTTGAACTTTGGGTCGGAGAGCTTGTAGTCGGCCTTGATCTCGATCCCGGTCTTCTCCTTGATCTTGAGGATCTCCTCCCGCTTTCCCTCCACCAGGAGCTCATCGCCGGCCCGGAGCACTTCCTGGGCCTTTGGAACCAGGCGCCGTACCTTTCCACGGACCAGCCAGAGGATGGTCAGATCGAGATCGTGCCCGAGCCCGGATTGCGCCAGGGTCTTGCCCACGAGCGGCGAGCCCGGCAGGATCACGAGCTCCGTCAGATATACCCGTTTTCCGAAATCCATGAGGTCGTCGGGGCGTCCGCGGACCGGCATGAGCCGCCTGCCCAGAAACCGCATGTAGAGGAGACCGGCCACCAGGATGGGGAGCCCGACGGGGGTGAGCTCGAACATGCCGATCGGATCGAGTCCGTGCTGTACCAGCAGGCCGCTGACGACGAGGTTGGTGGACGTGCTGATCAGGGTGACGGAACTGGCCAGTACGGAAGAGAAGGCAAGAGGCATCAGCAGTCTGGATGAGCTGATGCGAAGCCGTTCGGATACCCCCAGGACCAGCGGCAGAAGAAGAGCGGTGGAAGCCGTATTGCTGATGAACGTGCTCAGTCCGGCCGTCGTCAGCATGATGACCGTCATCAGCCGATTCTCGTCCTCTCCGATATGGCGGAGGATCAACCGCCTTGCCGTGTCGATCACCCCCGTGTTCAGGAGGGCCGCGGTGAGCACGAAGAGGCCGAAGATCATCCACACCGTATCGCTTCCGAATCCGGAAAAGGATTTTTCCGGCGGCAGGAGGCCTGTGACGATCAGCGTGATCAGCACGCCCAGGGCGACCACGTCGGCGGGGATCCATTCAAGGGAAAACAGGATCAGGGCGGCGCCCACAATCAAGAGCATGAGTATGATCTCGGTGGTCATGGGGAGCTAAACGGGCCCTCGTCCATGGGGGATGCTCCGGGACAGCGCCGGCACGACCTCGCGGCCGCCTACCATGCTACCTGCTGCGGAAGCGGGGGTGAATAAAGGAACCACTGTATTTTCGCTCTCCGCCCCCGTTCTGTAGACCCTTCCGCCTGATTGAAGAACCGGAGCGGATCGGGTCGGCGCCTTCATAGAGGAAAATCAGGCCGGCCTCCTTCTTCCCGATACGCATGGGTCCCGGGCCAAATACAGGAACCTCCTCATTTATCGGCCATTCCGTGAGAGTTACACTGGTTAGGCTGTCTTAAACGCTGTGCAATCTGCAGAGAAGATCTGCCGCGAAGGCACCAAGACCAAAGGAAGCTGCGATGTGCGATGGGTTTCCTGGTCTCTTCGTGCCGTGGTGGCCGGTCTTGGGTTGCCTGCATTGGGAGTTCGTCTTCGTAGATCAACGATAGGAGGCACGAGTTATGGATTGGAGAAAGATCGTGTTTGCGACGGCCGGAATGGGTGCCGGCCTGATGTATCTTTTTGATCCCGCCTCAGGGAGGCGCAGGCGGGCATTGATCCGCGACAAGGCCACTCGCGGTATGAACCAGGCGAGGAACGCCCTGGACGTCACGTCCAGAGACATCAGGAACCGGACGAGGGGCCTGGCGATCGAGGCAAAACAACTCTTTTCCCGGGAGAAGCCGGTGGGACCGGACGTGCTCGTGGAGCGTGTGCGTGCAAAGCTGGGCGGTGCGGTAAGCCATCCGGGGTCGATCGATGTGGACGCCGTGGACGGCCGTATCATCCTGAAGGGGGTGGTCCTCGCCAACGAGATCAAGGCCCTGATGAACCGGGTCCGATCGGTGCGTGGTGTAAAAGATATCGAAAGCCGGCTGGAGGCGCACGAGGATCCCGATCGGGTGCCGGGCCTCCAGGGGGAGCCGACACGCCGGCTCGGCGGTGGGCGATTTGAGCTCCTGCAGTCGAACTGGTCTCCCGCAGCCCGATTCCTGACGGGCCTGGCCGGAGGTGCGATGGCGGTCTACGGCCTGAGAAGCCGGGGGGTTGCCGGAACCGCGGCCATGTTTTCGGGTGCAGCGCTCTTTACCCGGGCCTTGACGAATATGGACATGAAGAGGATCATCGGCATCGGCCGGAGGCGGGGGGTGGATATCCAGAAGACCATCAACGTGGATGCACCCATCGAGACCGTTTACGGAGCCCTCTCCCGTTTTGAAGATTTCCCGAACTTCATGAGAAACGTTCAGAGGGTCAGCAAGGTCGACGGAGACCGCTATCGATGGACCGTATCGGGCCCTGGTGAGATGCCTGTGGAATGGGATGCGGTGTTGACTTCGAGGATCCCCAACCAGGAGCTGGCCTGGCGCACGGAGTCCGGCTCGGTCGTACAGCATGCCGGCATCCTGAAATTCATGTCGAACCCGGACGGGAGCACGACCGTTGAGATCCGCATGACCTACAACCCTCCCGGAGGGGCGATCGGCCACGCCCTCGTGTCTCTGGTGGGGTCGGACCCGAAAACGCAGCTGGACGAGGACCTCGCCAGGATGAAGACCTACATAGAAACCGGGAAACAGCCGCGCGACGCGGCCGCGGCGCGGCATTAGGAACCCGGGAAGGCAGGGGGCCGATCCTTCAAGGGTGACCGGGCCGCCCTGGTAGCTGCATCACCTGTGCGCTCAAACGAGAGCGGCTGAAATGGAGCCCCTCTCCAGTCCGGCTGATGCAGGATGCCGCTTCTCCGGATAGCTTCGGGTGAGCGCCGTCCACGCTTGTGCCTTTTTTGACAAGCCTCTGTCTTACGTCTTTTCTTTTGCACGATTCCATATTACCCTCCTCTTGCTCCAGTTGCCGTTTCTCAAGGGGTCTCCCCCCACCGCGCAAGATGCGAGACGGCAATCACGTTAGAGGAAAGACCGAGGCATGGGAGAGGAAAGACACCGCTGCCGGGTTTACTTCGTGGGCGCAGGCCCGGGCGATCCGGAGCTTCTCACTCTGAAGGGACGAAGGTGTATCGAAGAGGCCGACCTGGTTCTCTATACGGGATCCCTGGTTCCGCCGGAAGCGGTCTCCAGCGCACGCAAGGGAGCGCGATTGGTGGACTCCTCGTCCATGACGCTCGCCGAGACGCATGAGACCATGATGCAGACCGTGAGGGAGGGGGGCATCGCCGTAAGAGTCCATACCGGAGACCCGTCCTTGTACGGGGCCGTGCAGGAGCAGATGGATCTGTTGGACCGGGAAGGCGTCCGGTACGAGGTCGTGCCCGGGGTGAGTGCGGCGTTTGCCGCTGCGGCGGCAGCCATGGTCTCCTTTACCCTCCCCGAGAAGACCCAGACCCTCATTGTCACACGTATGGAGGGGCGTACCCCTGTCCCCGAGAAGGAGCGGCTCAGGGAACTGGCCAGGCATGGAGCGTCCATGGCTGTCTATCTCTCCGCATCTACGCCCGAGAAGATGGTGGCGGAGCTTCTGGGCGGAGGGTACCCGGAGGATACGCCCGTGGTCATCGCGTACAGGGTGGGCTGGCCCGATCAGGCCATCCTCTACACGGACCTGGTGAATACGGCCGCCACGGCCAAGGAGGCAGGCATCTCGCGTCAGGCCGTGTTCCTCATTCTTCCTGCGCGGAAGGGTGGCTC
>JAGVAP010000140.1 GCA_020060215.1 Deltaproteobacteria bacterium | reverse complement strand
GTCTCGGCGGCTGGGGCGGCGCCTGCCGGGCGGCGAGCGGCAACGAGTGGACGAGGCTGATGATCGCCCTGGCCACCATGCAGGGCCTCGGCAAGCCCGGGAGCAACATCTGGTCGACCACCCAGGGCGCTCCCTGCGACACCAGCTTCTGTTTCCCCGGTTACGCCGAAGGCGGGATCTCGGGCGACGTCGACAACTCCGCGGCCGGGTACCGCTGGGTGTACCGGATGTTCAGCTACGACCGGCCGACCCGCTCGAACATCAACTCCCCGACCGGGCAGCACATCCCGAGGCTGAAGATCCCGGAGTGCATCCTGGAGGGCCAGTACGAGTGGAGGGGTAAGGGGTTCTGCGGGCCTTCGATCGAGAACCAGTTCCACAAGTACAAATACCCGGCGGACGGCTACCCGGAGATCCAGATGCTCTGGCGCTACGGGGGGTCGTTCATCGGCACCATGTGCGAGACGAACCGCTACGTGAAGATGTACCAGACGGACCGGCTGCCCTTTGCGGTGAGCCAGTCCATCTGGTTCGAGGGAGAGGCCAAGTTTGCGGACATCATCCTGCCGGCCTGCACCAATTTCGAGCGGTGGGACATCAGCGAGTTCGCGAACTGCTCCGGCTACATCGCCGACTCCTACACCCAGACGAACCACCGCGTCATTACCCTGCAGAAGAAGTGCATCGAGCCTCTGGGGGAATCCAGGTCCGACTACGACATCTTCGCACTGATGGCGAAGAAGCTGGGGCTCTGGGGCCCCTACACGGACGGCGGCAAGAACGAGCTGGACTGGGTCAAGAAGTACTACGAGGCCACGGACCTGCCGAAGCAGATCTCCTGGGATGAGTTCTTCCGGAAAGGCTACTACGTCGTCCCCTTCCCGAAGGAGTACAAGCCCACGCCGGCCCTCCGCTGGTTTGCCGAGAACCGGCCCAAGGACACCCCGGACTGGGGTCCCCACCCCGAGTGCCAGGCGGTGTTCCCCTATGGGCTGCAGACCACGTCGGGGAAGATCGAGTTCGTCTCCTCGAGCCTGAAGCGGTTCGATCCGAACGACGAGGAGCGGCCCCTCATCCCCAAATACATCGAGTCCTGGGAAGGGCACCACACCACCAGACTCTACAACAAGTATCCCCTGCAGCTGATCTCCCCCCATCCGAAGTTCAGCTTCCACACCATGGGTGATGCGAAGGACACGTGGGTGAACGACGTGAAGGACCACCGGGTGCTGATCGACGGGTACTACTACTGGATCGTCCGCATCAACAGCAAGGATGCGGAGGCCCGGAACATCCGGAACCACGACCTGGTCAAGATGTTCAACGACCGCGGCGCGGTCATCCTGGCGGCCCAGGTCACCGAGCGGGTACCGCCCGGAACCGTGCACTCCTACGAGTCCTGCGCGGACTACGACCCCATCGGCAAGCCCGGGGAGTCGCCGGACCGCAGCGGCTGCGTGAACATCCTGACCCCCAGCCGCTACATCACCAAGAACTCTGCAGGCATGGCGCCCAACAGCTGCCTCGTGCAGATCGAGAAATACTAGAGAGGGGAGGTGGACCAGCAATGAAGAAGTGGAACCTGATCATAGACGTAGCCAAGTGCCACGACTGCAATAACTGCTTTATCTCGTGCAAGGACGAATTCGTCGGCAACGACTGGCTGCCCTACTCCGCAGGGCAGCCCTGGCACGGCCACCGCTGGATGAACATCCAGCGCAAGGAGCGCGGCCAGTACCCCAAGGTGGACGTGGCCTACCTCGCGATGCCCTGCATGCAGTGCGACGACGCCAAGTGCGTGAAGGCGGCCAAGAACGGCGCCGTCCAGAAGAGGGGTGACGGCATCGTGATCATCGATCCTGAAAAGGCCAAGGGGCAGAAGGACCTGGTGGAGGCCTGCCCCTACGGCGCCATCTGGTGGAACGCGGAAAAGGCCCTCCCCCAGAAGTGCACCTTCTGCGTGCACCTGCTGGAGGAAGGCTGGAAGCAGCCCCGCTGCGTCCAGGCCTGCCCGACCGGCGCCATGCAGTTCGTCCAGTCGGACGACGCGGAGATGCAGAAGCGGGTCAAGGCCGAGGGACTGGAGCCCTATCTCCCGGAGCTCAAGACCAAGCCGCACGTCTGGTACAAGAACCTTCACCGCTTTACCAAATCCTTCATCGCCGGCAGCGTGGCGCTGCAGGACAGGAACGAGTGCGCGGAAGGGGCCAAGGTGACCCTCGGCAAGGGCTCCGGCAAACCCTTGGCCGAAGCCGTGACGAACAACTACGGCGACTTCAAGTTCGACCGGCTCGACGAGAACAGCGGCCCCTACACCCTGGAGGTGACGTATCCGGGGTACAGGAAGCAGAAGATGAGCGTCGAGCTGAAGGCCAGTGTGAACGTCGGAACCATCTTTCTCTAGAGGAGGCTCAAAATGAAGAAGATGCGGCTCGAGGATGTGCAGGCTTACGATGCGCCCGGCCATTTTGCGATGACGGCGATGAGGCTCTCCGGCAAAGAGGAGACGGGGGCCAAGAAGTTCTGGGTGGGTCTCTCCCATTTCCTGCCGGGGGGGGGCGCGAACTGGGCCTATGAGGACAATCCCCTGGAGAAGGTGTACTTCGTACTCGACGGGGAGATCACGGTGAAGAGCAAGACCGAGGAGTTCGTGCTCAAGAAGTGGGAGCTCCTCTATCTCGGCCCCAACGAGGGACGGGAGGTCATGAACAAGACAAAGAAACCGGCCAGCATGCTGGTCGTCATCAACTACCCCGATTGATCGGAACGCACCGGGGCGACACACCCCGGATGCGCGCTCCTGAGAAAGGAGAAAAAGACGATGGGAAAAGTCATCATCACCGCCGCCTTGACGGGGAACATCCATGTCCCTTCCATGTCCCCTTATCTGCCCGTCACGCCAAGGCAGCTGATTGAAGAGGCCGTGCGCTGCCGGGAGGCCGGAGCCGCGGTGGTTCATGTCCACGCAAGAAGCCCGGAAGACGGCAAGCCGACCACCGACATCGAGATCTACCGGGAGATCCTGAGCGGGATCAAGGCCAAGACGGATGTGGTCGTCAGTCCGACCACGGGCGGCACCGCCACCATGACCCCGGAGCAGCGGATCGCGGTGGTCAGGGAGTTGAAACCGGAGATGGCCACCTTCAACGCAGGGTCCTTCAATTTCGCCCTCTACCCGGTGGTCAACAAGGTGAAGGAGTTCAAACATTCGTGGGAGAAGCCGTTTCTCGAGTCCACGGAAGGTTTTATCTTCCCGAACACCTTCACGTCCCTCAAGGTCTTCTGCAAGACCATGAACGAGGTGCAGACCAAGCCGGAGCTGGAGGTCTACGATGTGGGCCAGCTCACGAACCTGGCCCAGATCATCCAGGAGGGGTATCTGAAGAAGCCCCTCTACCTGCAGTTTGTGCTCGGCATCCTCGGCGGGATCCCGGCGAGCATCGACAACCTCGTGTTCCTGACCAACACGGCCCGCAAGGTGCTCGGCGAATTCGAGCTTTCGGTCTGCGCCGCAGGCAGGTTCCAGTTCCCCATGGGTGTCGTCAACATGCTCCAGGGCGGCCACATGCGGGTGGGCCTCGAGGACAACCTCTATCTCAACAAAGGACAACTGGCCAAGAGCAGCGCGGAGCAGGTCGAAAAGGCCATTCGCATCGCCAAGGAGCTCGGGCTCGAGATCGCGTCTCCGGACGAGGCCCGGAGGATACTCGGCCTGAAAGGACCGGACAAGGTGAATTTCTAGCGAACCCCAAACGGGGTCTGTAAAGGGCCCGTTCACCCTTGGATATTCTTCGGTCCCTCGGGGGAGTCGGCGGCGGAACGCTACGAGCATGATTCCTGCTGAGGTATCGAACCATCCAGCAGGGTGCGCTAATCGGGACTTTTTGCAGGACCTGAATAACGGAGGCGGATATGCGCGCGAAGATGACGTTGGACGAGCTGAAGAATATGTTCGATCTCAGGGGAAAGGTGGCCGTGGTGACCGGCGGATCCGGCGGCGCCGGAAAGGCCATCTCCCTTGGGCTTGCGCTGTATGGGGCGGACGTGGTCGTGACGGCCCGCACCCTTTCGAGTCTGGAGAAGACCTGCGAAGAGGTGAAGAAGCTGGGAAGGAAAACGCTTCCCGTCTCCTGCGACGTCACGGATCCCAAGAACGTGGAAGAGATGATGAAGCGGACCGTCGACGAGTTCGGCAGGGTCGACATCATGGTGACCGCCGCCGGGATCGCCCTCCGGGCCGAGGCGGAAAACATGCCCATCGAGAACTTCAAGAAGGTCATGGCCGCCAATGTGGAGGGGACGCTGCTCTGCTGCCAGGCGGCGGCCAAGGACATGATCAAGCGGGGCCAGGGCGGGAACATCGTGACGGTCGGCTCCATCAGGGGTCTCCAGGGCCATCCGGCCGGATACTCCGCCTACGGTACGAGCAAGGGTGCGGTTCACCTGATGACCAAACAGCTCGCCACGGAGTGGGCCAAGTACAAGATCCGCGTCAATTGCATTGCGCCGTGCATCTTCTGGACGCCGCTGACCGAACCCATCCTGAAGGACGAGAACATGTACAAGATCTTCATGCAGCGGATCCCGCTGGGCCGTCCTGCGGAGCCGGAGGATCTGGTAGGGGCCGTCCTCTATCTCAGCACACCGGCAAGCTCCATGGTGACGGGGCATATCCTTTACGTCGACGGCGGGACCTCCGCCTGGTAGGGGGGCACACCCATGGCCGGAGAACAGGTCGGGCAGATCAGGAAGGTGGCCGTGGTCGGCGCGGGGCTCATGGGCCATGGCCTTGCGCAGATCTTTGCGGGCAAAGGACGGGAGGTCCATCTCATGGACCTCAACAAGGACCTTCTGGAGAAGGCCCTTGCGTCCATCCGCTCCAACCTCTCCCTCATGGCGGAGCAGGGGATCGGCACCCAGGGAGACATCGAACCCGTCCTCTCGAGGGTAAAGACCGCAACCGATCTCGGGGCTGCGGTTCAGGGGGCCGGGTTCGTGGTGGAGGCGGTCTCGGAAAACCTGGAGTTGAAGCAGAAGATCTTCCGGGACCTCGATGCGCTCTGCCCGCCCGAAGTGGTCCTGGCCACGAATACATCGGTGATCAGCATCACGGAGATCGCCCGCCTGGCCACGGGGAGGGGGCGCATCGTGGGGACCCATTTCTGGAATCCCCCGTATCTCATCCCGCTGGTCGAGGTGATCCGAGGGGAGGAGACCTCCGACAGCGCCATGGACACGGCTTTTGCCCTGATGCAGGCCATCGGGAAACACCCGGTTCGGGTAAACAAGGACGTTCCGGGCTTTGTGGGCAACCGGCTCCAGCATGCCCTCTGGAGGGAGGCCATCTCCATTGTGGAGCGCGGGATCGCCGATCCTGCCACGGTGGATGAATGCATCCGCTTCGGGTTCGGTTTGAGGCTGCCCATCCTGGGGCCGCTGGAGAATGCGGACATGGTCGGGACGGATCTCACCCTCGCGATCCACAGCTACATCCTCCAGCACCTGGAGAGCTCCCCCTCCCCCTCCCCCCTCCTGAAGAAGAAGGTGGAGCAGGGGGATCTCGGGTTCAAGAGCGGGAAGGGATTCCAGGAATGGCCGGCGGAGGAGGCCCAGGCCTCCCGCAGGCGACTCCTGGAGTACCTGCTGGAGGTCAACAAGCGGTTTCAGTGAAGCGATTGCAGGGCCGGTACCAATTTCTGCCACGAAGACGACCAAGACACCAAGAAGAACATGGTGTTTCTTCGTGGCTGGGTGCCTTTGTGGCAGGTCTTCCCTGACCGGGACGACGGTCCGGGTGCCCCCTCGATACGGCCGTCATACGCGGACGCGGCCCCAAGTTTTTTCTTTTTTTGCGCCCGCTGTTATGTTAAGAGTAACATATGTTAGGGCTAACATAACGCAACGGCACGACCCGGAGGAAACTCCCATGAAGCCTTTTCACGAACTGCTGATCTCTTCCGCCCGAGAGCACGGCCACCTCTGCCCCGGTCAGGTGGTCGGGGTGCGCATGGCCATGCTCGGGTGCCGCCTCATCGGTCTGAACGACCCCACCATCCACGACCAGATCAAGAAACTCATCGTATTCGTGGAGATGGATCGATGCACGGGCGACGCGGTCGCCCACGTGGCGGGCGTCAAGCTGGGGCGCCGCTCCCTCAAGTACATGGATTACGGGATCATGGCGGCCACTTTTCTGAACCTCGAGACCCGGAAGGCGGTTCGCGTCGTGTCCACCGAGGAGGCCCGGGACCTCGTTCCCCTCTACGCGCCCGGAGTTCCGCAAAAGAGTATGCAGCAGCTGGAGGCCTATCGGAAGATGCCCGACAGTGTCCTCTTCCGGGTGCAGGAGGTAAAGGTGCCGCTGGAACCGCACGACCTGCCGGGGCCGACCTCCAGCAAGGTGGTCTGCGCGCGCTGCGGCCAGGTCATACGGGACCACCGGGAGGTTGAGGTGAATGGGGAGACGCTGTGCAAGCCCTGTGCGCAGGGAGGCTATTTCAAGGATGCCCGGGAGATCACGTGGGAGGGCATGAACTGGGTCCCTGAGGCGGATGAGGGGCTTGGGGCTTCTTCATCGCCCAGGGCCGCCCAAATCCGGGAGATCCCTCAGATCCAGCACCGGAACTCGTCCGACCAGAGGCTGGAGACGACGGCACCGGAACGGGCCGTCCACATCGCCTAGCGCATTACCTTGAACCAGGAGACGAGGGGAGATTCGTGGTCATGAAAAAGATCAATCTGCAGGATGCGGTGGGCACCAAGCTGGCCCACGACATCACCGAGATCAGGCCGGGCCAATTCAAGGGGCCTGCCTTCCGCAAGGGGCACGTGGTCTGCGATGAAGACCTCTGCCACCTGCAGAGGCTCGGAAAGAACCACCTGTACATCCTTGAAGTGGGAGACGATGAAGTCCATGAGAACCAGGCTGCATCCATCCTTGCAGCCGCCCTGGCCGGGGAGGGCATCCGATACCAGGACGAGCCGAGGGAGGGCAAGATCAACCTCCTTGCCGCAAGGGACGGGCTTCTGAGGGTCGACACGGCCGCCCTGGCCGCATTCAACATGGTGGAGGATGTCATGTGCGCCACCCTCCACGACCACACCGTGGTCAAGGAAGGGGACCTGGTTGCGGGCACCAGGGCCATTCCCCTGGTGGCTAAACGCGCGGTGATCGAGCGGGCCGCGGCCATCGCACGGCAGAACGGGGCCGTCCTTTCCGTCCAGCCCCTCCGATCCCTCCGGGTCGGGCTCGTCATCACCGGGAACGAGGTCTATCACGGGTTGATCGAAGACCGGTTCGTGCCCATCCTCACCCAGAAGGTGGAGGCCCTGGGCTCCGCCGTGCATTGCGTGGATTTTGCCCCGGACAACGCAGAGGAGATCTCGAGGGTCATCCGCGGGCAGCTCGAAAAGGGATGCGGCCTGCTCCTGTTGAGCGGGGGGATGAGCGTGGACCCGGATGATGTGACCCGTCAGGGGATCCGCCTGGCAGGGGCCGGCGAGATGCACTACGGCGCCGCGGTCCTCCCCGGCTCCATGTTCCTGGTGGCGTACCTGGGGGAGGTCCCCCTCCTGGGGGTGCCGGCGTGCGGGCTGTACCATCGGACGACCGCCCTGGACCTGGTGCTTCCGCGCGTGCTTGCAGGGGAGAAGATCGTCAAGAAAGATCTCGCCTTCCTGGGGCACGGCGGTCTCTGCCGCGACTGCAAACCATGCACCTATCCGCACTGCACGTTCGGCAAGGGGGCGTGACGGCTCCGGGGTTGACACCCAACAACACGGGCGTCTGGATTCAAACGGTCTGAAGCGAGTTCTCCGCCACCCTCACTGCACAGGAAGGATCATCCGGGTACCGTGTACCCGCAAATCGAACAACCCAAATGGATATGGAGGAAGTACATGGGAAAAGTATTTGTCGACCTGAGTCATCCGTTCGGTGCCGATATGCCGCTCTGGCCTTATTTTCAGAAGCCCATGATCGACACCATGCACGGCCTTGCCAAATCCGGCGTTCTCAGCCAGAGGGTCACCGTCGTGATGCACGCCGGCACGCATGCCGATTCCCCGCGCCACGTCATGGAGCGTGACTTCGAAGGCAGGCGCACCAGGTATACCCACGAACTCCCGGTGGATGCCTACTGCGGCCCCGCCATCTGCCTCGACGTCAAGGTCGAGCCCTGGGAGCTCATCACCGACAAGCACCTGGACGACGCCTGTGCTCGCGCCAAGTTCGATCCCAACGAGCTCAAGAAGGGCATGGTCCTCTGCCTGCGCACCGGTACTCACCTCAAGTACGACGACAGCAAGGACTACTACCACTATTCGCCGGGGACCGGCCTCAAGGCCGGGCAGTGGATCGAGAAATACCACCCCAAGTGCGTGGCCATGGACATGCAGGCCCTCGACCATCCGCTCCACACCGCCATGGGCAAGAACGGCCCGACCGCCATGAACCTCCCCGGCAGGACCGGCAGGCCGATCACCCAGGAGTACATCGACCAGTACGGCATCGAGGCCTACGCCTGGTTCGATCGCGAGGTGTTCATCCAGACCTTCGGCATGGACAAGTACATGCAGGAGTACGGCAAGCTCGAGAAGGCCGGCGAGTGGGGCACCTGGGAGCCTTGCCACAAGTACATGATGGGCAACGGCATCGTGGGTGTCGAGAACCTCGGCGGTGACCTGGAGAAGGTCGTCGGCAAGCGCTTCCAGTTCTGGTGCTTCCCGCTCCGCTGGCATTTGGGCGACGGCACCATGGTGCGTGCGGTTGCCGAGATCGATGAGAAAGACCTGAACTCCGTTCCGGACAGGGTCTACAAGTACGGCTGTATCTGAGAGCGGCGCGGGGGGTCGCGCTGTAGGCTGGAGAGGTCGAAGATCCGCGGAGGAATCGACCAGCCTCATCCTGTGGAAGGCCCCACGGCGCACCCGTGACAACATAAATAATATTGACACCCGGCCCCTTTTCCCATAGTCTGATCTCCATCCGGGCAGAAGCCCGGCCGAAAAGGCCACGAAGGTCATGAGAAGTGCGTTCGTGGCCTTTTTCTATCCATAGGAGAAGCATCATGCACATGGCGGATGCCCTCATCTCTCCCGCGGTGGGGGGAACGATGTGGGCTGCATCGGCGAGCCTCATCGCCTTGAGCTCGAAAAAGGTGAAGGGGAGCCTCGAAGACCGGGTGGTTCCTCTCATGGGGGTGCTGGGGGCGTTCGTGTTCGCCGCCCAGATGATCAACTTCACCATCCCGGGAACAGGATCCAGCGGCCATATCGGAGGGGGAATGATCCTCTCCATACTGCTGGGGCCTTACGCCGCCTTTCTCACGATCGGTTCGGTCCTGTTTGTCCAGGCCCTGTTCTTCGCCGATGGCGGGCTCCTGGCCCTGGGGTGCAACATCTTCAATCTCGGCTTCTTCCCCGCCATGACGGCATACCCCCTTGTCTATCGCCCCATTGCGGGATCCAGGCCGACCCGGCGCCGGATTATCCTCGGAAGTACGCTCTCCGCCGTGGTCGCCCTGCAGTTGGGGGCCCTGGGGGTGGTGGTGCAGACCGCCCTCTCGGGCGTGGCGGATCTCTCCTTCTCGAGCTTTCTCCTCCTGATGCAACCCATCCACCTGGCTATCGGGTTTATGGAGGGGCTGGTCACGGCCGCCGTGGTGCTTTTCATCCGGAAGGCTCGGCCGGAGATCCTGGCCGGCAAAACCCGGGGGCCGGCCGGAGGTGCATCGCTCAGGCCGGTGTGGACCGGTTTTGCGCTGGCCGCCGTCCTTCTGGCCGGATTCTTCGCGTGGTTCGCCTCTGCCCATCCGGACGGATTGGAATGGGCCGTTTCGTCATTGACCGGAAAAGAGCGGCTGGAGTCCCCGAGCCGGGGTATCCACCACCTTCTCGAGACCATCCAGGAGAAGACGGCCGTCTTGCCGGACTACGGTTTCAAGGCGGGGGAGGAGAAACCACCGGAGGAGGAGTCATGGCCCGTCGTGGATGCAGGGACCTCCATGTCGGGGCTCCTGGGGGGAGCGATCACCCTGGCAACGGCATTTCTCATCGCCCTTCCCCTGAGGCGGCGCAGGAGAAAGGGCGTGACAGGATCGCAGCCGTGAAGCTCGACTCCGCAACCTTCGACCTGGGGGCGATGGATGCGATCGCGAATCGCGATACGCCGGTCCACCGGTTGGACCCCCGTGCCAAGGTATTGACCTCCGCGGTCTTCATCGTCTGCGTCGTCTCCTTCGGCCGGTATGAAGTCTCCGGACTCCTGCCCTTTTTCGTGTATCCGTTCGCGATGATTGCGATCGGGGGCCTGCCGCCGGGGATCATCGCACGAAAGGTGCTGCTCGTCTCCCCTTTTGCCCTCCTCATCGGGATCTTCAACCCCCTGGTCGACACGGAAGTGATGCTTCGGGTCGGATCCTTGGAGGTCTCCGGAGGATGGATCTCTTTTTCCTCCATCGTCCTTCGGTTTCTGCTTACGGTGGGGGCGGCGCTGATCCTGATCGCGACGACCGGTTTCAACCCGGTCTGCATGGCCATGGAGAAAATGGGTGTGCCACGCGTCTTTGTCATGCAGCTCCTCTTCCTGTATCGCTATCTCTTTGTCCTTGCGGACGAGGGCTCCCGGATGGTGAGGGCCCGCTCCCTGCGTTCGTTCCGGGGCAAGGGGATGGGGATAAGGGTATACGGCTCGCTGGCGGGAAGCCTGCTCCTGCGGACCCTGGACCGGGCCCAGCGCATCCATCTCTGCATGCTCTGCAGGGGTTTCGACGGCACGGTCCGTCTGCTGAAACACCTGAGGATCGGGGGAAGGGAAGCGGCCTTTGTCCTGGGGTGGTCGGCGCTTTTCGTGGGGATGCGATTGGTCCATCTGCCCCGATGGGTCGGGAGCATTTTTGTGTGATGTGGAACCCCCCCCCGGCCTCCGGACCGAGCCGGAGACGACGGGCTCGGCAGGAAGACCTGCCCTGGAATGTTGGAATCCTGGAATGACGGAACAATGGCTTTCAAAGCAGCTGGAGCGATCTGCGGCGGTTCATCTTAAGGCCCTCGCTTGTTGTCCTTTCCCGACGTTCCACGATTCCCATATTTCCATCACTCCGGTTTGTCTTCATCCCCTTGTCCCGAAAAAACAAAACTGCAGGGCGCAGGTGATCCGGTCATGAGCCATCATATCGTTGAAGTCAAAGGATTGCGCTACAACTACCCGGACGGCACGCCCGCCCTGCAGGGGATCGATTTCCGGATCACCCATGGGGAATCCGTGGCCGTGGTGGGGGCGAACGGGGCCGGAAAGTCGACGCTGCTCCTTCATCTCAACGGATATCTGCCGGCCAAAGAGGGGGAGATACGGATCGGGGATTATCCCCTGAGCGAAAAGACCCTTTCGATGGTAAGGCGCACCGTGGGCATGGTTTTCCAGGACCCCGACGATCAGCTGTTCATGCCGACGGTGTATGACGATGTGGCCTTCGGCCCGCTCAATCTGGGTCTGCCCGAGCAGGAGGTGGAGAGGCGGGTGGACCAGGCCCTATCCACCGTGGAGGCCCTTCACCTGAAGCATCGCCCCCCCTACAAGCTCTCCCGGGGAGAGAAGCGAGCGGTGGCGATTGCCACGGTCCTCTCCATGTCGCCGGACATCCTGGTAATGGATGAGCCGACATCCGATCTGGACCCGAAGGCCAGACGCCACCTTGTCGGCCTCCTGAAGACGTTCAGACACACCAAGATCATTGCCACCCACGATCTGGACATGGTGCTCGATCTCTGTGAGAGGACCATCGTGATCTACAAGGGCCGGGCCATGGCGGACGGTCCCACGGAGGAGATCTTCCGGAACGAACCCCTGCTCGCGCAGAGCCACCTGGATAAACCCCTGCGGATGCAGGGGTGTCCCGTCTGCAGCCGGTCGCGGAAAGGGTAGTGGGCGGCTTCTCGCTGAAAAGAGATCGCCTCTCGCCCGCTTCGTCACGGACCGCAGACCGGTCACAGAGAGAAAGAACAGGCGCGTGTTCTCCTCACTGCCGCGGAAGGGAATGGTTGACACAAAACGACCGATTCTCTAAACTCTGCTGAACCAAGACAGCGGCTCACCACTCTCCCAACGAAGGCGCCTGTCGGGCGCCTACTTCAGCTCTTTCAAGGAGGTCCATGATGGACAGAGATCGATCCTTCCAATGGCCCGCGTCGATTATCCTAATGATCCTGCTCATGATTTTACCCGCACAGCCGAGTTGGTCCTCCGAGCCGAGCAAGGCCGAGGCCACGGCGATCCAGTTCATCGACGGGCTGAAGAAGACCTATTCCGAAATGACCCAGTACCTTTGGGACAACCCCGAGCTGAGCCTGGATGAATTCAAGTCCTCGGCGAAGCTCATCAGCTACCTGGAGAAGTACGGGTTCAAGGTCGAGAAGGGCGTTGGCGGGCTGGAGACGGCCTTTGTCGCCACATGGGGTTCGGGAAAGCCCGTGGTCGGCTTCCTTGCCGAGTACGACGCCCTCCCCAACCTCTCGCAGGTCGCGGGAAAAGTTCAGCAGCAGCCGATCATCGAAGGGGCCCCGGGCCATGGCTGCGGGCACCATCTCTTTGGAACGACCAGCTGCACCGCTGCCATTGCGACTGCCGAGGCCATGAAGAAACATGGGATCAAGGGGACCGTGAAGGTCTACGGCACCCCTGCGGAGGAGACCCTCATGGGCAAGGTCTTCATGGCGACGGCAGGGGTCTTCGACGGGGCCGATGCGTTCATCTCCTGGCACCCCGGGGACAGCAACACCATCGATCACAGGTCGTGCCTTGCCCTGAACAGCGCGAAGTTCCAGTTTCGCGGCAGGGCGTCCCATGCCGGGACCGCCCCCGAACACGGACGGAGCGCGCTGGACGCGGTGGAGCTCATGAGCATCGGCATCAACTTCATGCGGGAGCATATCCTCGAGCAGGCCAGGATCCACGCGGTCACCACCAGCGGTGGTCAGGTGCCGAACGTGGTCCCCCCGTTCGCCGAGACGTGGTACTTTATCAGGGCGCCCCACCGCAGCCAGGTCGAGCAGATCTTCGAATGGATGAAGAGGATCGCCGACGGCGCGGCGCTGATGACCGAGACCAAGGTGAGCTACGATCTCCTCGCGGCCACCTATGAAGTCCTGCCCAACAGCACGCTCTGCAAGGTGGGGTACGATGCCATGAAGCGGATCGGAACCCCGCCCTTCACCGAACAGGACCAGAAGTACGGGGAGGACATCGTGAAGTCCCTCAAGTTCGAGCTGAAGGGAAAGGCCTACAGCACCGACATCAAGGCCCCGGACCTGGCGCGGAGGTTCCCGGATGTGCCCCTGGGAAAGCACTCCACGGATCAGGGAAATGTCTCGTGGCTCGCGCCCACCATGAGCTTCGGCGCCGCTACCTGGGCCTACAGGACGCCGGGGCACTCCTGGCAGCTGGTCTGCCAGGGAAAGAGCGAGCCGGCCGAGAAGGCCGGGCTGCAGGCGAGCAAGTGGATGGCGGCCAGCGCCCTCGCCCTCTTTGCCGACGAGAAGGTGGTTGAGCAGGCCAAGGCGGAGCACGCAGAATACCTCAAACAGTTCCCCTACAAAGACCCGGTGAAGGGGGTTCCCATCCCCACGTTCAAGAAACTGTACGGGATCGAGAGGGAGGCGGTTCCAGGCAGGTCGATCAACTGAGTGTCTTATGAAGATCGATGTGCACAACCACTACTATCCCGAGCGGTTCCTGAAGCGACTGGAGAAGGAAGGCTCATCCGGGGGTGTCTCCATTGAGAAGGATGAATGGGGACGGCAGATCCTGGTTCAGCACGGGAACCGGGTGGTGACCATCACGCCTCCCATGACCCACATCGAAGAGAGGCTTTCGGACATGGAGAGGGCCGGGATCGACATGCAGATCCTGACGCTCTCCATTCCGAGCGTCGACATCTTCCCCGAGGAGGTCGGTGAGAGCCTGGCCAGGACGGTAAATGACGAGACCGCCGCGCTCTGCCGCCGGCACCCCGATCGCTTCATCGGTTTTGCAACACTGCCCTTCATCGATCCGGAGCGAACCGTCAAGGAGCTCCGCCGCAGCGTGGAGGAGCTGGGGCTCAGGGGCGCCTGCATCGGAACCAACATCAACGGCATGGATCTGGACAACCGGCGGTTCTATCCGTTTTACGAGGCCATCTCCGGGTACGATCTCCCCATCCATATCCACCCGCGGGCGCCGAGGGATCGGGAGACCTACAGGGATTACCGTTTGGGGCCGATGATCGGCTTCGAAGTGGAGCTCTGCGTGGCCGTGGCGCGGCTGGTCATGGGGGGCGTGCTCGAGAGGTTCCCGGGGCTGAAATTCATCGTCTCCCACCTGGGCGGGGCGATACCCTACCTGGCCGAGAGGATCCAGAACTGCTACGAGGCCTACCCCGAGTGCCAGAAGAACATCTCCGGCCCGGCCAAGGATTACCTCAGGAAATTCTATTACGATACGGTCAGCTTCTTTGAGCCGGCCCTCATGTGCGCCTACGCCTTTGCAGGTCCCGGCCGCATGATCCTCGGCTCGGACTACCCCCATGTGATCGGGGACATCGACGAAGCCGTCACCTCCATCGAATCGCTGAGCATCCCCGATTCGGAAAAAGAGCAGATCTTTTCAGGGAACATCCTTCGCCTGATGCACATGTGAGGGGATCGATGAGCAAGACCGCCCTTTCCCGGAAGTTGCTGTCCACCGACGTCCTCTGCGTCGGGGGCGGCATCGCAGGCCTCATGGCCGCCATCCGCGCGGCGGAGCGCGGCTGCAGGGTGATCATCGCCGAGAAGGGAAACATCCTCTTCAGCGGTTCCGGGGGACTCGGGAACGACCACTTCATGTGCTACATCCCCGAGGTCCATGGGCCGGACCTGGACCCCGTGGTCGACGAATTCCAGCGCGGCCAGCAGGGCGGTCTTCGCCCCCGCTCCTTCATCCGGACATGGCTGGAGCGATCCGAGGAGATCGTGGGCCTCTGGGACCGGTGGGGCATCCCCATGAAGTACCGGGGGCGCTACGAATTCGCGGGCCACGGGCTTCCCGGTGAAATCCTCATGCACCTCCATTATGCGGGAAAGGACCAGAAGAAGGTCCTCACCAGAGAGGCGGTCAAACGGGGGGTCGAGGTCCTGAACCGCACCATGTGCTTCGATCTGATCCGCGGGCGATCGGGCATCACGGGGGCCGTGGCGGTCGACACGCGCACGGACACGGCCGTCGCCATCGAGGCCAAGAGCGTGGTCATCGGCACGGGATCGGTCATGCGGCTCTATCCCGCCTCCACCCCGGCATGGCTCTTCAATACCCGTCTGTCCCCGGTCTGCGTCGGAGACGGCAGGGCCATGGCTTTTCGGGCCGGCGCAGAGCTCGCGAGCATCGAGATCCCGCTGATCCGCTGCGGCCCGAAGTATTTTGCCAAGGCCGGAAAGGCCACATGGGCGGGGGTCCTTCGCGATCCCCAGGGAAAGCCCGTGGGACCCTTCGTGACGAGGCCCGACAACAAGTACGGCGACCCTGTGGTGGATGTCTACCAGGACATCTTCCTGGACTATCACAGGACGGGAAAAGGGCCGGTCTACATGGACTGCGACGGCCTGACGGACGAAGAGCTCGCCTACATGGTGCACTGGCTGAAAAACGAAGGGAACACCTCCTTTCTCCATTCCATGGAAGAGGAAGGGATCGACATCCGGAAGAACCCGATCGAATTCACCACCTACCAGCACGAGCTTTTCCCAAGGGGCGGCGTCCTCTACAATGAAAAGGCCGAGACCTCCCTGCCGGGCGTCTATGCAGCGGGGGATGAGTTCTTCGGCGGGATCTCGGGCGCCGCGGTCTTCGGATGGATCGCCGGTGAGAACAGCGCCGAATTCGCCCGCCGCAGAGACCCGGTGCAGGACCAGGATGCGAAGGCCGGGCTCGACGAAAGAGCCGGTCTCTTCGAGGATATGCGAAACCGGACCGGAGGGCCGGACTGGCGGGAGGCCAATGTGCTCCTCCAGCAGATCATGTGGGACTATGCCGGGCTGGTTCGGTCCGAAACCCTGCTGAGCGCGGGTCTGGAGATCCTCGGCCGCCTGGAGGAAAAGGCCCGCACGACCATGGTCGCGAGGAACCCCCACGAGCTCGGCAGGGCGCTCGAGGTGCTGAACATGATCGAGGTGGGGACCCTCATCTTTCTCGCGGCTCGCGAGAGGAGGGAGACAAGGGGGAAACACGTGCGCCCGGATTACCCCTTTGCCAATCCCCTGCTCGAAAACCTCCTGGTGGTTCGCAAGACCGGCGAACGACCTGTTCTTGAATGGCGCAGACTGAAGGGATAGGCCATGCCCCCGGTGATTCAACCCGAATTCTGCAAGCGATGCGGCAAATGCGCGGAAGCCTGTCCGAGCGATGTCTTCTATCCTTCCGTAAAAGGCGAGATCCCCTCCGTCACCTACCCGGATGAGTGCTGGCACTGCAACGCCTGCGTGGAGGAGTGCCCTCACGAGGGAGCCGTCAGGCTGAGGATCGCGCTCCCCCTGACCATCGTGTACAAGGGCAGACCGGCCTGATCGGTACGGGTTCGGCCGTAACCGTACCGTGGGGGCGGTCTTCCATAGCCACCTTTAGGAGAGGAGGACAGTCATGAATCATCGCAGGATCTTTTTTCTCACTTTGCTGGCCGTGGCCGCTTGCGCCGTCTTCTCACCCCCCTGTTCCCGCGCAGCGGGCGATCTGATTCCCCTCTACACACCGCCGGTGGGCGGCACCGCGTATGTGCTGGGCGCCGGCGTGGTGACCGTCACCAACAAGTACATCCCCGATGCCCACCTGGTCCACGAAGCGTCCACCGGCACCCTGGACATGGTCAGGAGGATGATGCAGCGGGACGCCGGGAGCCAGCCGGCCTTTGCCATATTCGGCTCTCCCGACGCCTGGAAGGCCTTCAAGGGTCTCGATCAATATGCGGGAAAGCCGTTTACCAACCTGCGGGCCGTCGTCTTCGTGAACGCATCCGACCAGTACCTCGTGGTCCCGGCGAAATCGCCCATCCGGTCTTATGCGGACGTCAAGGGCAAACGGATCGGGATCGGCGGCCCCGGAAGCACGGTGGCCAACAGCGCCTTTCTCTTCCTGGAGAGCTCCGGGGTCAAGAAGAGCGACTTCAAGCCGTACTACTTCACCTATAAGGAGACCGTCGAAGGGATTCAGGACGGGAGCCTGGACGGCGGTTTCGTCGGAGGCGGTTACCCCATCGCCATCTACACGGAGCTGGCCATGAAGCACGACGTGCGGATCGTTCCCGTGGACGAGCAGGTGCTGAAGAAGGTCATCTCAGAACACCCCTACTACTATGGGACGGTGGTCAAGGCGAAGGCCTACAAGGGGATCGATCAGGATGTCCCCATCTACGGGTTCACCACCGCCCTTTGGGCCCTTTCCGGGATGAGCCCCGATTTCATCTACAAGGTGACGAAGAACCTCTTTGACCACAAGGAGGACTACTACGCCATCCACAAATCCGCAAGAGACATGACGCTCCAGGATGCCATGAAGGGTATCCCGCTGGCCTTCCATCCCGGGGCCGAGAAATTCTATCGTGAAGCCGGTGTCGTGAAAAAGTGACGATTCGCGCCGCGTTCGAATAGCTGCCTGTAGGAGCGAGTTCCTGCTCGCGATTCCTCTTCCGGTGGAAGGAATCGCAACCGGGAGATTGCTCCTACAAGTTTTCCGGGATGCGCATGAGAGCGAGTGGCTAGGAGGAGTTTGGATTTGAAAGAGGCAGAAGAACACCCCGGGAAGGCCTGGGGGGCGAGGCGATTCCTGATCTTCGCCATCGCGCTCCTCATGGGGGTCTTCCACATGTACACCGCCGGTGTTCGCCTCCTCCCGGGCGTCCAGCAGAGAACCATCCACCTCGCCTTTTCCCTGGCCCTCATCTTCCTCATCTTCCCTGCAAGGACCAAGGAGAGCCGCACGGGCGAGGGAAAGGCCAGCGACGAGTACAGGCCGCTCTATCTCCTGGACCTCTTTCTCGTCGGCCTTTCCTTCGCCATCGGGGTCTATGTCTTTGTCGAATACGAAAACCTGAGCTTCCGCATAGGCATGCCCAACCTGGCCGATTCCTTGTGCAGCGTTACAGCCATCCTTCTTGTCATGGAGGCCACCCGAAGGGTGATCGGCTGGTCCATCGTGATCATCAGCCTTATAGGAATGCTCTACCTTGCGGTCGGAAGCCATCTCCCCCGTGTCATCGCCCACACCGGGTTTTCTTTTGAGCAGGTCGTCAACTTCATGTTCTTCAGCACGGACGGGATCCTCGGGCCGGCCCTGGCTGTTTCCGCTACGGTGATCGTCCTGTTCATCATCTTCGGCGCCTTTCTCCAGATCTCGGGTGCAGGCCCGCTCTTCATCGATACGGGAATGGCGTTCTTCGGCAAGTACAGGGGAGGACCCGCGAAGGCGGCCGTGGTCGGCAGCGGTCTCTTCGGGATGATCACCGGGAGCCAGGTCGCCAATGTAGCGGCGGTGGGGGTGTTCACCATCCCTCTCATGAAGAGGGTGGGCTACAGGGCCGAGGCCGCAGGCGCCATCGAGGCCGTCAGCTCCACCGGGGCCATGATCATGCCGCCGGTCATGGGCGCGTCGGCCTTCATCATCCCCGAGTTCATCGGAGGAAGCTACCTGGACGTGGTCAGGGCGGCCATTATCCCCGCCCTGCTCTTCTATGCGGTTCTCTACGTGGTGGTGGAGCTCCAGGCGGCGAAGTGGCGGCTCCAGACACTCCCCGAATCGGAGGTCCCCCGCATCGGGAGGCTCATGAGGGAAAGGGGCCATATGCTGCTGCCGATCCTCGTGCTGGTCTACTTCCTGGTCGTTCAGGCCAGCACCGCCTCCAGGGCCGCCTTTTGGGCGACCGTGGCCTGCGTTGCGGCGAGTCAGCTTCGCAGGGACACGAGGGTCGGTATCGGGAACGTGGTCTTCGGACTCGAGCAGGGCGCGAAGGGCTGCCTGATCGTCGCGGCCTGCTGCGCCTCTGCGGGGCTGATCACCGGAACCATCGGCATGGCAGGGCTTGGGGAGCGATTCTCGGACATCCTTCTCACGGTCGCGGGGGGAAACGTGGTCCTCCTGCTGATCCTCACGATGCTGGCCTCCCTGGTGCTCGGACTGCCCCTTCCTCCGGTCACGTGCTATCTCATCCTCGCCGTGCTGGCCGCCCCGGCCCTGGTCAAGGCCGGGATTCACCCCATGGCCGCGCATCTGTTCGTCTTCTTCTTCGGCACCCTGGGAAACATCAGCCCCCCTGTGGCGCCCACCTCCTTTGCTGCAGCGGGAATTGCCGGTTCAGACCCGATGAAGACCACGAACACGACCTTCATCTTCTCTCTCCCCGTGTTCCTGATCCCCTATGTCTTCGTCTACGGCAACGAGATCCTCCTCATGGGCGACACCGTGATGATCGTCCTCAGGGTGATCACCTCGTTTGTGGCCATAGCCGGCATAGCCGTCGCATTCCAGGGTTATCTTCTGAGGAATCTGAGCTGGTACATCCGGTGCGGATTCCTCCTGAGCGGTCTCATCCTCATTCACCCGTCCTGGATCACGGATCTGGTGGGCTACGCCATGCTCGCCCTGGTCCTGGGCGTTGAACTGGTCGGTTCCCGTTCGAGCAGGAAAGAACTGGTCCCGCCCCCGCCCGGAAGGCTTCTATAGCATCTCTCCCGAACTTGTCTCGGATGGGGAGTTCAGGGTGTAGGAACGTCTCGAGGCAAGAGCCGATGGGTTTCGCTCCGCTCCACCCATCCTACAATTTTGCACTCGTCACTTCGGCGCGGCACATACCATTTAACCGGACGGAGACCTGGCGGGATCCGAATCTGCATCAAGCGAGTTGCACAGAATCACTTCGTATCGGCGGGATAGTCCAGGCAATCGCGGATGTACTCCGACCCCTCGGCGGGCTCCTCGAAATCCGTGTAGTAGATGGCGGTGGCCCTGAGGTTTCGCTCGTCGATCACCTGCGCCATCCGCGCGGCCCCCGGGATGAGCTTGCTCAGGGACCCGATGCCGAAGATGAAAAAGAGGATCAGCCCAATGCCCCCCAGCAGCTTCAGCCAGGGCCGGCTCCGGACCGGGCTGTCGGAGGGTGCCATGGACAGACTCGTTTGTCCGTGTCCTGGAAAGGGGTCCTGCGGGGCCGAGACCCCGCAGAGACCGGTTGTGGTGTTTGAAATCAAGTTGGTCATACTCCCTAGTGCTCATCCGGAAGTGAACCGTTCCGGATTCGCGCGATCAGCGGCCAGCCATCAGCCAAGGAGCTGATTCACAGAGATGAAGCCGATTGCCGAGCGCTGACAGCTGAAAGCTCCGCCCGGAAATCCCGATTTCCGGGCGGGCGCTGCCTAGATGCGGGCGGTGATCTCGCTGAAGATCACATAGAACATGATGTATCCCACGAACAGGGTCAGGGCAAGTTGAAAGGCCTGCCCGGTCACGTAAAGGGTAATGGGTTTGCCGCCCTTGAAATACGGCCTGAATTCCTTGAAATTGGTCTCCAGGCCGATCGAGGTGAACGCGAGGGCGAAGAACCACTCACGGGCGATGCGGGTAAACCCCCTCAAGACGCCGTGGTCGATCATCACGGTGCTGGCATCCTTGCCGATGCCTGCATCGATAAAGGAGAAGATCAGGGATGCAATGACGAACCCGATCACGAATTTCGGGAAACGGTACCAGACTTCCCACCAGCTCACCTGCTGACCCGGCGCGCAATCCACCCGGGCGCACCAGTAGACGGCCACGCCAAACGCCACGACACCGATGAGCACGTTCTGGATCATCTTGATGGTGGCTGCCACATAGAGGGCCTTTTCCCCGTAGAACGCCCCGGCCGCCGCAACGGCGCCGGTCGAATCGATGGTGCTCCCCATCCAGGCCCCGGCCAGGATCTCAGGCATCCCGACGAGCCTGGCAAAGGCGGGCTGAGCGACCATGCAGACCGCGGTGAAGACCATGGAAAGCCCGATGGCCAGGGTGAGCTCCTCTTTCTTGGCCCGGCAGGCCGCCGCCGTTGCGATCGCGGCAGAGACACCGCAGACCGACATGTCCGATGAAATCGTGATATTGAGGGTCTTGGATTTCATCTTGACGATCTTCTGGCCGAACCAGTAGGTGAGGATCAGCGTGATGGGCGTGCAGATCCAGGCCACGAAGATGCCCGGTTTTCCGATCGCCAGGATCTTGTTGAAGAGGATCTCCGCCCCGAGCAGGACCAGTCCGGTCTTGATGTAGAACTCCGTGGAGACCGCAGGCATCACCCACTTGGGGGTGCCCACGGTGTTGCTGATGAGCATGCCGAAGACGATGGCCCAGAGCGGGAAGCCGAACCCCCAGTGCTTCATCAGGGACTGCGTCTCCGCCATGTAGGCCAGCACGGCGAGGAAGAATACCACGATGAATCCCGGGAAGAACCTGGCGAACGATCCGCCCATGATGGCCTTGCCGATGCCGAAGAAGATCCCGAGCATGACGCAGAGCCCGATCAGGTAGGGGATGCGGTTGAAGGGTTTCACCGAAGCCTTGGCCTTGGCCTTGGACGCCTTGTCCTTTGCAGCCTGCCAGCCCTTGATTTCCTTGTCGGCGGCGGCATTGAGGTTGGCCTCCTTGAATCCCGCGGCGGCGGCCGCCGCCTGGGCGGTCTTGGCCTTTGACAGAGCGGCATCCTCCGCAGCCTTGGCCTTGTCGAAGGCGGGCTTGGCGGCGGCGTTCATGGCATCGGCCGCCGTCTTGCTTCGGTATACCGCATCCAGGGGGTTGCTCTTCCAACCGCCGGGCGCGGCAAGAAAGGCCTGGATGGTCTTACCGAACTCCTGGTCCCGGGCGCGGACCCCCTTTTTGGCCGAGGAGGCATTGTACCACTCAATGGTCTTGAACGGGGCCTTGGCCGCCTCTTCCTTCATGGTGGTGTTGTACTTGGGGATGTCCGCCATCTTGGCCGGGGGCCGGGGCAGATAGATCAGCAGCCCCACGATGAGCAGGACAAAGCCCATCCAGATGGCCATCCAGTCTTCCTTGGTGTAGAGATCCTTGAGCGTGGTCTTCCCGCTCTCGATCACCACATAATCGGCCTGTGGTTCCGGTCTTGCAGTAGCTTGCGCCATCATCTCCTCCTTCTTTTTCTGTTTACTGCATCCGCACCCGGGGGGCCCCGGGGAATCCGCTTGGATTCGTTTTCAAAATTTTCTAATGTAACGACGCAGTTGCCGTGATTCTCTGCATCCGGCACTCAGCAAGAACGATGCCAGGCCGTTCGAAGGGGCCGGCCGCAGGAATAAAATTCTTTTGCAGGAAACCCGGGTAGTTGTGCTAATTCTCCCAAAGGGCGATCCGGCTTTTCACCATTCGGTGCTGCCCGGAGGAATCGCCGCTGCCTGGAGAAAGCGCTTTTTTTGGACACATGTGGAAGCAGTCTGGTGTGGAGGGAGGCGGGGATATGAAGGACGGAAAACCGGATCCTTCTTCCAAGTCGACGTTGCAGATGAGATTCCTGCTCGGGGTCGGGCTCATCTTCCTCTTCTTTTCCGTGGTCTCGGCCCTGCTCCTCTATTACCACGAGAGACGCCTGCTGGAAGAAGACGCCCTTGGAAAGTCCAGACTCGTCATGGCCGTGATGGAGGCCAACCGGAGCTATGTCCAGGATGTGCTGCGCCCGCGCATGTACGAGCTGATGGGAAAGGATGTCTTTGTCCTCGAGGCCATGTCCACCTCGTACATAGGCCGCGCTGTGATGGAGCGATTCAAGTCCGTGCTTCCCGAATACAGCTACCGAAGGGTGTCCCGGAACGCCCGAAACCCTGCGTCGGAGCCCACCCGATTCGAATCGGAGCTCATCTCCTATTTCGCCTCTCACCCGGATGAGCACAGCCGCAGGAGTATCGTCTCCATCGACGGTAGCCCCCACTTTCTGCATGCGCGTCCGGTCCAGTTCGACGAGAGCTGCATGCATTGCCATGGAGACCCCGACGATGCCCCCAAGGCCCTGGTGGACCTTTATGGTCCGGAGCGCGGCTTCGGTTATCAGCCCGGGTCCCTCTCCGGGCTGATGTCGGTCAGCATCCCCGTGGACCTTGCCCTGATCAAGATCAAGGGACGCGCCATCTCCGTCTTCGCGGCGTGCCTCATCGCCTTCTCGGCCCTGTACATCGTCGTGTGCTTCTTTTTCAACCGTGTGGTCATCCACAACCTGCGCGACCTGCTCCAGCTCTTTCGGAGAAGCCTGAGGGACGAAGACGAGTTTCAGCTCCTCCGGGTCGCAACCGCAAAGGATGAGATCGGCGAATTGACTGCGGCGGCGGAGACGATGGCAGGCCATCTTCAGCGGGCTCGCCGGGAGCTGGAGGAACACGCCAGAAACCTGGAGGTGAAGGTCGCGGAAAGGACCGGCGCACTCGTCGAGTCCAAGCGCCGACTTGGGGAGAAGGCAAAGAAGACCAGGGAATCGCTCAGGCTCCTCACGACCATTGCCGAGCTGACCACCCGTTCGAAGCAGGCGGGTGAGATCTTTTCGAACGTCCTCCGAAAGGCCCTTTCAGCGGTACCGGCCGATGGGGGAGCGCTGTACCTGCTAAAGGACAACCCCTCCCGGCTGGAGATGCAATGCTCTGAGAACGTCTCGGCACTGCCTCAGGTCGTGGAGGTGGATGCGGAGCAGTTCCGCACAGAGCCTTCGGAACAGGCAAAGCCCCCTTTGTGCGAGACCTTCCTGGAAAGGCTTCGCGCCCCCTCCCTGCCGGACGGCCCGAACGACCTTGCGGTCCCCTTGTGCTGCCGGGGTCGGGTGCTTGGAATGCTGGCCTTCACAGGGGTCGACCCGGAGGCGCTTACCCCGGAGATCCAGGACATGCTCCTCTCCATCGGCCAGCAGGTCGGGATCACCATAGAGAGCCTGCAGAACACGGAGGGGCTCCGAAAGAGCTCGGAGCTCCTTCAGACCGTCTTCGACGGGATCACGGATATGCTGGTCCTCCTGGACAAGGATCTCTCCATCCGGATGGTGAACCAGGCCCACATCAAACAGTTCGGCACCGAGCCCGGCGCCGCAGCCGGCTGCCGAGGACCCAACGCCTGCCGCACGTGTCCATTCGTGAAGTGCGGTATGGAGGCCGTCTTCCGAAGCCGCAAACCCATGGTCGAAGAGGTCGTGGGCCGGAGGGGCAACATCTACCTCGTGCACTACTACCCCATCCTGGACGAGAAAGGGGAGGTCACAGGAATCGTCCGCTATGCCAAGGACATCACCGTGCAAAAGCGCGTGGATCAGAAGATCCAGCAGACCGAAAAGCTGGCTGCCGTGGGACAGCTTGCCGCGGGCATCGCCCACGAGATCAACAACCCCCTGGGGGTCATCCTCTGCCACACCGACCTGCTCAATCACCAGCTGAGGGGGCTTCCGGATGCCCACAAGGACCTGGGCGTGATCGAGAAGCATGCCCTGGGGTGCCAGCGCATCGTCTCCGACCTGCTGAAGTTTGCCAGGAGCAAGGAAAGCTCTCTGCAGCTTGTCCCCCTCAACCGCGCCATCGAAGAGGTGGTCGGGATGGTGGCGCACCAGTTCGGCCGCCAGCAGGTGGATGTCCTGCTGGACCTGGCGCCCGATATCCCTCTCATGAACATGGATGTGGACAAGTTCAAGCAGGTCTGCATGAACCTTCTGTTGAACGCCAGACAGGCCATCCAGGGGAAAGGAGAGGTCCGGATCGCCACTCGTTACCGCGAAACGGAGAAGTCTGTGGAAATCGTCTTCCGGGACAACGGGTGCGGAGTTCCCCCGGAGAACCTCGACAGGATCTTCGACCCGTTCTTCACCACGAAGCGGATCGGCGAGGGGACGGGCCTGGGACTCTCCGTGAGCTTCGGCATCATCAGGGACCACGGAGGCGACATCCAGGTGATCAGCGAACCGGGGCTCTTCACCCAGTTTACCATCACGATGCCGCTCGATCCCGGCTCCCTGGAGGGAAACCATGAGTGAACGTCTCCTGATCGTGGATGACGAACCCGATATGCTGGAAGGGCTCAAGCGGCTCCTCTCGTATCAATTGGAGGGGGTGAACATCCTCACGGCCGCGGGCGGCCAGGAGGCGCTTCGCATAGCAAGGCAGGGGCGAGTGGATCTCATCCTCCTGGACGTCCGGATGCCCGAGATCGGCGGCATGGACCTCCTGGAGGTGCTGCTGAAAGAGGACCCCTGGCTCACCGTGATCCTGATGACCGCCTTCGGCAGTATCGAACTGGCGGTCGAGGCCGTGAAAAAGGGGGCCTACGATTTTATCACCAAGCCCTTCGACAAGGAGGCGCTCCTGCGGGCGCTGAAGAAGGCGTTTGAGCGAAACCGGCTGATCCGCGAGAACCTCAACCTTCGGCAGCGGGTGAGCGATGGGGCTGGTTTTCAGGGAATGATCGGACAATCCCAGCCCCTGCGCCGCCTCTTCGACAGCGTCCAGACCGTCTCCCGCACCGACTACACCGTCCTGGTGCGCGGGGAGAGCGGCACAGGAAAAGAGCTCGTCGCCCGCGCGATCCACGCCCTGGGGAAGCGGAAGGACGAGCCGTTCGTTACGGTCAATTGTCCTGCCCTTCCGGAAAACCTTCTTGAGAGCGAGCTCTTCGGGTACCGCAAAGGCGCGTTTACCGGAGCGGACCGGGATCATGTCGGGCTCTTCGAGGAGGCCCACGGAGGCACGCTGTTCCTGGACGAGGTGGGCGATATCCCGCCGTCCATCCAGACCAAGCTGTTGAGGGCGATCCAGGAACAGGAGATCAAGCCTCTGGGCGCAGCGGGCTCGCGCAGGGTCGATGTGCGCACCATTGCAGCCACAAACCAGAACCTGGAGGAAAAGATCAAGGAAAAGACCTTCCGCGAGGATCTCTACTACCGCATCAATGTGGTTTCGGTCTGGGCCCCGCCTCTTCGGACCATCTGCAGGGACATCCCCCTTCTTGCCAGCCATTTTGCCCGAGTGGCCTCCCTGGAGATGGGGATCTCCCCCCGGCGCTTCACTCCCGAGGCGCTGGAGATCCTCATGCGTCGCCCATGGCCCGGAAACGTGAGGGAGCTGCAGAATGCAGTCCGGAGGATGGTGGTCTTTTCCGCAGGCAGTGTCATCCGCGCCCATGATCTTCAAGTGATGGAAAACCGGTTATGCGGGGACGGCAGGCCGGAGGTCGACGCGGAGGAAACGGCTCCCTTGGAGACCTACAAGGACGCCAAGGACCGGATGGTGAACCGGTTCACCCATGAGTATATCACGCGCCTGCTTCGGAAGACCGGGGGCAATATCACCAGGGCCGCCGAGATGAGCGGGCTGGGCAGGGCTTCTCTCTGGAAGATCATGAACCGGCTGGAGATCAAGGCTGGGGGAGACTCTTAAGAGTCTGACAGGATAACCTGCCTACGCCAGGGCTTCGGCAAGGCAGGCGGACGGCCTCCTGTCGTTCCCGCGCTCCCGCGTGGGAACGCCCAACCCGGACGCCCCTGCGTCTCTTCCCCTGCTCGATCGGAACGACGACCCCGGCCCTGGAGGTCCCCTGTCTCCTCTCTTCTTACTCCCTGCAAGCTTCATCCCCCGGAGCAACCTCCCGGTTGCGATTCCAACGCCGGTCTCACGATCCGTCGCATCCATCGCAAGCGGGAGCTTGCTCCTACAGAAGAGAGAACCGCCAAAAGTCGCTTACTGGATCAAAGTGGCCGCCTCAGCAGTAAGCGACCGGACTGACTTCTGTCTCCCCGGCTCCTCAATCCTTGTGCGTGACCACCCTCCCCCAAAGGCTCGATGTGCCCCAGATCCCCGAGCGCAGACACTCCAGCTGCACGATCTGGCTGTGATCCACGAACAGGTTCACCTCCGGCCCATAATGCTTGATGTACCACGCGAAGACGGCGGGGTCGGAGGACTCCATCATTACCTTCCCGATCCCCAGCTCCCGGATGAACCGGGCGGCCACATCCGTTCGCCATTGGCGCACATCCTCGGTGATGCCTTCGGACTCGATCATGATCATGTAGGCCCCCGCGTCGAGGTGGCGCTTGGCCAGGCCGATGGCCCACGCGGGATCGGCAATCCCTTCCGCTTCCAGCTGCTCCACCCCGCTTGCGCCGCCCGCCCCGAACTGAATCCCGACCTCGGGTTTCGCCTTGAGCCCGATCGCCTGCACTTTTTCCGTCAGACGCACGAGATCGTCCACCGGTACGGTAATGAATCCGCTGGAGATCTCAACAATGTCAAACCCGATGTCCCTGCACTCTTCAATGTACCGATCGACCGTTTCCTTCCCGTAGGTCAGCACGCGCTCGACGAAGCCGCCGGTGGAGACCATTACGTCGTGTTTATGGGAAAGCTCGATCAGTTCCTTCACCGCATCCCGGGGCATGAGGCTGAAGGATCCTCCGGCAAACTTCAGGATGTCTACGTACCGGCCCATGGTCTCGAGGATGTCCTCGAGATAGCGCTTGCCCATGGGTGTGTAGTAGGGGCCGCGGATCTCCGTGACGCCCCTGGTGCGGGGTTTTTGCTCCCGCTCGTTCAGGGGCAGGAACGAAAAGGCCCTTTCTTTTTCCTCACCGGAGGACGTGTTCATGAGGATCTCCTCTTGTATGAAATTTCACTCCCTGGAGCAAGCTCCTGCTTACGATCCATTCAACACCCGGCAAGATCGCAAGCAGGAGCTTGCTCCAGAAGAGAAAACCGCGGGAAGTTTCCTACCCGATCAATCTTGCCGCCTCAGCGGCAAGCGGCCCCGCCGACTTCCGACGTGGAATCCAAATCCCCCTCGATCCCCCTTTCATTCCATCATTCCAAGATTCCGTTCGTTCCTTCACTCTCCCCCCCGTTAGCCAAGGAAGGGGGCAGGGGGGTTTTCATCCGTGCCCTAGACAAGCGGCGGCCTGATTTCCGACAAGACCTTCGTGAACTCCCGCACGCGCATCTCCTCGATGTGAAGGACCCGGTCCACGATGCCCTTCCTGAGGGGACCGGGTGCATAGGGCTCGCTCAGCCGCTCGAACTTGGCCACGACATTCTCCCATTCCATCGGATTTGTGTGGAACCCCTCGTACTCGGTCTTTTCCTTCACCAGGTTGCGCCCGTTGCTGAGGCGGATGTCGACCCTGCAGCCGTGCTCCTCGGGGAAGCGGCGGCTGTACTCTTCGTCTCTCTCGACCTTCACACGTTTGAGAAGGTCCTGGACGTCCCCCCGCAGGATCCTCTCCTGATCATACTGCTCCGGCATGACCTGGCCGTCGATCAGGGCAACCGCGACCATGTACTGGAGGCTGTGGTCGGCCTCTTCCTTGTTCCTGACGATCGTCTTGTCCCCCTCCTCGCCGCCCCCGATGATATGGTAGGCGACGTCGAAGATGGCGATCTCCACCCGGTCGATGTCGTCGACCTTGAAACCATGCTCCTCCTTTAACTCCAGCGCCCCCTCAATGGCGGACTGGGAATGGATCTCCGCATTGTACTTCTTGAGTATGGTCCTGGAGATGCGGTCAAAGCCCTCCCTCGACCAGTCGATCTCGAAGGGGCCGGCGATCGAATCCATGAACCCCTTGTTTCCCTCGAAGACCTCCAGGGGGCCGGTAATCCCCTGCCCCGCCAGGAAGGCTCCATGCACGCAGCAGAAGGCCGTGTTGGGCGCGGCGAGCCCCTTCCAGTTCGACAGGGCCCCGGTGCGGGTGACCCGGAGCGCATGGAAGGCGGTGCCGCATATGCCGATCGCGTGGGCGGTCTTCTCCACATCGAGGCCGAGGGCCCGGGATACACCGGCGCCGAGCGCATAGGAGCCCTGGACGGTATGGTCGAAGCCCTTTTTCCGAACCGGCGCCTCGTCGCTGAGGCGGCACTGGACCTGGTAGGCGACCGCGAGGGCTGTAATCAGGTCCCTGCCCGATGCGTCCGCATGTTCCGCTGCGGCCAGGACGGCGCCCAGGTTGTCGCTCGGATGGCAGGTCTCACCCTTTGCGAGATAGCTGTCGTTGAAATCCAGGTAGCGTACGAGGGCGCCGTTGAAGAAGGCGGCCCTGTCGGGGGATGCGCTCCCGCCGCCAATGAGGACGGCAGGAGAGGAAGACCCTTCACCGAGGATCTTCATGTACTTTCGGAGCCCGCGGATCGGCTCTCCCCCCAGGGCGCCGACGGCGCAGCCAACGGAATCGACGATCCGGATCTTCAGTTGTTCCCTGACGGCCTCGGGGATGTCCTCGTATGAGCTCTTGACCGCATATGCCGCGAGATCTTGTGCCTTGGTCACGCTTTTCCTCCGGACGCGACTTGCTCCGCGATGAACAGACCACCGATCGATCCACAAGGCAATGGGGTGTAGTCCGTATGTGAATGGGGCTCGGGAGGTATTCTACCAGGGTCCCGAGCACCCACCACGTCCCGTCCCTGCCTTCTTTTGCCCTGAGGGGGAGACATGGGAAGACACCACAGGCATTGCGGTTTACCGGAGAAATATAGTAGAAAAAAGCGTTGACGGACGCGCTTGTCGCTCCGTACCCGACCCGATACCCACAGGAGGGAACCCATGAGGGTCTTCACCTCGGATCTTCGTGACAGTGACTCGAACCGTTTTCCCGATCCTTTCCCTGTGCATGCCCTCAAGAGGGTGGAGCGCCCCACCACCAGGATCCTGGATGACCAGGTGCGGCGGACCGACGAGCGGGAAAGCGGCTTCAACCGGGCGAGGCGCGGCGACTTCGGCCCGAAGCTGAAGAAGGAGATGGGGCGATTCGTTCCCAAGCATCCCGTGTCCGGGGCATTGAGTCAGATGGCTGCGGCCATGGCCGGTCTGGTGGACGGGAAGATCCATCCATCCCGGGCGCCGCTGCCCGATGACCCCAAGGCCATGGCGCGGCATATCAAGGAAATGGCCTACTTCATGCGCGCGGACCTGGTCGGCATCTGCAGGCTCCCGCCCTATGCCGTTTACAGCCACAGTTTCCCGGACGGGGAAACGGTCGGGCTGGACCACAAGTATGCCGTGGCGGTCCTCATCGATCAGGACTGGAAGACCTATAGGGCTTCGACCGGCCATGACTGGATCAGCGCAGGCCAGAGTTTCCTGTCCTATTCCACCACCGCCTTCATCGCCTGCGGCCTGGCGGAATATATCCGCCGTCTGGGCTACCCGGCCAGGGCCCACCATGCCCGGAACTACCAGGTGGTGGTGCCCCCGATCCTGCTCTGGGCCGGGCTCGGGGAGATGTGCCGGATCGGGGATATCGTGCTGAACCCCTTCCTGGGACCCAGGTTCAAGGCGGCGATCGTGACAACGGATCTTCCCCTGGAGGTCGACCGGCCCATCGATTTCGGGCTTCAGGACTTCTGCGGCAAGTGCGGGAAGTGCGCCCGCGAGTGTCCCTCCAGGTCCATCGCTCACGGCGACAAGGTGATGGTGAACGGCTATGAGAAGTGGCCGAACAACGTCGCGAAGTGCACGGCCATGCGTGTCGGCAACCAGCACGGCTCGAGCTGCGGCACCTGCATCAAGGTCTGCCCCTGGAACAAGCCCTACACCCCCTTTCACCGATTCGTCATGTGGACGATGAGGAAGATCCCGCCGGCCCGACGTCTCGCCATCTGGGGCGATGATCTCATGGGCTACGGCAAGGCGGAGGAGAAGTACAAATGGTGGTACGACCTGGAAGACGTGGAAGGCGTTTGGCGTGTTCCACCCGGGGACAGGGATGTGGAGTTTTACGAACCGGAGACGGACCGCGGGGATGAGCATTAGGGACCCTTTTCAGCAGTGACAAGTCGACGCCGCCTGTGAGGAAATCCTCCCGGGGCGGCATCCAGGAGGAAAACGGATGATCAATCATCGTCGGGACAGGGGCGCATTCGGCCAGGCCGACCCCTACCCGGTTCACACCTTGAAGCGGGTGGATCGCCCTACGACCCTGATCCATGATGCTCAGGTCCGGCGGGTGGATGAAAGGGAGAGCGGTTTCATGCGAGCCGGCAGAGGCGATTTCGGGCCGCGCCTCAAGCGGGAGTATTTCCGGTTTGTCCAGAAACAGCCCCTCTCGAACGCCCTGGTGAGGATGGGCTTCAATCTGCGCAGATTCGTCGACGGGCCGGTGGCGTCCAGCATCGCCCCCATGCCGGACGATCCCGAGTGGATGGCGGGGCACATCAAGGAGACCGCCTATTTCCTCCGGGCCGACCTGGTGGGGATCTGCCGTCTGCCCCCGTACGCAGTCTACAGTTGGGGGGCATGGCATGGCGGGGAAAAGATCGAGCTTGACCACAAGTATGCCGTCGCCATTCTCATCGACCAGGATACCAGGACGGAGATGGCCTTCAGCGGCCACGACTGGATCAGCAACTCGATGAGCTTCATGTCGTACACCTCTTCGGGGTTTATCGCCTGCATCCTGGCGGACTACATCCGTCAGCTGGGCTATCCGGCCCGCGCCCACCATGCGCTGAACTATCAGGTGGTGCTGCCGCCGATCCTGCTCTGGGCGGGGCTCGGGGAGATGTGCCGCATCGGGGACATCGTTCTGAATCCGTTCCTCGGGCCACGATTCAAAGGGGCGGTGGTGACCACCGACTTGCCGATGGCCGTGGACAAACCCATCGACTTCGGTCTCCAGGACTTCTGCAGCAAGTGCGGGAAGTGCGCCCGCGAATGCCCGGCAGGCGCCATCAGCCGGGGTGACAAGGTCATGCACAACGGCTATGAAAAATGGCCGAATCACGTCGAGAAGTGCACCGCCATGCGCGTCGGCAACAAGCATGGCTCGGGCTGCGGCACCTGCATCAAGGTCTGCCCCTGGAGCAAACCCCATACCCTTTTCCACCGCTCCGTAAACTGGACCATGAGACACGTGCCTTTTGCCAGGCGCTTTGGGATCTGGGGGGATGATCTCATGGGATACGGGAAGCCGGACGATCGCCGCAAGTGGTGGCTGGACCTGGAAGACGTGGACGGCGGACTGAAGATTCCACCGGGTCACGGGGATAAGGGGGAGTCATGAGAACAAGGGACGGGGAAGCGATGAAAACGGAACCGCGTCGCAAGGAAAGGGCCATGAAGACCTACGAAGAGATGGAGGGGCTGCTCGGCCGTGCGGCCGTGGGGCATCTGGCCATGACGACCCCGGACGGGCCGTACGTGGTGCCCATGAACTATCTCTTTGCGGAAGGATGCATATACCTGCACAGCGCTCCCAAAGGGAGAAAGGTAGAGTCCCTCCGAACGGACCCTCGCGTGTGCTTCACCGTGGAGGAGGCAGGGCCTCAGGTGAAGTTTGACCGTGGATGCGGCATCAGCCAGATCTACGAGAGCGTGATGTGTTTTGGGAGGGCCGAGTTCGTGGAGAGGCTAAAGGAGAAGGGGAGAATCCTGGAAATGATGGTCCGCAGATTTCTCCCGCCCGATTCCTCTCTCGACTTGCCGGACGGCAATGTGGAGAGCACGGCGGTCATCAGAATCAGAGTCGAATGGATGACGGGGAAGGCGAACCGGATCAGCCCGGTGCACACCGTCATCCCCGCCCGTCTCAAGGGTCCCGGCTGATGTATATCAACATCATCGGAGACCCCCCCCGGGGGGGTCTCCAGACTGGGGCGTGATACGGAGTCCCTTCACTCGTTTCGCCATTCCCGCTCGACCCTGAACCAGTCCTGTGCGTGCAGAAGTTCGGACGGCTTGTAGGATGGGTGAAGCGGAGCGAAACCCATCCACTCCGGCGAGTGGACATGCCACAAACCTCGATACTCCCGAAAGGAGGAAAAGATGGAGCTGAAACTCGAGACCGTGGATATCCAGAAAGGGGAGGAGATCAACTTCATATTGGGCCAGTCCCATTTCATCAAGACCGTGGAGGACCTCTACGAGGCGATGGTCAGTTCCGTCCCCGACGCGAAGTTCGGTCTCGCCTTCTGCGAGGCATCCCACGACCGGCTCGTTCGATCGGCCGGAACCGACGAGGCCCTGGTGCAGCTGGCCAAAGACAATGCCATGGCCGTGGGAGCGGGCCACTCCTTCATCATCCTGATGAGGGGCTGCTATCCGATCAACGTCCTGAACGCGATCAAGGCCGTCACCGAGGTCTGCACGATCTTCTGTGCAACGGCCAACGCCTCCTCCGTGGTCGTCGCCGACAACGGAAAAGGCCGGGCTGTCCTGGGAGTCATCGACGGCGAAAAACCCATGGGCATCGAGACGCAGAAGGATGTGGATTTCAGAAAGGACCTGCTGAGAAGATTCGGTTACAAGATGTAGATGGCCAACCAGTCTACCCAACAGAGCAAAGCTTGCTGCATCCTCCGTCGGGCGCCTGGATTGCGCAAAAAAAACCGACCGGACAGTATCTAAATACTATTCCTGCAGGGGCCAAGGAGAATTATTTCACGCTAACTATCCGACAATCAGAGACAACAAAAACATTGACATTCTCCTCCAATTAATTCAAGTTCTATCTGGTCGGTATCTTTTCCCATCCGCCGGCACCCTTACGGGAAGCCGTTTCATGACCAAAACGCGAGGGAAGCGTTCATCCTGAATCGTTTGTAAAACGGAACAATCAGGCGCATTCCATCACTCGTTCGTGAATGCCGCCGCATGCCACAAACCATACTGCCGAGATCATGTGTTCAGTGCGGCCGGATCAAAGAAACTCAAGGCCGAGGCCCGGAAGGGCCGCATTGAAGTCCTTCAACGCTCATAACACCCAAGAGTAGAGACCCCGGTATGAAAAAGAGCGAGGAAACCGTTCGCAGGATTGTTCTCTCGGCGCTCTGGCTGTTTGTAAGAAAAGGCTATCACGCGACCTCCATCGATGAAATCATGACGAAAGTAGGCCTCAGCAAGGGCGCACTTTATGCTCACTTCCGCACAAAGGGCGAATTGCTCTTCCGAATCATCGATCTCTATAAGGTCGGGTTCATGGAAGAACTGATCAAGGACATTCAAACATGTGATGGAAATGCCCTGGACAAGATGCATCGCATCATCTCTTTTAACGCCCGTTTTGGGGCGGAGAACCGGGATCTGATCTCTTTTCTGAGCTCCCTCAACGCTGACTTGAAGGCGGACGTGGACTTCGAGCCGGCCTTGAAGGGCGTCTACAGGGAATACCGGAAATTCCTGGGGGGAATCATCCGGCAGGGAATCAAGCAGGGCGTGTTCAAGAAGGAGTTGGACCCTGATTTGGCCGCCATGATCTTCATCGGCACCCAGGACGGCATCATGCACCAGTGGCTGCTGAATCGGGATCGGGTCGACGGCGCTCTCTTCATTCGCAACTTCCGTATCCTTTTCATGAACGGGTTGGTAAAGGGTTGAGGCAAGCAGGGCGGAAAAGGCGTCACGGCTTTCCCGGAGTGTGCGAAAAGGGCACGCACGCGGAGGAGAGCCGTCCCGAAGAAGGTCGTTTCGGCAGGCTGCGCCGAATACCTGTGGGGGATGTCGGTCGGGATGCTGTCACAGAAGCTGGGTGATTGAAGCGGTGCGGCTTGCTTTGGGCTGCCCCCCTCCGACGTGACGGGGGGGGATCCGCCCCGGCACGCGGGTCTTGGAATCCTTCCGCTCGGGCGGGAACTGAGGAGGCGCCGGTTGAATTTCGAGATGAGTCGAGAGCAAAGGGATATCAGAAATGCGGCTCGGGAGTTTGCGGAGGCGGAATTTCCGAAGTACGCAAGGGAATGTGACCAGAGGGAGGTTTTCCCGACGGAACTCTGGAAGACGGCCTCCCAACTGGGGTTCATAGGGGCCTACCTGTCGGAGGAGCACGGCGGAGGAGGGTTCGGACTTCTTGAACATTGCATGCTAATGGAAGAATTCTGGCGCGTCGATCCGGGGTGCGGCTGCATCCTCTTGACCGCATTCGGGTCCAAGTTGATCGAATGGTACGGAACGCCGGAGCAGAAGAAGCGATACCTTCCCCCCCTTACCAGGGGGGAGGCGATCATGGGCACGGCGATCACAGAACCCGATGCCGGAAGTGATATCTTCGGGACAAGCACCCTCGCGCAGAGGCGGGGGAACGAATACGTGATCAATGGATCGAAGATGTTTATCACAAGCGGCACCATTTCGGATTACCTGGCCGTGTATTGTCTGACCGATCCGGAAAGGAAAACCAAGGCGGAGCGGTACGGGATCGTTTTGGTGGAGACCGATCGACCCGGGGTGGAGCGGACAAAGATCACAGGGAAACTGGGAATCAGAGCCTCGGATACCGCGGAGGTGGTCTTCAGGGATGTGCGGGTTCCTGCGGAGAACCTCATAGGAGGGGATCGGGAGGGATTTCCTCAGATCATGTCGCTCTTCAACTTTGCGAGGGTGGAAGCTGCGGCGCAGGGGGTCGGGGTCGCTCAAGGATCGTTCGAAAAGGCGGTGAAGTACGCAAGGAAAAGGCGCGCCTTCGGCCAGCCCCTGGGCTCGTTCCAGGGGATCCAATGGAAGATCGCCGAAATGGCGACGATGATCGAAAACGCCCGCCATCTCTATTACAAGAGCGCGTGGCTTTACGACTCCGGCAAGATCGACCGGGCGATGATCGCCATGGCGAAATGGTATGGCGGGCAAACAGGCGTCCGGGTGGCGGATGAAGCTCTTCAGCTCCATGGGGGCTATGGTTTCATGGCCGAGTACGATGTCGAGCGGTTTTACCGGGACGCAAAGATCGTCGAGATCTACGAAGCGACCAAGGAAATCGAGAAGAACACCATCGCACGGGAAATTCTGGGCAGACTGTAAGAAGCAAGCTTGCCGCCCATACAGATCCAAGGGGGATGTTCGAGGGTCATGCGGCCGACGATTCCGCCGTGGATCCGGAGCACCGGAATCCCTGTACACAAACCCTTTTGAGGAGGACAGGATTATGCCCGCGAAGATCGTGGACCTGATGGCGAACATGAGAGAGAAGGAAGCACTGGAGATGGCAAGAGGTCTCCTGGAGAGCGGTGAGGATCCAGTGACCGTCCTCAATTGGAGCAAAGAGGCCATGGACATTGTGGGGAAGCGGTTCGCAAAGGGGGAGTACTTTCTTCCTGAACTGATGATGGCAGGTGAAATGATGAGGCAGATTTCCGAGATGGTGAAACCCCTGCTGAAGAGCGGTACGGAAACCAAGCGTCTGGGGAAAGTCATCATCGGTACGGTTGCGGGGGATATTCACGACATCGGCAAGGATATCGTGGTTTTCATGCTGGACGTCAATGGATTCGAGGTGATTGACCTGGGCATTGACGCTCCGGTGGAAAGATTCGTCAGCGCCTTGGAAAAGCATCATGCGCCGGTCGTCGGCTTGAGCGGGTTTCTGACACTGGCCTTTGATTCCATGAAATCCACCGTAGAGGCCATTTCAAAAGCCGGGCTGAGAGAAAACACCAAGATCATGATCGGCGGTGGTCAAATAGATGAAGAGATCAGAAAGTATACAGGCGCCGATGAGTTTGGGATGGATGCGATGGATGCGGTGAGACTGGCTATGAAATGGATTGGAGGTCAACGACAATGAAGAAGACGAGAGAAGAGCTGAAAAAAGAAAGAGCCAGGAGAGTCGAAGACGCCGTCCAGCTGAAAAAACCCGATCGGGTCCCTTTTGCCCCTTTTTTCAGTTTTTTCCCCGCCAAATACGCCGGAATAACCTGCGAGCAGTACATGCACGATTACGACCAAATGAAAGAGGCAGCCAGAAAAACGATTTTGGATTTCGAACCTGATCAGTATCTGAACCCCTACGGGCTTTTCGGGCTAGGGCCTGTCATGGAGATTCTGGGCTTCAGGCAATTGAAGTGGCCCGGCCATGGGGTCTCCCCGGATCATACCTATCAGTTTGTCGAAGCGGAACTCATGAAGGCCGAGGAATACGACACCTATCTCAGTGACCCGACCGATTTCATGTTGAGGACTTACTTGCCCCGCATATGCGGAGGGCTCGAGGGCCTGAAGATGTTGCCGCTTCTTCCTGCCCAGTACTACCTGAAGATCCCCAGGTGCGCGGTGGTTTTTGGTATTCCCGAAGTGGCTGAGTCTCTCCAGGCTCTGCTCAAGGCGGGGGAAGAGGGACGAAGGTGGGCGGCCAAAGCGGGCGAGTTCTCCAAGGAGATGAACGAACTGGGTTTTCCCCACATGTTCGGAGGCACCGCCTATGCGCCCTTTGACTACTTCGGAGACAACTTCCGCGGGACCAAAGGGATCATGCTGGACATGTACAGACAGCCGCAGAAACTGGCCAAGGCTTTGGAGAGAGTTCTGCCCATCCTGGCAGGGTCCACGATCACGGACGCCAGACAAACAGGGATCCCTTATATCTTCATGCCTCTGCACAAAGGCCTGGACGGGTTTATGTCCCTGGATCAATTCAAGACCTTTTACTGGCCGACCCTGCGCGAGCTCATGATGGAGTTCATCAGAAACGACCTGGTCCCCTGCCCCCTCTGGGAGGGCAGATGCGATTCGCGCCTGGAGATCATCAAGGATATTCCTGCGGGTAAGGCGATCTACCATTTTGAGCGGACGGACATCTTCAAGGCCAAGGAGATCCTGGGCGAAAGGGTATGCATTCGAGGAAATGTGCCGCCTTCCCTGATGGTGACCGGAACACCGGAGCAGGTCGGGGAATACTGCAAGAGGCTGATCGATGTGGTCGGGAGAGACGGCGGGTTTATCATGGACGGGGCCATAGGGATACCCGACGAGGCCAGGCCTGAGAATCTGAAGGCCATGGAAGCGACCACCAAAACCTACGGGGTATACCGGTGATCCATGGTACAAACGCGGAAACGGGGACGAGAGGGGGTGATGCATTCCGAAATGGGGACCGTTTGATATCTTTGCCGCAACAGACAAGAAACCGGGAAAGGAGAACGACTATGCTTAGGAAACTCGCACTTGCACTGTTCTTGTCGGTCCTGGTGTCGCCTGGGACAGGCCACGCGCAAAAGAAGTATGTCACCTTCGGGGTGATCTGCCCGACGACCGGCGCCGTTGCCCTTCTCGGCGAGTCCTTCCTCAAAGGGATCGAACTCGCCCTGGACGAGGTGAATACCCGGTGGAACCCGCCGGAGGGCGGGATCATGGTGAAAGGGGAAAGATACTATCTGAAATATGAGCACTACAACGACGAGGCGGATCCCGCAAAAAGCGTCATCGGCTTCAGAAAAATGGTGGAGACTTACAAAGTCCCCTTCATCATCGGTCCTGTGGGGACACCGCAGACCTGGGCGTGCATGCCTATCAGCAAAGAGACGAGAGTGGCCTTTGACGGTTTTTCCGCTTCGGACAAAACGCACAGGATGGAGAACCCCTATCTCCTGCAGTCACGGCCGCCAGCCAATTACCTGGCCGCACCCATGGCAAGAGGCTGCTTTGCCAAAGGATGGAAGAAGTTCGCTGTGCTGGCCGACGTGAGCGATGCTTACAAGGTGTGGGGAGAGGATTTTAGAAAGGAAATGGAGAAACTCGGCGGCACCTGCGTCGGGTTTGAGGTGGTGGACACGAAGACCGTAAACGACTATCACAGTATCATGACCAAGTTCAACGCGCAAAAACCGGATTTCATTTTTTTGAATGCTTACGAGGAGCCAAACTCCCTGATGGTGATCCATGCCCGTGAAGTGGGGTTTCAAGGAAAATTCCTGGGCAATGAGAATTTCACACACGTGACCATCAAGAACGTGGGAGCCAAGAACGTTGCCGGTTCGCTGCTGGACACCTGGGGTTCGACCTATTATGTAGACCATCCCGAGGATGACCCCACAGGGGCGGTTCCCTATGTCTGGGAGAAGTACAAGAAGAAGTACGGATCCAAGCCGTGGCACGGTCTCGTCTGCAATCTCTGGGACCAGACCCTTCACTTTATCAAGGCCATGGAAATTGCGGAGACAGTGAGCGACTCCCTCGCTATCCGGGTTGCCCTGGACCGTGCCGCGACGCTGATGAACTGGCGGATCACCACTGCCTACGACGGCGTCTTGCCCCAGGGCATGATGACGGGGTGGAAAGACATCCTCGCAGAGATCCAACCGGACGGCTCGGTGAAGAAAGTCGGTGATCTGACCATCCCCACCGATGCGCTGAAGGTTTACAAGAATGCAGAGGATTCGCCGCTCTACTGCCATCTCAGGGAACTGGGCAGGTATGACGAATTCAAGCAAAAGGGGTTGCTGAGATGGTAGGTATTTCGGGCCCCTGTAAAACCCCCCGCCCCTCTTGCAGGTGTGGGGCGAGGGGAAGACCTTTTTCGATCCGATGAAGGCACTCGCTGGCCGTGAGGCCGGCTGGACATCCCTATGATTCCAAAGGGCGGCGTGTGACTGAACTGGCCCAGTATCTCCTGAATGGCTTGTCACAAGGGTGTATTTATGCCCTTCTCGCCTCAGGTCTCACCTTGATTCTCGGCATCCTGGGCGTGCCCAATTTCGCCCAGGGTCATCTGTACATGCTTGGTGCCTACATCGGCTTCTATGTGGTCATGTCCTTTTCGATGAGTTACTGGTTGGCGGTCGTCCTGGCCACAATCGCTCTAGGTCTTGTGGGGCTCGTGGTCGAGAGGATTATCTTCCGGCCCATGGAAGGAGATGATGAAGTGAACCTGTTCGTGGCCGCCCTGGGGCTCCTGATGATCCTGGAGGGAGCCGCGGTTTACTTCTTCGGACCCAGGATGAAGTGGCTCGTCACGCCTTTCTCCAGGGAGGTGCTGACCTTCGCGGGACTGGCCTTGCCGATGCAGAGGCTCATCATCATGATCGCCACACTCTTGATCATGTTGGGCCTTCCCCTGTTCATCAAGAAGACAGCCCTTGGGGCGGCGCTGGAGGCCACGGCGCAAGACAGGGTAGGGGCCATGCTCTGTGGTATAAAGGTGAAGGAGGTGACGGCCTTTGCCTTTGGGATCGGTACGGCACTGGCAGGGGTGGCGGGGGTGCTGATCGGTCCGGCAACGAACGTGGTCCCCACCATGGGGACGGGTCCGCTTCTGATGGCCTTTGCCGCCGTCATCCTCGGGGGGTTGGGGAGTATCCTTGGGGCGGTGGTCGGGGCCTTTGCAATGTCCCTCGTGGAAAGCCTCGTCGCAGGCTACTTTTCAGCGACATACGGCGAAATCTTCATTTTTGGCATCATGATTCTCGTCCTTCTATTCAGGCCCATGGGGCTGTTCGGGAAGGAAGTCTGGCGAACGTGAAGTCAGTCGTCTCAAAACACGGCATTCTCTGGGTTGCTTCTCTGGCCGCGGCCGCTCTGGTTCCTCTGCTGGTAGGCGAGTACTTGAGGGGCATGATGATCCTCATCTGCATTTGGGTCATCATGACCATGAGCATCAATCTGATCTACGGGTACACCGGCCAGCTTTCGCTTGGCCACTCGGCTTTTTTTGCAATGGGGGCGTACGCAATGGGCCTGCTGGCCGTGAAGGCGGGCCTCGCCTTCTGGCCAGCTTTTCTACTCTCCGTAGGGATCACCGGAGTGGCAGGGATCCTCTTGGGGTACACCTCCCTCAGGTTGAAGGGCCCCTATTTCGTTCTGGTCACTCTGAGCTTTGCCATCATTCTCCATGTGGTCCTTGTCCATTGGGAGGCGTTGACCGGGGGAGCCAACGGGCTGATGGGGATCCCGAGGCCCCCTGCAATCCTTCTTCCCTTCGGTGTTCGCGTGACGTTTCAATCACAGCTCTCCATGTACTACCTGATCCTTTTTTTCCTTGTCTTGGCCACCCTTTCCCAGCACCGGCTTGTGAATTCCCTCGCGGGAAGGGGTTTCGTTGCGGTATCGAAAGACGAGACCCTCGCCCAGTCTCTTGGTATCAATACGATGCGCTGCAAGCTCACGAGCTTTGTGATCAGCACCCTCTATGCGGGGGCGGCCGGCAGCTTTTATGCGGCCCACAACTCCGTCATTACACCCCACGTGGCGCATTTCACTCAGGGAATGAACGCCGTGGCTTATCTGGTCATAGGGGGATCGGCCACCATGTCAGGACCATTCCTTGGAACGATCGTTCTTCTGACGCTGCCGGAAGGCCTCCAAGTGCTCCCCCGCCTGATGTCGATGATCAATGGAGCCGTTCTTCTGACCTTTCTGGTGTTCCTCCCTTCAGGAATTGCCGGCGGCCTCGGGCTTGTATTGAAGAAATGGAATGTTTCGAGAAAGAGGGCTGTGACGAAATGAAAACGGCCCTCATGCAGGTGAGAAGGCTTGGAAAGAGATTCGGTGGGTTGATGGCGGTCAACGATCTGAGTTTTGAGGTATTCCCAGGTGAACTCCTGAGCATTATCGGCCCGAACGGCGCGGGAAAAACTACGCTTTTCAATCTCCTGACCGGGATTTGCATGCCTACCTCAGGTTCCGTGTCCGTGAAGGGACGAGATATTACAGGATGCAAACCATACGAGGCTGCCCGGGTCGGGATGGCCCGGACTTTTCAGAAAACCACGGTGTTCAGAGAGCACAGCGCCCTTGACAACGTCATCATCGGGAAAATGCTCCACGCGAAGGCAGGGGTCCTGGGCGCCATCCTGAGAACGCCTTCATACAAACGCAAGGAGGCCCGCGCCGTGGAAGAGGCGAGGGAGGTGCTTTCTTTCGTCGGGTTGGCACACCATGAAAACACCAGGGTGGAAGAGTTGACCGAAGAGGCCAGAAAAAGGCTCTCCATTGCAATCGCATTGGCCATAGACCCCTGCCTGTTGTTACTGGATGAGCCGACAGGCGGAGTGAACATGGAAGAGATCGGCCACCTCACCGATCTGATCCAAAAGGTGCAGAAGAGCGGCGTCACGATTTGTCTCATCGAGCATAAAATGAGGATGGTGATGAGAATATCGGACCGGATCATTGTCCTCAACCACGGGCGCAAGCTGGCTGAGGGGACTCCGAAGGAAGTTTCGAACCATGAAGGGGTTATCCAGGCGTACCTGGGAGGAAGACATGCTCCTTGATATTCGTGGCGTCCATGCCTCATACGGATCCTTTGATGCCCTGAGAGGGATTTCCATAGGGGTGGACAGCGGAGAGGTCGTTGCCATCCTGGGCGCGAACGGGGCCGGCAAAACCACCCTGCTGAAAACCATTTCAGGCCTTCTGAAGCCCAAGAGCGGGAGCATCAGCTACGGCGGACAAAGACTCGACCACATGAGTCCTCATGCCATTGTGAGACTTGGAGTCGTGCTTTCGCCGGAAGGCAGATTGCTTTTCCCTAGGATGCCGGTTTTCAAGAATCTGGAGATGGGCGCCTTTGTTTGCAGGAAAGACCGCCCCCTCGTGCAAACATCGAGGCAGATGGTCTATGACCTTTTCCCGGTCCTGAAGGGGAGGAGCAAGCAGGCCGTCGGAATGCTTTCCGGGGGGGAACAGACGATGGTGGCGATCGGTCGGGCTCTGATGTCCAATCCCAGGCTGTTGATGCTGGACGAGCCTTCCCTCGGGCTGGCGCCGATGGTGGTAACTGCCGTGATGGACAGTATCCTGCGCATCGGACAGCAAGGGAGGTCCATCCTGCTCGTGGAACAGAACGCGGCAGAATCTCTCAGGATTGCTGGCCGCGGGTACGTTCTGGAAGCAGGGTTGGTCGTTCTCGAAGATTCGGCTGAAAGTCTGGTACGAAACGAAAAGGTGAAGCAGGCCTATCTTGGTCTCTAGACCCCGCTTCACCGCCGAAGAGACAAAGGCGCTTTCCCGTCTCGGCTTCCCGTTTTCCACTCTTCCATCCTGGTGGACCGTGTGACTCGAAAGGGGCTGGACCATGGGTGAAAAGAGGGTTCTTCGTTCGTGCTGCAGGATGTGTCACGGCGTCTGCGGGGTCCTGGTTCACCTGGAAAATGGAAAGGTGGTGAAGGTCTCAGGGGATCCCGAGTGCCCCACCTCACGCGGGTACATCTGCTCGAAGGGAAAGGCCTCGGTGGAACTCCTCTACCACCCCGAGCGGCTCCAATACCCCCTCAAGAGAGCGGGTGAGCGGGGAGAAAACAAGTGGCAGAGGATCAGCTGGGATGAGGCCCTCGACACGGTCTCAGATAAGCTCCTGAGGCTCAAGGCAGAATTCGGGGCCGAGTCCATCGCCGGCGCTTACGGGACGGGCAGGCCCTACTACGTGTTCTTCCATCGGTTCCTGAATAGCCTTGGGACCCCCAACCGGGTCACCTTTGCGCACGTCTGCTATGCACCCCGATTGGCTGCATCGGCAATGACGTGCGGTACGCTGCCGGTATGCGATTACTATGGATTTGGGGGAACAACCCCGAAATGTGTGGTGGTCTGGGGATGCAACATCACCGAGACCGGGGCATCCGACGGCATGTGCGGCAACCAGCTGAGCCGGACCATCAAGGGGGGGGCGAGGCTCATTGTGATCGATCCCAGGAGAACGGAGATCGCCTCCAAGGCGGACCATTGGGTGCAGCTTCGGCCGGGGACGGATGATGCCGTTGCCATGGGGATGCTCAACACCATCATTGAAGAGGGGCTTTACGACAGGGATTTCGTGGCGAACTGGACCGTCGGTTTTGACGAACTCGCAGAGAGGGCGAAGCGCTATCCGGCCGAGAGGATGGCGGAGATCGCCTGGGTGCCGGCGGAGACCATACGTGAGGCGGCCCGGGCGTATGCGGCCACCAAACCGGCATGCATTCAATGGGGTGTGGCCATAGATCAGAACATCAACAGCTTTCAGACCATTCGGGCCATTCTGCTTCTCTCGGGCATCACCGGAAACATCGACGTCCCGGGAGGAGACGTATTCTGGGTCCCCCCCGAGGGCGTCGTCATTCAGGCCCCACGACTGAACCCCGAGATTGTTCTGCCTGGAAGGCTTTCTCCCGAGGCCTTGGGAAAAAAAATCGGGGCGGGGCGCTACAGGGTGCTCCCCCAGGTTGTGCACCCGAGAGATTTCTGGGATGCCGTTCTCACCGAGAACCCTTACCCGGTGAAGGCGCTTTTTCTCATGGGCACAAACACATTCCTGGGGCACAGCTACACCGAGCGAATGGCCGCAGCATTCAAGAAGATCGATTTTACGGTTGCATCCGAGCTGTTCATGACTCCGACTGCCCAGATGGCCGACATCCTCCTGCCTGCGGCCAGCTGGCTCGAGACCGACGATGTGGCCGATGTTCACTTTGTATGGTGCGTCCTTGTGCGGCAAAAGGCGGCCACCATCGGGGAATGCAGAGATGATAAGGACATCCTCATTGATTTGGCGCGCCGAATGGGGATGGAAGAATGCTTCCCATGGAAGAATGTCCGCGATTACTGTGACTGGGTTCTCAGGGACTCGAACGTCACCTTTGAGGAGTTCAAGGAAAAGGGGGTGATCCAAGGGCGGATGCAGTACCGGAAGCACCTCCGGGACGGATTCAGGACAGCTTCAGGCAGGTTTGAGCTGCGCTGCTCGAGGTTGGCGGCCCTTGGATATGACCCGCTGCCCTCTGTGGTGGAGCCGCCGGAGAGTCCCTATTCCACCCCTGACCTGCTCGGGCGGTATCCTCTGATCATCACAACCGGAGCGAGAATTCAGCCCTTCTTTCATACAGAGGGAAGGCAGATTCCTTCACTCCGAAAAAGGAATCCGGACCCTCTTTTGGAGATCCATCCCGCAACCGCCGCGAGCCTGGGGGTTGAGGACGGGGATTGGGTGTGGATCGAGAGTCCCAGGGGGAGGATCAGGCAAAGGGCCCGCCTGACGGAAGATGTCGACCCCAGAGTGGTCAGCGCTCAGCACGGGTGGTGGTTTCCGGAAAGCAGCCCCCCCGACTACGGCTTCAGGGAGTCCAGCGTGAGCATGCTCACAGCCGATATCCCCTGCGACCCGCACACGGGCTCGGAGTCATGGCGGTCTTTTCTGTGCAGGGTCTACAAGGCCTGAGTTCCCCGTTGGCGGAAACGGCCATGATGGTGGAATCTGCCCGCGTTCTGACCTGGCAGGCGGGTTGGATGATCGACATCGGCAGACCTGACCCGAAACGCATCGCCGCGGCGAAATGGTGTGCCGTCCAGACCGGAGTGAGGGTGACGATGATGCTCTCCAGTTGCACGATGGGATATGGTCTTGTCGACGGATATGATATAGAAGGGTCTTGCCGGGATGCCAAGGTGGTAAGGCTCTGAGAATTGCCCAAGTCGGCAGGGTACTAGTCGGAGAACCATAGCAGGCGACCACCTAGGCGCATACGTCACATAATAGCGAACAAGGGCTATAGCCGTTTTCGCTCGAGGAAGTGGGATAATGGAAACGAGAAATCTCCTTCAAGGCAAAAGGGTGCTGATCGTCGATGACGAACCGGACATCCTCGATGTGTTGACTGAGCTCTTAAGCGCCTGCATGGTGGATCGTGCTTCGACCTTTGAGACGGCAAAGGAGCTCCTTGAAAACGAGCGTTACGACGCGGTCGTTCTCGACATCATGGGAGTCAAAGGCTTTGACTTGCTCAAGCTCGCCGCACAAAAGGAGATCCCGGCTCTCATGCTCACCGCCCATTCCTTAAACGTGGAAAGCTTGAAGAAGTCTGCCGAGGAAGGGGCCTCCTATTTCGTTCCAAAGGAGCACATCACCGAGATCGCCACGTTTGTGGCGGATGTCCTGGAGGCCAGGCAAAAGATGGAGAACCCATGGGTAAGGTGGTACAAAAGACTCTGTGGGTTCTTTGACGGAAACATGAAATTCAACGGACCCCATTGGAGGGAACAGCACAAGGAATTTTGGGATGAGAAGCTCAAGAACATGGGGTGTGCGACCCCTGCTGCGACTGGAACGGTGGAAGACGGCGGCTCGGGGGGTAAACCTGAATAAAGACGCTGGAGGTTGCCGGAGACCGTGGACAATCGTAATCACGGTTCGGTGATACGGAGTGCGACATCAATCACCCAAAGGAGGAGGACAAAAATGAGACCAAGATTGTTTCAAGGCAGAGGAATGATCGCATGGGTGGGTTTGGTCCTTTTGGTGGCGCTGGCGGTGGTTGTGCCGTTTCCTGCGTCTGGAGCAGGAATCACCCTGACGGGTGAGACATGGGTGCCGACGATGAGCGTCCCTGCAAAAGTGATCGGCCCCGAGTTCGCTAAGGGCTTGGAGAAGGCGACCGGTGGCGCGGTGAAGACCAATTGGCACACTGCATCCGCACTGGGGCCTGTCCCCGAGCTCTACACGCGGCTGATCCAGAACATCATCGATTGGGGCCACTTCAATGCGGGCTACACGCCGGACGTGTTCCCATTTACCGAGATGATCGAGCTGCCCATTCGCTACCCCACCGCCGAGGTGCTGACGAAAGCTATTATCGAGACGCGGAAGAAGGGCTATTACGATAAGGACTACAGCAACGTGAAGCTTCTCTTTTTTTACGCAATCGGGCCGTACCAGCTTTGGAGCAATGTCAAGATCACAAATGTGGAAGAGCTGGCAGGCAAGAAACTGCGGTGCCCTTCCCCGACCTTCGTGGAGGTGACGAAGGCACTCGGTGCGGTGCCCGTGAGCATGCCTGCGGGCGAGATCTATACCGCCATGCAAAAGGGGATCATTCATGCCACTTGGGCCTGTGGGGATATGGCCGCTGCTTTCAAGATCGGCGAAGTGGCCAAATACGTGATCATGACCAATCTCGGAACGACCACGCAGACTTTTGCGATGAACAAGAAATCGTTCCAGAATCTGCCCGAGGAAGGGAAGAAATACGTGGAAGCCAACGTGGACAGCCTTTCGCTCTTCGGTGCCCGCGCTTTCGACGAATACAATGAAAAGGGCCTTGCATTCGCACGCGAACGAAAGGTGGAGACCCTTGCCTGGAGTGAGGCGGAGTTGAAGAAGATGGACCGGATGGTTGCGCCAATTTTCAAGACGTGGGAAACCAGGTTGGAGGGAAAGGGGCTTCCAGGCAAGAAGGCGCTTGCGGACCTTTATGATGCCCTGGAAAAGTCGGGGGCTAAGGCGCCGTTCGTATTGCCGAAATAGAACCAACGGCAACCGTCCAGCTCTTTGACAAGACAGCCCTAAGGAGTTGGTCCCTTTTCAAACACGAGGGCGCGCGACCGCCACCCCTTGTCAACTCGGTCGGGGGGGAAGGGATGTTCGGACCGCCCGAGCCCGGCATGCGCTAGATCAGCAGAGGCTTTCGTTTTGAAGAGGGACCGGGGCCAGCTACGAGCAACCACGGACCAAATGCGATTACGGAGAAAGGGGTGGGACGGAACGGTTACAGCCTGGAAAAGGGATCGAGGGAGAATTTCATGCCTGATATGGTCGAGACACTGGCAAAAACAGTTCGTCGGATCAATAGCGCACTCAGATATCTCTGCATGGGCTTGCTGTTTTTTATGATGGCTCTGGGAACGGTCGATGTGTTCGGCAGGTACCTCTTCAACAAGCCCATTCTTGGGACGTTGGAGGTCTTCGAGATCCTCCTCCCTGCCATCGTTCTCTTGGGGTTGGGCTACACCCAGGAAAAAAAGGCACATGTGACAATGGAGATCGTCATTTCCCACCTCTCCTCCCGGACCCAGACCATCTTGGGGCTCTTCACGAGCGGCTGTGCCCTCGTCATCTCCGCGCTGATCCTGTGGAGGGGGTGGCTGCTGGTGATCAGTTTTTGGCAGATGGGCAGAACGATTCCGACCATCGGTGTTCCTATGTTCCTCCCCCAGCTCCTCGTGCCGATTGGAGCATTCACTCTGTGCCTAGTGCTGATCGTTCAAATGCTTCAGTACATCACCCAATTTGGAAAGAAGGAGTAACGTGTCCCCCATACCGATCGGTTTTGCGGCACTCTTCGGCTTCCTTTTTCTCTCCGCTCTGGGTTTGCCTCTCGGCTTCTCCTTTGCCCTGGTGGGTTTCGTCGGCATGTATGTTCTGAAAGGGTTGATGCCGGCTTTGAGTCTTCTGGGTGGAAATCCATACTCACAAGTCGCCTCTTTCGTGCTTTGCTCCGTTCCTCTGTTCACGCTCATGGGGCAGCTTGCCTTCTACTCCGGGATCAGCCGGAACCTCTTCGATGCCGCTTACAAGATCATGTCAAGGCTACCCGGCGGGCTGGCTTTGGCGACCATGGGCGCCTGCACCGCTTTTGCGGCCTGCACCGGTTCAAGCGTCGCCTCGGCCGCCACGATGGGGACCATCGCTTTCCCTGAAATGAAGAGATACCGGTACAACTCCCGCCTCGCAGCCGGCACGATAGCCGCAGGAGGGACTCTGGGGATCTTAATCCCCCCCAGCACGATCTTCATCATCCTGGGGATGATCACGGAAACCTCTATAGGGGCCTTGTTTATCGCAGGGATTCTGCCCGGCTTGCTGCTTGCGGGAACCTTTGGATTGATCATCCTTCTGATGTGCAAAAGGGATCCTGCACTGGGGCCTCCAGGCAAGGCCTTCCCATGGAAAGAAAGGGTCCGTTCTTTGGCGGGTGTTTGGGGGATGCTGGTCCTTTTTGTAATAGTCATAGGCGGCTTGTACATAGGAGTGTTCTCCCCTTCCGAGGCGGGCTGTATCGGTGCCTTTGGGGCTTTTGCCCTTGCTTTGACGAAGCGCATGCCCTTTTCCGCCTTTCTTTCCGCGTTTAGAGACTCCGCCCAAATCACCTCATACATCCTGTTCATCCTCATCGGGGCGAGCATCTTCAACATCTTTCTCGGGATAACAGGACTTCCCGGTCAGGTGAGCGGCTGGATCACAAACCTGCCTGTTCCGCGGCTGGGAATTGTGGTCGCAATGCTTGTCTTGTATATTCCTCTCGGAATGTTTCTCGACACCCTGGGTATGATCCTGCTCACGGTCCCCATCTTCTTCCCGGTCATTCTTCAGTTGGGCTTTGACCCCATATGGTTCGGCGTCCTCATCTGCATGGTGGCGGAACTGGGCATGATCACGCCGCCCGTGGCGATCAACGTCTACGTGGTCCAAGGGGTGACCAAGGTCTCCATGGAGGAGATCTTCCTGGGAGTCATTCCATTCGCATTCGTATACGTCATCATCATTGGAATCATCGTCGTTTTCCCCGGGATCAGCCTCTACCTTCCCAGGCTGATGGGTTGAAGGGGTCTGGGAAGATGGAGCGCAGGGGGAGAAGAAAGAGGTAAGCCCATGGGAGGCCAAATGGAAAGAACTGCAACCCAGTACAGGATTGAAGAGGTGACCAGTCGCTGGGGCCACAAAGAAAAGGTGTATGCGGAGAGAAGCTTAAACCTGGCCGAGGTACTTGCGAACACGGCCGCGAAACACGGGGATTCGGAGGGAATCATCAGCCCTGATTCCAGGTTGTCTTATGGACGGTTCGCTTCCATGGTGGATCATGTCTCCTCCGGCCTTTATCGCCGATATGGGGTCAGGAAGGGAGACCGGGTTGCCTTGATGTTAAAGAATGGGTGGGCCTTCTCCGTGAGCTTTTTCGCGGTGATGAAATTGGGAGCCGTCGCCGTGCCTTTGAACACTGCTTACAAAGGGGAGGAGGCTGCCTTTCAACTCAGCGATTCGGGATCGGTCATGGTCATCGTCGACCCGGAGTTTCATGAAGTCATTAACGAAATTCGTCCAAGGCTCGGGCAGGTGAGGAAGGTATTTGTGACCGACTCGGATGAATACCGGGAACTGCTCAAACAGCAAGAGCTCGACTCCGTTCACGTTCAGGTGGATGAGACGGACAGCGCAGTCATCATGTACACCTCAGGGACGACCGGAAGGCCGAAAGGGGCCGTGCTGACCCACAGAGGGATGATCGCCGAAGCGATGTCCAATTGTGAGCTGTTCGACTGGCGCCCTGGGAGAGACAGACACTTGTGTCCGGTCCCTCTTTTTCATGTCACCGGACTCGCCATGAACCTTTGCGGTTCCGTGTACGCGGGGATTCCGGTCGTGTTCATGGACAGATTCACTGCTCCGGACGCCCTCAAGATCATTGAGGAGGAGAAGATCACGACCATGATCGGGGTCCCAACCGTCTTGTGGCTGATGCTCAACGTGCCGGAATATGACTACGCCAAGCTGAAGACTCTCCGGGGTTACGGGGCCGGAGGGTCGGCAAGTCCGGTGGAGCTATTGAACGCCTGCAGAGAAAAATTGCCGGGGTTGAAACTCTGCCCCGGATATGGACTTAGCGAGGCTTCAGGTATGGTCATGACCACAGTGAGTATCGAGGACGCCTTGAGTCACATAGGTTCCGCCGGTCGTGCCCTCCCTCTCGTGGAGACCAGGATCGTCGACACATCCCAAAGAGAGTTACCTCCGGGAGAACCAGGAGAACTCCTCGTGAGAGGGTGTCTGAGCTTCAAGGAATACTGGAACAACCCGGAGGCAACGCGAGAAATCATTGAAGACGGATGGGTGCACACCGGGGATATCGCCAGGAAGGACGAAGAAGGGTACATCTATATCCTTGATCGAATGAAGGACATGATCAACCGCGGCGGCGAAAAGATCTGGAGCCTTGAAGTCGAGAATCTGTTGTATCGCCACCCCAAAATCCTGGAAGCCGCGGTCGTCGGGGTACCGGACCCCATCTTCGGGGAAGAGGTCAAGGCGGTCGTTGCTCTCAGAACGGATGCAAAGGCGACAGCGGAGGAGATCCAGGAGTTCTGCAGGAGGTCTCTGGCAAGATACAAAGTGCCCAAATTCGTCGAGTTCAGGGAAAGTCTACCCAGGAACCCCGCCGGCAAGGTCATAAAGCGCTACCTGAAATAGCAACAGGGGGACGTTGTTTCATCGTTGACTTGTGACCGGCAGGAGCAGAGCAAGGATTGCCTTGACAGCCGTGGTGAGGTCCGGACATTGCGTACCCGATGCGCCGCCCTGCTGAACGGCGAGCGGTCGATGTGAAATCGGCGCGCCACTTCGCTTCCGGAGATCGGCAACTCCAGAGTGGCAATATGGACTGACCAGAGCACCCTTGTGCACCACATGCGTAACACAGGGTCTTCGTGTCCTGCAAAAGACCAGAGAGCCGCTCAATGTAATCGTCACGGT
>JAGVAP010000005.1 GCA_020060215.1 Deltaproteobacteria bacterium | reverse complement strand
GGGTCCTTCTTGGAGGTGGAACCAGGTTTGTTGGAAGAAGAGGACGTGGAATCGAGCAGGGCGGAGTGCCGGCGCAGTTTTTGCCTGGCATGGATGGATTGAGGGAGATAGCGCTTACAAAGGACCCTGCTTCGTTGGACAGCCATGAATCTGGATTGCAAAAACTGTGACGGCACGGTCCAGGAACCACTCAGCCTGGAACCAGGGGGGCGGGTGGGCGGGGGCAGGATAGTAAGCAGGCTCACCTAGAAGCTCGATACGTGTAAAATAGTTTGAAGCCTGCTTCCTCAGCCAGACCAACTATCTACTAGGATGCACCAAGGATGTTTCAGGGCCGGTCGTCCAGACCGGACCTGCAGCACGAAGCATCGCACTAGCACAAGGAGGGCCGTCCAGGCCCGACTCCCTCAGGGCTGATCAGCAAGACCCGTCCAGGGTCTTGCCCCACCCACCAGGCTTGCCAAGAGCAAAGCCGCACCCGTCCAGGGGGCGGCCATCCTCTTCTCCTGCCCGGGACCTGAAATAGGAAAGGCTTCTCGCTGGGGATTTTGTATCTGAATTGGAGCTGAGGCAGGGTGTGAATGGAGGGGTCGGGCCGGGGTGAATAGGAAAGGATGGGTCGTCTTCCGTGGGTCTCTTCAATGCCTGCGACAGGTCGCTTTGAGGCAGTTGAAGATCCCCTCAGCGAACTGCGGGGACCTTCCACCTCACGAGGATCTTTTTCTGATTTGGGTTACTCGCTACCCACTGCAGCAGGTTGCGTGAGGATGCGCTCGCTATTCAGTTCATGCCCAGGAAGGATCTAGGGTTTTCTTCTGTCAGTCTTCTCATCTCCTCCTCGGTGAATTCAATTCTGCACCATGGGATCCTCCTGGAGTAAGCAGTGAACCAGTTTAGGTAGGAGGCTTCCGTCCAGAGATACCTTCCTATGTACCAGTCCGATCCGTAGAGAATCCTTTCCCGGAGCTTGGGCGTGTTCAGCATCGTCCTGATGCTGTTGAAGTATGTCGCGGGCTTGTAGAACATCTCCCTATCATAGGAGACATCCGTGTAGACGTTGGGGTACCTCATGATCAAGTCCCGGATCACCGACTGCCACAGGCTTCCAGTCTGGTCGTTGTGGGCGAGGTTGATTTTCAAGTGGGGGAAATCTGATAGAACGCTTTTCCAATATGCCGGGTGGGCCAGGTGGTAGTAGGCCTCAAATCCGGGAATACCCCCGTTCTCGCAATGGGTGGTGACTGGGATCTCGTTTCTCATGCAGTATTCGTAAATGGGATAGAGTGTCCGGTCATCCGGTGTGAATCCCATGACCGGGTAGATCTTCACACCTTTGAATGCTCCTCCTTGAAGTGCACCGATTACCATATCCGAAACATCCTTCCTCCGCGGATCGGCAGCGATGAACGGCAGCATCCGCGGCCGGCCGTATCTTCTGTTCACCGCCTCCACGGCCTGAACCGTCTCCCTGACCTGATCTACGAAGCTCTTCACTCCACCCCCGAATGGTTCGCAGAATTCCATATCCATCATGAGGGGGGTGCAGATCTCGATCCCCGCCCCATCCATCTCCTGGACAAGCCTGTCTGCGATCTCCAAAATCGAGAGATCGGCAAAGTCAAAAAAGGTCTCGAGCTTGGACCCGTCTGCCAGGATGATTTTGAGCAGCCGGTGAACGAATCGATGAAAATGGTTCCGAGTGTCCAGGAGGAATCGATTCCGGAACTCCTTCGGAACATACTCCAGGCTGAAGATGTGGCAATGACAATTGGTTATCATGACAGCCCCACAGATACGGCTTCGATCGGTGGCCTTTTCCCTTCCCGGATCTCGGCAAGGGTGAGACCGGATGTATACTGAAAGTGGGGATACTCCCTGAACTTCTTCCACTCTCCGGCCCATTCGAGTCCGACGCCTTTCCCGGCGTTCCCGATCCGCTGCCATACGGGATGAGATGAATCCCATATGGGTTTACCGCCATCGAGGGGCACCACGTCGAAGGCCAGTCCAAAGTTGTGAAGGGAATATCCAGGTCTTGCATTGGTAACAATCCTGTTCTCAGGCCCAAGGGGTGGCATCCCTGCGAGTCTTCTCAATTCGTTGACCTTTGCAACGTCCTCTCTTCCCTGCGCATAGAGTGCCGCCTGTTCTTCCATGCTCCGCAAAGTGCATGTGATCAGGATGGGAATATCCTGCTCTCCACATTCACGAAGGAAGGCCTCCGCCTTGTCCCTGATGCTCTCATGAAGATCCTCGATCTTTCTCGATGCCATTTGGCCCCTCTTCCGGAAAATCTCTTCAGATTAAGATTCCGATATTGTGGAGGAGATCCTGAAGGACATAGTTGCGGTGAAACCATGCGGCCATGAAGAATCGGTTAGCGTCGCACTTCTCCGGGAATTCCTCTCCGATAGCGCAGGGCCTCCAGAGATCGGGGTCGTAGCTGATCTCACGATCTACTTGAGTAGCCTCGCAGAAATGCCCTGCTGAGATAGCCTCCTTCCATGCCCCAATCCTTTCTTCCAGCGGGTCCTCTCGCCTGAGGATGCACTCGACCTGGTCCTTGACATCCTTCCATGCCCGATTGCCGCCGAGGTCGCGCCCATCGAGATAGATCCTGGAGAAATCATGGAAGAAGCCATAGAGTCCCCTGCATCCGTCCATGAAATGGACCACATTGTCCCGAACCATCTCCTCCCTGGTGTGGTTTCCATCCTCATATTCGAATCGCCACTTCAGATAAGGGCGATCGGGATAGCTTGCCACCGATCCATGACCGACGGGGATCATCTCGGCAAAGCCTCCGGCAAACCTCATCTTGAAGTCCTCGAACTTGTTTTGGATGTAGTCTAGGATCGACGGCGAATGTTCTTCCGAGGCCTCGATCGAGTCGCCCTTCACCTTGTTCCATTGATGGGCGATCCCGACAAATCCGAAATGTGAGAAGGTATCCGCATAGACATGGGCGGCAATGCCGATCAGGTGTGGCCAGTAAGCGCTGTTCGAAGAATGGAGTGCATGTGTGAGCATCCTCCTGGCTGGATCGCTGTCCTTTCGACAGACCATCCTCTCGATGAAAGTGGTTGATCCAGGGTCGTTCCCTGGAAGGAAGTGAAAGGGTATCCAAACCCTCCATTGATCTCCGGGTATGGCATTCTCATAATCGATGGGTTTGTGGCTGGTGATGGTGGGAAGGATGGCCTTCTGATTATCGAGGACTATGGTTTCATCATCAATGGCGTCATCCACGAACTGTGAAGCATAGCCGATCGTTTTGGCCGTCTCCGGGTCAATTCCGGCAGCACGGGCAAGTGCATAAACCCCATAAAAATGGATATCCTCCTGCATTTTTCCTCAAAAAATGATCAATCAATTGATTGAATCAATTCCTATATACCCCTCACCCCCCTACCCCCCCTCTCTCCTTATGTTCCTCCCTCC
>JAGVAP010000142.1 GCA_020060215.1 Deltaproteobacteria bacterium | reverse complement strand
GGCCCCGGCGGGTTCGGTGGCGGCTATGGCCCCGGCCCCAATGTCGGAGGGCCGGGCTTGGCGGGGCCCGGCTTCTTTCCCCCGCAGCAGTACGGCCTCGGACCGCAGATAGGTGAGCCGGTATACAACATCGTTTCACCGGCCCAGCCCTATGTGAGTCAAAGATGGGTTCCGGTGACTCAGATTGAACAGGTCCCGAGGCAGGTGCCCGTGACCCAGGTAAGAACAGTACCAAGAACCGTGCCGGTAACGCGGCCGGTTCAGAGGCAGGTCACGGTTCCGGTAACCCGGATGGTTCCGGTCACTCGACCCATGACCGCAAACATCACGCGCATGGCAACAGTTCCGGTAACGGTTCCGGAGCCGGTTCCGGTGCAGTCGCAAATGACCGTTCAACAACCTGTGCCGGTCACCCGGATGGTGCCCGTACCTGTCGTCCATCCTGAGAGGACGGTCGTGGTACCGAGAAGCAGGATCGATATCGAAGGGCAGCGCATGGCCTCCGCAATGGGCGGCTACGGCCAACCGGGACAAGGGCAGGCGTTTGGATATGGCCCTCAGTCGCAAGCGTCTATGGGACCGGGACAAGGCCCTGGGTATGGTCCCCAGGCACAAGGGCTCATGGCCGGCTACGGCCAACCGGGGCAAGGGCCCGGGTTCGGAGGCCCTCAGCCCCAGGGACTGGGCGGCCAAGGATTTTACCAACAAGGGCCCGGTTTTTATGGTCCTCAGGTCCGGCAACCCATGGGAGCACCGCAAGTGGCACAAGGCCCCGGCTTTGGATATGGGCCGGGAAGCCAAGGGCCCATGATGGGTGGGTACGCCGGGTCCGCCGGAATGAGTCCGGGAGGATACTCCACCCAACAGATGGGACAGGGCCGCGACACGGGAACTTCGAACCAGAACCAATAGCCGTTGAGTGATGGTGCATAAAGGCCTCCTTTTGGGAGGCCTTTTGTTTTGGAAAGAGTTCTTGTCACTTCGATCCCAGGTTACGGGTGCGGCCGGGGGCGGTCGCCCCGCCTGGGTCCCACCCTGTTGTGCCATGGGAAATTTGCGGCTCGCTCGTTGCCTGCCAGTCAGGTCCGATTAGCACTGGGACCACTCCTTGAAATAGGCTGCTGGTAAAAGATCCAGGCGAAGTGAACACCAGTCGACTGTAGAGCGGACTCGAACCTTACCCGGGTCCGCCTTCTTTCAAATCGTTTTGAAAGCCGAAAGGCCTGACCTCGAGGTTTGGATGCCATTGAAAAAAGGCAGACTTTGCAGGCTTGCTGAGGCTTCGCCAATACATGGCGGCCTGCATCACGGGAAACGCCAGGTGCGGGAAAAAATAAGACCACTGGTGAAAGAAGGGGCGCTCGAAGAACAGGTTCGATGCAAAGGGGAAGTCCGCGACAATGAGGGCCATGAGCGGGAATTTCCATACCCACCGCCGAAATGACTCGTCACTTACCCAGGAAACCGCTTCCTGAACCGTAAATGTTCCAGACCCGCATGGAAAAGATGTGTTGGGAGTGAAGCCAGGAACAAGGTTCCTGGCTTCACTCCTTTTCGTGGGTGCCGCGTGAGCGACTACTGCTGCTGCTGGCCGCCTCCCCCGGCCGCACCCGCCTGGGTCCCACCCTGCTGTGCCATAGGAAAACCCGCAGGGTACTGCCTCAGGTTGGGATACTGCCGAAAGAAGTTCGCCTTCTGCGGCTCGCTCATGGCCTGCCAGTTCATGGCGGAAGCCATGACGTTCAGGGCCAGGTACGGATAGTGCTGGGACCAGTCCTTGAAGTAAGGCTGCTGGTAAAAGATCCAGGCCGCGTAGGGGTACTGTGCAATGCCTTCGACCATCTGTGGGAACTGCAGAACCCATTCGGAAAAGCTCGGGTTCACGACCCATGAAACCGCCTGCTCCAGGGCAATGGGACCCTGTGCGCCGGTTCCACCGGAATACGCGCCTCCGAACTGCTGTCCTCCGAACTGCCCGAACTGCTGTCCTCCGAACTGCCCGAACTGCTGCCCGTACCCGCCGCCGAACTGGCCGGACCCCGCCTGAGCGCCGTATCCGCCGCCGTATGTCCCCTGACCGGCGTACTCGGCCCCCTGGCCGCCGGCTCCGAACTGCTGGCCCGTTCCGCCGAATTGACCAAGCCCGGTCTGGGCGCCATAGCCGGTTCCATATCCACCATAACCGAGGGATTCTGTCGCTCCCCCGTACTGCATCCCCTGCCCGCCCGCACCGAACTGCTGGCTCCCCTGTGCGAATGCGGCGGTTGCACCGAAGAGGACGATCAAAACCGTGAATAGTACTTTCTTCATATCCAAAGACCTCCTTTGTCCTGCGACATTATCTTTCAGAAGCGTCGGCCGCCTTCGTGCGAAAGCGGTTCCGCTTGAATCCGCCGGGAGCATCAATATAGCTATCGCTGCCCGCCGGCCCCACCGCCATAGCCTGCACCAGCACCTGTTCCATAACCCGTTGCATAGCCGCCAGCACCGGTCGTTTCCGCATACGCGCGAAGGTTGGGGAACTGCCGGAAGAAATTCGCCTTCTGCGGCTGCGGTAGCGTCTGCCAGGTCATGGCCGAGTTGAAGATGCCGGCTGCAATGTTAGGGAACCTCTCCGACCAGTCCTTGAACCAGGGCTGCTGATACATCATGTTGGACGGGAAAGGATACTGCGAGATCTGGTAGGCCATCTGCGGGTACTTCATGATCCAGTCCTGGAAGCTCGGATCGACTACCCAGGAAGCGGCCTGCTCGAGGGAAATGGCCCCCTGCGGTCCGCCCCCGAATGCGCCCCCGTACTGCTGCTGGACCTGCGGCTGTGCAAAGCCGAACTGCTGTGGTCCTGCGGTATATCCTTGACCATAGCCACCGCCGTGGAATCCCTGGCCATAGGTTCCCAGCCCGCCGCCGTACATCCCCTGGCCATATCCGGCGCCTTGACCGCCGTAGCCGAACTGCTGCCCCTGCCCGAACTGCTGCCCCTGGCCTCCATAGCCGAACTGCTGGGCCGCCGCTTTCCCGTTGAAAAGCGCTACCCCAGCGCCAAGCGCAAGAATCGTTAAAGCCAAAAGTACTTTCTTCATCTCGAATACCTCCTGTTGCCTGTTGTTTATGCTTTCTGCTCCCCTACCGCCTGCGACTGCAAACTGCAGCCTGGTCAGGTAAAATATTGCTTAAGATCGATTCACCAGCAATTGGGGCGAAGCCGTAAACTTTGAAACGAACCCGCTTAAAGATGCCATGCCGCCCGACTCGAATTGGAGATTGGATGGATGGACGTTCGTCGGGGCTTAAGCTTTTCGTAGTAGTCGGCTGAAAAGACCGGCTGTCCGCAAGTGAGGCTCCGGAAGCAGAGCCATGGCACCAAGCGGCCCCCTGGAAGGAAGAAGCGGATTTTTTCATTTGTGGCGGGTATGCCTCCTCTAAAAACGAGTACAGCCCCAAATACGCCTTTATGGTACCCCCATTGCAATAGCGCCATGTATTGACCCTTTTTCCATGTGAAGGAATAAGGAAAGGAGGAGCTGGTTTTCGAGAACATCGCTGGGGCCTGGGCGCCGACCAGCCTCTTGAGCATGCAATGAAGAATGGAGGTGCTTGCCATGTGGAAAAGCGATTTACGGAAGGGTGCAGGAGGAACCATGCGGCTCCTCGTGCCCTTTCTCATCCTGGCGGTTTACACCATCTCCATTGCAGCCGGCACGACAGCACTTCCCGCACAGGAAGAGGGCAAGGAGGGGCGGGATCTTTTCGTAAGGATGTGCGCCCACTGCCACGACGAAGACGCTGAGGGAGACGGTCCCGATCACACAGCGTTTATTCCCCATCCGGCAAACCTCACTCTCATTCGGGACACCCCTGAGATGGCGTTCTCGATCGTGAAGAACGGCGTTCCCGGGACTCCCATGCCGCCTTTCCCCCGGATCTCGAAGGAAGCGTTTGCGCAGGTGATGGAGTATGTGAAGAACAGACCCCTGAGCACCAGCCGGGAATGGGATTATCCGTGGAGTCTGGAACAGATCAGGGGCGGCATCGAGAAAAAGGGATCCATAGACGAGGCCCCGGCTTTGGGTCAGAGCATCTATGTCACGGCCTGCCTGGGGTGCCACGGAGAAAACGGTCGCGGGGACGCCCAGTGGGCCGACGACCCGCGGATCTGGCCCAAGCCGACGAATTTCCACGCCAGAAGCTCAGTGCCGGGACGCCTTTACTTCATCAGGTCCCAAGGCCGGAACGGCACCATGATGGCGCCGCAGAAAGACAAGTTCCCTCCACTGGCACTGTGGGCCGTAACGACTTATGTAGCCAAGTTCTACGACAAGGACTCGGATGCAACCATCCCCGTCCCGCAGGGAAATGTTCCGAGTTTGAAAAATCCGTATTCCGGCAGAAACCAGGACGTCATCCGGACAGGGAACGAGACCTTCGACCTCTATTGCGCGCCATGCCACAACGCCGAGGCGAAAGGGAGCTTTCTTGCGCCGAAGCTGGTGGATCGGGAGTGGCGGTATGGAGGAGGATCCGACACCGCTTTGTTCGTCGTCATCGAGAAAGGGATTCCGGGCAAACTGATGCCGAGTCACAAGATCCTGGATGGAGACAGGCGCTGGAAGGTGATCACTTTCCTGAGGCATCGGGGAGGGCTCCCCGACCCCATTTCCGCGCAGCACGGACATGCTGAAAGAACCGATCGCGGGAAGGAAGGGAAGAAGACCGAGAAGAAAAAGTGATGTGGAGGATGCGAGATGAAAGCGAGAGTACGCTTTGCTTTGCTTACGGGCGCCTTGACATTGATCTGTTGCTCGGCTTGGGGCCAGGCCCCTCCCTTGCCGAAGGATCTGTCCGACCGGCAGTTCAATGCCGGAACCGAGGGCGACAACGGACGGGACTGGCTTCTCTATGGCCGGAATTACAAGGGTTGGCGATACAGCCCCCTGAAACAGATCAACAAGCGAAACGCAAGGGACCTACAGGTTGCCTGGTCCATCCAGACGGGCCTGCACGACGCCTTTGAATCGTCTCCCATCGTGGTGGACGGCGTCATGTACTTTACAACGCCGTGGAACCACGTGTACGCGGTCTATGCGGCAACGGGAAAGATCCTTTGGCACTACGTCCATTACCTGGGAGAGCATCTGCCGCTTTGCTGCGGCGCGGTAAACCGCGGCGTGGCCGTGGGCGGAGGAAAAGTCCTGTTCGTCACCCTGGATGCCCATCTGGTCGCCCTGGATGCACAGACCGGTAAGCCTGTATGGACGACCCGCATGGCGGAGACCCGAGAAGGATACAGCGCCACCCTGGCCCCGCAGGTGGTCAGGGACAAGGTGATCGTAGGCATCTCAGGCGGAGATTTCGGCGTTCGGGGGTTCATGGATGCCTACGACATCCAGTCGGGAAAGAGGATCTGGCGTTTCTGGACGATCCCCGGTCCCGGAGAGCCCGGGCACGACACATGGGAAGGGGAATCCTGGAAAACCGGGGGAGGCCCCGTATGGATGACCCCGACCTATGACAAGGATACGAACACGATCTATGCAGGAGTCGGTAACCCGGGGCCGGACCTGGACGGGAGCAGCCGAGGGGGCGATAACCTCTACACGGAATGCACCATTGCGGTGGATGCCGACACGGGAAGGCTGAAGTGGCACTTCCAGACCATACCTCACGATGTGTGGGATCTCGACAACGTGGTCGAGCCGGTCATCGACGACATCACCGTGGAGGGAAAGAGACGACAGGCGGTCATGTTCGCGTCCAAGAACGGCTATTTCTACGTCCTGGACCGCACCAACGGCGAGTTCATCTATGCGATTCCCTTCGCTCACCGGATCGACTGGGGAAAGGTGGGTCCGGATGGGAAGGCGATTCTCGACAAGAGCAAGTACCCTGTGAAGGACAAGTGGACCGTGGTCTATCCCGGCGCAGCGGGAGGCAAGGAATGGTGCCCGGTGGCCTATGATCCGTTGATGAAGAGGGTGTTCATCCCGGTGATCGAAAACGGGCACCGGCACAAGGTCATCGAGCAGGAATTCAAGCCGGGCCTCCTCTACTGGGGCGGCGTATCCGCCCCGGTCCCGAACGAAGCATACGGCCACGTTACGGCCATCGATGTCGAGAAGAAGAGCATCGCATGGGACAAGAGAACGATTTATCCGATGGTTTGCGGAATCTCCTGCACCGCTTCCGGGCTGGTGATCACCGGCACCCCGGATCAGATGATGCTCATCCTCGATGCGGAGGACGGAAAGGAGCTGTGGAGCTTCAAGGCCCCTTCGGGTTGGCATAGCGCCCCCGTGATCTATGAGGTGAGCGGAAAAGAGTACATCGCATTTGCCAACGGGTGGGGCGGATGGGTGGCCGGTTTTGACCTGATGGGGACGCCCGGCCTCGAAGGGCTGCCCAAGGACAATGTCATGTACGCCTTCTCATTGCCTTGATTTCCATGGGAAGGAACCAAGTAACCGGAGAGAGGAGGCAAGCGATGGAAAAGCCTGCACTCGGCTCGTCGAAAACGGCGGCCCAATTGCTGGACATGTACTTTCTGGACATGCGATGCGCACTGCTGGAGACCGCAGCCGCTTTGGACCGGATCACGCGCGCCGAAGGAGGCACAGAGGTCCTGCATGACCCTCGTATGGTTCAGCTCAAGAAGGGCATGGATCTCCTGCAAACGATCGAGCCCGACCGGGCCGAACGCTTTCTGCTTCTCTTGTCCGAATAGGAGCGGCACATGAAGGTGATCGAACCCCACATTCACATGATCGCAAGGACCACCCGCGATTACGAGCGGATGGCCAGGATGCACACGGTCGCGTGCTGCGAGCCTGCCTTCTGGGCGGGATACGACCGCACATCTCCGGAGGCCTTTCACGACTACTTCACCCATATCTCCGAATTCGAGCCCACCCGGGCCGCCCAGTACGGGATTCAGCACTACTGCTGGGTATGCATCAACCCCAAGGAGGCGAATGATCTTGCCCTCTCGCGGGCCGTCATTTCACTGATCCCTGCCTTTTTGCAGAAACCGACCGTGCTGGGGATAGGAGAGATCGGCCTCAACCGGAACACGCGCAACGAGATGATCATCTTCGAGGAGCAGGTCGAGCTGGCCCTTCATCATGGGCAGCTGATCTGGATCCACACCCCGCATCTCAAGGACAAGCTCAAGGGGACCGTCATGATGCTGGAGTACCTCAAAGGGCACGGAGGAGTCGACCCCGAACGGGTGTGCTTCGATCACTGCGAAGAGCATACGAGCAAGATGATCCGCAACGCCGGGTTCTGGACCGCCATGACGATCTATCCGACGACGAAGAACTCGCCTCCCAGGATTGTGGATGCGCTGGAGATCTACGGCCTCGACCACATGCTCGTGGACGCATCCGGCGACTGGGGCCCTTCGGACCCCGGCACCCTCCATGACGCCATATTCGAGATGAGGCGAAGAGGCCACAGGGAAGAGCACATCGAGACCGTGTTCTACGATAACCCCTGCCATTTTCTGGGGCAATGCAAAAAGTTCAAGCCCGAACCTGCCCGGTCCAGGGAGCATGCATGGGATGTGTGATTCATCTTCGGTTTTCAGCTTTCCTGTGTTGCTGTAGGAGCAAGCTCCCGCTTGCGATCTCCTCGCTTTCTGTAGGAGCAAGCTCCCGCTTGCGACTCCGCGTCCGGTTGTATGTTCCGCCGCCCGACCGCAAGCGGGAGCTTGCTCCTGCAGGTGAGACACAACCAGGATCACCTCTCGACAACGAAGCTCATGACCACTTCCCCGAACTTGTCTCCACTGGCACTTACAAGATCCATCGTGAATGCGACGGGTCCGGGTGATCGGGCCGCCTCGATGAAGTTCTTGAAGTAGACGAACCCGTCGGCATCTTCCCCGGGGGCAAGAAGCCCCTCTTTCAGAGCGACCCTCATCATGTGGCCGGTCGGCAGCGATATGTTTTCGATATAGGTGTAATCGGGATAGACCCGGCCGTAATAAGGGTAGACCTGAGGCCCCCATGGGGAAGGATAGTACCCGAAGAACGGGTTCGCCGGCCTCACGAAAGGCGAAGTCCTCACGATCCTGATGGTCCCGGTCATCTCGGCCGGCGGAACGGCGGTGAATCGGCTGTTGTCTTCGGCCCTGATCAGGCTGAAGAATCCATGCCGGATCAGGATGGGGGAGTCGTGCCGGTTCCTGATCGTCACCTCGATGGGAAGGAGGACATCCGTGATCTCCGAAAGGCCCCTCCATGCGTCGGGATCTGCAATCACCTCCACCCCTGCTGAACCGCTTACTACCTTGTCGTCCCCGAGAGTCAATGCACCCGGCGCGGGTTCGAGCCGGGTCCCGGTTGCGCAGGCATGCATCACGAGACAGAGGATAATTGGACCAAATCCCCTTACGAAGACACCAAGACACCAAGAAAGATATCGTTTTTTTCTTTGTGTCTTAGTGCCTTCGTGGCAGATCTTTTTCTTCCGGCGGTACATCGATCTCCTGGAGATTGCCCACGATGGAAAGGATGTAGTTGTCGGGGTGGAGGTACTCTTTTGCGACCCGAAGCACGTCCTCCCTCGTGACGGAACGAATGAGGGAGGGGTATCGGTCGGGGTAGTCCAAACCCAGATCGTAGTATTCCACCTGGGCCAAGAAAGCGGCCAGCTTGGACTGGGTGTTCAGCCGGAGGGGGAAGCTCCCGATCAGGTATTTCTTTGCAGTCTCCAGTTCCTCTTCGGAAACCATCTCTTTTTTGAGCCGTTCCATTTCCTCCAGCGCGAGTTGGATCGCCAGTGATGCCGATTCGTTCTTGGTCTGGAGAACGAGCTGAAAAGAGCCGGGGAACTTGTGTGCGAGGAAATTGGTATAAACCGAATAGGCCAGCCCCTTCTGCACCCGAATGGTCTCCAGCAGCCGGGACGAAAACCCTCCCCCCCCAAGGATCCGGTTCATGACGGTAACCGCATAGTAATCAGGGTTGCTCCGCTCGATACCGCCGTTGCCAAGCACGATGTTGGCCTGCGTGATCGGCCGGTCAATGAGAATATTCTTGGGACCGTCCGCAAAGACCGTCTCCACAGGGGTACGGGGCGGCTCCGCTCCTTTCCAGGCGGAAAGCAGAGGCGCCAGTTCATCCTTTACCTCCTGAACCGTAATATCCCCCACCACGGCCAGGATCGAACCCTTGGGCCGGTAATATTTCCGGTAGAACTCCCTGACCATTTCCCGTGTGAGATCGGGCACCGTCTCCTCGGTGCCTGCCACCGGGTGACCATATGGGCTTTTCACGAAAAGCGCCTCTCTGAAGCGCTTCTGCGCCAGAGCGGAAGGATCTTCCTTTTCGGCTTCGATGTTTCCGAGGATCCTCTTCTTCTCCCTCTGGACTTCCGCTTCCGGGAATTCGGGCCTGGTGAGGACCTCCATGAACAGGCCAAAGCTCCGGTCCAGTTCCTTCTTGAGGCTCCTGATGCTGAGCTCGCTGTAGTCCCACCCGCAGGAGATATCGAGAGATGTCCCCAGATAATCGAGCACCTCGTTGATTTCGGTGGCGGGCCGCTGCCTTGTCCCGAGCAGCATGGACTCGGCCGTGAGGTTTGCCAGCCCGCCTCTTTCCGGGGGGTCGCGCCAGGATCCTGCATCCACGATCAGGTCCATGGTGACGAAGGGAAGGGAGTGCTCCTCGGACACCAGCACCACCAACCCATTCGGGAGCACGATCCGCTCCACGGGCGCGATCGCATGTGCGGCACCGACCGCAAACAGAACAAAAACGAGAGCGGCGCCGGCCGACCATGCCCGAGGTTGAATCAACATTGGAAGAAACCTGGATCTCACGGCCGTTCACCTTCCTTTTCCTTCGGCTGTGGCTCGCTTTCAGGGGTCAGGACTCCCACGGTCTTGTTTCGGGAAGTAAGATATCCTTTGGCAACCCTCTGAACGTCCTCGGCTGTGACCGCCCGAATGGCGGGCAGGTATTTCCGGACGGCCTCCCAGGAGGATACGATCTCGTAGCGGGCCAGGATCATCCCCTGGTGGAAGAAGCTGTCCTGGGCGAAGATGAAGGCCGACTCCAGCTGGTTCTTGGCCTTTTCGAGTTCGCGTTCCGACACGGGTTCGGTCTGGAGACGTTCTATCTCTTTCTCCAGGGCCTCTTCAACCACGGCCGGATCGATACCGGGAAGCGGTTCGGCATATAGATAAAGGAGAGGGGGATCGATGGAGAGGAGCTCATAGGACGCCGCCGCCGAAATCGCCAGCTTGCCTCGAACCAGGTTCTCATACACACGTGAACTTCTGCCGCGCGAGAGGATGGCGGAGATGACCTCGAGCACATAGCCGTCGGGTTCCAGCAGGTTCGGCACATGGTAGCCCATCATCACGAAGGGGAGCCGGGCCGCCTCCGAGACCACCAGCGCCCGCCGCGGCCCCATCTGTGGGGGATCCACGTAGCGATAGTGCTCCGGGGCGCCTCGCGACGGAATGGTTCCAAAGCGTTCGGAAATGAGCTTGAGGATAGCTTCTTTCTGGAAATCCCCGACCGCAACGATGAACGCATTCGCGGGGTCGTAGTACAGGCGGTAGAAACGCAAGGCGTCCTCATAATCCATCCTGATGAGGTCCCCCATCCAGCCGACCACCGGCCAATGGTAGGGCTGGGCCTTGAAGGCGGTCGCGTCGACCTGCTCCATGAGCAGGGCCTTGGGCTGGTCCTGGGTCCGCAGCCTCCTCTCCTCCATGACCACCATCTTCTCGGTCTTGAATTCCTCTTCCGTGAACTCCAGGTTCTTCAATCGGTCGGCCTCCAGGAGGATGGGTACTTCGATACGTTCCGAAGCCACGTTCTCGAAATAGGCGGCAAAATCGTGGGCAGTAAAGGCATTGTAGTCCCCGCCGATCTCCTGGATCCTCCGGGTGAACTCTTCTCTGCTGATCTCCGGGGTCCCTTTGAACATCAGGTGCTCGAAGACATGGGCGAGACCCGTCTTCCCCCACCAGTCGTTCCGGGAACCGGCCCGATACCACACCTGGAACGAAATCAACGGCACCTTGTGGTTCTCCACCAGGATGACCTTCATCCCATTATCCAGCCGGTGCTCGGAGACGCTGTCCATAAAATCTGCGCCCCACGCCGGCGCGATCAGGAAGAGGAAGTGGAGAGAAATGATACCCATCACGAGTTCAGGGATTCTCTTCATCAGAACACGAACCTTTCTCGATACGCGAAGGTCGGCCGAAAGTGGAGGAAAATGATCTGGACGTATTCAGCCGCGCCGGTAGTCGGATCATGTTCCCAACGCGGCTTGGAATCCGCCCTTCTCAGGTGCGACGTCCGCCCGTCACTTGCTGCAGGGTCTGCCTGAGCTGTGTTGCATTGGGGGGGACGTTTTCAATGTTCAACTTGCCTCTGGGATTCAGGAGGTCGGACATCAGAGCTCTCCCGTCCTCTGCGTAGTACCCCCGGGCGCTTTCGCTTCCGGGCCTGATGTAATACGCATAGGTCTCCTCAGGGTCTACGGACAACCTCGACCCGGAAATAGCGGCGCCCGCAAATGCTCCTTCCGTACGCCGATATGCGAGAACGTCGGCATCGTACGCGGTCAAATTCGCGGTTGCACCCACAGGTCCTGCCGCCACGGTCAAATCGCCGCCGAGTGTATATTCAGCCCCCTGCAGCAGTTTGTCCAGGGCATTCTGATTTTGGAAGACCAGGATCAGATCGGTGTCCGAGATGCCGATCTGGTAACCGACGCTTGCGCCCGAGATCGAAGCGAACACGGGAAGGCTCCACTGGTTCCCCTCATGGTTCATGAGCACCCCTGTTCCGTGCCTCCCCCCTACGACAAAGGCAGCCTTGGTAATGCCGGGGATGATGGCAATTCCTTCCGCCCTTTCAAGAACGGCGGGAGGGATATTCGTCCCCGTCTCCGACGTAAAGTCTTCAAGGACACCCCTCGCCTGAGAAACGGTTTCGTTTGCGCCTGCGGGTAGATTGTAGCTGCCGGATGTCTGCACATTTCGACTGCAGCCGTATTGGAGAAGGGCGACTGCGGCAAACAGCAGGACCGGCGCCATGAAACGCCTGATATGGTTCATGTGGTTGGCCTCCTTTTGATGTGATTGCTCGAATCGGCTGCGCACATGGCGCAGCCCCGGTTGTCACTAGAGTTAAATCGGCCGATCCGAAGACGAAATGGTTTTAGTAGAGTATTTCGTGTCTTCGACAGTGGTATTCGGTTGACCACGTTGGGCAACTGGCCCCGAAAAAACATGGCTGGGACGAGTGCTCCTTCATTCAGCAGTGGAAAATACCTGAGCCACCCTATTTCTGTTTCCATTGGAGATACTAAGTTAACCGGTAACGGAGCGGGAGCAGGTGGCTCCTTGAATCACCGGAGTATTGGAGTGCCGATCGTTTGCATTTACCATGGGGTCTTTAGGAATGGCCGAGACACACCCTTTTTTGCCGTTTACTCACCGGGTATTGATCGCGGTCGGTCTGACCGTAATCATTGTGGTGACCCTGCTCATCGCACGACAGGTCGCGCAGATTCTCATGCTGCTCTTTGCCGGGATCTTGTTGGCCGTCCTGCTGCGGGCGCTCACAGGCTTGGCAAGCCGTTTGACGGGGCTGAGCAACGGTTGGTCGTTTTTGATCGTACTGGTTCTGCTTTCTACTGTCGTCGCCCTGGCTATATGGCTGCTCTGGCCTCAACTGGCCAGTCAGATCGATCAGTTGGCCGCCCAGTTGCCTCGGGCAATAAATCAATTGGCCGACAGAGTCCGGCAATACACCTGGGGCCGGAGGCTGCTGAACCAGATCCCGAGCCTCAATGAAATGGGGAAGCACATGGGGGCGCTTTACAACCAGGTGAGCAACCTGTTCAGACTGATCATGGGGGCGGCCGGCTCCTTTCTCCTGATCGTTTTCGTCGGTCTGTACCTCGCTTATGAGCCGAGTCTTTATAAACAAGGCGTAATAAGGCTTATTCCTGTTCCCCACCGGCCGAAAGCCGAAAAGGTAATCGATGAGTTGGGACATGTGTTGCGGTGGTGGCTGGTCGGCCGGTTCTTTTCCATGGCGATCATCGGGGTGCTGACGGCCCTGGGCCTGTGGCTCCTCGGTATACAGTTGGCATTGACTCTCGGGCTTTTTGCGGCCCTTCTGACCTTCATTCCATATGTCGGACCCATTATTTCCGCGATCCCCGCTGTCTTGCTGGGCCTCCTTCAAAGCCCCACCATGGCGCTTTACGTGGTGCTCCTCTATACGGTCATTCAGACCATCGAGAGCTACGTTGCCACTCCGCTGGTGCAAAGAAAGGCGGTTTCCCTTCCCCCCGTATACACGCTTACCATTCAAATCATCTTGAGCATTCTCACCGGAATCGTGGGCCTGATCGTGGCAACCCCGCTCGGGCTTGCGGCCCTGGTCGCTGTGAGAATGGTTTACGTAGAGGATTTCCTTGAAGAAAAGCGATAGTTACGACGGTAAGGGGAACCGCGACCGTTAAGCTCGATCCCTGATCGACCCTGGGAGAACAGTTCTTGTTCGGTCGGACCTGAGTGAATACCACCGGTAACCCGGGTAGTATCATCCGTGCCGACCACCCTGTCACCTTTCATGGAGGTCAGCCCCGGTCGCTTGCCGCCGGAGGTGGCGAGATGGATCGAACAGTAACTCCTGGTGGTCTTCTGTAGGAGCAAGCTCCTGCCTCCCGATCTTCTCGGAACTGAAAGAATCGGGAAGCAGGAGCTTGCTCCTACAAGAATAGAGCTCCAACAATATTCATTCCTATTGAAGCTTATCCGCCGGTTCTTGGTTCTTGGTGAGGGTTCCCCTCTGATCCATTTGGTGCTCCATTGAGAAAAAAAAGTTTTTGTTCCCGGCAGTAATCACCGGCATAGCCGATGTCCATACCAATGGCATGCCAGTGGATTATTCCTTCAATTAGACTAAATCCCCATACCCCCGAAGGGGATGGATCCTTAGTTTGTTCAAACCACGCTCGGAAAGAAAAGCGACGTGTGTATTTGGAGAAGGAGTGACAAGATGAAAGGTTCTTTATCTAGAGAAATGCTGATATGGAAGCTCTCGATCCTTTTGATGGTCGGGCTTCTTGGGTCTGCGGGATGCGCGCCCATCGCCGCATTGGCGGATTATGACGATGAGGGGGTGTACGAGGAAGGACCCTACGGGTACCACGAAGGGTTTTACGAGGATGACGAACCGGTGTTCGAGGAGGAGGAACTGAGCCGCTACGGGGACGAAGGACTGTTCGAGGACGAATACGGCTACTACGGAGAGGACGGCTATGGGCTCTACGAGGATGAGGGGGTATTCGGGTTCGAACAATACGGCTACCCTAGAGACGAAGGAATTTACGAAGATGAGGAAGGGCGGGTCTACGAGTTCGATTCGGACGATGACGGCTACTAAGCCATGGTCCGGGGAAGTGGAGAGAAACTCCAACTGCCGAGTCCCGCTTGGCCCCGATGCCATAGAGGCGCGCCGCCCGTCTTGGGTAGTTCGATTGGCTGCAGAGTGGGCCGAGTCATGGGTTCAAATACACCATTGAGGGTATTGCGCAGGGACCCGTTTCCCTCGAAGCTGGCTGTCGGGTGTATCAGAATTCACGTGGTGGAGGGATCGGTTATGATGACCAGATTGAGCGATTACTTGCATGTGCGGGTCGTGCGGGGTACTGCCCTCGTCTTCTGCATGCACGCTTTTCTCTTCCTTTCCTTTTACAGCCAGGCCTTTGCCCAGCAGTCCTCCAGCTGCCCCTGCTCCTTCGCTGACCTGGCCGCCGGCGTAAACAAGAGCGTGGTCCATATCAGTTCCACCAGGATCGCAAAAGGTCCTGGCGCACACTCCTTTGAGTTTCCGTTCGGAGGAGAAGGCGAAGACCCCTTGCGCGACTTCTTCGAAAAGTTCTTCGGAGACCGTCTGCCAAGGGAGCGCAAGGAGTCGGCCCTCGGGTCGGGTTTCGTGATCGACCAGGCGGGGTTCATCCTGACAAACAACCACGTCGTGGAGGAGGCGGGGAATATCATGGTGAAACTGGCGACCGGAGAGGAACTTCCCGCGAAGGTGATCGGGAGGGATCCGCAGACCGACCTCGCCCTGATCAAGATCGATCCCCCGAACCCGCTGCCGGCGCTGAGCCTGGGCGATTCGGAGACCTTGCGGGTAGGAGATTGGGTCATTGCGGTCGGAAGCCCCTTCGGGCTTGTCAGCACCGTAACGGCTGGGATCGTGAGCGCCAAGTACAGGCGAATCGGGGTAGGTGCTTACGACGACTTCATCCAGACGGACGCGTCCATTAATCCCGGGAACAGCGGCGGCCCTCTTCTCAACATGGAGGGCGAGGTGGTCGGGATCACCACGGCCATCTTCTCCAGGTCCGGTGGAAATATCGGGATCGGCTTTGCGATCCCCTCCAATATCGCCAAGGACCTCATCCCTCAACTGAGGAAGGGCAAGGTCATACGAGGATGGCTTGGAGTCATGATCCAGGGCATCACCCCTCTGCTCAAGGAGAAGCTGAAGCTTGCGACCGACAGCGGCGCCCTTGTATCGTCGGTTACTCCGGGCTCGCCTGCCGAAAAGGGAGGCATCCGGCGCGGAGACGTGATCGTCTCCTTTGACGGAAAGCCTGTCAAGGAAATGAACGACCTGCCGTACATGGTAGCCACCACGGAGATCGGCAAGAGGGTGCCCGTGACCGTTATCCGCCAAGGCGAGAAGGTGACGTTGGAAGTCGTCATCGCAACGCAGAAAGCGGAGGAAGCCGAGGAAGAAGCGCCTGCAGAGGCACAAGCCCGTCCAAAGCTCGGGCTGAGCCTCCAGAACGTCACCCCCGAAGTTGCAAAGAAGTACGGGCTCCAGGAACCTGCGGGGGTCCTGGTGGCCGGCGTGGCGCCGGGATCTCCCGCAGCAGAAGCAGGCCTGACAACGGGTGACGTGATCCTGGAGGTCGAACAGCAGCCCGTACAGGGGGCTCAGGAGTTCATGAACAGAATCCAGAAGGTGCGACCCGGAGAGGCGGCCCTCCTCCTCGTTCAGCGAAAGGGGAACACCATGTATGTGACGCTGGAGATTCCGAAAGGCTAGATCAGAGCTGACGCCGCATGGCTTCTACATAAGCGACGAGGGCGTCGAGCTGATCGTCGCTGATATATTCCTTCGAGAAGGCAGGCATGGCACCCAGGCCGTGGCGCACCTGGAACCGGACCAGGAAGGCCGGAAGCGGCTTGTCATAGAGCGAAGGCCCCACACCGGCTGCGCCTCCGGGGTGACACTGGTTGCATACGGCCATGTAGATCTTCTGGCCTTCGGCAACCCGGGGCGAGGTAAGCTCCACGGAGGCAGGGAGGGCGGGACGTCCCGCGCACCCAACCAGCACCGGGATGGTGATGGTAACAAGCACCAGGAGTACGGTAGGGAAGATATTCTCTTTCATGATTGTTTCACGTTCTCCATACCATGTATTTTCCCGCCTAACTAAATCCCCCTCCCCCCCCTGCTTGCGATCTTCTCGGAACTGAAAGGATCGCAAGCAGGAGCTTGCTCCTGCAACAATAGAGCTCCCCACGATATTCATATTGAAGCTTATCCGCCGGTTCTTGGGTTCGCGGTGAGGGTTCCCCTTGGATCCATTTGGCGCTCCATGGAGATGTGTTCCCGGCACGAATCACCGGCATAGCCATTGTTCATCCACTGGCATGCCGGTGGATGATTCCTTCATTTAGGGGGATTTTCGCCCCTTCTCCACCAGGCACAATACGCCACAGCACCCCGGTCTCGGGGATGGGAATGGCCCCTTCCTCTCTCTGCATCATGACTCCGAAGTCGACCACATATAGCGCACGCCCCTTGGGATCGAAGCGGGCCGCCACCGGGCGCTCCAGCCCTCCCCCTCCGGTCCATGATGCGGGACCTCCCGCTTCGCCCTTGTTGATTGCGAAGTCCGCGACAACACCTGTCTCCGGATCCACGCGAACCACCTTGAACCCGACGGGCGCGAGCACCTTTCCGGTGGTCGGCGCCTGATCGCCGAACTGTGCGATAAAGGCATGACCCGTATACCCGAAATCGGGGTTGCGGGAAAAATCGAACCCGTTCGAGGAGGAGTGCACCCCGAGGACCGCCACAGGCGCGGGAGGGACATTGGGGGGCTGGTGCAGAACGAGCCTGACCTCATCCTTCAAGGGAGGTTTATAGCGTTCATCCCTGGCGAGGGGATCGCTGCCGTGGAAGTCAGGCCACCCGTGCCACTTCCCCCGGACCACCTCCCGGAAGAGGTCCCCGGCCCCGTACACTGGGCGGCTCCCGCGGATGTCGTACTGGTTTTCGGTCACGTAGAGCTTGCCGTCGGGTGAGAAGGCCAGGCCGAAAGGGTTCCGGAACCCCCACGCCACGAGATCGAGGGATCCGCCCTCAGGACGCATGCGAAAGACGGCGCCGCTGCAGGGGATCGCGCCCTTGACGACCTGCCCCTTCGTCGTACTCACGCCGAAGGGCACGAAGGCCCCGGTGGTCACCGTTTCCTCCTTACCGGGCTCGAACGGATTCTGGGTCTCGTAGTTCTCCCCGGAAAGGATAACGTCCCGGCATGGGATGTCGTGGAACCTCGGGTACCTCTTGAGCCAACCGAAGTGGTAGTTGTCCACCCCCACCACTCCCGAGTTGGTGGCGGTCCCCACTGCAAAGTAGAGCCAGCCGTCGGGGCCGACCGCGACCCCGTTGGTGTGGTGGTCGCCCATACTCGGAAGGTCCGAGATCAGCCGTTTCAGGTCTCCATCCTTCGTGACTCGTACGATACGGCCGCCTTCGAGCTCCCCTCCCTCTGCAATGTAGAAGTTCCCCTTGTAGAAATCCGCACCGGTCCAGGGACCGTTCTTGCCTCCCGATGCCACTGCACTGAAGGTGCCCTTTTCGGGGTTGACCCGCAGCAGGCGAGGCGTGGTCCAGACTTCCCCGTACGAGTACCCGGCCTCCACCACATAGACGGCCCCGGTCTCGTCGAAGGCGACTCCTGTCGGAAACGTGAGCCCCCTGGCCACCGCCTCTATACGGTATCCTTCCGGCAGCGCGATATCGGATGGGGCAATCTCCCTGGGAGGTTTGAAATCCGTCTGGCCTCCGCCGGAAGAGCTCTGAAGGTAATAGCAGGAGGGGAGGCACACCAGCAGTGCGACAAGCACCATGCGCAATAGTATCTTTGTCATGGGGTTCTCCTGTGATCAGGCATAGGCACTCAAGAGGGATGCGCTTACAAGAAGACTATTCGGTAGTGTCGGGAGGGGAATAGGGTCGTGGATGGATATGTGGCAGAGGAGGACAGGATATTGGAAAGAATTGCAGTGGTAAGCTTCAGCAGGATCCTTTTCTTCTCCAGGCGGATCATTCCACCGCTGGGAAGCTGAAAAACAAGCCCATGAAGGACCGTTAGTCGGACTTATTCCCCATTCGGCGGCCTGCGATAAGGTGTTTTTTGGATTGCAGGAAAAGCAGGCCTGCAGGTGAGAGAACGGTGGCCTGCAGCGCTCTTGGCAGAGAGGAGATCCAATGTACTTTTTCTTACTTCGCGCGTACTCGTTCTAGCGCCCGCCATCTTAGTTGCACTCGGATGCATTCTGGTCTCAGATACATCTTATTCCCCAGGGCCCGGCACCGAAAGACTACGAGTGCGAATGGGACGAAGGTTTGCTGCTGTCCCGCTCCGCTTAAGCGCTGATCAGGTCGATCCCGCGGAGAGAACTGCCTACCTCCACATCATGTGATAAACGAACCACTGCAGAATCTTTTCCGGCAGTGACCGCAGGTTCCATTCCTTCAGGATGATTTCATGGGAATTCTCCAGGTTGCGGTAGAACTCGGTTTCAAAGAAATTCGCGATGTTTGGGTCCACGACACCGACGTCCACTTCAAGGGCGTAGCGGCTTGCCACGCGCTCGAAGTTGTAGGAGCCAATCAGGCTGTAGATGGAGTCCACCGTGATGCTCTTCGCGTGAAGCAGGGGATCCGTCAATTCATATATCCGGATCCCGTTCTCTATCATCCTGCCGTAGATGTGGCGACCTGCCAGCCTTGCCGTAGGTATATCCGAGGGCCCGGCCGTCAGCAGCCGGACATCCGCGCCGTTTCCGGCCGCCCTGATCATGGCCTTTTGGAACCAGAGGGGCGGGACAAAATAGGGGGTGATGATGTAACAGCGTCTGCGCGCAGAGCCGACCAGCCGATCCACGAACCGGTCGAGCGCTTTCCTCTCGCGCCGGGCGTTGAGCCCCAGCACGTGGACAGGGGCGCCGCCGGAGAACGGGCCCCGGATATTCGAGGGGGTCCGCTCCAGTCCTCCGCCGGTCTTCAATGCCGCGGCAAAGAGTTCGGAGAGCGGCCTGACGCACGGACCCTGCAGCCTCAGCATGATGTCGTAGAACCTGCCCTTTCCCAGCTCCTTTCCGGCGTAGTCGGCACTGATGTTGAACCCCCCACAGAATCCGATGTCATCGTCCACCAAAAGCATCTTGCGATGATCCCTGTGAACGGCCGATCCTATCCGGCTTCCGAGCCTGCCCCAGAGCGAGATCGGGTTGTAAGGCACGACCGATGCGCCTGACCTCGTTAGAGGCTCGAGGAAGGACTCCTTGAGACGGAGGGAACCGAAGCGATCGTAGAGAAGCACCACGTCACAGTTCCGCTTCGATGCCGCCGTCAAGGCCTCCAGGGTCCGCTTACCTACCGCATCCATCCCGTAGATGTAGATCTCCAGCCAGACCTTCTTTCTGGCCCCGTCGATGGCATCCCAGATGGCCCCGAACATGGCGTCTCCATCCGTGTACGCCGTGACGCGGTTTCCGGCGGTCAGGTATCGTTGAAACTCCCCCTGATCCCATATGTTCGGCCCGGATTTTTCCATTTTCAATACGGCCACGATAGGCGCTCCAACCATGGAATGGAATGGGGTACCCAAGGGATTTCCAGAAGGTGAATGGAGCATTCCCCCGCCTCAGGAACAATATGGATAGGACTGGCAGTGAGACCACCCGCAGCGCCGCGCTTGGCGGGACGGGTGCGCGGCTCACCGTCCGCGATAGAGGACGCTAAGACGACCTGCCCGGCAAAAGGACAGAGAATGGGCGGTTCTTTGCCTCGAATTTCACCTCTCTTTACCCGAACAGACCTATTTACCGGTTCAGCCTCCGATCGTAGCTTGGGAAAGCAAAATGAGATCAAAAGGAGGGTTCGCATGAAAACAAGAACAAAAGGAATGAAGGCAATCGTGGGGATATTTGTGTTTGCGCTGGTCGGTCTCGGTCTGTCGGATGTGGGAGCGCAGCAGGACGTTCCGGAGGATGCCGCCCAGACCGTCAGGCAGTCCATGGAGGTCGTCAGGGATTTCACGAAGGGTGCCGAAGACATCCCATCAGAGATTCTGGAGAACTCTGCCGGTGTGGCGGTCATTCCGGATGTAACGCGGGTGGCCTTTTTCGCCGGGGGAAGGCATGGGACCGGGGTTCTTCTGAGCCACGACGGGAACCAGTGGAGCCTCCCTGTCTTCGCGTCCATCACAGGCGGCAGTGTCGGGGCCCAGATCGGTGTCTCGACCACGGATCTCCTCCTGGTTTTTCGGGATCGTGAAACGATCTCCGACTTGCAGCGGGAAGGGACGCTCGATATCGGGCTGGATCTGACGGTTGCAGCCGGGCCTCTTGGTGGAACGGCTGATTGGTCCACCATCGACGCCGACGTGCTTGCCTACAAGCGGACCGGGGGTCTGTTTGCCGGTCTTGCGCTCACAGGGGGCTCCCTGTCCACCGACCCGGAGATGACCTACGCATACTACATCGAGCCTGTCCAGCCTTCCGCCCGGGGGTACTATGCAGATGGAGGGGGAGAGATGCTTGTCGACGAACTGCTGAGCCTCGATGAGAGGGTGGCCCTGCCGGACGTGCCGAGGAGCGCAATGAGGATGAAGCGGACCATGGATCGCCTGGCCCGGTAAGCGAGATGCCGCTCGGTCGAGCCTGTCCGGGTATCGGATAAACCGTGAAACGGAACACGTGGAACGCGGAAGTTCTGGAAGGGTCTCTTTGCGTTTACGTGTCACCTGTCACGCGTTAACGATCCTGAGTAAGCGTTACCCGAAGAGATGGGGCGGAGGTTTGCCCCATCCTTTTCCCGTCAGTGCCGGGTCAGTTTCGAAAGTCTTCTCCCGGGGAATTTGTTCCGATGTATATCTTCCCGTCACCGGAACGTCTTCCCCGGTCTGCGGCCAGGAAGATCAGGAAGAACACCAGGCCGGCAACAAAGATCAAGAGAAGCGGTCGGCTCGCAAAGTTCGGCCGCAGGTGATTATGCGCAGAGGAGAGGTGCTGCTTCTTCATTTGTCCCTCCGGGGATTAGAGGAGCGGATCAGGGGCGATCACCCCTCTCAGAAATAGATCATTACCGCAGCAGGGCAATACAGGGTGGAATGTATTTTCTCGTCGGCACAGAGTGCACCCGGCTTTTGAAATCCCCCGGAGGGGATTCAGATTCGGCATTCAAAACTCCGGAGTAATGGATTACTGGAGGAGGAAGGTATGAACAGGATGATCACGGCGGCCGCTGTTGCAGGCGGTCTTTGGATGTGGCGGAAGAGGAGCAGGACGACCGGACCCAAGGCGGACCTTCCAGGCGAGAGAAAGCGCATGGACACCCGGGTGCTCGAGGCGGGGGCCGCAGTCCTCCAGGGGAAATCGCCCCTGGGCTCGATGAATCTCTACCTGAACGGGTTCCACTTCTACGCAGACGACATGGGGCACCAGATGGAGGCCCACCACTTCTGCTCGCAGGTAAACGAAGACTTCATCCAGTGTGTCATCTTCGACGGCAATACGCGGAAGGCCCGTTTGATCGGAATCGAGTATATCGTGAGCGAGCGTCTCTTCAGGAACCTCCCGGAAGAAGAGAAGCGACTCTGGCACAGCCACCACTATGAGGTCGGGTCCGGGACCCTGATCGCCCCCGGGATACCGGAGAGGATCGAGAGGAAACTCATGGAGAAGATCGTCAGCACCTATGGCAAGGTCTGGCACACGTGGGACACCGCACGGTTCGACTTGCCCATGGGGATCCCGGCGCTCATGATGGGGTTCACGGCCGACGGGCAGATGCGGCGGGAGCTGGAGGAGGACCGCGATAGGCGGTTCAGGGTCTCGGCGGCCCGGATCAGGCAAAACCGGAAGGGTATCGCCATGCCCGACCTGATCCCCGGCGCAAACGCGTGGGAGACCGGCCGGACCAGTCAGCTGAGCCTGCAGGAAAAAGAAATGCGCTCCCCCACGAGCTGACACACGGGGCGTCTCTTCTTTGTGTAGGAGCAATCTCATGCTCGCGATCTTCTCCGATCCGAAAGAATCGCAAGCAGGAGCTTGCTCCTACGGAAACGACCGTTCCTGCCTTTCTGACGTGCGGTGTGCGCTCGTCGATCTTACAGGAAGTGATTTCTTTGTCGCGGTTTTCAAAGGCGTGTTGTTTTTCCGTATGTCGTAAATGACCAGTACGACCCCGACGATGCCCACCGCGTACCATGGAATGACGAACCACGGCTCGGCCAAGGAGAACAGAATCCCCCGTATAAGGCGGCCTTGCTCCTTCCTTTCGGGCCGGATTACGGTCCCTACACCGGCCCAATCACTTCTTCCGCCCATTCTCATGCGTGGGCGGGGGGGTATGGTATGAGATGGCTCGGGCCGCACTGCGGTGCGGTCTATTTCCGGCACATGGGAAAAGAGGAGGGAGCGATGAAATCGGCGATCACCCTATGGAGATGGGCGGCCGCGGCTGCTTTACCGCTTGTTTTCGGCCCGCTGGAAGCGGGCGCGCAGTACAGGGGCTATGACGGCTGGCATGGCCGCATGATGGACGGATGGGGGATGGGCTGGGCCGGGGGGATATTCATGATCCTTTTCTGGATACTCGTAGTGGTCGCACTGGTCTTCTTCATCCGGTGGCTGGCCCAGAACACGAGGGGAGGCGGCTACTCCAGGACGGAATCGTCCCGGGCATTGGAGATCCTGAAAGAGCGCTATGCCCGAGGAGAGATCGACAAGAAGGAATTTGAGGAAAAGAAGAGAGATCTCTCCTGAATTCGCATGAAGTCTTAAAAAGGTACTACCCGCCTGCGCCAAGGCTTCGAAATGAAGTTCATCCCCGGTCTGAGCGCCGTAAACGGGTTTGTTCAAACCCCAGAAGATCGGGAAGCAGGAGCTTGCTCCAGAAGAGAAAACCGCAAGAAGGTTTGGTCTACAATAGCCATAAAAGGGAGGTGCCACCATGATCCGCACCAGCGTCTCTGAGGCCGACAGGGACATGCTGAGGAAAGAAACCGGGAACAAAACTTCAAATAGCCAGGGTCGAATGCACCGGCTTGTAGGATGGGTGGAGCGGAGCGAAACCCATCGGGGAACGAACAGGAAACAGAACCGGAAAGAATCAGAGAGAAACAGGACGGTATTGCGGGAGACGATTGGCGGGGGTAAATACGGCAATTCCTGTATTAGCAGGGCGAAAAGTCGAGATGAAGCCACCGCGCGGAATCGAACCGCGGACATCCTCATTACGAGTGAGGTGCTCTGCCGACTGAGCTACGGTGGCTTGGCGGGAAAGCAAAAATATAAGTTCTTTTGGAAGAACTGTCCATGCTTTTTTGAACCGGGTTGAGGCTTGTTTGTGGATTGTGGACGGAATACTTTTGGTCTATAACGATTTGAACCTGCTGCATGAGGCATCGGCAGACAGGATAGACCAAAAACGCCGGCAAAGAGGCTGTATGAAAAAAGGAAAAGAGTACCTGATCTTCCCTTTGGACGTCCCTACGCACCAGGATGCCCTCAAATACGTCGATCTGCTGAAAGACGATGTGGGGCTCTTCAAGGTGGGGCTGGAACTCTTTATCAGCCAGGGTCCGGAGATCCTGACGGCGATACGGGAGCGCACCGGGGCGGGTATATTCCTGGATCTCAAGCTCCACGATATTCCTGCAACGGTCAACCGGGCCTTTCTCTCGGCCAGCTCTTACGGTCCCGAGTTTGTGTCGGTCCACTGCGATGCAGGGGACGGTCTCCTCAAGGAGGTCGCGGACAAGAACCCGGGCAACACCAGGATCCTCGGAATTACGCTTCTGACCAGCCTCAACAGCCGGAACCTCGAAATCCTCGGGTACAAGGAGGAGTACACGAGGGACCTCCTGAAGCTCGTGCTCCTGAGGGCCCGCATTGCCAAAGAGGCCGGGTGCCACGGCATCGTCTGCTCGGGTCAGGAGGTCGCTGCGGTCAAGAAGGAACTACCCGATCTGATCGCCGTCACTCCCGGGATACGACCGGCCTGGTCGGTGGTGGGCAAGGACGATCAGAAGAGGATCGTCACGGCGGCGGATGCGGTGAGGAACGGGGCGGACTACATCGTGGTGGGGAGGCCCATCCGGGACGCGAACGACCCGGCGGAGGCGGCAAGGAGGGTGGCAGAGGAGATCGACGAAATTAGAAGCTGAGAAGTTGAGAAATTTAGAGGGTTTTCCGCTCATCTTCTCAACCTCTCATCCTCTCAACTTCTGCTTTTCAGCTTCTCCTTCGGAACAGCCATCAAGGTGACCATGGCCTTGGCCGCAAGGGTCTCCTCTCCCTGTCTGCTGTCGAACACCTCGGATTCGGAGACGATGATCTGATTTCCCTCGCGGATCACCTTGGATCGGCATATCAGCGAATCCCCGAAGGCGGGCCTCAGGAAGTTGATCTTGAACTCGATGGTGAGGATCTGAAACTCCTCGTCCACGGTAGTGAAGGCGGCATATCCCGCCGTGTGGTCGGCCATGGTCGCCATGACCCCGGCATGGATGAATCCGTCCTGCTGTCGATGGTGCTCCTGGATCTTCACGGTCGATTGAAAAAACCCGAAGCGGATCACCTCCGGTCTATACCCGCAGTATTCGATGAACCCGCGACAGTAATCTTTCGCCAGGAATTCGACCCTCTCTTCTGAAAGCCCGCTCAACGCTCTCCCTCCGGCATGGAGACGATCCTTCCCGCCCGCAACGCTGGAAAACACCTCTACACACGCCCTGTCACCCAACTGAGAACCCGGAAGGGCCTTGTTGAAGGGGGATCACAGGGGGACTTCTCAGTGAAGCTCCGGAATTGATGAGTGTTTTCAGGCTGCGTCCTCTATTTATCAGATTGACCGATCACGAGCAATAGGTTATGCCTTTAGTGCTCACCTGCCGTTTTTCCTCTCATTCCGACCAATGGGAGAAATCTTACATCTATGTGGCACTCGGAGCGCATCGACCATAACCAAAGGGAGGAGATTGTCGGAAATGGAAATCAAGACGTTGGGAGTAGTTGGAGCCGGACAGATGGGATCCGGGATCGCCCAGGTGGCGGCGACCAGGGGTCTCTCCGTAATCATGAGCGATGTGAAGGAGGAATTCATCCAGCGAGGCATCTCCGCGATCTCTAAGAGCCTCGACAGGATCGTCAAGAAGGGGACGCTGCAGGAGTCGGACAAGAGCGCCATTCTCGGAAGGATCAGCGGGACCACCTCCCTTGCCGACATGGCAAAGGCGGATTATGTGGTAGAGGCCGCAACGGAAAACGAGCCCTTGAAGCTGCAGATCTTCCGCGACCTGGACCAGGCCTGCAAACCCGATGCAATCCTCTCTTCCAACACCTCTTCCATCTCCATCACCCGGATCGCCGCCGTCACCGGGAGACCCGAGATGGTGATCGGAATGCACTTCATGAATCCTGTTCCGATGATGCAGCTGGTGGAGGTCATCCGGGGGCTCGCCACGAGCGAGGAGACCTATCGCGCTACGGACGAGCTCGCTAAAAAGATGGGCAAGACACCTGTCCCGGCCAACGATTTCCCGGGGTTCATCAGCAACCGCATCCTGATGCCCATGATCAACGAGGCGATCTATACGCTGTTCGAGGGCGTTGGGACCCCCGAAGACATCGACCAGGTGATGAAGCTCGGGATGAACCACCCCATGGGGCCCCTGGCCCTCGCGGACCTGATCGGGCTGGATACCTGCCTCGCCATCATGCAGGTCCTCCACGCGGGGTTCGGAGACACCAAGTACCGCCCCTGTCCCCTGCTGATCAAGTATGTGTCCGCGGGCTGGCTGGGAAGGAAGACGGGAAGAGGGTTTTATAAGTACTAGAGTCGGAAGGGCGAAGGAGGAAGCGGGGGAAAAAAGGCGAACGTCGACCATCGAACATCGAACGTCCAACGTCGAATGAAGGAACAAGGGTAGAAGACGAACGTCCAACATCGAACGCCCAACTTCCAACGGCATCGTTTACCGTAGGATGGGTGGAGCGCAGCGAAACCCATCCATTCGAGCGATTGAACATGCCGCAAACCTCAAGACCGATGGGTTTTGCTGCGCTCCACCCATCCTACAGGAATTCACTGGCAGTGAGATCGAGAGGGGCAATGCTCGGTATTCATTGCTGACAACATTCCTCCACAATTCATGTAGCCTCCCCATTTGCGAAGACGACATTGCCGTTGTTTTATGCAACTATGAGGTTAACGTTGCTTCTCACAAGCTGGAGCTGATCTGTCATCTCGAACGAAGTAAGAAATCTTGGAGACGGGAGAAGCAGGTTGCTCAAAAATGCCTGGATACAAACCGCCCGCCGTCTCGACGAGCGAGGCGTACATGCGAGTACGCCGCAAAGAGGCGGGACAAGGGCAACGACGTAGATGGGCGTTTTTCAACAACCTGCCAGGATATGATAGCCATCATTGATTACAAAGCCGGAAACCTGACCAGCGTGCAGAGGGCGCTTGAAGCCCTCGGCAAGAGATCGACCATCACCCGTGTCCCCTCGCAAGTGGCCGAGGCCGAACGGGTGATCTTCCCCGGAGTGGGGGCGGCCGGCCAGGCCATGGCCGATCTCAGGGCCATGGGGCTCGACCGCGCCCTGCTCGACGCCTTCCGGAAAGGAAAGCCCATCCTGGGGATCTGTCTCGGGACCCAGATCATCATGGAGTGGAGCGAAGAGAACAGGACGGAGTGCCTCGGCTTGATCAAGGGGAAGGTCGTCCGGTTCACTGAAGAGCTTTCGGATGGACAGGGGAACAGGCTGAAGGTGCCCCACATGGGGTGGAACAGGGTAGGACTCAGGAGCGCCCACCCGGTGCTTGGGGGCATCGACCCGGAAAGCGAGTTCTATTTCGTGCACTCGTACTACCCGGTCCCGTCGGACCAGGCTCAGGTCCTGGGAGAGACCACGCACGGCCTTCGTTTCGCATCCGTCCTCTCGAACCGGAACCTGTTGGCAGTACAGTTCCACCCGGAAAAGAGCGGGCGCGCAGGCCTGACCATCCTCTCCAACTTCTGCGATTGGAAGGGGGTAAGCTGATGCTCAGCAAAAGGCTCATACCCTGCCTGGACGTCCGGGACGGCCAACTCACCAAGGGCATCAAATTCAAGGGTAATCTGGATATCGGGGACCCCGTGGAGACGGCCGCCGCCTATTATGAAGCCGGGGCCGACGAGATCGTGTTCTACGATATCACCGCCTCGAGCGACCGGAGGGACATCATGATCGAAACGGTCCGGAACGTGGCGGAGAAGATCTTTATCCCCTTTTCGGTAGGGGGTGGAATCAAGAGCGTTGAAGAGATGAGGCAGGTCCTCCTCGCCGGGGCGGAGAAGGTGAGCGTCAACTCGGCCGCCGTGAAGAACCCCGCCATCATTGCCGAAGGAGCGGAGGCATTCGGCAGCCAGTGCGTCGTCCTGGGGATGGACGTCAGGAGGACGGCCCCCAAAAAGGAAATCCCGAGCGGGTTCGAGGTGGTCATCAACGGCGGCAGGACTCCCATGGGGATCGATGCCCTCGCATGGGCCCTGAAGGCGGAGGAACTCGGGGCCGGGGAGATCTGCCTCAACTCGATCGACGCCGACGGGACCCAGGAAGGGTACGACCTGGAACTGACCCGCCTGATCGCCTCCCGGGTACGCATCCCCGTGATCGCCAGCGGAGGCGCCGGAAAACCCGATGACCTCTTCCAGGTCCTGACAAGGGGCATGGCCGATGCCGCTCTGGTGGCTTCCATCACCCACTACGGCACCTACACGATCCGCCAGCTCAAGACCTACCTCCACGACCGGGGGATCAAGGTAAGAATGCAGTGGTGAAGAAACGTTAGAGGGTGGGGGCTGGAGGTTTGAGGTTGGCGGGGCCGTTTGCCGCTGAGGCGACCAAATTGGGCTGACACCCGACACCTGACACCTGAAACCGATGGATTACCGGGATCGAGCAGGAAACTTTACAGGGAGGCAAGAGAGCAGTTGCCTCATACCTCGAATGGAGCGGAAAGCGAAACGCTCCCGATGCCTCAAACCGGGAAGGGCTCCGTTGCCAACCCCGGAAATGTGTGTTATCTTTTCTTCAGTCCTTCCAGGGAGACCCCAGCATGGCAAAGATATTGATCGTAGACGACGAGGAGCATATACGCTTTCTCTACTCCGAGGAGTTGACGGAAGCGGGATATGAGGTCATTACCGCAGACAGCGGGTACAAGCTTCTGGAAAAGATAGAGCAGGAAAAGCCCGATCTCATCGTCCTGGACATCAAGATGGTGGATTACAACGGGCTGGACCTGCTTCAGGACATTCGCAACAGGTATTACGATCTGCCCGTCGTCCTCTGCACCGCCTACGATACCTTCAAGGAGGACATGAAATCGATCGCAGCGGATTTCTATGTCATCAAGTCCTTTGACCTGACGGAGCTGAAGACCAAGATCGCCATGGCCCTCGAGGCGGGACACGAGAAGCAGTAGCCGGCCCCGGCAATCCCCCCGCCGAAGAAAAGTGAGAACCCGACCCGGGAGGGGTGGTGCACCCCCGAGGGGTGAATCTTATGGCGCTGACACAGGTGACATATCGGAATGGTGGAACCATGGAAGAGTGGAATATCGGGGAAGGACAAACAAAGATACCCGCCATTCCATTACTCCGACATCCCAGCATTCCAACTCACTTGTGGTACTTCTCTCCCTTCATGATCGTGAAGGCGCGGTAGAGCTGTTCGAGAAGCACGAGCCTGCTCATCTCGTGGGTGAGGGTAAGTGCGGAGAGCGAGAGGGTGTCGCGGACGCCGGCAAGGGTCTCCGCCGAGAGGCCGAGTGGGCCTCCGATGAGAAAGGCCACGCATTCCACCCCCTTTCTCTCGAGCCCTTTGAGCCGGGATGCCAGCCCCTCGGACGTCAGAGACCTCCCGGTCCTTTCCAGGGCTACCGTGTAGTCGCCCTTCGCTACCCTATTTGCAACGCTCCGCGCCTCTTCTGCGAGGACCTCCCGGTCGGGCCTCCCCTTCGTGATCTTCGCCGGCTTCACCTCGATCCACTCGAGCGTTGCGTACCTCCGGACCCGGTCGATGTAGAAGGATTCCCCTTCCCTGAGGAAGGGCTGCCTCGTACGATCGACCACGATGATCTTGATTCGGAGCATGATTTCCAATGCAAATCATGCCACCAAGCCGTAAAGACACCAAGTGGGATAAAACGGTCTTTGTGTCTTCGTGTCTTTGTGGCGGTTATGGATCGAGCTTCAGGACTTGCACCGAGCGTCCCGGGACTATTCCTCGGCTTCCAGCTTCAGGATCCTTGCAATCTCCGCGGCGGTCTCCTCGACGAACCGCTTCATCTCTTCGGTTTGGAGCGGCCTGCCCGGCTCGGGGAAGCGGGTGATGGACCCGGGCCGGACCAGGAGCGGGCTGTTCCGGAGCTCTTCTCTTGCGCGAACCCCGAACTCGGGTCCGAAGCTGTCGTCGAAATACATCTGCTGAAAAGAAACGAACTTGAGCATGTGGGCCGTGGAATCCACGACTGCAACTTCACCCCTTCCGGCATACCCTTCCATTACCGCCTTCGCAAGGCCCGCCATGGACTCTCCCCCCTGCGTGCAGGCGATGTTGCCGTTGCGGTTGGCCGTCATCATCGCATCCATGATCTCCTGCTCGCTCACCTGCACGACGTGGACCCGTTTCTCTCCGGCGGCACGGTTGTAGGCCTTCACAAGCTCGATGACCCTGGGCATGGAGACGGGGTTGCCGATCATGGCCGCCTGGGCGACGCTCGGGCGAACCGTGACGGGTTCGAAGGACCGCTTCTCCTCGTTCCCCTCCAGGTAATAGCGGTACACGGGGTCTGCATGCTCGCTCTGAACGCCGACGATCCTGGGCAGCGCGTCAATGATCCCGGCCTCGTGGAACTTCAAGAACCCGCTCATCACCGCGGTGATGTTGCCCGCGTTCCCGATGGGCAGCACCACGACCTTGTCCCCCACCTCGTAATCGAAATCCTGGGCGATCTCGAAGGAGAAGGACTCCTGCCCCAGGATACGCCAGCTGTTCTTGGAGTTCAGCAGGGCGACCGGGTATTTCTCGGCCAGGTACTCGACCACCTTCATGCAGTCGTCGAAGACCCCGGGGATCTCGAGCACCCGGGCCCCGCTGCCCAGCGGCTGGGAGAGCTGCTGAGGGGTGACCTTTCCGTGGGGGAGGAGGACGGCCGACCGGAGCAGATCTTCCAGGTACGATCCGTACAGGGCGGCCGACGCGGAGGTGTCTCCCGTCGAGGCGCAGATGGCGAGCAGGTTCCTGACCCCGGTGGTCCTGACGAAATGGTTGAGATAGCTGAGGGCGCATGCCATCCCCCTGTCCTTGAAAGACGCGCTCGGGTTCAGGCCGTCGTTCTTGAAGAAGAAGGGGATCCCGACCAGCTCCCTCAACCGCCTGCCCGCCTCCACCAGAGGGGTATGCCCCTCCCCCAGGTAAACGATGTGCTCAAGGGGGATGACGGGCGCAATGAACTCGTAATAACGGAAGATGCCCTTCAGGGGGGGTTCATTCAACATCCGTCGATAATCGAAGATCTGCCTCCATTTCGGCCCTCCCCTGGCCTTGGTCTTCTGGAAATTCTTGTCATACAGGAGAAGCACGCCGCCGCAGTGGGGGCAGGTGTAAAGGAGTCGGTCGATCCCGGCCTCTTCTTGGCAGGACAGGCATCGGTAGACCATCTCACCACCAGGCACAGGCAGGAGATGGGGGCGGATTTCCGCGGGAAAATCTTGGGGCCTCATGATTCCCTCTCTTCTCTATCGATGTTCGTCTACCTGTATTATACCGCCGGATGGAAAGCAAGTAGGCAGTAAGGAGCAAGCCGTATGCAGTTTTTCGCCGGCACTTTTCAAGCTTCTGCCGGGCTATCATCTCCGCTACTCCTTTTTGCTTGCTCCTTACTCCCTACTGCCCGCTCAAATATCGACGGGGGAAGACAGCATGGCCTCCACAAAGGACCGCAAGGGGCGGTGCTCCGGGCTTGAGAGCTCGGGGTCTTTTTGGAGCAGTCTTTCCGCAGCCCTCTTCGCCTTCCACAGCAGATCCGACTCCCTCAGCATCTCCGCAATCTCCAGCTCGCCGGTGCCGGCCTGTGCAGTCCCCGCGAACTGTCCGTATCCCCGCTGCTCCAGGTCTTTCCGGGCGATTTCGAATCCGTCATGGCTGTCCACCACCGCTTGCAGCCTCTGTCGCGCCTTCTCCGTCAGGTCGTCGGATACAACGAGAAAGCAAAGGCCCGGCTCCTCCCCCCTCCCCACCCTCCCTCGGAGCTGATGGAGCTGCGACAGGCCGAACCGCTCGGGATGCTCGATGATCATGACGGTGGCCTTCGGCACATGGACTCCGACCTCCAGGATCGTGGTCCCCACCAGGACCTGCAGCATCCCTTCACGGAACCTGTCCATGATCGCCACCCTCTCCTCAACAGGCAAACGTCCGTGGATCAACCCTACCCCGTACGGCGGAGAAAGGATCTTCTTCAACCCCCCGGCCATCCGGACCGCATCCTTGACGTCCTCATCTTCTCCGGAATCGATGGCCGGGCAGATGACAAAGGCCTGCTGACCACGCTCCAGCCGCTCTCTCAGCTTTTCATATACGGTCCTCTTCCGCCCCCTTCCCACCATGTGGGTGGGCACGGGAGCCCTTGCCCCCGGGATTTCCCGGATCACGGAAAGATCCATGTCCCCGTATGCCGCAATGGCAAGGGTCCTGGGGATCGGCGTGGCGGTCATGACAAGCTGGTGCGCATGGATGGATTTTTGCTCCAGCATGGCGCGCACCCTGACCCCGAATCGCTGTTGCTCATCGATGATGACGAGACCCGGTCTCCTGAGGGTCATCTCTTCCTGCACGAGGGAGTGCGTCCCGATAACCAGGTTGAACGCGCCCCTCGCGATCCCCTCCCGAACCGCTTCCCTCTCGGACGGTCTTGCGTTCCCTGTGACGAGGACCGGTCGAAAGCCCCATTCACGGGCCAGCCCTTGAAAATAGGCCATGTGCTGATGCGCGAGGACCTGGGTGGGCGCCATGAGCACGGCCTGATACCGGTTTCGAATACAGAGATGGGCGGCCAGGGCCGCCACAATGGTCTTTCCGGAGCCCACGTCCCCCAGCAGCAGTCGGTTCATCGGCCTGCCCGAGGAGAGGTCCCCCAGGATTTCCGAAAGGGCATCGGACTGATCCGAAGTCAGCTCGAACGGGAGAAACCGTCTGATCTCGTCCTGTAGAGAGTGCGGGATCGGCCACGGATCCGCTTTCCGCCTGAGCCTCCTCATCTTCAGAAAGGCGAGCACGAGCATGATCAGGAAGAACCGGTCAAAGGTGATCCTTCTGTGAAAAGGGGTATCGAACTCGTTGAATCTTTCTATGGGCGAGGAGGCAGGAGGGAAATGTACCTTCCCGACGGCCTCGCGAAGGTCCGGAAGATCGTATTCTTTCAGGAGCTCCTCGGGGATCGGGTCGATGATCGCGGGGAGGTACTGTCGCACGGCCGTCTCGACGGTTTTCCTCACAGCAGAGGGGCTCATGCCCGCCACACCGGGATACACGGGATAGATCCCCAGCGTCAAGCCGCTCTCCTGCGCCGGCTCCGGGATCTTCCGGATCTCCGGATGGAGCATCTGTTTCCGATGGACACCCCCTTCGACCTTTCCGTATGCCGCCAGGCGCGTGCCCGGAGACGAGTAGCCCGCGAGCTGGGGTTTCCGGTATCGAAACCAGATCAGCTCGATAGACTCCAGTTCAGCGTCCTGGAGGAGGATCTTGAAGAGCTTCTTTCCGGTACGGAGGAACCGCTGCTCCCCACCCGATATCACCTTACCCGAAACCAGTGCAGGCCTACCTTCGGCCGCTTTGCTCACGGGGGTGACACGGGTGCGGTCCTCGTAGCGGATCGGGATGAAGAAGAGGAGATCAAGAACGGTCCTGATACCCTTTCTGTTGAGGAGGCCGGACCTGGAAGGGCCGATCCCCTTCAGGGTCGATACCGGCAGGTTCAATCCCTGAAGTCTTTTGAGGTGCGCAGTCCTGGTAGTGGCCATAAGGGCTAAACGTCTCCTGCTTGCGATCCCCTCAAAACACCTGTAGGAGCAAGCTCCTGCTTGCGATCCCCTCAAAACATCTGTAGGAGCAAGCTCCTGCTTGCGATTCCCTCGCCCGAAAAGCCGCGAGCAGGAGCTGCTGAGGAATCGCAAGCAGGAGCTTGCTCCTACAGATGGTAAGGGTCTGCCTCGGCACAGCAGAAATCCGCATGCATCCGGGTCGGTCGGACCGGATGGGTCCCAGCCTGTAAGAAGGCGAGAGGCATCTTCTCAACCTCTCGACTTCTCAACTTCTCATCTTCTCTAAGCGGTATCCTCCCAGCCGTGTGCGCCCACCAGGTCCACAAAGCGGCAGCCCCCCAGGTTCTGCTGCTTGAAGACGTTCTTCACCCGGGTCACCTTGATGAGGTCCTGTCCGAAGCGGTTCCCCACCGGGATGACCATCCTCCCCCCCTCTGCAAGCTGCTTCATCAGGGGCTCCGGGATCTTCGGGGCGCCGGCGGTCACCATGATGGCGTCGTACGGTTCGAATTCCTTCCACCCCAGGGTGCCGTCATCGGTGTTGAACAGCACGTTCGTGAACCCCTGCTGCTCCAGCAGGCCTCTCGCCCTTTCCATAAGGGAATGGATTCTCTCCACCGTGTAGACCGTTCTCGAAAGGGAGGCCAGTATGGACGTCTGATAACCGCTGCCCGTCCCGATCTCGAGGGTCTTCTCCCCTCCCTTCAGCCCGAGGGTCTCGGTCATCATGGCCACGATGTACGGCTGGGAGATGGTCTGCTTGTGGCCTATCGGAAGGGGGTGATCGTTGTAGGCTTCTCCTTCGAGCGCCTCTTCGACGAAGAGGTGCCTCGGTATCTTCCCCATGGCTTGAAGCACCCGCTGATCCGTGATGCCCCTGGAGACCAGCTGGTTCCTGACCATTCGCTCTCTTGCGAGAGTGTAGTCATGGGTTGCCCTGCCTCTCTCCAAGCCGAGCCTCTCCAAAGCGAGCGTCACTCCTCCGGTTCAAGGATTGGAAAGCAGCCCATCATCTCAATAAACGGTCCGAATTTCAAGCGAACATTCTCCGGCCCGCCGCTGTGTATGCAGCAAGTGGCGACAACGGTACCCCCCCCTTTCGCACGGTCTGGAGGAGCCCATGCCGAAACAGTCCTGCTGTTCCCGGTTCGCTCAATGGGACTTTTTACGGGAACATCGTTTTTGGTTGACAAAAGGGGAAGGGTAAGGGATGCTACAACCGACCGGTCGGTCGCTTTTCTTTACAACAACATCCCTATCCCTTCATTATGGACCGCAGAGAAGAAATCTACCAGGCAGCCTTGGACCTTTTCACGGAAAGGGGCTATGACAACACTCCCCTGTCGCTCATTGCCAAGAAGCTGGGCCTCAGCAAGGGGGGACTGTTCCACTATTTCGAGAACAAGGAGCACCTGCTCTATCTGCTCCACGAATACGCCCTGAACAGGGACATGATCCCGATGATCAGGGAGGCAGAGTCGATCAAGGACCCTGAGGAGCGCATACGATTTTTCCTGGACCGCTACACACGGCTGTTATCCATAGAACCTTATGCAAAGGTGCTCATCCATGAGGTAGGAAGGCTGGCCCCCCGTCATAAGAAGGCCATCACCGGAGTCTGGAGAAGAACCTTCGAGCTGATCCGCAACGCGCTGGAGGAAATGCATTCCTCGGGCAGGGCAAAGGACGTGGATATGACCTTCGCCGCCTTTGCGCTGATCGGCATGTGTTCATGGATCTTCTACTGGTTTGATTATTCGCGAAGGGATTCCGCCCCGAAGCTCTCGGAGACCTTTTCCGAGATCTTCTTCAAGGGTATCGGGGTGCGGTAACCCACTGGCAGTCTCAGCCAACAAATGAATCCATTGGCGGGGCGGATACACCTCGTGGTCTCATCGGGAGTTAGGCGCACCCCCTGAGAACCTGGAGGAGACCCGCCGGCAGACCAGCGAACCATGCACGGGAAGGAGGTGATCTCGAACAATCTTACAGCGTGCGACGTGGCAGGGGTGATTTGTGCATGCACTCATAGAAAGGCTCTCATCGGTTGGGGGGCTTGAGAAGGGAGGTTGGTATGAAGAAAGCGATACTGGCGGCGATCACCATGGTGTTTGTGGTGGTCTTCAGCGCACCGGCCGGCCACAGCCAGACGGTGCTGAAGGCGGTGACGGCCTTCCCGAAAAACCATCTCAACAATGACCCGGTCCCGATATTCATCGAGAAGATCCACCAGAGATCCGGGGGCAAGATCAAGATCGACTGGGTAGGCGGGCCGGAGGTGATCAAGGCCTTTGACCAGGCCCAGGCCATCAAGGCGGGGACCGTGGACATGAACCTCTACTACCCCTTCGGCTATATGAAACCGATCATGCCCGAGGCATGGATCAAAGGGCTCACCGAGCTTGCCGAATGGGAAGAGAGAAAGACCGGGGCATTCGAAGTCTGGGACGAGATCTTCGCAAAAAGGGTCAATTCAAAGTATCTGGGCAGAATGCACAACCTCCTGCCCTTCAAGGTGTTCACCAACAAGAAGATCGAAAAGGTGGAGGACTTCAAGGGCCTGAGGATACGGGTCATGCCCCTCTACATCCCCTTCATCAAGGCCCTGGGGGCCACGCCGGTGACGGTGGAGCCCACGGAGATCTACACGGCCATGGAACGGGGGGTCGTGGACGGGTTCATGTGGCCGAATGTGGGCGTGATCAGCTGGGGACTTCAGGAGGTGACCAAGTTCGCGATCGATCCCGGCGTGTTCCAGATGGAGCCCGCCACCATGATCAACCTGAATGCGTGGAAGAAGATCCCCAAGGACATGCAGGATCTCCTCCAGGAGGTCATGAAGGACATCGAGTACATCGCCTCCATGCGCAACGCCATGATCGAAGCCAAAGAGGATGAGGTGAGGAAGAAGGCGGGCATGAAAACCATTGCCTTGCCCGCCGAGGAAGCGGAGAAGTTCAGGAAGATCTGCTACGAAGAGACCTGGAAGTTCGTCATCGAAAATGCGCCCGAATACGGTCCGAAGTTGAGGGAGCTCACTTCCAAGAAGGCGCTGCCGAAAAACACCTTTCCCTGGCAATGATCGGGTCCTCTGATCGTTGCGGGGAGCGCCGGATCAACATGCATATTCCCGGAGGGGCGGCGCCGTACGCACGCGGCGCCGCCCCCCCTTGGGGGTCCTATGAAGGGAAAAGGCTTCTTTGACTGGGTCATCGATTCCATGGCTTTCGTTGCCGGTGCCCTGCTCACTTCAACCGTTCTCATCGAGTTCCTTGAGATCTTCATGAGGCATTTTGTACGGAAGCCTCAGGTGTGGACGGTCGATGTGACGGAGTACATCCTCTTCCTGGTCGCCTTCCTGGGGGCGCCGTGGCTCTTGAAAAAGGGAGGCCATGTGGGGGTGGACATCGTCATCGAGCGTTTGAGCCGGAAGGCCAGAACGCTTCTGGGGATGCTCTCTTCCGCCATCGGCATCTTCGTTTCCGCCGTCGTCAGCTGGTTCGGGCTTGTGGAGACATGGAGCGCTTACCAGGAAGGGATGCTCGTGATCAAGACCCTTGCCGTTCAGAAGTATTACTTTCTGTTCTTCATCTTCCTGGGGTACTTCCTGCTGCTCATCGAGTTCGGAAGACAATTCGTGCATCAACTTGCGCGGTTCAGGGACGGAGGGAAAGCGGACTGATGGAATGGTGGCTCCTTCTCATACTGATCGTCGGGGCGTTTCTGTTCTTCCTGGCCATAGGGCTTCCCGTATTCCTCGCCTTCACCATCGTAGACATCATCGGAATATATTTCTTGTGGGGAGGCGCAACGGGGTTGACCCAGTTCATCCACTCCGTGTTCTCTTCCATCAGCACGTTTGTGCTGCTCCCTGTACCCATGTTCATCCTGATGGGAGAGCTCCTGTTCCACTCCGGGGTGTTCGTGCGGGCACTGGACACGCTGGACAAGTGGATGGGACGGATCAAGGGCCGCCTCTGCATCCTCAGCGTGGGCGGGGCCACCCTGTTTTCAACCCTGAGCGGCTCCAGCATGGGGACGACCGCCATGCTGGGTTCCCTGCTGCTGCCCGAGATGCAGAAGAGAGGATATCACAAGACCATGGCCGTCGGCTCCTGCATGAGCGGGGCCCTGGCCATGATCATCCCCCCAAGCGCCCTGGCCGTGATCCTGGGATCCCTCATGGAGATCTCCATAGGCAAGCTCCTGATCGCCGGATTCCTGCCCGGGATGCTGATGGCCGTGTTGTATGTCGGGTACATCGTGCTCAGGTGCACGATCAATCCGGACCTGGCCCCTGACTACGTCCCTGACAAGACCCCATGGGGCGAAAAGATCGTGGCCCTTACAGCCAATGTCCTTCCTTTCGGGGTGATCATCCTGGCCGTGACAGGGCTCATCTTCTTCGGGATCGCCACACCGACCGAGTCCGCGGCCATGGGCGTGCTGGCCACTGCGCTCGTGGTGATGGCCTTCAGGAGACTCAGTTGGGAGATCGTCAGGAAATCCGCCGAGTCGACCCTCCGGATCACGGTGATGATGTTCATGATCCTGACCGGTTCCACGGCCTTCAGCCAGGTCCTGGCGTTTACCGGCGCGACCAAGGGACTCGTCGAACTGGTGGTCAGCTTCCCCCTGCCCGAATTCGTCATCGTCATCGTCATGCAGGCCTTGATGATCGTGCTGGGCTGTTTCATGGAGCAGGTCTCCATCATGATGGTGACCTTCCCCATCTTCATGCCCATCGTCAAGGCCCTCGGGCTCGATCCGATCTGGTTCGGGCTGCTTACCCTCATCAACATGGAGATCGGGATGAAGACCCCTCCCTTCGGTCTCTGTCTTTTCGTGATGAAAGGGGTGGTCCCGCGCGGCATCAACATGGCGGACATCTTCAGGGCCGTAACCCCCTTTGTCCTGCTCGATGTGGCAGCCATGCTGGTCATCATGTTCTTCCCCGCCATCGCGACGGTGCTCCCGAGCCTGATGAGGCACTAGGGAGGGGCGAATGAAAGTACGGCTCATCACCAATTTTTCGTTCACTACCGGAAGCGGAAACGAATACGAGCCGCCCCCTTCGGTGGCCACGGTCGGAGACCTTCTCGCGCATGTGGGGAAGCGGATCGAGTTTATCTTCATGGATGCTGCGGGGAGAAATCTTCGAAAGGACATCGAGCTGGAGTTGAACGGAAAGAATATCTGGTTCTATCCGCACGGTCTGCAGACCCCTTTGCAGGAGGGCGACTGCGTGGATATCACCCTCACCCCGCTCGGGGGAGGCTAGAAAAGGAAGGCGGACGGCGGAATAAAAGACGAACGTCGATTCATTATCGTTCCCACGCTCCGGCGCGGGAACGCACGACAGGGACGCTCCCGCGTCCCGGTACCCGGGAGGCATAAAGCACAGGCGAAGGCTGAGGACCCTTTTCCGGCCGAGCCAAGGGTCTCTGACCTGGCCCACGGACCAGGTTTTCCTTTATGCAAAAAAGCTTGGTGTCTTTGTGTCTTCGTGGCGAAACTTAAGTGTCGACTGGCAGGAAAGGAGTGAAAGACGTGGTCACATTCTACAGACGATTGCCGAAATTTGATGTGGTGAGGCCCCGCAGCCTGGATGAGGCGTTGGGGCTTCTGAAGGGAAATCAGGACGGCGAGATCCGACCCTTTGCCGGCGGAACCGACCTTATCCCGCGGCTGAAGGAGAGGATCGTCAGGACCCCGAGGTGTCTGCTGGACCTCAAGACCATTCCGGATCTGGATTATATCCGTGAGGACCGGGATGGGGGACTCAGGATCGGGGCCCTGGCCAGCATCTCATCGGTCTCGGCCTCACCCATTGTCAAGGAGCGATTCCCCGTCCTGGGTCAGGCCGCGGCCAGCATCGCCTCCAACCAGATCCAGAACCGGGGCACGATCACGGGCAACATCTGCAATGCGGTGCCCTCGGCCGACTCGGCGCCGGCCCTCCTCTGCCTGGACGCCGTGTTGCTCTGCGCAAGCCATGGCGGCACGCGGGAAATCTCCATCCATGATTTCTTCACCGGCCCCAACAAGACCGTGCTGAGGGCCGACGAGCTGGTCCGGGAGATCCGGATCCCCGGGCCCCCGGCAAAGGCCCGCGGCGCTTACATCAAGCTCTCTCCCCGGACCCGGATGGACCTCGCGGTGGTGGGCGTGGCGGCCCTGGTCTCGCCGGAGGGTGTCCGGATCGGGCTCGGCGCGGTGGCGCCGACACCCCTTCGCGCAAAGAAGGCGGAAGCGATGCTGCAAGGTGCATCTCTAAAGGATGAACTCGTGGCCAAGGCTGCCCAGAAGGCCTCGGAAGAGGCCAGACCCATTGACGACCACCGCGCCTCTGCGGAGTACAGGAGAATGATGGTCGACGTTCTGGTAAGGCGCGCCGTCGGGCAGTGCATGGCCGGATAGAAAAGAAGGAGAACAAGCCATGGAAATGAAAGAGATCAAGTTCGTGCTCAACGGCAAGGCGTATGAGCTGAAGGTTTCCCCCTGGAGGACCCTGCTGGAGATGATCCGGGAGGATCTGCAGTTGACCGGGACCAAGGAAGGGTGCGGCCAGGGCGAATGCGGGTCCTGTACCGTGATCATGGGGGGAAAGACGGTGAACAGCTGCCTCGTCCTGGCGCTGGAGGCGGATGGTCAGGAGATCACCACCATCGAAGGGCTGGCGGACGGGGACCAGCTCCACCCCATCCAGGAGGCCTTTGTGGAACATGCAGGCATGCAGTGCGGCTTCTGCACCCCGGGCATGATCATGTCCGCAAAGGCGCTCCTGGACAAGAACGGTTCGCCGGACGACAGGGAGATCCGGGAAGGGATCTCCGGCAATTTCTGCCGCTGCACCGGGTACACCAAGATCATCGAATCCATCAGCGCCGCGGCGGTCATGATGAAAGGGGGGAAGTGAGATGGAGGACTATTCTGTGATCGGGAAGAGGATCCCCCGGATCGACGGAAGGATGAAGGTGACGGGAGAGGCCCGGTTTGCGGCGGACTACTCCTTCCCCGGGATGCTGTGGTGCAAGGTGCTGAGGTCTCCCTATGCCCATGCCAGAATTCTGAACATCGACACCACCCGTGCAGAGAGGCTGCCCGGGGTGAAGGCGGTCCTCACCGGCAAGGATTTCCATGGGTGGAAGTGGGGATGGATGCCCAAGACCAGGGACGAGGGCCCCCTGGCGGATGACAAGGTCCGTTACCTGGCCGAGGGGGTTGCCGCGATCGCTGCAGTCGATGAGGATACGGCGGAGGAGGCGACCGAGCTGATCAGGGTGGATTACGAGGAGCTCCCCGGCGTCTTCGACCCGGAAGAGGCCATGAAGGACTCCGCCCCGAAGGTGTACGACCATGTGAAGAACAACGTGAGCTGGGAGTTTCACATGGACTTCGGGGACGTGGAGAAGGCCTTCCGGGAGTCGGACCTGGTGCGGGAGGATCGCTTCGAGACGGGACGGGTGATCACGGGCTACCTGGAGCCCCCGGCCGCCGTGGCCCTGTGGGACGCATCCGGCATCACCATCTGGGCGGCCAAGCAGAGCCCCTATTTCGTCTACCGCCACCTGGCCGCCTGCTTCAACCTGCCCCTGAACAAGGTGCGGGTCATCCAGCCCTTCATCGGAGGGGGTTTCGGGGGGACCAAGAACGACTCCCTGGCAGGGGACTTCTGCGCCTGCCTGTTTTCGAGGATGACCGGCAGGCCCGTCAAGTTCATCTACAACATGGAGGAAGTGCTCAAGACCTGCCGCCGGCGCCACAACATGATCATCTATAATAAGATGGGCATGAAAAAGGACGGCACCATCACGGCCCTGCAGAGCCGTGTGATCGCGGACGGCGGCGGCCATACGGCCATCGGTCCCCTGACCATGTACCTGACCGGCTGCATGAGCACCCTTCCCTACAAGCTGCCCAATTTCAAGCACGACGCATACCGGATCTTCACGAACAACCCCATCTCCGCAGCCATGCGGGGACATGGGGTCACCCATACCCGCTTCGCCGCGGAGATCCAGATGGAGATGATGGCCGAAGAGCTGGGGATCGATCCGGTCGCCGTACGGCTCAAGAACGCGATCGATGCCCCTCATGAGACCATCAACAAGGTGACGGTCCACTCCTGCGGCCTCAGGGAAGGGATCGAGACCCTGGCCGAAGACCCGCTCTGGAAGCAGAGGGGAAAGAGGAATGCCGCCGGCGGCCCGGTTGCCCGCGGGGTCGGACTCTCGGGCACGGCGTACCTCGGCGGGGCCAGGCAGCGGGGCCACCAGTCCTGCGGGGCGGTGATCCGGCTCTGCGAGGACGGGAGCGTGGACTACCTGACCGGCGCAACGGACTGCGGCCAGGGCTCGGACACGGTGCTCGTCCAGATCGTCGCCGAAGAGCTGGGACTGGGCGTCGAGGACGTGGATATCAAGCGGGTGGACACGGCCCTCACCCCTTGCGATGCGGGCAGCTACGGGAGCCGGGTGACCGTGCTCGCAGGAGAGGCGGCCCAGAAGGCGGCCCGGGACGTGAGAGACCAGCTGGCCGCGTTTGCAGCCGAGCAGTGGGGAGTGAAACCCGATGAGATCGTCTTCCGAAACCGGCACGTCTTCGTGAAAGGGTCGCCGGAAAAAGGAATGCCCTTTCAGAAGCTCGCCCAGGCCGCCTGCTACTCGGGCTCCGGGGCGGTCATCCTGGGGAGAGGCTACTCCAAGTACGGGATCGAGATCCTGGACTTCGACAAGGGGATCGGCAATGCAGGCACCTCCTACAGCTTTACCTCGCAGCTCTCGGGGGTCGACGTGGACCTGGAAACGGGTTTTGTGAAGTGCACCGATTTCGTCATTGCCCACGACTGCGGCAAACCCCTGAACCCGATCAACGTGGAGGCCCAGAACCAGGGGGCCGCGGTCCAGGCCCTGGGCCAGACCCTGTACGAGCAGTTCAAGATGGCGGAGGGCAGGACGCTCAACGGCAATCTGGTGGACTACAAGATGCCGCTCTCGACGGATACGCCGGAGATCCGCGTGATCGATATCATCACCGACGATCCGAACGGTCCCTACGGCGCCAAAGAGGCCTCGGAGGGGGCCATTGTGAGCACCCCTCCCTCGGTCGTCAGCGCCATCCACGACGCAACAGGCATCTGGTTCAAGGAGCAGCCGGTGACGCCGGAGAAGATCGTGATGGCCCTCAGGGAGAAAAGGATGAAAACCAAGGGGGATGGAAGATGAGACTGAAGGATAGAGTTGCCGTGATCACGGGGGGCGGAAGGGGAATCGGCAAGGCCATTGCCGAGGCCTTTGCCTCGGAAGGGGCTTCCGTCGTGGTGGCCGGCACCACCGTGGCCAAGCTGGAGGAGACCGCCGCCGCCATAAAGGCGAAGGGCGGCAGGGCCGGCGCGGTGCAGGCCGATGTTTCGAACGAGAAACAGGTTCAACACCTCATGGAGGAGGCGGTCAGGCAGTTCGGCCGGATCGATATCCTGGTCAATAACAGCGGCATCGGCGGGCCGACTTCCATGGTCGTGGACCTGGACCTGGAGGAGTGGAACAAGGTTCTGGGCATCGACCTCACGGGCAGCATGCTCTGCTCCAAGCACGCGCTGAAGAACATGATTCCACGGAAGAGCGGCGCCATCGTCAACATCGGCGCAGAGGGGGGGAGGGCCGGCGACGGGAGGTCCGGGTACCCGATGAGGGCGCCCTACTGCTGCGCAAAGATGGGGGTGATCGGGCTGACCGAGACCCTGGCCGTGGAATGCGGGCCGTACAACATCCGCGTGAACGCCGTCAGCCCCGCCGCGGTCAAGGGGGAACGGCTGGTCAACGTGTTCAAGGGAAGGGCCGAAGCGAGCGGGGTCTCCTTTGACGAGCTCTGGTCCAAGCTCACGGCCAACTATTCGCTCGGAAGGGTGACGGAGGAAAGCGACGTGGCGGCCGCGGCCGTCTACCTCGCATCCGACGAGGCGCGGGCCGTCACCGGCCACACGCTGGTGATCCATAGCGGGCTCCACGTGAATTTCTGAAGGAGGGATGGAGATGCCGATCGTTGAATTCACACGGGAGGGAAGGATCGCGATCTTCACGATCAACCGGCCCGAGGCCATGGGGGCCCTGAATGTCGAGGGCATGAGGCAGTTCACCGACGCTCTCCTCGCCTTCCGGGACGACGACGACCTGTGGGTGGGGATCATCACGGGAACGGGGGAAAAGGTCTTCAGCGCCGGGGTGGACATCAAGGACTACCTGCCCCTGGTGCAGAAGACGGCGGGCAAGAAGTGGCAGAGGCCGACCGCGATCATGCGCGGCCTGGACATCTGGAAGCCTCTGATTGCCGCCTGCAACGGATTGACCATCGGCGGCGGCCTCGAGATCTCCCTCGCCTGCGACATGATCGTGGCCTCGGAAAAGGCCAGGTTCGGTCTCCCCGAAGTCAAGGTGGGTCTCTGCCCGGGCGGGGGCGGCACCCAGCGCCTCCCCAGGAAGATCCCGTGGAACCTGGCGTGCGAAATGATCTTCACGGGAAAGCTCATCGATGCCCAGGAAGCCTACCGGATCGGGCTGGTCAACAGGATCGTGCCCCCGGACATGCTCCTGCCCGAGGCCAAGAAGCTGGCCCGGGCCGTCTGCGAGGTAGCCCCCCTCGGGGTGCGGACGGCCAAGGAGTGCATGGTGAGGGGAATAGGCGTGAGCCTGGAAGAAGGGTTGCGAATCGAGGACGACTTGCAGACCTACATCATGTCGACCCGGGACTTCGAAGAGGGGTTGTCGGCGTTCCGCGAGAAGAGGAAGCCCGAATACAAGGGGGAATAGCCCGCACCCGGGTCGTGCAGGAGCCGGCCCCGGGGTGCATCGTCTCGAAGCGTCGCCCCCCGATCTTCCGGATATCTGCTGAAGAAAGGGAACTCTTATGAGCAACAGGTTCATACTCAGGGAACTGTCCCGATACAACGTGGGCACCTACGCCGACATCATCCACAGAAACGGTCTGCTCTACCCGAAGGATACAGCCTTCCAGTTCGGTTCGGAGCAGGTGACGTTTTCGGAGTTCAACAGGCGGGTGAACAGGCTGGTGCACGGGCTCCGGTCGCTCGGCGTGAAGAAGGGCGAGGTCCTGGGGGTGCTCTCCTGGAACTGCCTGGAGTACACGGACGTGTACGGCGCGGCCATGAAGGGCGGATACATCGCTTCCCCTTACAACGCCAGGCTGAAGAGCTCCGAGCTCGACTACCTCATCAACTACTCGGAGGCGAGCACGGTCTTCGTGGGCCCCGACCTGGTCGAGGTCATCGACTCCCTTCGGCCCCGCCTTCCGAAGGTCAGGAATTTCATCTCCTTCAAAGGGTCCTTCCCGGGGATGGCGGCCTATGACGACCTGGTCGGCTCCGCTCCCTCGCACGAGCCCGATGTACAGGTGGAGGAGAAGGACCCCCTCTTCATCTTCTACACGAGCGGAACCACCGGCGTCCCCAGGGGAGCGCTCTACACGCATGTTCGGGCCATGGACGACACCCGCCGACTGGCCATCGCCCTCAACATGGAATTCGGAAACATACAGATCCAGATCATGCCCCTGTTCCACGTGGGGGGCACGAAGAATCTCTGGGGCTACTATTTTGTGGGCGCCACCAACGTGATCATGCCCCAGATCTCCTTTGACCCCAGGGCGACCCTCAAGGCCATTCAGGATGAGAAGGCTACGGATATCCACATTGTGGCGACCCATCTGGCCGCCTTCCTCGCCCTGCCCGACGTCGACCGGTACGATCTGAGCAGCCTCAAGCGGATGTTCTACGCCGCGTCTCCCATGCCCCTGGAGATCCTGAGGCGGGGGATGGAGAAGTGGGGGCCCATCTTCATCCAGTTCTACGGCGCAACCGAGGATGGGCCGAACGTGACCATGCTCTCCAAGAGACAGCACGACCTGCTCGACCGGCCTCCCGAGGAGCAGAAGACGCTGAGCTCGGCCGGCTTTCCCCATATCGGGGTGCAGGTGAGGATCGTCGACAAGGAAGACCGGGACCTCGAGCCCGGCAAGGTGGGGGAGATCATCGTCCGCAGCAACGCCACCATGAACGAATGGTGGCACAAGCCGGAAGAGACCCGGGAGACCATCGTGGACGGGTGGGTGCACACGGGGGACCTCGGGCGCTATGACGAGAATGGATTCGTCTACATTGTGGATCGAAAGAAGGACATGATCGTCTCCGGGGGAGAGAACATCTTTCCCCGCGAGATCGAGGAGGTCCTCTATCAGCACGAGGCGGTCCAGGAGGTATCCGTCTTCGGGATCCCGGATCCCTACTGGGTGGAGAAGGTCCATGCCGTGGTGGTGCTGAAGAGCGGCAAGACCGCGACCGAGCAGGAGATCATCGAGTTCTGCAAGGGGAGGCTGGCCCGCTTCAAGGCCCCCAAGTCGGTAGAGTTCGCAGAAGCGCTGCCGAAGAGCCCTGCCGGCAAGATCCTGAAGAGGGAGATGAGGGAGAAATACTGGGAGGGGGCGGGCAGGCGCGTGTGACAGTAAACGATCCATCAAAATGGAAGGAGACTGAGATGGGAAAGAAGAGAAGCGTTTGTTTCATGGTGAGTGTGTCGCTGCTGGCCTTGTTCTTCGGGGCGGTCATCTGCCCCATGCCTGCTGCGGCCTCGGGAGATGCCATTACCCTCAACTTCGTCTCGTTCGCTCCTGCGGCCAATGCCGTGGAATTCCAGTACATCAAGAAGGAGCTCTTCGAGAGGATCAATCAGGCGGCCAAGGGCCGATTGGTGATCCAGGTCAAGGGCGGTCCGGAGGTGATCCCGCCCTTCAACCTCGGGGCGGCGGTGAAGAACGGCATCATCGATATGGCCTGCATCCCCAACGCCTTCTTCGAAGACATGGTCCCGGGAATCGGGGTGACCCATCTGTCCCCCTTTTCGGCCGTGGAAGAGCGAAAGAACGGCGTCTATGACGCGATCGGGGAGATCTACAAGAAGGCCGGCCTGTTCTATCTCGGCAGGGGCGAGGCCACGGAGCATGGTTACTTCATCATGTTCCTGAACAAGCCCGTGGAGAAGCGCGAGGACTTCAAGGGTCTGCGCCTCGGCGGGACCACCTCCTTTCACGGCCAGTACAGGGAGCTCGGCGGGGTCGCTACCGCGCTGCAGACCACCGAATACAACACGGCCATGGAGCGGGGGACGGTGGACGGGCTCAGCACCTCCATCTACATCGCCCTCGCATACGGGCTTCAGAGCGTGAGCAAGTTCGTCATCCAGCCGGGCTTCTGGAGGAGCTCCGTGGCGATTCCCGTCAACCTGGCCAAATGGAACAAGATCCCCGCCGACCTGAGACAGATGATGATCAGTGAAATGGCCGCATTCGAGGCAAAGTATGCGCCCTATGAGCTCGAGCAGAGGAACCTCTTCATCAAGAAGTTCGCCGGTTCGGGGGCCAAGGTCATACAGCTTCCGCCGGATGTCGCCGATTGGTTTGTCTCCGCCTCCACCGAAGGGGCATGGAAGTATGCACAGGAGCGGCAGGGCGATGCCATCGCCAAGATGAGAAAACTGCTGACGAAGAAGTAGTCGATGGGCGGCCTGGCGTCGTGCGGGCGTCTCGACCTCCCTTCAGGTGAATTTCCGGTAGGACGGGCTATCCGAGTGGAACAGGAAAGAGAAGGAATAAACGGCGTTCATGTTGTTGCCCCCCTTCAGGGTCATCCTTTGATTCCCCCCCTCTTGGGCTAAGAGGGGGTCGGGGGGGGGGGAGTTTACCAGACTGCAGAGCGATCCGCAGGACGTCTGATGTCCCATCCCGCCGGGACGATGCATGGGCAGGCCGCCGGATCGCAATGGAGGCACCGTATGTCCGTTCGTGGGCTGATCAAAGGATGGGACCGCTTCAATGACGCGGTCATGGTGCTTGCGGGCATCCTGTTCTGGGGGCAGATGATCATCGTCAACATCGAGGTGTTCTCCAGGTATCTCGGACGCCCGACAACCTGGGTGGCCGAAATATCGAGCATCCTGGTCCTCTGGATTCCGTTCATGACCGCCGGCTGGATCTTGAGGAAGGAAGGTCATGTGAAGATGGACCTGCTGGTGGAGCGGCTCAGCCCCGGATCACAAGCCATGATGAACTTCATCACCTCCCTGATCGGCACCGCCTTCATGCTCATTGTGGCGGGGGCGGGCCTTATGACCACGATCTACTGGCTGGGGAACAAGACGCCGACGGTGCTGATGCTGCCGAGGTCGCCGATCATCGCGATCATCTTCGTGGGCAGCCTTCTCTTTGCCATCCAGTTCCTCATCAGGGCCATTGAGCAGTTCAGTCGATGGAAGGAAGCGAGGGGGAAGGCCCGTCCGGCCCTCCAACGGGCCCCCTCCCTCAGCGACTAGGACAACTGGAGTCCAACCATGGAATGGCAGATTTGGCTCCTGGGGATATTCGGATTTCTGGTCCTCCTGATGCTGACGGGGATGCCCATCGCACTCTGTTTCTTTATTGTGAACGTCATCGGCATGTATGTCCTTTTCGGCGGGCTGATGGGCCTCCAGAACCTGATCAACTCCCTGTACAGCAGCCTCAACAGTTTCATCCTGCTCCCCATTCCCCTCTTCATCCTGATGGGAGAGGTCATGTTCCAGTCCAAGATCGCCCCTGCGCTGATCGAGGTCGTGGGAAAGTGGATGGGGAAGCTGCCCGGGAGACTCGCGCTGCTGGCCGTAGCCTCCGGGACCTTGTTTTCGGCCCTCACCGGGACCAGCATCGCAAGCGTGGCCATGCTGGGGTCCACCCTGGTTCCCGAGATGCAGAGACAGGGCTACCAGAAGCCCATGAGCCTGGGGCCCATCCTGGGGAGCGGCGGTCTCGCCATGCTGATCCCCCCGAGCGCACTGGCCGTGCTGTGCGGCGCCATAGGGGAGATCTCCATCAGCAGGATCCTCATCGGTATCATCGTTCCGGGACTGCTGGTGGCCGCCATCATGGCGACCTATATCATGGTGCGGTGCATCCTCCAGCCGGACCTGGCCCCGACCTACGATGTGGGGAAGATCCCCCTTTCCGAGAAGCTTCGGGATACGGCCAAGTACGTCCTGCCGCAGGGGTTCGTGATCTTTGCCGTCATCGGGTTGATGTTCCTGGGCATCGCCTCGCCCTCGGAGGCCGCTGCCTGCGGGGCCGTCGGCACCTGCATCCTGGCGGCCTGCTACGGCCGTTTGAACTGGGAAGTCGTCAGGAAGACCACGGTCTCCTCCCTGTCGGTGACCGGGATGATCCTGATCGTCATCGGGGGGGCTCAGGCATTCAGCCAGATCCTGGCCTTTACCGGGGCCAGCGCAGGGCTGGCCGAGTTTTCCGCCACCCTGCCGGTATCGCCCATCGTGATCATCATCGCCATGCAGATCATCATCCTCTTTCTGGGATGTTTGATGGATGTCGTCTCGATCATGATGATCACCCTGCCGATCTTCATCCCCGTGGTAAAGCAGCTGGGTTTCAGCGACGTCTGGTTTGCCGTGATCTACCTGATCAACATCGAGATCGCCGGGATCTCGCCGCCTTTCGGCTTGAGTCTCTTTGTCATGAGGGGGGTGTCCTCCAAGGACACCACCATGATGGATGTCTACAAAGCGGCCTTTCCCTTTATCGGCTGCAGCCTTCTGGCCATGATCCTGATCATGATGTTTCCCTTTCTTGCGCTCTGGCTGCCGGGGATCACGGGATAGGAAGGGCGCACGGTTTGAGTCTGCTGAGAAGATGTGCCGCAAAGGCACTACCGCCCTCGCGCCGGAGTGGCGCTATGGCGCGTCACGAAGGCGGAAGGCACAAAGAAGACCAGTATTCTTCCTGGTGTCTTTGTCTCTTCGCGGCGGGACGGAAAAAAGAAGGAGGAATTACATGGGAAGACCCAGAATCATCGACCTCAGCGTCACGCTGGTGAACAATCCGCCCGGCTCGTTCATCCAGTCGGCCATCACCTACCACACCCACGAGGAAGGGGCCCAGGTGCGGGGCAAGATGTTCGGCCTGCCGGAGGACTTCTTCCCCGAGAACCGGTTCGCCGCAGAGGAAGAGGTGCTGCTGAGCACCCACGCGGGGACCCACCTCGATGCCCCGTATCACTGGGGGCCTCTCTGCGAAGGGAAACCTGCGAAGACCGCGGATCAGATACCCCTGGAGTGGTGTTACTCCGACGGGGTGGTGCTGGACTTCACCCACAAGAAGGCCGGCGATCTGATCACGGCCGAGGACGTCCAGGGGGCGGTCGCCGGGATCGGCTACGCCATCAAGCCCCTGGACATTGTGTTGATCAGAACCGATGTCTCCCGCTCGTACGGGCAGCCGGGGTACGAGGGCAAACACCCGGGTATGGGCAGGGAATCGACCTCCTGGCTGATCGACCAGGGCGTAAAGATCATGGGCATCGATGCCTGGGGTTGGGACAGGCCCATGGCCGCAATGATGCAGGAGATCAAGGAGACCGGTAACAGGAGCGTTTTCTGGGCGGGCCACTTCGTAGGAAAGGAAAAGGAGTATTGCCACCTTGAAAACCTGGCGAACCTGGACAAGCTCCCCAGGCCGTTCGGCTTCAAGGTGGCGGTCTTCCCCGTCAAGATCCATCGGGCGAGCAGCGGCTGGGTGCGGGCGGTGGCGATCCTGGACGAGTAGCAGCACTTGGGCCCTCTGCTTTCAGACCGCGATTCGTAGGATGGGTGGAGCGGAGCGAAACCCATCGGTCTTGCGGCCCGGCCCCTTGAATAGATGGGTTCCGCTCCGCTCTACGAAAATCGGCCGCGCCCGCGGCAAGGGAGGGGCACCCTGGCTTTGCCCGATTGCATGATGAATACCCAAAGGAGGACGACATGGACATTTATCCATGGTGGACGGAAGAGCACAAGAAGTTCGATCGAGAGATCCGGGGTTTCGCCGAGGAGGTCATGCCCCTGGATGCGGAGACCAGGTGGAAGAGGCAGTTCCCCAGGGAGATCTTCGATCGGATCACCGAGAAGGGGTATGGCGGGGCGGGCGTCCCCAAGGAGTATGGGGGCATGGGCCTTGGGGCGACAGGGGCCTGTATCGCGGCAGAAGCCATGAACCGCATGCCCGGCCCGGGGCGCATCTTCGTGGGCAACATGCTTGGAGGGTTGCGCCAGATCATCGAGTTCGGCACGGAGGATCAGAAGGCGCGATTCCTGCCCCGGATTGCCAGGGGAGAGCTGGGCGCGATCGTGATTACGGAGCCATTTGCGGGCACCGATGCCGCGGCCCAGGAAATGCGCGCGACCCGCAACGGAACCGGGTATCTCCTGAACGGGAAGAAGAGATACATCGTCTCGGCGGGTGCGGCCCAGAGGTACATGGTCTATGCCCGGACCAGCGATGACCCGGAGGACCGGAAGCGGTACAGGCATCTTACCGCGTTCGTGGTGGAGAAGGGCTTCCCGGGTTTTTCGGTGGAGAAAATCAACGAGATCATCGGGTTCGAAAACATCCAGAACGGGGTCCTCGACTTCAGGGATGTGCCGGTGCCGCTGGAGAACAGGATCGGGGGAGAAGGGGATGGATGGCGGGTGATGACCGCAGGGCTCAATTTCGAGAGGAGCCTGATCTGCGCCCAGACCGTGGGATGGATGGGCGAGCTGCTCAGGAACGCGGTCCCCTACGCGGAAAGAAGGGTGCAGTTCGGGAAGCCTACCATCAGCTTCACCAACAACCAGTTCAAGATCGCAGACATGATGACGCGGTGGAAGATCGCCCGGTTGCTCACCTATTACACGGCTTATCTGTGGGATCTGGGATGGGACATCACCCTGGAGTCCAACATGGCGAAGGTGTTCAACTGCGAAGGGGTCATGGCTTCGAGCCTGGACGCCATCCAGGTCATGGGAGGAGACGGATTGACGCCGTTCTACCCCCTTTCCGCCATCATGCATGTGGCCAAGGTGGAGAACATCGCAGGCGGCACCATGGAGGCCTGCAGGCTCGTGATCCAGAGGACCGGACTGAAACAGTGGGCCGAGGATCTCAAGATGCCGCGGAGGGTCATTCACGAAGGACTGGGGGTGCCGGTCCCGGCCGGGAAACCGCCGGAGAAAAGCAGCGTTGTGGATGAAGAGAACCTGTTGAAGGTGCTGGCGGAGGACTACCGGGTCAACCCGGGGCTCCACATGAGCCGGGAGGACCTCAAGACCTTCTTCGATGTGGCGGAAGGGAAGCTGGATGAAGCGCTCCTCGGGCTGGAGCGCAAAGGGCTGGTGATCCTCCTTCGGGACAAGAGAGGCATTGCACTGGCAAAGGCCACCTACGAAGGGCTGAACCGCGCATACCCCGAAGACCACTATCGATGGTTTCCGGCATGGGTTCAGGAGGAGAACGTCTTCTAGCACGATACGGGACCCGCTCCCAGGGAGGAAACGGGATGGAGAAAGATATACTTGCCGGGAAAAGGATCCTGGTGGTCGATGATGAACCGGACGTGGTGGAAACGGCGGCGGCATTGCTTTCCATGTGCGAGGTCAGGAGCGCCACCAGCTTCGAGGAGGCGGAGACGATTCTGAAGCATGAGAGATTCGATCTGGCCGTCCTGGATATCATGGGCGTGGACGGCTACGGGCTGCTGGAACTGGCCAACCAGCGGGGCGTGACCGCAGTCATGCTGACGGCCCACGCCTTGAGCCCGGAGCACATCGTGAAATCCTTCCGGGGCGGCGCCGCCTCCTACCTGCCGAAAGAGAGACTGACCGATCTCCCCGTCTTCTTGAGAGAAGTCCTTGAAGACAAGGCAAAGGGGCGCCATTTCTGGTCGCGATGGCTGGACAGATGGGGAACGTTCTATGATGAGAAGTTCGGCCCGGACTGGCAGAACGACGAAAAGGAGTTCTGGGAAAAGTTCAAGATCTGGATGTGAGCGTTCCGCCCCGGGGACCCTGCGGAACCGTAGAGGCCGGGTTCCCCGGCCTCTCTTTTTTGTCTCTCACCAAGTCTGACGGTCTCGCGAAGAGTCGTCATCCCGGTGAAAACCTGAATCGGAGGTGTTCCGCAAACGGTTGGAGGTACTGGATCCCGGTTTTCACCGGGATGACGGAAAGAGGAAAATTCGGGCAGCGTCGTAGGATGGGTGGAGCGCAGCGAAACCCATCCATGCAGCTGCCGCAATCTTCGACTTTTAAGGGCTGTCCAATTTCGCAGCTGAGCTCGCCGGCAGACAGCCGTGTTTTCCTTTTCGCTCAGGGCAGGCATCCCCCAAGAGCACAGGCCGGCTGCAAACCCGCATGGAGGCAGGCTTCCGGCCGCGATTTTGGGGCTACCCTCGGGCGCTCTTCAGAACCTCTTGTTTGAATTCCTTGAAGAACTTGTCCCGCTCCACCCAGTCAGGACCGAAGCGTTTGTTGAAGTAGGCTCCGAGCCTTTCAAAGAACTTCTGCCAGACCGGTCTTCCCTCTCCGAGCACCACCTCCTCGATGAAGGGCCTGAGTTCGGTCATCTTGTCCTTGGGAAGGAAGGAGACGGCTCCCAGTTTGATGGATTTCTTCAGGGCCTCGGGAGTCAGGGCGTGCGCCGTCAGCATGACCGTGGGGAATCCTCTGTCCACGGAGTTTTCCAGGAGATCGAACCCGTTCACTCCCATGATGTCGAGTATGACCACGTCGTAGGTATAGCTGGCCAGATACTGAAGAGCCGTGTCATAATCCTGGGCCTTGTCCACGATACACATCTCCAGCTCTTCCGCCACCGTCTCCAGGATATCGGGCTCATCATCGACCACCAGTACGGTTTTCCCTTTCAAGGGAGATTCCGCCGCCATGGCTCAAGCCTCCTTTCCAGCCGTATGTGGAACAATCTGGACGATTATTAACAAAGATCCGCGTGTTCGTCAAATGAAGATCCGGCGCATTACGCCGCAAGTCCGGCTTAGAGGTCTTTTCCCGTGAGTCCGCCTGACGAGGAGCTATTTTGCCCCGGGATGTGTTCCGGAAGCGTGGCCACGCCCCAGGGCAACATCACCGTGGAGAGCTGGCTCCGACAAATCCTTGCGCATGAGGCATGAAAGGGATTCCGTACCGACTACCCCGTTACCTTTCAAGGAGGTCAGCCCCGGTCGCTTGCCGCCGGAGGTGGCAAGATCGATCGAACAGTGGCTCCTGGTGGTTTCTGGAGCAAGCTCCTGCTTCCCGATCTTCTCGGAACTGAAAGAATCGCAAGCAGGAGCTTGCTCCTACAGGAATAGCGGTTCAATCATTATTATTCATGTGGAAGTTTATACGCCGATTCCGGCTCGTAGTGAGGGTTCTGATCCATTTCGGCGCTTTATTTGGGAAACATTTCCTTGTTCCCGGCACTGGCATAGCCATTGTTCATACACTGGCATGCCGGTGGATTATTCCTTCATTTAGCCACAACCTAATGCCTTCACCAACCTCGCCGGCAGGTGGTCGAAGGACCCGTTGGACATGAACAGGATCACGTCCCCGGTCCGGCACCGGCGGAGGATCTCCTCCAGGAGTTCGTCGGTGCCCGGGCGGTGGACCGCGTCGAGCCCCCGCCTGCGCAAGTCTTCCACGAGTTCCTTGGATGAGAACCTCTCGTCCTGCGGCGTCTTCTCGGGCATGGGAGGATTCGGGACAAAGACCAGGTCCGCCTGTGCAAAGGCCCCGGCATAGGCCTCCTGGAAGACCTTTCTGCGGCTGGAGTTGGACCTCGGCTCGAACACCGCGACGAGCCTCCTCCCGCCGAACCTCTCCCTGACCGCCCGGAGGGTCTCCCTGACGGCGGTGGGGTGGTGCGCAAAATCGTCCAGCACCAGGATCCCGTTGACATCCCCCTTCACCTCCTGCCGTCTCTTCACTCCGCGGAAGGTAGCCAGTCCCTCCAGGAGAGCGGCCCTTTCCAGCTGGACGGCTTCGGCCAGGACCACGGAAGACAGGAGATTCGAGAGATTATGCTCTCCATAGAGGGGGGTGAAGACCGTCATCGCCTTCTCCCCGCGCCGCAGGACCTCCAGTCGGGTCCGGCTGTCCTCGTAAGCGACGGGACCGGCCCGCCACTCGCACCCCTCCCCGAACCCGTAGGTGGTCACAGGGCAGCGCGCCTCTTTCGCCTCGGCAAGGACAATGGGGTCGTCGCCGTTGACGATGAGCCTGCCGTCGGAAGGCAGGAGCGCGATGAACCGGCGAAAGCTCTCGATCACGTGATTGAGGTCGCGGTAGATGTCCGCGTGGTCGAACTCGATGGAGGTGATCACGGCGATGGCGGGTGCATAATGAAGAAATTTAGGTCCCTTGTCGAAGAAGGCCGTGTCGTACTCATCCCCCTCGACCACAAAGAAGGGGCCTGTCCCCACCCTGAAATTCCGCCCGAAATTGACCGGCATCCCCCCGACCATGAAGCCGGGCTCTTTGCGCCCCTTCTCCAGGATCCAGGCGATGAGGGAGGTCGTGGTGGTCTTGCCATGGGTGCCGGAAACCACGATGTTGCGCTTCCCCTTCATGGCAAACGTTTGAAGGGCCTGCGGCATGGAGAGATAGGGGATCTTCCTGCGGGACAGTTCGACCGCCTCCGGGTTCAGGCGGGTGATCACGTTTCCGACAATGACCAGGTCCGGTCCCGACTGGAGGTTTTCCGCCCTGTACCCCTCCATGATCGGTATCTCCAGGCTCCGGAGGAAGTCGCTCATGGGGGGGTAGACGTTCTGGTCCGAGCCCGTTACCGTGTGTCCCTGTTCCCTGAGCATGCCGGCCAGGGAGGCCATGCCCGTCCCGCATATCCCCATCAGATGGATGTGGCGGGGGTCCGAGGGAGATCGGTTCAGGTCGGGGGAGAGGTCTGCAAGAGGCTGGGGTTCTCTGTTGATCGCTTCCATTGAAAAAAAAGTTGTCATCCTTTCCGAATGATGTTAAATAATATGATTCACTTACCTGAAAAGGAGAACCGGCCATGGCCAAGGTTTGCGAAATATGCGGCAAGAGACCTCAGAAGGGGCATACCGTGAGTCACGCCAATAACAAGACGAGACGCCGGTGGTACCCGAACCTTCAAAGGGTAAGGGCCCTTCGGGGAGGTCAGTCGGTGAGGATGAGGGTCTGCACCGGCTGCATAAAATCGGGGCATGTGGTAAAGGCGTCATAACCTCTCGACCATCAGCACATTCTCCACCTTCTTGATCGCCCCCATGATATCCTGAAGATGCTGGTAGTCCTGCACCTCGATGGAGAAGCGGAAGATCCCCTTCTTGTCCATCGTGGTCTTGATGTCCGCCTCCACGATGTTGGCATCCTTCTTGGACAGGATGGAGCTGATATCGGCCAGGACCCCTTTCTTGTCGATGGAGGTGATCCTGAGGGTGGTCACGAAGACCTCCTGCTCCGAAGAATCCCACCATACCTCCACGACCCTGTCCGGGTTTGCCTCCATGATATGCCTGCACTCGCGCTGGTGTACGGTCACCCCCCTACCCCTGGTGATGAACCCGGTCACCCTTTCACCCGGCAGCGGGTGACAACACTCCGCAAAGCGGACGAGTATCCCCTCCAGTCCCTTCACCTTGATCCCGCCGGTGGGCTTTTTCCCCCGGAACCGCGACACCACCTTGCTGACCAGACCGGGCTCTTTCGGCTCCTCGTATCCCAGCTTGGATTTCAACCGGCCCAGGACCTGCTTGGCCGAGATCTTTCCGTAGCCGACATTGGCCAGGAGATCCTGAGTGGTATGAAAAGAGAGCTCCTCTGCGGCGGCGGCAATCTGCTCGTTCTTCATGATGTTCGTGACGTTGAGCCGGGCCTGGTCGAGCTCCCGCTCCAGGATCTCCCTGCCCAGCACGATGGACTGATCTCTTTCCTGCCTCCTGATCCACTGCCTGATCTTGGTCCGGGCGTGCGAGGTCTTGACATAGTCGATCCAGTCCTTGCCCGGATGCGCCCTGGGGGATGTGAGGATCTCCACGATGTCCCCGTTCTGGAGCTGATACTTGAGGGGGACCATCCTGCTGTTCACCTTGGCCCCGATGCACTTGTCCCCCACCTCGGAGTGGATGCTGTAGGCAAAATCGACGGGCGTGGCGCCCTTCGGGAGCTGTTTCACCTCCCCTTTGGGCGTGAAGACATAGACCTCGTTGGGGAAGAGATCCAGTCGGACCGTCTCCATGAACTCTTTGGGATCCTTGAGGTTCTGCTGCCACTCCAGGAGCTGTCTGAGCCAGGCGAACTGCTTCTGGTCCTCGCGGCTTGAATTCACACCCTCCTTGTACTTCCAGTGGGCGGCGATCCCCTGCTCCGCCACCAGATCCATTTCCCAGGTCCGGATCTGGATCTCCATGCGCTGCCCGTACGGGCCGATCACGCTGGTATGGAGAGACTGGTACATGTTGGCCTTGGGGAGAGAGATGTAGTCCTTGAACCGGCCGGAGACCGGCTTCCACATGGCATGGATGAGGCCGAGGACCTCATAGCACTCCTTGAGGGAGTTCACGATCACCCTGAAGGCCACGATGTCGTACACCTGGCCGACACTCAGGTTCTGCTCCTTCATCTTGGAGTAGATGCTGAAATAGTGCTTGTTCCTCCCCTTGATCTCCGCATTGATGCCCGCTTCCTTCAGTTTGGCGGTCAGGAGCTCGATCACCTCGCCGATGAACTTCTCCATGCTCCCCCGCCTCTCGGCCAGCTCGCTCTTGATCTTTTCGTAGATCTCCGGTTCCAGGTAATAGAGGCAGAGATCCTCCAGCCTGGACTTGAGCCAGTAGATCCCCATGCGGCCGGCGAGGGGAGCGTAGATCTCCAGGGTCTCGCGGGCGATCTCCTCCTGTTTTTTCGGAGGCTGGTAGCCGAGGGTCTGCATGTTGTGGAGCCGGTCGGCCAGTTTTACGATGATGACCCGGATGTCCGTGGACATGGCCAGGATCATCTTCCGCATGTTCTCGGCCTGGCGTTCCTCGCTGGTGCTGAAGGGGATCTTGCTGATCTTGGTGACCCCGTCCACGATCTTGGCGGTATCGAGCCCGAACAGACGCTCGATCTCGCCCAGGTCGGCATTCGTGTCTTCCACCGCGTCATGCAGGAGCCCGGCCACCACGGTCACCGCGTCCATCTTCATCCGGGCAAGGATATGGGCCACCTCCAGCGGGTGGGAGAGGTAGGGCTCCCCGGAAAGCCGCACCTGTCCCTGGTGGACCTTCGCCGAGTAAACGTATCCCTTCTCCACGAGGTTGATGTCGGCCTGGGGGTAAAAGGTCAGGAGTTGAGATGTAATGTCATTTAACCGAACCATACAGTTCTTTGACTTTTTCTCTCACCCTCGCAGCGGTCTCGGAAAGGGGGATGACGATGTTGTCGGGTTCGGAGCGGAGCTTCATCTCCGCCTTTCCATCCCGGACGTTCCGGAGCCCGAGGGTCACTCGTACGGGGGTTCCGAGCAGATCGGCATCCTTGAACTTGATCCCCCCCCTCAGGTCGCGGTCATCCAGGAGCACGTCCAATCCTTCGCCGGAAAGCTCCTTGTATACCTTTTCCGCCGCTTCTACAACCTCCTGTTCGTGCATCTGGAGCGGCAGGATCACCACCTCGAAGGGCGCGATGGGCGCCGGGAAGATGATCCCGTTGCTGTCGTGGTTCTGTTCGATGGCGGCGGCCACGGTCCTCCCGACCCCGATGCCGTAGCAGCCCATGACAAAGGGGTTCTCCACACCGTGCTCGTCCAGGAACACGGCCTTCATGGCCTTGCTGTATTTGGTCCCCAGCTTGAAGACGTGTCCCACCTCGATGCCCCGGCCGAAGCGGATCTCCCCGCCGCACCTCGGACACGGATCGCCGGGCGTGATCACCCGCAGGTCCCGGTAACTCTCGACCGCGTAGTCCCTGCCGGCATTCACGTTCCGGAGATGCAGGTCCTTCCTGTTTCCCCCGGTCACGGCATTGACCATCGGCCGCACGGCATGGTCGGCGACTACGCGGACCTTCAGCCCCACGGGCCCTGCAAACCCGACCGGGGCGCCCGTCACCTCCTGGATGAGGGCCGCATCGGCAAGCTCCACCTGTCCGGACCCGAGGATGTTCCGCAGCTTGGCCTCGTTCAATTCATGATCGCCGCGGACCAGGGCGGCCACCACATCGCCGTCCGACTTGTAGATCAGCGTCTTGATCAGCTCCGAAGGGGTGACGGAGAGAAAGCGCGTCACCTCCTCGATGGTCCTCTGCGCGGGGGTCTCGACCTCCTCCAGGGGTTTCGGTTCGCCCGGAGCAGGGCCGCTCCCGTCCCCGGCGTCTTTCACCTCTGCCTTTTCCAGGTTGGCGGCATAGGCGCACTGGACGCAGTTCACGATCTGGTCCTCGCCGGTGTCGGCCAGCACCATGAACTCGTGGGAGAAGCTTCCGCCGATGGTCCCCGTGTCCGCCTCCACGGCCCTGAAGCTCAGCCCGCATCGACGGAAGATGTGGTTGTAGGCCTCTACCATGATCTGGTAGCTCCTGTCCGCCCCCTGATCATCCACATCGAAGCTGTAGGCGTCCTTCATCAGGAATTCACGGCCTCGCATGATGCCGAAGCGGGGCCTGATCTCGTCCCTGAACTTGGTCTGGATCTGGTAGAAGTTGAGGGGCAGCTGCTTGTAGGACTGGATCTCTCTACGCACCAGGTCCGTGATCACCTCTTCGTGGGTGGGGCCCAGGCAGGCCTCGCGGCCGTGGCGGTCTTTGAACCTCAGCAGCTCCCGGCCGTAGTAGTCCCACCTTCCGCTCTCCTGCCACAGCTCCGCAGGCTGTACGGACGGCATCAGGACCTCGATCGCGCCGGCCCGATTCATCTCCTCCCGGATGATGTTCTCGACCTTCTTGAGGGTCCTGAGCCCGGCAGGGAGATAGGTGTAGATGCCGGAGGTGAGCTTCCTGATCAGTCCAGCCCTCAGCATCAGCTGATGACTGACCACCTCGGCGTCGGCAGGAGTTTCCTTGTACGTGGGAATGAAGTATTTGGTGTAGCGCATAGAGTCAAGCCCCCATCATTGGTCATTCGTCATTGGTCATTGCTCATTTGTCATCGGTCATTTGTGGTGGTGGTTCGCGTCGGTGGTCGTCCCTGCCATCGCCGCCTCCTGCGCAACCCGCAGGCAGAGACCGCCGCTGAACTCGTCTCTCCAGATGACCCGAGGACAAATGAACAAGACGCTGAACTACTCCTCCACCATCTTCTTGACTTCCTGGACGAGCACCTCGGCCAGATCCTCTTCAGGGACCTTTCGGACGAGCCTGCCTTTTCTGAACAGCATGCCCTGGCGCCGGCCCCCTGCCACGCCGATATCCGCTTCCCTGGCCTCGCCCGGGCCGTTGACCACGCACCCCATGACCGCGACTTTCGGAGAAGACCTTATGCCGGAGAGGGCTGCTTCGACCCGGCCCACCAGCGCGAACAGGTCGATCTCGCAACGTCCGCACGTGGGGCAGGAGATGATCTCAGGACCGCGGTGCCTCAGGTCCAGGGCCCTCAGGATCTCATAGGCGACCCTGACCTCCTCCACCGGGTCCCGGGTGAGGGAGACCCGGAGGGTGTCCCCGATCCCCTTGAAGAGGAGCGTGCCGATCCCGATGGCGTTTTTCACGGTCCCGGCGATCAGGGTACCGGCCTCGGTCACCCCCAGATGGAGAGGATAATCGACCTCCCGGCTCAGGGCCTCATAGGCCGCGATCGTATCCAGGACGCTCGAAGACTTGAGGGAGATCTTGATCTGGTCATACCCGATCTCTTCGAACATGCGGATGTGTTCGAGGGCGGTCTCCACCATGGCCTCCGGGGCCGGATGCTTGTGTCTGGCCAGGATGTGCCTGGGGAGCGAACCCGCATTGACTCCTATGCGGATGGGAACCCTCCTGGCCCGGGCTTCCCGGATGACCTTTTCCACGGCCCTGCGTCCGCCGATATTCCCCGGATTGATGCGGAGCCCGTCCGCCCCCGACCTGATGGCGGCGAGCGCGAGCCGGTGGTCGAAATGGATGTCCGCGATCAGAGGGACCGGCGACCTGGTCCTGATGCGCCCGAACGCATCCGCCGCCTCCACGTCCGGTATGGCCAGTCGTACGATGTCACACCCGGCCTCGGCAAGCTGTTCGATCTGTGCCTGGGTGGCGGCCACGTCCCGGGTGTCGGTGTTCGTCATGGATTGAACGGCAATGGGGCCGTCTCCTCCCACGGGGACGTCGCCGACGTAGATCTTTCTGGTTGGCCTTCGTGGATAACGACTCACGACCTCGACTCCGAAGATTTTCAAACGATTTCTTCTCTCGCGGCAAGCGCCCGGGGAGTTCCCAAAAGATGGGTTCCACTCGTTCCACCCATCCTACAAGAACCCCCCGTTACCGGATTTCGGTCTCTTCGCCAGGATGGGTGCAGCGGCGGCGGAACCCCTCGACACGGACCGGTTCTCAAACCGAAGCGGTTTGGCGCCCGCTAATAAAGGAACATGGGTTTTCCGCTCACATGACGGACCTTCGGCCGGTATTCTTCGACGTCATAAAGCTCCCGCACGTCCACCCTCTTCTGGCCCGAGGTCACCGTGCTCAGGGAAATGTCCGAATAGACGCCGCGATTGAGCGCGACCAGACGACCAAATACCCCCCGCAGGAAAAGGTCCACGGCCATGTTCGCAAAGTTCACGGCCACCATCAGGTCCAGGGAGTCGGGAATACCGCTTCTCATCAGGTAAGAGAGCTTCTGGATCAGGACATCCTCTCCGGTCAGCTTCTTCAGGATGGCACCGGTCTCATCCCCGATCCCGCCCAGTTTTCGATGGCCATAGGCATCCGTATCGCCGGAAAGGAACATCTCCCCGCGGACCATCCTGGCCCCTTCGGACATGGTAATCATCGCGTAGTTCTTGGGGTTTTCCCTCTTGTCCTCCATGATGAGCCTGGCCAACCGCTCCGGATCAAAGGCGACCTCGGATATGATCGCCCTGTCCACGCCCGAAAGGTATGCGGAGATGAGGGAGGTCTCGCCGCAATACCTCCCGAAGAGCTCGATCACCGCAATCCGCTCATGCGACCCGGTGGATGTCCTCAGGGCATGGATGAAGGAGACGCTCCTGGTCACCGCCGTGGAAAAGCCGATGCAGTAGTCGGTTCCGAAGACGTCATTGTCCATCGTCTTCGGGATGGCGATGACGGGGAATCCCTCTATGTGAAGCCTTTCCGCAAAGCTCAGCGTGTCGTCACCCCCGATGGGGATGATGGCGTCGACCCCCAGGGTGCTCAGGTTCTCCAGTACGATGGAGGTCAGATCCTTCTTCTCTTCTCCTTCCCCGAATATCCCCTTCAGGTAGTCCGGCACGTCTTTCTTCCTCGCTGCACTCGGGTTCGTCCGCGAGGTGTGGAGAAAGGTTCCGCCGGTACGATCGATCGTCCGCACATCCGGAGGCGTGAGATCCTGAACACACCTCTGGGAGGTCTGGGGATCGTCTCGGTTGTACTCGAGAATTCCGGCCCACCCCCGCCGAATCCCGATGACCTTCATGCCTTCGCTCGCAGCACGATAGACCAGGGTCTTGATGCACGGATTGAGACCGGGGACGTCTCCGCCGCCCGTGAGGATTGCAATTGTTGGGGTTTTCCCTTCTGCTTTTGCCATCAGCCTTCCTCCAACCACATCAATTTATGAAAGTTAATCTAACATTTTATCGCAATCGGCAAACGGAGGGAAGCGGGAAAACCGGGGGAATGTCCAATGTAGAATGTCCAATGTCGAGGGAAGAGGAACAGCAGAGGGAATGTCCCATGTCCAGGGAAGAGGAACCTCGTGTCGGAAGGGGGAAGTCCCGTAGGATGGGTGGAGCGGAGCGAAACCCATCGTCTTCACCCTTGGCCCCACGAATCGATGGGTTTCGCTCCGCTCCACCCATCCTACACGGTTGCAGGAACGGCACCGCCAAGGGGAGACCACAAGATTCAAACAGATCACCAATAGTGAAGAATGACGGCAGTGCCCCTGCAACAGGCCACCCGCAAGCTGCAGCGGGCGGCATCCCCAGCGAATGTCTTTACAAATTCCTATAAACTTCGTATTTTGGCCGTTATCTATTCTTGGAGGTGGACCATGCCGGTCTCAGAGAAAATCCGCGCATCCATTGAGAGATCATCCTGGATTCGAAAGATGTTCGAGGAAGGGCTGACCAGGAAGGCGAAGTACGGGGCCGACAACGTGTTCGACTTCAGCCTGGGCAACCCGAACCTGGAGCCGCCCGCAGCGTTCAAAGAGGTGCTCAAGCGACTGGCCGGAGACCCCTCCCCTGCCCAGCATGCCTATATGCCCAATGCAGGCCGTCCGGATGCCCGAGAGGCCGTTGCCGCGTATCTCCGAAAGAACAACCGCGCCGCCTTCAGCGCCGACGACATCATCATCACCGTCGGTGCGGGAGGAGGACTGAACGTCGTCCTCAAGACCATCCTCAACCCCGGGGAGGAGGTGGTGATCCCCAGCCCCTACTTTGTCGAGTATAATTTTTACCTCGACAATCATCAGGGGGTGCCCAGGCTGGTAAAAACCAAGCCCGATTTTTCGCCTGACCTCGACGCCATAGGAGAGGCGATCACCGAAAAGACCAGGGCGGTCCTGATCAACTCCCCCAACAATCCGACCGGCAAGGTCTACGACCGCAAGACGCTGGAGCAGTTGGTTGGCGTTCTGCGGGACCGCAGCCGGAGGCTGGGCCGTCCGGTCTATCTCGTCTCGGACGAACCTTACAGGAAGATCGTCTATGACGGCATGGTCGTGCCCAGCGTGTTTGACGCCTACGAGGAAAGCTTCGTGGTCACATCCTTCTCGAAGGATCTTTCCCTCCCCGGTGAGAGGATCGGTTACGCTGCCGTGCATCCGCTGGCCTCGGACAAGCCCATGCTGGTGGCCGGCATGATCCTCTGCAATCGGATTCTGGGCTATGTCAATGCTCCGGCGATGATGCAGCGGGCGATCATCCCCCTCCTTGAACAGAGTGTGGATGTCTCCCTGTACCAGAGAAAAAGGGACATGCTTTGTGAGGGGCTCTCGTCCGTCGGATATGAAATCGAAAAGCCCACCGGGGCTTTCTACCTCTTCCCCAGGACGCCCATCGAGGATGACGTGGCCTTTGTCTCCGCCCTTCAGGAGGAGAATATCCTTACGGTGCCGGGGAGCGGTTTTCACGGCCCCGGGCATATGAGGATTGCCTACTGCGTGGACGATCGGACCATCGAGAAGTCCATTCCCGGTTTCGGAAGGGCTCTGAAGAAGATCAAGAAATAGCCGGAAAATGTAAATCCGGTCCCCCGAGGGAAATTTGGTCGTCCCGGGGGGTATAGTTTTATGGTACTGACACACTGAAATGTTGGAATGATGGGATATTGGAATATTGGGGATGAGCAACAAAGCCTGGTAATAAAGGCGCCGAGAGTCGGCTTTTTAGCTTTGAACCCCCATCATTCCACCATTCCATTATTCCACTTTCCGGCCGACTGAGCCAAACGTCTCTGACCTGGAAGATTGGGCCAGGGTCTGCGACACAAGAAGGAACGACCATGTACTCCAAGATGCTCTCTCTCAGGTTTCCGCCGAGCGCGATCAACGAACCGATCTCCGCCAACCTCGTACGGAAGTTTGACCTCACCTTCAACATTCTCAAGGCGACCATCTACCCGAGAAAGGAAGGATTGATGGTCATGGAGTTGAGCGGCCAGAGGGAGAACTTCCAGCGCGGCATACGCTACCTCAAGAGCATGGGAATCAAGGTGGAGAGCGTCGGGGAGGATGTCAAGAGAGACGAGGAGAAGTGCTTTCACTGCGGCGCGTGCACGGCCGTCTGCCCCACAGGGGCCCTCTTCATCAGAAGACCCGCCATGGAAGTCATGTTCGACAAGGGGAAATGCAGCGCCTGCGAGTTGTGCGTGCCGGCCTGTCCCGCCCATGCCATGGAGGTCCGGTTCGACAAGGCCCTGCTGGAATAAGCCGAGAAGTTGAGAGGATCAGAGGTTGAGAAGTTTAGAAGTTTTGGAGTGAAAGATTTCCGCTCAACTTCTCATCTTCTCAACTTCTGAACTTCTCTTTCTTCAGGGCTACCTCCCCACCAGGTACTGCTGCACCGGGTCGAAATCGAAGTTGCCGGGCTGGATCTTTCCTCTGACCCGGGAGGCCCCGTGACCGCCCCTTCTTTTCGTCCCCGGCAGCCCGATCGGATCGTCCGGCGAAGGTTCCTCGAACAGCAGGATGCTGATCCTCCTGTTCCTCGGGTCCAGCGGATTTTCCTTGATCAGGGGTTGTGTTGCCGCGAGCCCCGCTATCCTCACGATTCGGTCAGATCCCAGGCCGTTCTTTTCCAGTTCCTTTCTGGCCGCCGAGGCCCTTTCCGTGGACAGTTCCCAGTTGCTGGACCGGCCGGTTGCAAACCCCTTGGCGTCCGTGTGCCCTTCGATCGCGATCTTGGCCTTGCTCTTTTGCAGGTTCTCCGTGATGACCTGCAGGATCTTCTTTCCTTCGGGCGTCAGCTCATTTCCGCCGCTGGGGAACATGGGGTGACCTTCCATATCGATGAGCTCCAGCCGGATACCCCCGTCGAAAAGCTCCATGGTAATCTGATCCTTGAAGTCGGAGAGCCTGGACTTGATTTCCTCGCTCATCTTTTCATGGAATTGCGCTGTGGCCTGGGTGATCCCCTTCACTTCATCTTCGCTGATGAGCTCCGGGATGGGCGAGCTCCCAACGACCGGAGGGGCCGCCTTGTTCATGTCGAGCAAGGTCGTCCCGGTCTTTTCGAAGACACTGAAGTAGCGGAAGTAGTGGGACACCTTGGCCTTCTTCTCGGGGGAGACCATGGTGATCAGCCAGAGCAGGAGGAAAAAGGCCATCATGGCCGTAACAAAGTCGGCGTAGGCCACCTTCCAGCTCCCGCCGTGTCCTCCGCCGTGGCTCCGCTTGATGACCTTCCTTACAATTACGCCTTTTCCTTCCACTTCTTCATGGCCTCTTCAAGTTCTTCGAAAGTGGGTCTTTCTCCGTAGGGGATGGCCCGCCGGGCCGATTCCAGGGCGGTCTGGGGGGCCGCGCCGGCGGCGCAGGCAAGCAGGGCCGCCTTGATTACGCTCAGGTAGATCTCCTTTTCCTTGACCTTGTGCTCGAGATTCGCGGCGATCGGCCCCACAAATCCATAGCAGCAAAGCACGCCCAGGAACGTTCCCACCAGTGCCGCTCCAATGCTGTGCCCCAGCACCTCCGGGGGTTCACTCATCTTGCCCATGGTCAACACGACCCCCAGCACCGCCGCCACGATCCCGAGCCCCGGAAGGGCATCTGCAACCCTCGAGATGCTCGTGACGGGGACCTGCTTTTCATGGTTTCTGATTTCGATGTCGGTGTCCAGGAGGCTCTCGAACTCGTGTGCAGGAAGACTGGTGGAGATGATCACCCTCAGATTGTCGCAGATAAAATCCAGGGCCTGCTGGTCCGAGACGATGCTTTCGTGGCTCGAGAAGATGGCGCTCTGCTTGGGGTTGTCCACGTCCGCTTCGATCGCCAGGAGGCCTTCTTTCCTGATCTTTCGGAAAAGCCGGTTCAGCAGGACCATCAGGTCCAGATAGGCTTCTTTGCTGACCTCCCCGGACTCCATTATGCTCTTGAAGCTCGCAGTCACCAGGACCAGGACCTTCTTGGGACTGGAGATCACCAGGGATCCGATGGCGGCGCCGAAGATGATGACGAGCTCTGCGGGCTGGATCAAGACGCTGAGGTTGCCGTGCCCCATCTTATATCCGCCGATCACCGATGCCAGTACGACCAGGATACCAACAATGGCAAGCATGAATACCGTTCCCCTCTAGTCGCCTTTTCGCTTTCTGATGAGCTCTCTCTGACGTTTGAGCCCGTACCGGTTGATGGCCTCTATGACCGCATCGTCCGTATCCAGGAATTGGACCGCCGTCTCGCACGGCCCCCCCTTTCTCTCCGAACTCCGTACGACCTCGCCGTACGACACGATCCATGAGGGTGGATCCAGCGGCAGGAGGATCTTCAACTCCAGCAGGTCCCCGGCGGCGTATCGTTCCCGCGTCGTAAATTTGGCGCCCGTGGTGCTCAGGGATACCTCCGTGGGCTCCGCCTTGGCGACCCCCTGCTCATCGAGGTCCAGCTTGTTGAGAATCAGCCCCAGCCTGTTGTGAATCTGCAGAAGCAGCCTCCAGACATGGAGGTTCACCCCCTCCCCGGGGGGCTCGTCGCCTGCTTCCGGGAGGAGATAATCCTCGGAAAAACCGGGCAGGATCCTGGTCCCGAGGCGCGGCTGATTCGGATCGATCTTCCGGGAAACCATCGGAAGGACGTCGTCCACCCTGAAGGCCCGGCGTCGGTCCTGTTTGAGTTTGTCCGAGTTCTGTTGTTTCTCCATGGCCCTCCTGTCTCGCGGACACAGCTCCGAGATAGTCCTGAAGCCCGTGGAATGGACTCTGCTGTGCGTACCAGGATTGCAGGTTCTGTGCCAGAGGGGTTGAAAGAGGGTTCAGGGAAGAAAGACGAACGTCGATGTTCAATGTCCGATGTTCACTCCTTGCAGGATCCTGCAAACTCGATGCGCCTATCCCCCCAGATACGTCTTCTTCACCTCGGGGTTGTCGAGGAGGTCGGCCGAGTTCCCTGCCAGGACGAGGTTGCCGTTCTCCAGGACATAGCACCTCCTGGAGAACTGCAGGGCCAGCCGGGCGTTCTGCTCCACCAGCAGGATCGTGGTTCCCTCCTGGTTGATCCGGAGCAGGGACTGGAAGACATTCAGGATGAGGAGGGGGGCCAGCCCCATGGAGGGCTCGTCCAGGAGCATCGCCTCCCTTCCGCTCATGAAGGCCCTGCCGACCGCGAGCATCTGTTGTTCGCCGCCGCTCATGGTCCCGGCCTTCTGCTTCTGCCTTTCCTCCAGGCGCGGAAAGATGGAGAAGATGCGGCTGAGGTCGCGCTCGACGGCCTCCCTGTCTTTCCGCGCAAACGTAGCCAGCCTGAGGTTCTCGGTGACGGTCAGGTTGTCGAAGATCCGTCGCCCCTCCGGGACATGAGAGATCCCGAGCTGGCTCACCACCTTTTCCGGCGCATATCGGAGGAGGTCTTTTCCCCTGTAGATCATCCTGCTCCCGGGCTCCACGGCGATGAGCCGGGATATGGCCCTGAGCGTCGTGCTCTTCCCTGCGCCGTTCGCCCCGATGATGCTCGCGATCTCCCCTTCCTCGATCCGGAAGCCGATCCCGTGGAGGGCCCTGATCTTCTCATAGCTGACCCGGAGTTCTTCGACGGAAAGCAGCATCAGCCGACCTGCCCTTTCCCCAGGTACGCCTCGATCACCCTGGGGTCGTTCTGAATTTCGCCGGGCGTCCCTTCTGCGATGACCTTTCCGAAGACCAGCGTCTGCACGACCGCGCAGAGTTCCATGACCACCCTCAGCCTGTGCTCGATCAGCAGGATGGCGAGGCCGAGTTCTTCGTGGACCCTTCGGATGATCTGCATCATGTTGCCGAGCTCTTCGGGATTCATCCCCGCGGTGGGCTCATCCAGAAACAGGACCTTGGGCCGCGTCGCCAGCGCCCTCGCCAGCTCCACCCTCCGCTGCGCGCCATAGGGGAGACTCACCACGATCTGATCGGCAAGGTGGCGAACGCCGACGAGATCGAGGAGCGTATAGCACCTTTCCTCGATCTCCCTTTCCTCTCGATGCCTTCTTCCGGTTCCAAAGAAAGCGCCCGTGAGGCCGTAGGTGACCGTGGAGTACTGGGCCATCTTCACATGTTCCAGGACCGTCATGTGGCGCCACAACCGAAGATTCTGAAAGGTCCGCCCCAGACCCATGGAAGAGATCCGGTACGGCGGAAGACCGGTGATCTCCCTCTCCTCGAGCACGACGCGGCCTCGGGTGGGACAGTACACCCCGGTGATGAGGTTGAAGATGGTGGTCTTGCCGGCCCCGTTCGGCCCGATCAATCCCCGGATCTGCCCGGCCTCCATATCGAGGTGGTAGTCCTCCACCGCGCGGAGCCCCCCGAATTCGTGCGTCATCCCTTCAACGCGAAGCAGCATGGGACGATCCTTCCCGCCCGGTCCTGCGCTTGGGCCTGATGAGATGAACGACATCGAACTCCTTGAAGGCGACCAGCCCTGTGGGCCTGAAGATCATCACCAGGATCAGCAGGAGGGGAATGATGATCCATTTGAAGATCTCGAGGGGCCTGAGGGCCTCGCCCAGGAGGCTGATCGAAACGGCGCCGACGATCGACCCGTAGACGGAATTGAGCCCCCCGAAGTAGACCATGGCCAGGACTTCGGCCAGGTTCTGGATGCCGAACATGCCGGGGTTGACGTAGCGGACCACGTGGGCGAAGAGCCCCCCGGCGACCCCGGCCCAGAATGCGGCGAACAGAAAGGCCGTGAACTTGGTCTTGCGGGTATCCACGGTCATGGCGTTGGCCGCCAGCTCATCGTCCCGGACCGCGTTCATGGCCTTCCCGAGGATCGAGCGGACGAAATTGTTTACTATCCAGAGGCAGGCCGCCGTCCAGATGAAGACCGCAGGCAGTCCGGCCAGGTCCGGCTGCTTGGACAACCCTCTTGGACCGCCTACGAATTCCACGTTCTCGATCAGGCTCTTCACGATGAAGAGAAAGGCCAGGGAGATGATGGCCAGGTAGTCGCCACGGGTGCGGAAGGAGGGGACCGCCACGGCGATCGCCCCGATCGAGGCCACCAGGCCCGCGACGACCAGGGACAGGGGGAAGACGAACGGACCCATCCAGGGGGGAAGGTAGGGGCCGTGCGATTTGTAGCCGACAAAGAGGACCACGGAGACCAGGGACGCGGAGTACGCCCCGAGGGCCATGAACCCGGGGTGGGAACAGGAGAACTCGCCCATATAGCCGTTGATGACGTTCAGGCTGAGTGTGAGCATGATGGCCACCAGGGTGAGCTTGAGCATGATCAGCCGGTAGTCGCTCACCTCCGCCCACACGTGGAGGATGGCGTAGAGGAGCGCGAGGTGGAGAATCACCGCAAGGAGCGGCGAGACGCGGAGCATCCCTCCGGCAATCCGGTTCGCCGGCGCCGCCGTAAGGCGGGCGATGACGACCCCCGGGAGGATATAGACGGCGCACACGTATGCGACGGCGAAAGGCGTCATCACGGGATCTTTGAGCACGGTCAGGACGCCGAAGAGCACCGGGACCTTGGGGAGACCCAGGAAATGGGCGATCGGGGTTCCGGCCGCCCTCTCGAGGATCACGGCCGCCAGCGCACCCGTGAGCCAGCCCGCCATGGGAATGGTCGAGACAAAGCCTGATAGATGCTGCTTCCAGGCCTTAGATAATTTTGCACCTGTGTCGGCTGTTGGGTTCACTTCCGTATCCTTAGGCCGCCCAAAGCATGTTGCTCAAAAATGCCCGGATGCAAGGCGCCCGACATCCCGAGGAGTGAGGCGTACTTCTCAGTACGCCGCAACGACGAGGGACGAGGGCAACGCCGCAGATGGGTGTTTTTCAGCAGCATGCTCACAGCCTCAATTGCGCGCTATAGGGTTCGCCGAAAAACCCATGGGGCTTGAAGACCAGGATCAGAAGGATGATCGAATAGGCGATCAGGTCCCTCAGGGTCGATGGAAAGATCATGGCCACAAAGATCTCGATGAATCCGAGCATGAAACCGGCAAGGGTTGCACCCACGACCGACCCCCTCCCCCCCAGGATGGCGGCCACAAACGCCTTCCATCCGAAGACGATGCCCATGTAGGGATCGAGCACAGGGTATGCGACCCCGAAGAGGATCCCCGCCGCCGCAGCCAGCGCAGACCCGATCGCAAAGGTCATGGCGGCGATCTTGTTCAAGGGCACCCCCATCAGGGGGACCACCGTATAGTCGAAGGCCATGGCCCGCATGGCCATTCCCCACTTGGTCCTGCGCACGAACTGGTGCAGGGCGAGGCTCAGGAGAATCGCCACGACCACGATCATGATCTTCTTGTTCGTGACGACCACCCCGCTGAAGGCATAGGTCTGCGTCTCGATCATCGACGGAAAGGAGACCCTCCTGGCCCCGAGCAGCGCCAGGTTGCCGGTTTCAAGGATGATGCCGATCATGAGGCCGGTGATCGCCGCAGAGGCCCTGGGGGCGTTCCGAAGGGGCCTGTACCCCACCCTTTCCACCGTCATGCCCACAAAGGAGGTCAGGAACATGGAGAGGAGGATGGTGAGGACCAGGATCGACCAGTTTGGAAGCTGGAGCACGCCCGAGGCGCTGAGGGCGGTCAGGCCGGTGGCCACCCCGAAACCGATGTACGCCCCGACCATGAAGATGTCGCCGTGCGCAAAGTTGAAGAGCATCAGGACACTGTAGACCATCGAGTATCCCAATGCGATCAGGGCGTAGAAGCTGCCCCACTGGAGGGCGTTGATGAGGTTCTGCAGGAAAATCATGAAAAGCGGAAAACCCTATCCCTCACGCAAAGGCAAAGAACGCGAAGAGTCTAGACAGGATAACAGGACGAACAGGATCCGGTACCGGGTATGAAAAATCATTTTGAGGAACGGTTGACAGATTTATTTACCCTGGAAAAATCGCCATCCTGCCGGAAAATGGCTCTTTGATCTTCGACTTGTCCTCTGTTCTCTCAATATCCTGTCGATCCTGTAATCCTGTCAAAGTCATTTTTCTTACGGGCACACGGACTTGTAGAACTCGAACTCACCCTTGTCGCTGATCCTCACGATGACCGCGCACTTGAGGGGGTCCCCTTCCTCGGTGAACGTCATCTTCCCCGTGATCCCGTCGAACTCCTTGACGCGGGCCATGGCATCGCGGACGGCCTGGCGATCCTTCTTGAGATCGCCGCTCAGCTTGCCGCAGTCCTCGATGGCCTTCTGGACGATCCGCATGGCATCCCAGGTCAGGGCCGCCACGTCGTCGGGGACATAGCCGTATTGCTTGGTGTAGCGGTCGATGAACTCCTTCGTCGCTCCCTTGGCGCCGGCCGCGGCATAGTGGGTGCTGAAGAAGAGACCGTTGCAGTCCTTTCCGCAGAGCTTGACCGTCTCGGCCGAACCCCAGCTGTCGCTCCCCACGATGGGCTTCTTCCAGCCGAGCTGATGGGCCTGCTGTACGATCAGGGCGACCTCGTTGTAGTACTGGGGGGTAAACAGGACCTCTGCGCCCGAGTTGATGATCTTCGTGAGCTGGGCGCTGAAGTCGGTGTCCTTGGTCGTGAAGCTCTCGTAGGCCACCACCGAGCCCGGGCCGTTCAGCTTCTCCCAGGAGGCCTTGAAGAACTGGGCGAGACCCTTGGGGTAGTCGCTCGCCACGTCGTAGAGGACGGCGGCCTTCTTGTACCCGAACTCATCCTTGATGAAATTGGCGAGCACCGGTCCCTGGAACGGATCCAGGAAACAGGCCCGGAAGACGTACGGGCGGTTCTTGGTGGTGTCCGGGTTGGTGGACCATGGACTGATCATGGGGGTCTTGTAGTTGTTCGCCACCTCTCCCGCCGGGACCGCCTGTTTGGAGGATTGGGGGCCCACGATCGCAAGCACCTCGTCGACCGTGATCAGTTTGGTCGCGGCCTTCACGGCCGATTCCGCCTTGGACTCGTTGTCCTCGATCACGACCTCGACCTGGTAGGTCTTGCCCCCGACCTTGAGACCTCCGGCCGCCTTGATGTCTTCCAGCCACATGCGCGCGGCGTACTTGCTCCCTTCCCCAACCTTGGGGATGTCGCCGGTGATGGGTGCATTGACGCCGATCTTGATCACCGGATCTCTGGCATACAGTGCCGAAGAGCAGGGAAGGCTGACCAAGAGAGCCAGGATCACCAATATCGTCTTGCGCATAACTACCCTCCTTTCGAGCATAAAAAAGTCACCGGAAACAATCGCCCTGAGGTATCGAAGGGCGCCACATAGCCCCTTTCGGACAGGCCGAAAATAGGCTAAAATCCTGTTGTTTTCAACAGAAATCATAGCAGGCGCCAATTACGTTTCTCGCGCAGGGACCCAGGGGCGCAGAGTGTACCTCAAAGTGAAGTTGCGCAGGATGGGCGGAGTGAAGCGAAACCCATCTATTCGAGCCAAAGCGTTGCGATATTGGATGTTCTGGGGGACCGAAAGATGGCCCTTTTCAAGATCGTCACCTTCGGGTGCAAGGTAAACCAGTACGAATCCGCATACATCCGGGAGTCCCTCATCCGGGGAGGGTGGAGGGAAACCGCCGGCGACGAGAGGCCGGATGCCGTCATCGTGAATACCTGCGTGGTGACCAACGAGGCCCAGTCCCAGTCGAGACAGGCCCTTCACCGGGCGGCCCGTGAAAATCCCGGCGCCAAGATCGTGGCGAGCGGCTGCTATGCCGAGGTGCTGCCGGACGAGCTCTCCGGGCTGAAAGGGGTCGACCTGATCGCGGGAAACAGGCTCAAGGGACGCCTTCCTTCCATCCTCCTGGGTTCTCAGGAATTGCACCCCATGCCCCAGACGTCCTTCGAGCACCTCCCGGTGCAGGAGTTCGGGGGGAGGACGCGGGGTTTTCTCAAGATCCAGGATGGGTGCGACTCCTTCTGCAGCTACTGCATCGTCCCGTACGCAAGGGGTCCCCTGAGGAGCCTGGCCCCGTCGGCCGCAATCCGGGCGCTTCAAGCCCTCTCGGACCGGGGGTACAGGGAGGTGGTCCTCACCGGGATCCACCTGGGAAAGTACGGTGTCGATCTCTCCCCCCCATCAGGACTGAAAACGCTGATCAGGATGATCGGGGGCGAAAGGCTCCCTCTCCGGATCAGGCTCAGCTCGATAGAGCCCAACGAGATCGACGACGAATTGATCGAGATGATCGCTCAGGAGGAATGGCTCTGCAGACACCTCCACATCCCCCTCCAGAGCGGCGACGACGCCATCCTGCAGCGGATGAACAGGAAGTACGGCGCGAGGGACTTTGCAGGGCTGGTCGACCGGATCCACGAACTCCTCCCCCTCGCTGCCGTCGGAGTGGATGTGATGGTCGGCTTCCCTGGAGAGGACGAACGGGCTTTCGAGAACACCCGGCGCCTGATCCGGGACCTCCCCGTCTCCTATCTCCACGTCTTCCCCTTCTCGCCCCGGAAGGGGACCCCGGCAGCCGGATTCCCCGGCCGTGTGGACCCCGCATCGATCAAGGACAGGGCCGCCCAGTTGCGGGCGCTTGGCAGGGACAAACGCGCGGCCTTTTACCGCTCCTGCGTAGGCCGGGAATTTCAGGTGGTGGTTGAAACCCTCTCCGCAACGGAACCGAAAATCGCCAGGGGCTTCAGCGACAACTACCTCCCCGTCACCTTCCCCTGCGACACCATCCCCGAGAACCGCCCGGCCCGGGTGCTGGTTGAGCGGGTAGCCGAAAGAGGTGTAACCGGAAGGCTTATCCGTTCTTGATCGCCTCCCCATGGAGATACCCCCTTAACTGCTCGATCCACCTCCAAAAGCTTTAGCAATGAAGAACCAGCTCGCCTCCCGATAGAGGACAGGCCGGTTCCGCCGCCCCGGCGGCTGAGGGTTTTGCCTGGATCGCCGTCTCCCGATCCAGGCAGAAAACAGTCTCTCTCTGCGCACTCTGCGACTCTGCGGTGAACAAAAATCTTTTCTCATCGTTCTCACGCTCCGGCTTGGGGACGCAAATCACGCCCCGAAAACATCGATACATATTTGAGGCCGTTTCCGCATCCCGGCAAAAGGCTTCCGCGCAATTATCCCCACGTCTCCTTTCCATCCCGCCTGGTTCCGAACCTCATCTCCGGCGTTCGGGTGGATCGGGCAAGTGGAAGCGGTATGATCGGAAGGAGCGCATCCCAGCCCTCTGCGTAATTCGCTCTTATCCGTTGTCAACTGCAGCTTGACAAACCTGTCATGTTGTGAAACACACAATTTCCCTAGTAGTGCAGTTAGAGATAACACCCGGGGTGGAGGGCTTATGCCTGCAAAAATACTGGTTACCGGCGCCGCGGGCTATCTGGGCTCCATTCTTTGCGAGCACCTTCTTCGAGCTCGCTTCAAAGTAACGGCCGTAGACAACCTGATGTTCGGCCAGAGTCCGCTTTTTCACCTCTGCGCCGATCCGTCGTTCGAGTTCGTCCGGGGGGATGTGCGCGATGAAGGGTTGATTGCCCGTCTGCTCAAGGATGCCGATGTGGTCATCCCGCTCGCAGCCCTCGTGGGGGCCCCCTTGTGCGGGCTTGATCCATGGACCGCAGAGTCCGTCAACCTGGGGGCCATTCAGATGTTGAACCGTTTGCGCAGCCCCCGGCAGCTGGTCGTCTTCCCCACAACCAACAGCGGGTACGGGGCAAAAACCGGGGATGTATTCTGTACCGAGGAGACGCCGCTGGAGCCCGTCTCCCTTTACGGAAGGAACAAGGTCCAGGCCGAGGCAGAGCTGCTCGGATCCGAGAATACCATCACCTTGAGGTTGGCTACCGTTTTCGGCATCTCCCCCAGGATGCGGCTGGACCTGCTGGTAAACCACTTCGTATATACCGCGTTCACCGACCGCTACCTTGTCATCTTCGAAAAGGATTTCAAACGCAATTACATCCACGTCCGCGATGTGGCCGATTGCTTTATTCACTGCGTCGACAACTCCCGGCGGATGGTCGGTCGCTGTTACAATGCGGGCCTGGATTCCGCCAACCTCTCGAAAGAGGAGCTGGCATTGAAAGTGAAGGAGTACGTGCCCGACTTCTACATCCATTTCTCAGAGGTGGGCTCCGACCCGGACAAACGCAACTACATCGTTTCCAATCAGCGGCTGAGGGAAGCGGGTTTCGAAGCGCGCCGCAGCCTGGATGACGGGATTCAGGAGTTGTTGAAAGGGTATAAGATGCTGGCCCGTTCCGCATTCAAAAATGTATAGGACCCGCGGGATGGCTCTTCAAGAATCATCAAAGATCCATGCAGCGATACTCGCGGGAGGAATGGGATCAAGGCTGCGCTCGGTCGTCCCAGACCGGCAGAAGGTCATCGCCCATGTGGGGGGGAAGCCTTTTTTGAGCCTCCTTCTCGATCAGGCCAGGAGCGCCGGGATACTCAATGTTGTCTTATGCACGGGCTACCTGGGAGACCAGGTGAGGGCGACCCTGGGCGATACCTACTTGGATGTTCAACTGTCCTACTCCCAGGAGACCTCCCCCCTCGGGACCGGTGGCGCCCTGAGGCATGCATTGCCTTTAATCGGCTCAGAAACCGTGCTGGTGATGAACGGGGACTCCTATTGCGATGTCGATCTGGTCAAATTCCTGTCCTGGCACGATGAGGTAAGGGCCGAAGCGTCCATGGTACTTGTGGAGATGGTCGAGACAGGCAGGTATGGCCGAGTAGAGGTGGGGCCGGGGGACCGGGTGCTCAGGTTCGAGGAGAAAAGCCCTTCGAAAAGGCCGGGATTGATAAACGCGGGCGTTTACCTGTTCTCCCGCCGCCTCCTTTCCGAGATTCAGGAAGATGCCGTTTTCTCTCTTGAAAGGGATCTTTTCCCCGCATGGCTTCAGAGAGGGGTTTACGGATACAGGGGAGGCCTGCGGTTCATCGACATCGGTACACCTGACTCTTTCAGGAGTGCGCAGTCGTTGTTCGGCAGCTCCCGGGCGGAATGGGTACTCTCATGAACTCGCGGGCACTGAAGATGTATGCGCGCAGGAAGGCCGATTCCTCGACCATAGTCAGGGCGGGGGTCGGCGTCATCGTAAGTGACGAGATGGGCAGGATCCTGCTGGAAAAACGCACGGACAGTGGAATGTGGGGTCTGCCCGGCGGGAGGATCGAGCCCGGGGAGTCGGTTTCGGAGGCAAGCCTTCGCGAGGTCAGGGAGGAAACCGGCCTGGACGTCGAAGTCACAAGGCTGCTGGGAGTGTACTCCGATCCTTCAGAGCGAATCGTCACCTTTCCCGACAATGTGGTCCATCTCATCGATATTGTGCTTGAGGCAAAGGTCGTATCCGGCGACCTGACGTGCAGTGAAGAAAGTGAAGAGCTGCGTTTCTTTCATGTCCCGGATTTGCCCGAAGACATCGCTCCTCCGGCCAGAATGGCTCTCAGGGATTTTGCCGACGGTCGGGTCGGAGTGGTGGGGTGAGGGAGTAGATCATGATCATCAGCAGGACCCCTTTTCGCATTTCCTTTCTCGGGGGCGGCACCGATTACCCGGCCTGGTACCGACAGCATGGCGGGGCCGTTCTCGCAACGACGATCGACAAGTACTGCTATCTCACTTGCCGCTTCCTTCCACCATTCTTCGAACACAGGATTCGGCTCGTCTATTCGAAGATAGAAAACTGCCAAAGCATCGACGAGATTGCCCATCCCGCCGCACGAGAAGTCCTGAGGTTCCTGGGGATGGATCGCGGGGTCGAGATACATCACGACGGGGATTTGCCCGCGAGGAGCGGCATGGGTTCGAGCTCTTCATTCACCGTCGGGCTGCTCCATGCCCTATATGCGTTGAAGGGGTATATGCCGGGGAAACGGCAGCTTGCCATGGAGAGTATTCAAATCGAACAGGAAAGCATCAAGGAAACCGTAGGTTCTCAAGACCAGGTCTCCGCCGCCTACGGAGGGTTCAATCACATCAAATTCCTGCCCAACGGCGAGATCTCGGTTCAGCCGATCACGCTTTCCCCCGAGCGTTTCAAGGAGCTCAACAACCACCTGATGCTTTTCTACACGGGCATCAAACGGACCGCCTCGGATGTGGCAAGCACCTATGTAAATGATGTCGAATCCAGGAAACGACAGCTCCGTATTATGAAGGATCTGGTGGAAGAAGGGATCTCCATACTCAATGGCAGGAAGAACATGACCGCTTTCGGGGAACTGCTTCATGAAGCCTGGCAGGCCAAGCGCAGCCTCAGCTCGGCTGTCTCCAACCATGGCGTGGATGAGCTCTACGATCAGGCCCTCTCGTCGGGCGCCATCGGAGGCAAGCTGACGGGTGCGGGGGGGGGAGGTTTTCTGCTGCTCTTCGTGCCACCCCAGAAACAGGAACACGTCCGACAAAAGCTGAAGGACCTGATCTATGTGCCCTTCAAATTCGAATACTCGGGGAGCCAGATCATATTCTTCGATCCTCAGGAAGACTATGCGGAGCTGGACCGGCTGAGATGCGGACAAACCGTTCACCCATTCCGGGAACTGGGTTCCGGAAAACACAATGTCAAGGGGATGTGAAGTGGAGGTCTCCTCCAGAGAGAAACTGTCGCTTTACCGAAGCATGCTGCGAATCCGGAAGGTACAGCTTCACATCGAAAGCCTTTACCATCTGGATGAAATGAAGACACCGGTTCATTTATGCATCGGCCAGGAAGCTGTAGCGGTGGGGGTCTGCCGGCGTTTGAGACAAGACGACTACATCTCCAGCAATCACCGCGGCCACGGGCACTATCTGGCCAAGGGTGGGGACCTGAAAGGGCTCATCGCCGAGCTCTACTGCCGTGAGACCGGCTGCTCAAAGGGGCGCGGCGGCTCCATGCACCTGGTGGATACGGCCATTGGGCACATGGGGAGCTCTTCGATCGTCGGAGGCGGTATCCCGATCGGGACCGGCCTCGGCCTGGCCATCCAGATGAGAGCGGAAGATCGTGTCAGCGCTGTTTTTTTCGGCGATGGGGCGTCGGACGAAGGCGTGCTCTACGAGAGCATCAATTTCGCTGTGCTCAAGAAGCTTCCGGTCATATTCATCTACGAAAACAACCAGTTCTCGGTCTGTTCGAGGGTGGCGGCGCGCCAGGCCGGAGAGGTGATATTTCACAAGACCTCTCCCGACCTCATGGAGAGTTCAAAGGTGGACGGGAATTCGGTACTGGAAGTCTATGAGGCCGCCGGGCGGGCTGTTGAACGTGCACGAGCGGGCAAAGGACCTTCCTTCATGGAATGCGTCACCTATCGTATGCGCGGCCATGCAGGGGCAGGATCGGACGCACGCCTGGGGTACCGGACCGAAGAGGAGATCGCGCTGTGGGAAGAAAGGTGCCCCCTGAGAGCCTTCCGCCTTCAACTTCTGAAGGAAGGGGTCGCAAAAGAGCGGGGTCTGGCGGAGATGGATAGCGAAGTAGATCGTGAAATCGATGAAGCCTTCCGGTTTGCCCGGCAAAGCCCCCTGCCCAAGGGAGATGACCTCCCGCTCTATCTATATCGCGAGTAGCAGGATATGCCCTGGACAAAAATCAAACCCCAACTGGATGAGCCGGACTTCTGCCTGGAAGTCCCTGAGAACTGTAGAAAGATTTCCTACGCGGAGTCCGTGCGTGAGGCCCTTGAGCAGGCCATGGAACTGGACCCAAGGGTCTTTGTGGTGGGGCAAGGGGTGGACGACCCTGCAGGGATGTTCGGGGCGACGCTCAACCTTCACAGGAAATTTGGAAGCAGGAGGGTTTTCGACTCACCCCTTGCTGAAAATGCGATGACCGGAATTGCAGTGGGTTCGGCCATCGGGGGGATGCGGCCTGTCTTCTTTCACAACCGTCCTGACTTCCTTTACCTTGCCCTGGACCAGCTGGCCAATCATGCAGCCAAATGGAGCTTCATGTTCGGGGGCGCGGTCAGCGTTCCACTCGTGGTTTGGGCCTGCATCGGGAGGGGTTGGGGCTCGGCCGCTCAGCACTCACAGGCCCTTCAGGGGTTGTTCATGCACATCCCGGGGCTGAAGCTGGTGATGCCGAGCACGTGTTATGACGCAAAGGGGCTGATGCTCGCCGCCATTGCAGACGACAACCCTGTCCTGATCATCGAGCACCGTCTCAATTTCCGGCACGTGGGAAACGTCCCGGAAAACGTCTACAGGGTCCCCCTGGGGAAAGGGGCCATAAGGAGGAAGGGGCGCGATGTAACGGTCGTCGCGGTTTCGTTCATGGCCACCGAGGCCTACACCGCAGCAGAGGAGCTTTCCAGGGAAGGGATAGAGATAGAGATCGTGGACCCGCGGACTCTTCGCCCTCTGGATGAGTCGATTATTCTGGATTCCCTCGCAAGGACGGGTCGACTCGTGGTCGCCGACACCGGATGGAAGACCGGAGGTGTAACGGCCGAAATCGCCGCACTGGCGGTTGAAAAGGGCTATTCGATGCTCAAGGGACCGGTCAGGAGGGTGGCCTGTCCCGATCTCCCCACGCCCGCAGGCTTTACCCTTGAGGCGGCCTTTTACCCGGGTGCAAGGGAGATCATCCAGGCGGTCCGAGAAGTCTTAGATCTTTAGTATTGACTCTGTTTTCTCAAGCGAAGCGGGCGAGAGACTCTCTCCTCTGTTTCGCTGCAGTCGAGCCCCCAGGAGGACGAGCATAGAAGATGGCCCATGCAAAACGTAAGCTCCCTTTCGGAACCATATCGATCCCCGGCAAGTCGCGGGATCTGATCAATGAGATACTCGACTCCAAGCGGGTGTCGAGCGGCAAGTACGTGAGGGAATTCGAGGAGAGGTTTGCACGCCTCCTTGGAGTGAAAGAGGCGGTGGCCGTCAGTACAGGCACGGATGCGGATACCCTGGCCCTTGCCGTTTTGCATGAGGTCGGAGCAAAGAGGGGGGATGAGATCATTCTGCCCGCCTTGTCGTTCGTTGCCACAGGCAATGCCGTCGTCCATGCCGGATTCAATCCGGTATTTGTAGATATCCGAAGAGACACCCTCAACATCGACCCGGACCAGATCGAAGCTGCGATCACGGAAAAGACCAGGGCAATCATGCCCGTCCATCTCATGGGCAAACCGGCCGATATCGACAGGATCAACGAGATCGCAAGACGAAAGGGGCTCATGGTCATCGAGGACGCCGCCGAGGCGCACGGGGCGGAATACAAGGGAAAGCCCGCAGGTGCATTGGCCGACCTTGGCGCATTCAGCCTGTACTTGGCGCATATCATCACCACGGTGGAGGGGGGGATCGTGACCACGGACAGCGAGGAGCATGCCGAGATTCTTCGATCCCTCCGCTCCCATGGAAGGGCCTGCAAGTGCAAGGTCTGCACCTTGAACACGAGTTCAAAATACTGTCCCAGGAGATTTGACACCGATAGCGGCGAAGACATCCGCTTCATATTCGAGAGGATCGGCTACTCCTGCAAGATGAACGAGCTGGAGGCGGCCGTGGGCCTCGGCAACCTCGAAAACTACCATGAGATCGTGGATAGACGGAGGCGGAACCTCCTCTATGTCCTGGAGAGGTTCGATTGCTTTTCCCCTTACCTTTCCACCATTCGGGAGGAACCCTGGGAGAAGATCGGCCCCCACGCGATCCCCATCGTCGTACAGGAAGAGGCCTCCTTCACTCGTGCGGCCCTTGCCGATGACCTTGAAAAGAACGGCATCGAAACCCGCACCCTCTTCGCCTCCATGCCGACCCAGTGCAGGGGATTCGCGCACTTCGGGTATCGTTTGGGGCAGTTTCCGAATGCCGAGTACATGGGCGGCCACGGCCTCCATATCGGCGTCCACCACGATCTGGACCTGGAGGATATGCAGTACGTCATCGATACCTTGGAAGCCTTTCTCGATCGGAATCAGGGCTAGATGGAAATGGGAAGGGAGATCTGCCACAAAGGCACTAAGGCACAAAGAATACCACAACATTCTTCTTGGTGTTTGTGTCTTCGTGGCAAGGCTTTAGGTGGTTCATGAGAGAAGTGGATGTTGTTCTAATCAAACCCGGTAGCCAGAAGCAGCTCTACGGCAGGCTCAGCTCTTTCCAGCTCACCGCGATAGAGCCGCCGCTTTGGGCGGCCCTTCTCGCCTCGTACATGAGGGAGAAGGGGTACCCGGTCGCCCTGTTCGATGCAGAGGTGGAAAACTGGAGCCATGAGGAGACGGCCCGGAAAATAACAGAGTTGAACCCGCTCCTGGCCGTGATCGTGGTCTCGGGGACCAACCCTTCCGCATCTACCATGAACATGATCGGCGCAGGGGCGATCCTGCGCCGCCTCAGGGAACTGGCCCCGGGTATCAGGACCTGTCTCACGGGACTTCATCCTTCCGCCCTGCCGGAGCGCACGCTTCTTGAAGAGGGGCCGGACTTTGTCTGCCAGGGAGAGGGCTTCCACACCCTGCCCTCCCTCATCGATGCGATGAAGGCGGGAGAGGAGGAGTTTCCAATCCAGGGGCTGTGGTACAGAGCAAAGCAGGAGATCGTCGGCAACCCCAGGGCGCCGCTGCAGGAGAACCTGGATGAGCTCCCGATGCCGGCGTGGGACCTTCTCCCGATGAAGAATTACCGCGCCCACAACTGGCACTGCTTCGAAGACATAGAGGCGCGCCAACCCTATGCGGTGATCTACACGAGTCTGGGATGTCCCTTCCGATGCAGCTTCTGCTGCATCAATACGCTTTTCGGAAAAAACGGCATCCGCTACCGGAGCCCTGAAGGGGTAATCCGGGAGATCGATTATCTCGTCGGGAACTTCGGGGTGAGGAACATCAAGATCCTGGATGAGATGTTCGTGCTGAATGCGGCCCACGTGACCCGGCTATGCGACCTCATCATCGAACGCGGCCATGACCTGAACATCTGGGCCTATGCCCGTGTGAATACTGTGAATAGGGATATTCTGCGGAAGATGCGCCGAGCGGGCGTTCGCTGGCTGGCGTACGGCTTCGAATCCGGGAGCGAGATCGTCCTGAGGGAGGTGACCAAGGGCTACTCCCTGGGGAGTGCCCTGGAAGTCGCCAGGATGACCAGGGAGGAGGGAATCTACATCTGCTCCAACTTCATATTCGGCCTTCCGGACGACGACCTGGAATCGATGACCAGAACACTGGAGCTGGCGCTCGAAATCAACGGCGAGTGGGCGAATCTCTATTGTGCCATGGCTTTTCCCGGATCGCGGTTATACGAGCAGGCCCTGGAGGAGGGCTGGCCGCTTCCGGAGACATGGCAGGGATACTCTCAATACGCCTATGAGAGTTTCCCCCTTCCGACAAAGCATCTCAAGAGCGCCGAGGTCCTTCGCTTCAGGGACCAGGCGTTTCAGAAATACTACAGCCACCCTGGGTACCTGGATATGATTTCACGCACTTTCGGGCCTGAGACATCGAGCCATATCCGGGAGATGGCCTCCCACACACTGGCGAGGAAATACGCGTAGGGAAATGAAGTTTCTGAAAAGCAGCAGAAGAAAGAATCCCAGAATATCCTTCGTCCTTCTCGACTGGAGCGTGAGGGAGAGCTTTCATCTTCTCCACTATCTCGGGCTCCAGAACGTAAGCCGCGACCTCTTCGAAGTCCTGGTCATCGAATATTACTCGAGGGAATCCGAACCGGTCCGAAGATATGAAGACCAGGTGGACACCTGGCTTCTTCTGCAGATGCCGGAGGAATGCTACTACCACAAACACCTGATGTACAACGCAGGGATCCTTCTCGGTCGCGGCGAGATCATCGTGATCTGCGATTCCGATGCCATGGTTCGGGAGGGGTTTGTGGCAGCCGTGATCGATCAATTTGAAAAGGACCCAGCGATCGTGCTTCACCTGGATCAGTTTCGGAATGTCAAGAGAGAATACCACCCCTTCAACTTCCCGACCTTTGAAGAGGTCATGGGAGCGGGGTGCATGAACAACGTGCAAGGGAAGACCAAAGGCATTCTGGATGCTGAAGACCCTCTTCACACCAGGAACTACGGGGCGTGCATGTGCGCAAGGCGCGAGGACCTTGTCGCCATTGGTGGGGCGGACGAGCACATCGACTACCTGGGCCATATCTGTGGGCCTTATGAGATGACGTTTCGCCTGTTCAATCTGGGCAGGAGGGAAATCTGGCATGAAGACGAGTTCCTCTACCACACCTGGCACCCGGGGCAGGCTGGAGTGGCGAACTACCTTGGCCCTCACGATGGCAGGCACATGTCCACCTTGGCCTTGGAGGCGCTGACATCAGGCAGGATCCTCCCGTTTGTGGAGAACCCTTTGATTCGGTCGCACAGAAGCCGGGAAGCGATATCCGATGAGGCTGTCATGGAAGGTCTCGTGGATGAAACATGGATACAGGAGTGGCGAATCGATCGAGTCCGGCAGACAATCCGCGAACGAGGCTTCAGCGGCAAACCCGGATATGTCAAGACCTACAAAGGACGCAGAATTGATCTGGGCTCCGACGGATTTCGATGCCTCCCTATCATCGAGGCATTCAATCCTTTGAGCAACACGCAGGAAGGCGGAAGCGTAAGCGAGTTGGAGAGCGCCACATTGAAAGAAATGGAGAGCCGAATCGACCGAACCATCCCCTTAGCCATGAAAACGGTTCATGCCCTGGGCAAGGTTTATCTCGCCCTTTGGCTGGCCATGCAGCATGTCAAGAAGAGGGTCGATGCGGTTCTGGCAAGCCCTTCCAGTGGCTCCGGAGAGCACATGCAGAAGCTCACCTCTCGAGCCAGATATCACCAGTTCCTGACCAGAACGGGTGATCTTAGCCGTCTTTTTTGTGATCTCACGGCAAGCCTCCATCTCCTGAGGGAAAGGGGATGGCTCGAAGGAAAAAACCGCATGGGGATACTGATGACCGACAGCAACTGGTCCAAGAGCTGCCTGGGGTTCCTATCGCGCGTGGGGATCCTCCCCCCCGTGAAGACCGCCTGCATACACGACAGCAGGCGGTTCGAGGAGTTCTGGCGGGAACTTGTGGAGAAGCGTGGTGATGTTCTGCTCATTTTGACCAGGGATCTCTATGCCAAGCACCATGCCCTGCCCTTTTCAAGGGAAATCAGGCAAAAGGCTGTGATCATCTGATCCACAGGTATTCGAACCATGCGCTACGGGGTCCGGTAAGAAGGCGGTTGAAGGTGGATAGAACCCTGAAAAGCGAAAACATCATCACGCCTCATCAGACCCTTGAAGGGTACTGGAGTGATGTATTGGAGTACCGGGACCTCTTCTACTTCCTGGCCTGGCGGGACATCCTCATTCGTTACAAACAGACCCTGATCGGGATCGCCTGGAGTGTGCTCAGGCCGCTCGTGACCATGATCGTCCTGACGATCGTATTCGGGAAACTGGCCGGGCTGCCATCGGGCGGTACGCCTTACCCCATCCTTGTTTTCGCCGCACTTCTGCCGTGGCACTTTTTTGCAACCGCTCTTTCCGAAAGCAGCAACAGCCTTGTATCCAACGCCAATCTCATTTCCAAGGTCTACTTCCCCAGGCTCATCCTTCCGGTCAGCGCGGTGATCGTGAGCCTGGTGGACTTCTTCATTTCCCTTCTGATCCTGGTGGGCTTCATGCTCTGGTTCCATCACTCCCCTGGATTGCAGGTTCTCCTTCTGCCTGGGTTCACCTTGCTGGCCCTGCTTGCGTCCCTGGGACTGGGTTTCTGGTTTGCGCCGCTGAACGCGAGATATCGCGATTTCCGGTTCATTGTAGCCTTCCTTGTTCAGTTCGGTCTCTACATCTCTCCTGTGGGTTTCAGCAGCGCCATCATCCCCGAGAAGTGGCGGCTCGTGTACTCTTTGAACCCGATGGTCGGTGTGATCGACGGGTTCAGGTGGTCCATTCTGGGAGAACAGGCCGCGCCCTACATCCCCGGAATCGTGATCTCACTTGTTCTGGTGGTCGCGCTCTTCGTCAGCGGTCTGTGGTACTTTCACAAAGCGGAGGAATCCTTTCCGGACATCATCTAGCCCATGGAAGATATCGCCGTCAAAGCCGAGCACCTTTCCAAAAAATACGTGATCCGTCACGAACAGCGCGATTCTCACCCGACCTTTCGCGGCCTCCTCAGCCGAACGGCCACTTCCTGGGGCAGGAGACTCGCTCATGTCTCCGCCCCTCCGTCGCAGATACAGTCACCCCGGGAGGAGTTGTGGGCCCTCGACGACCTCTGCTTTGAGATACGCCAAGGGGAGAAACTCGGCATCGTCGGGGCAAATGGCGCAGGCAAGACGACGCTGTTGAAGATCCTCGGCAAGATCACGAGACCCACATCCGGCCGGGTTCGTGTATGGGGCATCGCGGCCAGTCTCATCGAGGTGGGGACCGGGTTCCATCCCGAGTTGACGGGCAGGGAGAACATCTACCTGAACGGCGCGCTCTTGGGCATGCGAAAGGCGGAGATAGACCGGAAGTTCGACGAGATCGTCGCCTTCGCCGAAACCGAAAGGCTGCTGGATACGCCCGTGAAACGCTATTCCAGCGGCATGTACGTGCGACTGGCCTTTGCCGTGGCGGCCCATCTTGAACCGGATATTCTTCTCGTGGACGAAGTGTTGGCCGTGGGAGACCGTTCCTTTCAACGCAAGTGTCTGGGGAAGATGGACGACATCTCCAGGGGGGGGAGAACGGTCCTTTTCGTAAGCCATAACATGGGGGCGGTGAGGGCGCTCTGCCGGAAGGCATTGTGGCTGGATCGCGGGAGAGTCGAAAAGATAGGACCCGCCCATGAGGTCATCCAGGCCTATGAAGACGGCGACGCAAGAGGCTCTTCCGTGTGCCGTGCAGAGAGGGAATGGAGCGGGCCGCCGCGTTTCCACTGCAAACAGGTGGATATCATGGACGGAGAAGGCCGCCCCCAGAACATCTTCAGGTACGGTGACACTCTCGTTCTTTTGGTCGAGCTCGGCGGACCACTCTCGATCGGCCGGTTCAGTACGGAGTTCTACCTGTACAACCAGCTGGGTCAGCTCGTCTCGGTGGGTGCTTCCGGCCAGTATCACGGGAAGCACTTCGAAAAGCAGGTTCGGAGGGTCAGAATCCGGATCGGGCCGCTCAACCTTACCAGCGGCGATTACAGGGTAACACTCAGCCTGATGAGCGGGGTGGAGAGGATCGACACATGGGAAAACGCCATCGGATTCACGATCGCGGAGTGCCAGCCTTTTTCAACCGGATGGGACATCCCGACCCACAGGGAGGGGGTCTGCGTGCTGGGTCAGGAGTTTGAGGAGGCGGAGTAAGGGGAGGAAGAGGTTCCGCTTCGCTTGATCCGGTAGACCCGGTCCCGAACCATTTGCTCGGACATGGGGTCCCAGCGCTCTTGTTCGTCTTTATAGACCGGTTCGACTCCGGGAAGGGATGCGATCCCATCAAAGGATTTGAGCCATTCCCCGGCCTTCCGGGCGCTCCAGGGCGGAAGATCGTATTCATTTGAAATGTGGACATGGGTGACCCCAAGCCTTGTCAGATTGGCGAGGATCTCTTCGGGCGACATCTTCAAGTCTATTCTTTCCTGCGAAATCCCCTGCATCTGGATGTAACGTCGCTGAGCGTGGAAGGTCTCTATTGCCGGCCCCGCAATCACCGCCTCTTTGGGGAGACTGGAAGAGATCCAATTGAAGCAGGCCACATGAGAGGTCCTTGCCCCTGGAGGGGAAAGGAGGTCTCTCAAGTGGCTATGGGTGTTCCGGAAGAGCAGTGAAGGGGCCGATGCATAAAGGAGCATGATGAAAATGAGAAGGGCGACACCTTTTTTCCAAAAGCCGCCCTTCCTCGAAAGGACCTCAGCCCACCCCACGGAGGCGGCCGCTCCAAGACAAAGAACGGAGACGAGATTGTACCGAAGGTGAAACCACGCTATCGAGGAAAGAGCGCCAAGCATGAGCCAACGTGCGAGCGCAAACGAGCCCAGCAAGAGGGATAATCTCCCGTCATCCCTCGGATTTCTAAGGAGCAGGAGGAGACCTCCCGCAATCAAAACGGCAAAGAGTGCATTCTCCAAGGAAAGGAACCCGTCCATATGATGCTCGTGGTATGAGGCGATGTCGTGCTCGAGCGTCTCCCCCAGCTGGGGCAATGGAGGCCCCTGGGTTCTCATGGACAAGGCCATCTGGGGCAGTGGCGATCCCGTGTGGAGGAACGTAATCAAGGGCCAGAATACCCCTAAGCCAAGCGACAGCGATGCCGCAAGGGCAAGAGGCCGCGTCTTTTCTCCTGCGCGTTGACCCCGGAGGTAAACGGCCAGGATGAGCAGGGCCCCCGGCAGGGCCGTCAGCTTGCCTGCCACAGTTGAACCCGCCATGAGCCCCACGATCACCGCCCGAGGAAGACCTCCTCCTGAAATCAGAGACGTTGCAGCGAACAGCCCCGACCATTCGAGCATTGCAACGGGCACGTCGATGCCTGTCCTGTCGTTCTCGTTGATGACGCAATGGAGAAGAAACGCGCACAGGCAGGCTGCAGCCATCCCGTGGAGGGCTGCGTACCGATTTTTCACAACCCCGTAGATGCCGACCAGCAAACCGCAGAATGCCCAGGCCGTCAAGGCATTGAACCCCGGTGGCCCACCAAGCACGTATGCGAAGACCCCAAAGAGGTGCCACCCCAGGGCCATCCCGGACTGGTACGCGAACGGGTTGAAGACGAAACCATGATTCCAAAGGATATCGCGAGGGATGACCAGGTGGTACGAGAGTGAATCCGTGCAGTACGGGCTCACCAGCGCGCATAGAAAGGCATACGCCGAAAACATCATGGGGAATATGGCAAGCATGGACGTCTTCGTATCTCTGCACGGAAGGGTCCTGAAAACATCCACTATTTCTCTCAACATCGGCTTCAGGGTTCTTCGGCAGAGAGGGATCGACCCGAACAGGACCAGTACGAACACCGGAGGGTAAGCGAGATGAAACAGGCTGATCACCATGGCGACGATCGAGAGCAGGGCCGCGCCCGTTGCGCCGTGCAGGACGAAATTCAGTGGTCTCGGGGATTGGAGTTTCAGGACGCCGATGAACCACCTGCCGATGATCAGGGAGAACGCCACGCATACGAGGGAGCCCAGGAACCCTCTGACGGCCGGAAGCAGGGTCGAACCGGCCCTGTCCGCAAGTCCGGTGAAGGTGGTGAGCGTCGCCAAGATCAGGAGCATTGCCCAGGCCATCCAGAAGCCGGTGGGGTGAACCATTCTGAGCTTCGTCTCTGATTTCACGCGGTCCCGCTCGAACAGGTGGAAAATGGGGTTCCCAGGAAAAGTACTGCCTTTGATACTCCCCGGCACCGGATGAGGTCAAGGAGTAGTTTTGGAAAGAATACATTTGACAAAAGGTGAAATATTTATAGAGTTCAGACCCTGAAAGTCACTTGGAAGAGCTGAATGTTCGATCGAAGCAGGTTACATCTTAAGCCGCTTTCCGAAAGAATCCACGATCTTGAGGTCTCGGTGGTCCGTGAGCCGCATGGGGGGGATGAGGTCTCCATCCGAGGGGAACTGGAACTCCTGAGACAAGTCGCCCGCCGGATACTCGCAGCGCGCGGGGAAAAGGCCTCCGTCATCCTCATGATGGGTGCGCACGTGATCCGATCGGGCGTGCAGAGATATATCATCGATCTCATGGAAAGGGGGTTCATCTCATGCATCGCCATGAACGGGGCCTGTATCATTCATGATTTCGAACTCGCCATGGCGGGCGCCACAACCGAGAGCGTAGCCCGATATGTGAAAAGCGGTGAATTCGGGCTGTGGAAAGAGACCGGGATCCTTAACGACATCATCAATCGCGCCTTCGGGGCCGTTAAGGGGATCGGCATGGGCCGGGCGGTCGGCCGGGCCATCTCAGAAGGGGATTACCCTCACAAGGAAGTGAGCCTCCTGGCCGCGGGATACCGGCTCGGTATACCCGTCACCGTCCACGTGGCGCTCGGCTGCGACATCATCCACGAACTCCCGAACTGCGACGGCGCGGCCACCGGCGCCCTTACCTATAACGATTTTCTGACCCTCGCATCCGTGGTTCAGAACCTCGAAAGCGGCGTGGTCATGAATTTCGGCAGTGCCGTCATGGCCCCGGAGGTCTTCCTGAAGGCGCTGAGCATGGCGAGAAATGTCGCACACCAGCAAGGAAAGGCGATCCGGCGTTTCTCCACACTCGTCTGCGACCTTCACGATCTCCCTCGGAAGCCTTCCCATGAGCCTGCCAAGCATGATCCTTACTACTATTTCCGGCCATGGAAGACCATGCTGGTAAGAACTGTGGCCGAAGGCGGGGAAAGCTTCTATGTGAGGGGGCGGCACGAGGATACCCTCCCTGCGCTCTGGGCTGCGATCGGAGAGGAAGAGAAGAGATCCGCATGATGAAGATCGTCGACATTGAGGACCTGGCGAAGGAGGTCCGTACGCTCAGGTCCTCGGGGAGAAAGGTCGTCCATTGTCACGGCTGCTTCGACCTCATGCACCCAGGACATATCAAGTACTTTCAGGCCGCCAAGAGGATGGGGGATGTCCTCGTCGTCACGGTCACGCCGGACGCGTACGTGGACAAGGGACCGGGAAGGCCCGTGTTTGGTCAGGAGTTGAGGGCCGAATCCATAGCGGCCCTGGAGTGCGTGGATTTCGTCGCCCTCAACCAATGGCCTACGGCCGAGGAGACATTGAGGTTGCTCAAGCCGGACATCTATGTTAAAGGCCAGGAGTTCGAAAGACTCGAGGACAAGACCGGCAAGATCCAGAAGGAGTTCAAGGTCGTCGAGGAGATCGGAGCGGAGATCCGCTTCACCCATGAAATCGTCTTTTCGTCCACCGAGCTGTTGAAAAAGCACTTCGGTCGATAGGTTCCATTTCTTCCGGTGAGAGCGCACCTTTCATGATTCGAGGCGTGGAGCAGAAGATCAAAGATAAAGTCCTCGTGATGGACGACCTGATTCAGAAGGTCCGAGAACTGAGGAGCCAGGGAAAGGTGGTCGTCCAGAGTCATGGGGTCTTCGACCTGATCCATCCGGGCATCGTCAAGCATCTGAACGAGGCACGCAAGCAGGGAGATGTCCTGGTGGTAACGGTCATCAAGGACCGGGATGTCAGACGAGGACCCGGCCGGCCGGTATTCCCGGAGGAGTTCAGGGCGGAAAACGTGGCCTCCCTGGAACAGGTGAGCTATGCGTGCATCGTGGACGACGACAAGCCTTTCGAGTGCGTCCGGATGCTCGAGCCCGATGTCTTTGCAAAGGGGCAGGCCTACAAGGAGCGGGACCGCAGGATCCATGAGAGGATCTTCGAAGAGGAGAGAGAGTTCTATTTCGGCAAATGCAGGGTCTGCGAGACCGAGGGGTTTTCCTTCAGCTCTTCCGAGATCATCAACAATTTTTTGGACATCTACCCGGAGGAGACCAGGAGCTTCCTGAAACGGTTCTCGAAGAAATACAGCTTCGACGAGATTACGGATCGCCTGGAAAGCCTGAAGAACCTGAATGTCCTGATCCTGGGCGACGGCATCGTCGATGAGTACCACTACTGCACTCCCATGGGAAAGGCCACCAAGGCCCATCTGGTCGTGAACCGGTATCTGACCCATGAGGTGTTTGCGGGCGGTTCCTTCGCGGTCTCCAACCACCTGGCCGGGATCTGTGACAGGGTCCACCTGGTGACCCTTCTCGGAAGCGACGAATCCCGGGAGGATTTCATCCGGTCAAGCCTCAAGCCCAACATCGATACCAAATTCTTCTACCGGAGAGAGTCCCCCACCATCGTGAAAAAGAGGTATGTGGACCAGTACCTGAATCAGAAGCTCTTCGAGGTGAATTACCTGTGCGAGGACTTTATCGATGAGGATCAGGAATCGGAGATCATAAAATACCTGGAGAATACATTACCGATGTTCGACCTGGTCCTGGTCTCCGACTTCGGACACGGTTTCATCACCAATGGGATGATCGAGGTTCTGGAGAGGTGTTCCAGGAAGATTGCAGTGAACACGCAGACCAATGCGGCCAATGCCGGCTACAACATGATCACGAGGTATCGCCATCCCAATTTCATCTGCCTGGATGAGCCGGAGGCCAGGCTGGCCACGCAGGGGAGATTCAGCGACATCGCGGAGATCGCCAGGAAGATTTCAAGGCTCCTCGACCCTGATCACATGATCATCACGCTCGGCAAGAAGGGATGTATCGGCCTGAACAGGAAGGACGAAGCACACCGGACGCCGATATTCTCATCCAAGGTAGTCGATACGGTGGGGGCCGGTGATGCCTTCTTCAGCTTCACCGCCCCGGCCTTCGCGCGGGATCTGCCGCTCGACCTGGTATCCTTCATCGGGAACGCAGTCGGTGCCTTGGCGGTGCAGATTGTCTGTAACAAGAAGCCGGTGGAGAAATATGAACTTCTGCAATTCGTACACAGCCTGCTCAAGTAGGGAGGATGGTCATGCGTTCTGCAGCCGTGCTCTACTATGATCGATTGAAAGAGCTTCTCGGCTCCATCAGGGTGGCAGACCGAGAGGGGCGCCTTCTTCATTTTCACCATGGTATCGCCAAAGCTGCCGGCATGATCACTTCTCAGGTTACATCGGGCCACAAAATGATATTCGTGGGTAATGGAGCCAGCGCGGCCATATCGAGCCACATGGCTACCGACTTCTGGAAGACAGGCGGTATGAGGGCCCTGGCATTCAATGACAGCTCCCTCCTGACATGTATCGGCAACGACTTCGGGTATGAGCATGTCTTTGAAAAGCCCGTGGAGATGTTTGCCGATCGAGGGGACCTCCTGGTGGCCATAAGCAGCTCGGGGAGATCCGCGAATATCCTCCGTGCCGTCCGAGCGGCACGGGAGAAGGAGGTCCTGGTGATCACCCTCTCCGGCTTTGACCCGGACAATCCGCTGTTCTCCGAGGGTGACCTGAACTTTCATGTCCCATACCATGGCTACGGTCCTGTGGAGATCATACACCACTCCATCTGTCACTGTCTCCTGGATGTGATCATGGGGCACAGGCGAAGACAGGCGGAAGAGGAGTTTACGAGTGTCGCCAAGGCCATGACCAAACTGGTGAAGGAGCACCTATGAGTCACGTTCTGGTTACGGGGGGGGCCGGCTATGTGGGAGCGGTCCTTGTCCCCAAGCTGTTGAATGCAGGCCATCATGTGAAAGTGGTGGACCTCTACATGTATGGGGAGGGCGTCCTGGATGCAGTTCGGAATGATACCCGTTTGACCCAGGTCAGGGGGGACATCCGGGATCGATTTCTCCTGGAGAGGGAGATCCCCGGGCACGATGCGGTGATCCACCTGGCCTGCATCTCCAATGACCCCAGCTACGAACTGGACCCGGATTTGGGGAAGTCCATCAACTACGACGCCTTCCTGGATCTGGTGGACGTATCCAAAAAGGTTGGCGTCAAGCGGTTCATCTATGCGTCCAGCTCAAGCGTTTACGGGATCAAGGACGAACCGGAGGTGACGGAAGAGCTCCCGCTGGAGCCCCTCACCGATTACTCCAGGTACAAGGCCAAATGCGAGGAGGTGCTTCTGAGGGAGGCCGCCGACGACTTCACCGTCACCGTCGTCCGCCCCTCCACGGTGTGCGGGTACTCGCCCCGGTTGCGGCTGGATCTCACCGTCAACATCCTGACCAACCACGCGATCAACAGGGGCAAGATCACGGTCTTCGGCGGGGAGCAGAAGAGGCCCAATCTCCATATCCAGGACATGACGGATCTCTACCTTTTCCTGCTGGAGCAGCCCGCGGAGAAGATCCACAAGAAGGTCTACAACGTGGGGTACCAGAATTACAGGGTCAAGGAGATTGCCGAAATGGTCAAGAGAACCGTCGGCGATCACATCCCGGTCGAAGTGACCCCCAGCGACGACATCCGCTCCTACCACGTTTCTTCCAGGAAGATCAAGGAAGAGCTGGGGTATGAGCCGAGGCACACGATCGAGGAGGCGATCCGGGACCTCGCGGATGCGTTCAAGGCAGGGCTCATACCCAATTCGATGGAGGACAAGCGCTATTACAACATCAAGACCATGCAGGCGATCAAGCTGAAATAGGCCTGGGGAACGAAGAGAGAGGACAACCGTTTTTCATGAAGGTGAAATACTCGTATCTGGAAGAACAATTCAGGGACTATCAAACCATTTTCCGGGATATCGGCGCCGTGATCGAATCCGGGGACTACACCCTCGGAAAACCGGTCGCGGAATTCGAAGAGCGTTTCGCGCGTCTGATCGGGACGCGATTTGCGGTAGGCGTGAACTCCGGTACGGATGCCCTCTTCCTCTCCCTCAAGGCAGCCGGTGTGGGTCCCGGGGATGAGGTGATCACGGCTCCCAACACCTTCATCGCCACCGTCGGCGCAATCGTGGCCGCAGGCGCACGGCCGGTCTTCGTGGATGTGAAGCAAGATTACACCATTGACCCTGATCTCATCGGGAAGGCGATCACCCCAAGCACAAGGGCGATCATGCCCGTCCACTATGCGGGGCATCCGGCGGACATGCCAAGCATCATGGCCATTGCGGAGAAGCACGGAGTGACCGTCATAGAAGACGCGTGCCAGTCCATTACCGCCGCGATCGATGGGAGATGCGCCGGGAGCTTCGGTCTTGCCGGGGGATTCAGTCTCCACCCGTTGAAGAACCTCAACGTCTGGGGAGACGGGGGCATCATCGTGACGAATTCCGAGGATATTCGGGAAAAACTTGTCCTTCTCAGGAACCACGGGCTCAAGAACCGCGACGAGGTCCGGATCTTCGGCTACAACTCGCGGCTCGATACCATCCAGGCGGTCGTGGGAAACAGACTCATCGGGGATATCGAGGGCATAACCGAAACCCGGATCAAATGGGCCCACAGGATCGACGCGGCCCTCTCGGATCTGAAGAAGTACATCACCATCCCCGAACGAAAGCCGGGCAGGCGGTATGTCTTCCACCTCTACATGCTCATGGTCGAGAATCGGGACGGTCTCCTGGCCTTCCTCGTGAAAAGCGGGATCGAGGCGAAGGTGCACTACCCGATCCCGCTTCACTTGCAGGAGGCGGCAAGGGACCTTGGGTACAAGGCCGGGGATTTTCCTGTTGCGGAGGGGCAGGCCGGATCGATCATCACCCTCCCTGTGCACCAGCACCTGGATGAGAAGCAGGTGGATTTCATGATCCAGAAGGTCAGGGCATTCTACAGGTGAGCATGAAGGTCCCCTACCTAGGGCTCCAGTCCCAGTTCGAGGACGAAAGGATCAGGGAAGCCGTCAAAAGTCAACTCGACGGCTGCCAGTTCATTCTCGGACCGGAAGTGGAGGAGTTCGAAAAGCGCTTCGCAAGGCTCTGCAACACGCACTATGCCATCGGCGTCAATTCAGGGACCGATGCCCTCTTCCTGGCCTTGAAGGCCCTCGGGATCGGGCCGGGAGACGAAGTCATCACCGTTCCGAACAGCTTTGTCGCGACGGCAGGCGCGATCATCGCGGCCGGTGCGAGACCGGTTTTCGTGGATGTGGGTCCCGACTACAACATGGATCCGGGCAGGATTGAGAATGCACTCACCCCCCGAACGAGGTGCATCCTTCCCGTACACATGACCGGAAATCCGGCCGACATGCTGCGTATCATGGAAATCGCCCGGAAGCACGGCCTTCATGTGGTGGAGGATGCAGCCCAATCCGCGGGTGCCTCCATTCAGGGGCAGGTTGTCGGATCCTTCGGGGATGCCGGGTGCTTCAGCCTGCACCCCCTGAAGAATCTCAATGTCTGCGGTGATGCGGGCGCAGTCACAACAAAATCTGATGAGATCCGGGAAAAGATCCGGCTTCTCCGAAACCATGGTCTGAAGAACAGGGACGAGATCGAGTGCTTCGGCTACAACAGCCGGATGGACTCCATTCAGGCGGCAGTGGCCAATGTCGTGATGGACCATCTTGAAGAGGTTGCTGCCCGAAGGATCACAAACGCCGGCCTCTACGACAGAGGCCTTGCACCCCTTCGGGAATGGGTCACGGTCCCTCCTCGAAGACAGGACGTCAGACAGGTTTTCCATACCTACGTGGTCCAGGTTGCTCGCCGGGAGGAACTCATCGATTTCCTTTTGCGTCGCGGGGTGGAGACGAAGATTCACTACCCGGTACCGATTCACCTGCAGAAACCCTGCTGCGAACTCGGCTACCGGGAAGGGGATTTCCCGGTTTGCGAGGTCCAGGCTCAGAGGATACTTTCATTACCGGTTCACCAGTATCTCAAGGAGGAACAGATTCTTCACGTAATTCGATCGATGGAGGAGTTTTACGGCTCATGACTTTGCTTGAAAAGCTTCCTGTTGAAAGACTCAGGAAAAAGGCCGATCAGGTCAGGAGGGATGTCGTTGAAGTTGCCGTCCGGAACGGTGCGGGACACATCGCGCCATCTCTCTCCCCGGTGGACGTCCTGACCGCTCTTTACTATAGGGTCATGAATCTCTCCGACTCCCCCAAATGGGAGGGGAGGGACCGGCTCATCTTCTCAAAGGCCCATGGCTGCTACGGGCTGTACGCCGTGCTTGTCGACCGGGGTTACCTCCGGAGAGAGGACTGGGAGCGCTTTTATCAGGACAGTTTTCTCGCCGGATGCTCCGAACGAAGCGAGGAGTGCGGGATCGAAGCGGGGTGTGGGGCCCTGGGACACGGTCTCCCCATGGCGGTGGGGCTGGCCTTCGGCGCCCGGTTGAAAGGAGAGTCCTACAGGGTCTATTGCATCGTCGGAGACGGGGAGATGCAGGAAGGCTCGAACTGGGAGGCTGCCCAGTTTGCAGTCAAGCACGGTCTGAACAACCTCACCATCATCATCGATCACAACCGGCTTCAGGCCATGGATTTCCTTGAAAACGTCATGACCGTGAAGGGCCGGGAGGATGATCTGCAGAAGAAAATGGAGGCCTTCGGCTTCGAGGTCAAGCCTTGCGACGGTCACAGACCGGAGGAGATCGTCTCCCTGCTCGAGGGCTGGGTCGAGAGGCAGGAAGCACTCTCCGCACCGCAGGTGCTGATCGCCCATACCGTCAAGGGGTACGGTCTTCTCTGCATGGAGAGTGTTCCAAAGTTTCACTTCCGCATCCCCTCGGAGGAAGAGTTAGAAATGGGAACGCGATATGAATAGACACGCCGGGATTTACAGGGGCGAGATCGTCGACAGCATCATCCCTTATGCGAGGGAAGACGAGAGGATCTACCTGCTCGTGTGCGACATGGGATTCGGGGTGGCGGACCGCTTCAAGGAGGAGTTCCCGGACCGGGTCTTCAACATGGGCATGATGGAGCAGGGGACGGTCGGGATTGCGGCCGGAATGGCCATGGCGGGATTGGTCCCGGTGGTCTACTCGATCGTGAATTTTCTCGTCTTCCGGGCGCTCGAACAGGTTCGCAACGACGTGCTCATGCAGGGATTGAACGTGAAGTTCATCGGCACGGGCGCTAACGACTATTTTCGTTTCCTGGGGAGCTCCCACTGCTGCGGTCAGGATGACATCAGGATCATGGAACTCATACAGATGAGGGTGTTCGACCCTTATGGCGAAGCGTGCATGGACTTTCAGCAGATGGTCAGGGAGTGGATCACCGATTCGAAGGCGGGTTACTTCAGGGTCTGATATGGAGACAGGGGCTGCAGCGAGACAGGAACAGGCCGAGAAACCGGTGACCTTCATCAGCGTGGTCATGCCGGCCTTGAACGAAGAGGACAACATCCTTCCGGCGGTCGAGGATACCCTCGCCGCGTTCGACCATTTCGGCATCGATGGGGAAATCATCGTCGTGAACGACGGCAGCACGGACAGGACGCCCGTGCTCGTCGCCGAGAAGGGGGAGGCGGATGCGAGGGTCAGGCTGATCAATCATGTCGAGCGCCAGGGGATCGGCGCCTCTTTCTGGGACGGCGTCTATCAGGCCAAAGGGCAGTTCGTGACCATGTTCCCGGGCGACAACGAGAACGACCCTTTCGAGTGCCTGCGCTATTGTTCCCTGCTGGAACACGTGGATCTGATCATCCCTTTTGCCTATAACAAGGAGGTGCGACCAGCTTACAGGAATTTCTTGTCTCTCGTTTACCGGCTCATCATCAACATGACCTTCAAGGTGAATTTCAACTACACGAACGGCACCATCCTCTACCGGAGGTCCATCCTGACCGATCTGATCCACCACAGCAGGGGGTTCTTCTTCCAGACGGAGATCCTGATCAAGGCCGTGAAAAGAGGCTACCTTTTTGCTGAAGTGCCATACCACCTGGACCGCCGCAATTCCGGCGTGTCGAAGGCCGTGAGCTTTCCATCCTTCTACAATGTGGTCAAAGGATACCTTCGGCTGGCGTGGGACTACTACTTCTCCGGAAAGAGCGCCAAGGGCGTGCTGCCCCTCTCCAGCGAATCGGCATCGAGCAGGCGGTTCACCTTGGCGAAACAGGGAAGGAACAATGGGCACGATCGTCCTTGACGGCCATAAACTCGCCTGGCACAGGGAACGTGTCGAGGCGTGGCTTGAGGGGGAGAGGATCGCCCCCGTGACGATCGACTGCGCCTTGACCCGGGCCTGTACCTACCGTTGCGTTTACTGTTACGGCCAGCTTCAGGCGAACGACGAAAGACGCATGACGAGGGACATCGTCTTCCGATTTCTGGACGACGCCGCCGAGATCGGGGTCAAGGCGGTCAGCTTTGTGAGCGACGGGGAGAGCACCTGTTCTCCTCACCTGTACGACGCCATTCTCCGTGGGAAAGACAACGGGCTGGATATGGCGTTGGGAACAAATGGTTACCTCCTGAGGGATGATCGGCTGGAGGAGATCCTGCCGGCGCTGACCTACCTGCGGTTCAACATGTCTGCAGGTGAACCCCGGAAGTACGCGGAGGTCCACGGTTGCAGAGAGGCCCATTTTCAGAAAGTCTGCCGTACGATCCGCGAATGCGTGAGGATCAAGCAGGAGAACGATCTGGATGTAACCATCGGGCTCCAGATGGTCCTTTTGCCGCAGCTCGGCGACCAGATCATGCCGCTCACCCGTTTGGGGAGAGGCCTGGGGGTCGATTATCTCGTCATCAAGCACTGCAGCGATGACGAGGCCGGACGGCTCGGGGTGGACTATTCCAGGTATGAAGGTATGGTCGACCTTCTGAAGCAGGCCGAAGCCAGTTCCGACGGTGGCTATCTCGTGCGCGCGAAATGGTCCAAGATCCTGAGCGGTGGCAAGAGGAGGTACACGAGGTGCTACGGGCCTCCTTTCATCACCCAGTTCTCCGGTTCCGGCCTGGTAGCTCCGTGCGGGATGTTGTTCAACAGCCGATTCGGCAGGTACCACATCGGCAACATCGCCGAGACCTCCTACAAAGAGATCTGGAAGAGCGATCGCTACTGGGAGGTGATGGATTTCATCGCCTCGGATCGATTCGATGCCCGCACCATGTGCGGGACCCTCTGCCTGCAGCACAAGGTAAACGAGTTCTTGTGGGATCTGAAGCGCTCGGATGCGGTGCTTGAAAGGCATGACACGGAACCTCCGATGCACGTCAACTTCGTTTGAACTGGAATGGGGAGGACCTGTGTCGGACAGAAACTCGGGAATGGTCATAGCGGCAAAGTGCGCCCCCGAACCGGAGATTCTCTCCGCAATTCACGGAGCCGGTCTGAAGGCCGTCGAGATCTATACGGACTCCTCATGGCTCGAAAGGCCGGCAGATGTGATAAGGGTGTGCCGGGAATTTCCTCTTCGTTATGCGGTTCATGCCCCCACCGACGGCTCCTTGCCTGAGGCGATGATCGAAGTGGCCGCCGGCGTGGAGGCCGAGGTCGTGGTTTTCCACGATGTGTTCTGGGAAGATGAGTGGCCCCGTATTGCAGAGTCCTTCTCGGGGCTGAAGGCGACACTCTGCGTCGAGAATATTGCATCCGGAAACGAGCCGCTGAAACTCATCCGCCGTTTCAACATGGGTCTTTGTCTGGATCTGGAGCACCTGCAAATGCAGGTGGGCGGGGTATTCGAGGAAACGTTTCTGAGGACGATGAAGGGCGCAACCCATGTGCACATGTCCGGGTACACCTTCGGCTCCGAGATGTGGCACAGCCACATCCATCATTCCCCCCTCCACAGCGGGTATCTTCTGGGGCTGCTGAAAAGGGCGGGGTATTCGGGCATGGTCGTCTCCGAGGCCCGGGTGGACCAGCAGACGCTCGCGGAGTTCCGCGAACTGGCCTCATTCGCGGGTGAGCAGCTGGGAGACGAGAGCCAACAGGGGAAAGTCGAGAAGCGAGGCATAGGGTTTTGTCCGCACTGATTTACGGAACACTGCTCCTGGGGTCCGCCTTTCTCCTGCACCTCGTGTGGTGGAGGATCCATCTGCCGAAAAGGCAGACCAAGGTACTGGTTCTGCTCTTCCTGGGCGTGCTCTTTTCCGGTTCGGCGGTGCTCTGCATGGCGGCGGAGGAGTTCACCCTCTTCGGAGTCCCTCCGCCGGGATCGCTGGCGGGGTTTCTCCAGATGGGCCTCTATTTCATCTCCTTCACCCTGGCCTACATGATCACCTATTCGGCCATTGAAGTGGACAGCCCGTCCTTGCTGATCGTCTTGAAGATAGCTCAGGCCGGGCAAGCCGGGCTGGACCCGGTCGTATTAAGAAATGAGATGGACAACCATGTCCTGGTGGTGCCGAGGGTGAGGGATCTCCTGACCGACCGGATGGCGGAACTTCGCGACGGCAAATACCGGCTCAGGGAAAAGGGGAGGCTCATGGCCCTCCTCTTTTCATCCTATCGCGGGCTCATGGGGGCGGGTAAAGGTGGTTGAGAACTCAACCGTTGTCGCCTATGCCCATGCCGGTGCGCCTCTCTTGGGGCTGCTCGTGAATGCGGTTGTCCAGATCGCGTGGTTCCGGGGAGCGGGGGGAAGAGGCCTGCTGAGATCCGTTTTCGCGGGGTTTGGTTGCGGACTGATCGCGGTGGGGGCCACCGAACTGGCCTGGGCCGTTGCGGAGAGGGCCTGGTGGGAGTCCCTGGGAAACCTTGCCGTGAGCGGGCTTACCTATGCGGCCCTGGGATACTGCTATTTCCACTTCATCAACCTGGGGGAGACGGCCAGGCGGATCCGAATCCTCAGGGAGCTTTGGGACTCCCAAGGCGGCATGACCATGGACGAGCTGCTGCAGAAGTATGATGCCGGGCAGATCCTGGATGCGCGGATAGGAAGGATGATTCGAAACAGGCAGATCGTGGAGAGAGGGGGCCGCTACCACATTGCCAAGCCGACGTTGTTGTGCATGGCGAGAACGCTTGTGACGATGAAGGTCGTCCTCCTGGGGAGACGAGGTGAGGTGAGGTGAGGAATTTTTGGACTGCCCTTTTTAGTCTGTCTGAGGTAGTCAGGTGAGGTTCATTTCGTGATCTTGATCAGTCCAAGCGGGGATCGCCCGAAAAAACTGGGGGTATTCGCAAAATATGTTCCCCTCTCCGTTCCGTACGGGATCGGCGCCCTTGCCGGTTACCTCCGGGCGATCGGCAAAAGGGCCGTTGTGGTCGACGAAGAGATCGAGCCGGTAACCCCTGAGCTGCTGAGGGCCAAGACAAAGGATATCGACCCTCCTTACACATTCGGACTCTCCTGCCTGACCGCCGGAATGGCCAGGGGCATTGAGATCGCGAAAACCATCAGGGGAATGAGGGAGTTCTCCGACGCCAGAATCATCTTCGGGGGGATCCATCCCACGGTCCTGCCCGAGGAGGTTCTCGAAACAGGGTATGCCGACGTGGTGGTCCGAAACGAGGGGGAGAAGACCCTGGATCTTCTTTACGATCGGCTCAAGAATCGACTGGATTTTTCCGGCCTGCAGGGCATCAGCTATGTTTCTCAAGGAAAGGTGATCCACAATGAGCCGGCCGATGTGGTCGACCTGAACACGCTGCCCTCCTTTCCCTATGACCTTTTTCACAAGTATTCCCCCCGTTACGCGCTTGGTTTCATCACCAGCTCCCGGGGCTGCCCCTATGACTGCATCTTCTGCAGCCAGAGAAGCATCTCAGGGCGATCCTACCGCTTCCGATCACCGGAAGTGGTGGTGGACGAAATCGACTATCTCCACAAGGTTCGAGGGCAGGAGTACATCACTTTTCAGGACGACAACTTCCTGCCGAGCAAGGAGCGGGCGATCCGTCTCTGCGAGCTCATCATCGGCAGATTCGGCAGTCGGATCCAGTTTGACTGCCAGGCCCGGGCCGACAACGTGGACGACGAGGTGCTGTCCGTGATGAGGAAGGCGGGGTTCCGCCTGATTCACGTAGGGATCGAGTGCGCCGAAGACCGCCTGCTCAGTCTGGTCCGAAAGCGGGAGACGCTCAGTCAGATCGTGGCAGGCGTCCGGATGATCAAGAAACACGGGTTCCAGGTCTCGGGCACCTTCATATTGGGGCTACCCACGGAGACGGGCCGGGACAGGAAAGCGGCCTACGAATTGGCCAAGGACCTGGACCTGGATTTTGTCCGGTTCAACAACGCCACCCCTTATCCCGGGACCAGGCTCTACGAGATGGCCCGGGAGTCAGGCCAGTTCCTGCCCGGCACGAACTGGGAAAACCTGAATGCCTGCGGCTCCCTCACGGAGAACCCTTTCCGCCGCAACCGGCTTTCCTTTGTCCCGGAGGGGGTCAGCGAGGGGGAACTGCGGAACGACATCATCAAGTACAACATGTTCTTTTCCCTGAGGCCGAAACGGGTCTTCCGTCTCATATTCAACCGGGTGGGGCCGGCCGGATGGTTCGAGCTTCCCGAAAAATGGTATCTGCATCCGGGGGAGTGGTATTCACTGATAAAATTCTCGGGGAAGATCGGCCTCAATTTCACGATGGCTATGGTAGGATTTGCACACTACAAGATCAAATCGCTCATGCGCGGATGACGGAGAGCGTACGGAGACTGGCGACCGGCTGAGACGGTGCAATGCTAATGGCCACGCCGATCGGTCGGTAGAGGACTGGATAATAAGGGGCATGGACAGGCGATTCCGCAAAGAGCTCGAGCGACACCCTCGCTGGACTGAGCCTGCCATTGCCTTTGCTGCTGTTGGGTACCTATGTTATGCGCTCAGGTCCATGCTGGTCTTCGGAGAGACCACCCTGACCCATGATAATATTCTCTGGGTCTATCCAATCTTTCAATTCCTGGCGGAAAACCTCATCAACGGGAACTTTCCTTTTTGGAACCCGTTCACACATGGGGGAGAGCCTTTTTACAGTGTACTTGCTCAGCTTCGATTCCTAGAGCCCTCCACACTGCTCACGATCATTATCGGAAGCTGGTTTACGCATGATCTCGTCATGCTGTTCAACTGGAACCGCCTTATTCAGACCTTGATTATGGCTGGAGGGGTCTATCTCGTTTTGCGGCCCCTATCAGGATACCTCATAGTACGACTCTCCCTGATCCCGATCCTCCTTTTCTCCTCATTTTTCCTGGGATCTTTTCGGCAGGATGCCATCCTGAATCAGTTCATGTGGGCTCCCTATATGACGTTCTTCCTTCTGCGCATTCTGCATTACAGAGATTATGCCTGGCACAACTGGCTGCTTCTGGGGGCCTTGATCGGGATCAACTGGCAGTCCTATTTCTTCACGGGGACTTGGCTGTTTCTCATGATCTTCGCAGTGGGCATGGTGTTATTTCGAAGGGATATGCTCCGCGATTTATTTGTCACCAGTGGGTGCGCAGCCAAGATGGGTGTTCTTGCCGTGATCGTCTTGGCAATGGCAATCCCCAATGTCACACTTATGGCTGAAGAGGAAAAATATGTCTTCCCGAGTCGAATGGTGGATGCCAAATTCCTGATGACGGCCCAAGATGAAGGAATCACCCCTCGCGGCACCCCTCTTCAAATGGAAGGTAACCCGCAGAATGAGGTTTCGTCCATTCTGATGCCTTACCCTCTGATTTCGTATACCGGCACGTTCTCCTCAATTTGGAATTTCCTGCAGATCATCGCTCCGGGGGGGAATCGTTATGTCGGCTGGCAGAATTGGAAGCATTGGGGCGACCCTTCCGAGGCCTATATCTATATAGGCTTGCTTCCCTGGTCTATCGCACTCCTCGGGATGGTTGCAGGCAGGCACGACCTGAAAAGGGTCTGGCTGATCCTTCTCCTGGGATTCGGCCTCTTCCTGCTTGGTCCTGCGGGCGGCATTCACAAAATTCTCTACTATGTTTACCCGCCTGTATGGTTCGTACGACACACCCATGCCTTCGTTCTTTTCTTCGTCTTTGCCCTCCTGTACTTCTATGTGCTCGGGCTAAACCATATCATCATGTCTCGAAAGGTACCCCTTTCCTACCCGAAGAAAGCGCAGATGGGAGAGGACGGCCGCAGGTTCAGGCAGGTTCAGGTGCTGACGACCATCGCGTGTATCATACTCCTGACATTGTTGGGTTTTAGGATGTCTAGGCTTAACCATCCGGAAACGGATTTGGTCTATTTTCTCGTCTTGATCTTTCTGGCCGGACTTCTGTTGCGGAGGAGACTGGGGGATCAAGGTCTTCTGACCACTTTGATCGCAAGCCACTTTATTCTGGTCTTCATATTTTCAGAAGAAAGGCCTTCCTTCCTCACTCATGCATCGCTTGCCTTTTTCATCCCAACGTGCCTGTATGCCTTTACCAGGTGCGGCGCTCTTCTCTCCATAAGCGTCGCATCCTTTTTGAAGCCCATAGTGCCGTTCATCTTTGTGGTTTGTCTTTTGGGGGATCTGGGCTACACCCTTCACAAGTCCCGATGGCTTTACGAGAGCCAGCCGCACCCCTCCTTGCTCTTCCAGGTGAAAACGACACCCGTCCCACCTCATCCGCCCGGTGAGCGCGAATCCGCCCCTAAAGAGAAGATTATCGGTGACAGCAAGCAGTCCATTCGTTATGTTTCTCTCCTGCAGCGAAAACCCTTCGCTTTTTCGCCGGTCAATGAGGACGACACGGGGGATTCCGCTGCCGAAGCCGAGATGACGGCCGATTTTGGGAAAGCGTTACGCGGTGCGAGATGGACGAGTTTTTTCATGCTCAGGACGTACTTCAAACTCATCCACAGCGGTCTTCCCCCGACAGCGCTTATGGAGATCTTCGCCCTCAAGAAAGACCCTTTCCAGTTCAAGAGGGGTGCAATAATCTCCGACAACCTGCAATTCTCGGATGGTGCCGCCCACTCGGGGTCGGCGCTGGACAGCCGGGTTCTGGGGGAGTATGCGATCGTGGATAAAGAGGCAGGACGGAGGCTGGCTGCGATGGGGATTCCGGCTGGAAATATCAGGGAATTTCTTTCAGACTCCGCTCGAACAACAGGCAATGATCCTGACTTTCGGTTTGCCGTCTCCAATTATCGATATGATTCACTTGACCTTGAAGTGAATACCGCACAGGCGGGACTTCTTTACTGGGCCGATGGATTCGACCCCTGGTGGAAGGTCTTCAAGAGTGACGGGACGGAGATTCCTATTTTCAGGGCAAATGAAAATTTCAAGGCTCTGCCTCTCGAGAAGGGAAAGAACAGCCTCAGGCTCGTCTACAAACCACGTTGGTTTGCAATGGGGATCATGATCTTCTATGCTGCCGCCCTTTTCGCTGTTCTAGGCAGCGTTGCAGTTCTATGGCTTCAGTCTCGCATCGGCAGCCACGGGAAAGTGGTGAGACTATGATCGTCGAGTTCTTTAAGCATTCCATTGACGCTGAAGACGCAGCCAGGGTATGCGATGTTCTCGAATCGCTGTTTCTGACCACAGGAGAGGCCGTGGAGGGTTTTGAGCGGGCTCTGGCATCCTACCTCTCGGCGCAGGACGTGATTGGGGTGACCAGTTGCACCGCTGCAATGCATCTGAGCCTGCTTTCATTGGGCATAGGCAGCGGGGATGAGGTCATAACGACCCCCATGAGTTTCTGCGCGACCGCGAATGTAATATTGCAAACGGGTGCAACACCCGTGTTTGTGGACGTGGAAAGAGAAACCGGGAACATCGATGCCGAGCTGATCGAAGAAAAAGTGACCCCGAAAACAAAGGCTATTCTGCCCGTCCACCTCTATGGCCACATGTGCGATATGAGGAGGATAGCCGAGATCTCGAAAAGACGCGGCCTGGCGGTCATCGAAGATGCTGCGCACTGCCTCGAGGGAAGAAGGGACGGAATCCGTGTTGGTGAGGCTTCGGATGCGGCGTGCTTCAGCTTCTATGCCACGAAGAGCATCACTTCCGGGGAAGGCGGGGCAATCGCTACAAAACGGGCGGATAAAGCGACCCTGCTGAGAATGCTCAGGCTGCACGGAATGGACTCGTCTGCGAAGGAAAGATATGGAAGGTCATATAAACACTGGGATATGCCTGTTCTGGGTTGGAAGTGCAACATGGACAACATCCAGGCTGCACTTCTCATAGGCCAACTGGGGAGAGTTGAGGAGTTGTGGGAACGTCGTAATCGGATTTGGGAAACCTACGAAAAGGCTTTCAGAGAGATGGATGGAGTCGATTGCATGAGAACCTCAGCCGATTGCAGGCATGGTCGACACCTTTTCACCATTCTAGTTCCGCCGGGGAGCAGGGATGACATATTGACTCAGCTGAACCATAGAGGTGTAGGGGTAGGGGTGAACTACCGCCCTATTCATCTACTTGAATATTACAGGAACCGATTTTGCTTTCGAAAAGGCGATTATCCTGTGGCCGAAGATATCGGAGCGAGGACAATCTCATTGCCCTTATATCCGAAATTGACGGACGAGGAAGTGGATTATGTGATCGCCTCGGTAAAGGAATGTATCAGCAGATAGGATTTCGAAACCCGTGATGACCGACAACAGCGGAATGAACGAGGGGGATCTAAATGGACTGAGGACGAGGTCGGTTTCCCTCATCACCTTTGCTTACAACGAAGAGATCCTGCTCGAAACGCAAATCAGGAAATGGCTACGTCAGATGACTGACAGCCGTCTGGATTTCGAGATCATTCTGGTAGACGATGGAAGTACGGATGGTACCGCCAAGATAGCAACCGCTTTGGCTCTGGAGTATGAGCAGCTGCGGGTGATCCATCACGAAACCAATCGTGGAGTGGGGTACGCCGCTCGGACGGCCAGACAGTATGTGACCAAGGAATATGTCTTCTGGAACGATATCGACGAGCACTTTTCGCTGGAAGACCTGAAAACGATTCTGCTTCTCCTTGACAAGTGGGACCTCGTGGTAGGAGTCAAGAAGCATTTAAGGGGCAAGGCTACTTTCAACTGGATCAAATCCAGACTCAATTATTACGTTATCAAATGGTTGTTTCTCTCCCGCATCAGAGACTTCCAGTTTGTGCAATTCTACCCGCGGGAGTTCTTCTGCGAGGGGATAGATCTAGAGAGTTATAGTTCCTTTATTCCTGCCGAGTGTATCTTGAAGGCTGAAGCGATCGGGTTGTCCGTCCTGCAGGTCCCACTCGATTACCACGCGCAGTACAATCATGTGAGACCCCCCAAGTGCAGCGATTTGGGAACCATCATGACCAGCGTGAAAAATATCCTTACTTTCTGGTGCAGATGGTTCTTTCTAGGGGGAAGGCATCAAGCCAAGGAATATTGGCAAGAAAGATTCGGTTCCGAGAGGCCATGGCAAAGGTAGTTTTTCTCATCCAAAGGGAAGTCATCGAGACGATGAGGTCAGTCAGGCCGAAGGTGTTCTTTCCTATCGAAACAGCCTTTGCAGCCGGACTTCTTCGAGACCGTGGCCACGAAATCCGCTGCATGGATCTCAACCTGTACCAGGGGGACCAGGTATGGGAGCCGGAATTTCGGAATCTCCTGGACGAGTTCCAACCGGATTATGTGATTTCGGCTCCTCAGGTCCTGACCTTTTTGATCAGAGAAAACGGTGATGATACGAAAAGGGCATTCGAGATGGCAAGGCTGATTGGCGCCAAAACCATTTACTGCGGTCCATCCGCCACTTCCTACCCTCATCAAGCGTTCAAGGAAGTCCAACCGGACTATCTTGTTGTCGGGGAATACGACCAGGCTCTTTTGGCGTTGATTGATCAATCTCGTCTCCGTGGAAATATCACGGAAGTACCCGGAGTCATGTCAAAGGACAACTGCAACGGCAGCGTGGCCCCCGTCCGCCTCGATGACCTCGACATCCTAGCCTTTCCCGCATACGAAGCATTTGATTTCCAAGAATATTTCAAGCACAGGGGCGAGGGGAACCTGCGATTTGCTGAGTATAGCCCGAAGTACACCGTGTATCAGACATCGAGGGGGTGCCCGGGTTCCTGCTGTTTCTGTAACATTACCTTTCTGAGGGGGAACAGAAAGGGATTCAAGGGCAGGTCCATAAACAAGGTTTTGGAGGATCTTTCGAGGCTGCAGAAGGAACTCGGCATTGAAGAGGTTCATTTTATGGAGGACAATTTTAATTTCCACCGACGGCGAACGATCGAACTGTGCAGGGGGATGGTCGAGAGAGAGTTGGGGCTGAAATGGATGGCCTCGGGTGGGTTGAGTGTGTATTCGATCAATGAAGAGGTGCTCCATTGGATGAAACGGGGGGGATGCTACCGCCTCCACCTGGCGATCGAGTCCGGTTCCCAGGATGTTCTCGATCGAATCATCAAAAAGCCCGTCAATTTGAAACGGGATCTTGAGAAGGTAAAGATAGCCAAGGATCTGGGATTTGAAATCATCGGCTACTTTGTCATAGGCCTGCCCGGGGAATCGCGTGAGCAGACCGCACAGACCATCGACGTCGCAAGCAGCCCGTTTTTCGACTATGTAGTTTTTTCTATAGCAACTCCACAGGCGGGTACGAGGTTGGCAGAAGATTGTGTGCGAGAGGGACTCATTGACGAAAGCAATTCACTCTCCGATCTGAGCCGCCGCTCGACCGCTGTTCTTGTTTCCGAGCGATCGATTTACGAAGTGGAGGAGTTGCGATGGAAGGCTTGGGAAACGGTCAACTTCTCAGATGAAAGAAGAAGGAATAGGATCGCCGGCATGATGGGGCTGACGCAGGGAGAATTGGATGAAATGCGGAGAGAGACCGAATTCCTTTTCAGAAAACGTATGGACGCGACACTGGAATGATCTCTACTCCTTTTTGTTCGTGAATCGTCATGGAAACGACAGATGCCTTGGCGTTGGCGCCATGGAATGCTGTTGAATGAGCACTGGACTATGTGGATCATAGGCTCATAAAGGATGAAGGAAATCACACTGATCAGTACCTCGGAAAACATGTTTGCGCTCGGTGTAAGGCGCCTGGCGGGTTTCATTAGAAAAAAGACCGGTTATCGAGTGCGCGTGATCTTCCTAGCAGGCTACAAGTACTTCCACATTGCAGACTCGACGAATCATGAGAAGACTTTCCCCGATGCTCTCGTAGAAGATATCGTACGTGCCGTTGAGTACTCCGATATTGTTGGTTTTTCGCTCATGAGTGCTGCAGCCCCTGTCGCGGCTAGGATCACGGAAGCCATAAAACGGAAATACGAACAGAAGGTCATTATATGGGGGGGTATTCACCCCACCCTCGATCCGGAGTCGTGCTTGAAGACGGCCGATTATGTGTGCGTCGGGGAGGGGGAAAAGGCTTTTCTCGCCTTTATAAGGGCATGGGAAGATGGCAAGGACCTGCTGACGCTCGACGGCATTCTGGGGAAGAGGAAAGGAAGGACGATGGGAAATCCCCCCATGCCTTTAGCAAGGAATCTGGATGAACTTGGTTTTCCGGAGTTCGGGTCCACCGACCATCTCGTCGCATACAGAGGTTGCCTCTCATCGTTGGATACGAGACTGGAGAAGGCGCTGATGGGACCGACTTTCTGGGCCTTCCTGAGCCAGGGATGTCCATACGGTTGCAGTTTCTGCGCAAACGCGGCGTTGATCAATATCAGAAAGGAATATGCCCAGGTTAGATATTACAGCATTCCAAAATTCATCGAATTCATGCGGTGGATGAAAGACCGCTATGACCTCCTTTCCGTACAATTTCTTGACGATGTTTTCTTTGATCTACCCAAAAAGGTTATTGTAGAATTCGCAGCACAGTGGAAGGAAAGGGTGCAGTTGCCTTTTCAGGTGCAGGGGGTCAACCCGAAGGCATTTGATGAAGGCAAACTCGATATTTTGATTGGTGCCTCATTGCGGTCGCTGAGAATCGGCTTACAGAGTGGATCGGAACGGGTCAGGGCCGAGATTTTCAATAGAAGATATGGAAACGACCTTATTGTAGATATCTCCAGAACCCTCAGCCGGAAGAATCTTTCCATTTGTTCCTATGACCTGATCGTTGACAACCCGTGGGAGACTCGGCCTGAAAGACTGAAAGGGTTGAGACTCCTGGCTCGCATGACGCCCCCCTTTACATTGAACCTCTTCAGCCTGGCCTTGTTCAAGGGTACCAAACTGAGCGAAAAGGCATTGGCCGAAGGCAAGGTCGGGCAACCGGATGTGCTTGCTGATCATAAGATCGATAATGATTTCATGAACTTTCTTTATGGCCTTTATTCCATAATCCATCTGCCGGAGCGCTTTTTGCTGTGGCTCGTCCGCTTGGTGCCTGAGTCAAAACGAATACCTGTGCCCAAGCATCTTTTTCGTGGTCTTTTATACGCTAAATATTTAAGACTTATCCTTAGTCGAGTCTTCAGGAAGGATCCCACCAATGTCCCTTTTGCTAGACTATTTTTCCGAAACTGATTCTTGCATAAACCCGTCGTAATCCTTAGCGAAATCCGAGCATCGACGTAAACTTTGGATTCAACTATTTCTAGGAATCAAATAGAAACTGTCGGAGGTTTCTCATATGCGGTTGCACTTTTGATCAGTTGCGAGTATAAGAACCCCCTACGGCAACTTGAAGCCATTTACAGCATGTTCAGCCCTTCAAGGGCTCGATTTCCCTAACTGATTCAGGACCCGATCATTCGGGTACAGACAGGATGCCGCCTGAACCATGCAAGTGACTTTTGAGGAATTGCGGGAGACTTTGGATGAGGTTTTCGGGCCCGATTCCAAGATGAATGTAGATTCCAGTTACATGGACGTGGAAGCGTGGGATTCCCTCACCCACGTATCTTTGATCATGGCCCTTCAGGAGAGATACGGATTAGCCATAGAAGTGGACAAGGCCATCGAACTGAATTCAATCAAGAAAATACTGGTGTTTTTGAATTCGGTGAATCACCAATGATTTTAGAGGAATTGGAGAAGCTGATCGGCGAGCGATATCCTCTGCTGGCCTTCAGCAGGGCTAATGCTCAAAAGGCGTACGGTACCGATTTCAGATCCGAGTACATCAACCTCCTCGGGTATTTTCAGCTACTGTGCAACGCATTCAATGTAGATCCCAAAGCAAAGCTCGAAGACTATTACCAGTATGTCCTCAAACTGAACGGAATTCATAGGGAATACCTGAAAACCTTGGAGTATCCCGCCGCTTTCGCCGGTGCTCCTAACGACTTGGACTACAACTTTTTCCTGCTTCTCAGCATCGCTTTCTCGATTCATCGGTTTGAAATACACCATTATTTCAGGGAGAAATTCCGACGATACGTCAAGCCGGGATCCAGATGTCTCGAGGTGGGTACGGGGACCGGAATCGACGCCGCCTTCATGTCCGAAACCGCTCATGTAGACACCTATGACATCAATCCGTACTCAGGCAGATTTCTGAATCTCCTCGCCAGGAATGAGAGAATCCATTTTCATAACCAAAGATATCGGTTTCTCGAAAGAGGAGCCTATGATTTCGTTGCCCTCATAGAGTTGGTCGAGCATATCGAGGATCCCCTGTATTATCTGAAGGGTGTGAACACCGTATTGAAAGCGGGGGGCCATGCTTTTCTGACGTTTGCTGTCAGAATGCCCCAACCCGATCATCTTTATCACTATCCGAGTGTATCGAAAGCGCTCGAACAGGTTTTGGAGGCTGGATTGGAGGTGTGTGAGGATTTCCTTGCGGTGAGTTCGCTTTTTCCCTTGAACGATGCCGACCGGGCGACTGTGGGAGACAAGAACAGGTTCCCCCTGAATTATTGCTGTGTTGTTCACCCCCGAAGAGACAAGACGGCGGTCGATGAAAGTCCTGCTTATTAACCCTCCCGCCAATATCATCGAGGAGCGGAGCGAGATCAAAATCTGTTCCATCCCTCTTGGGCTCGCATACATCGCGGCGGTTCTGGAGCAGAGAGGGCATGAGGTCAGGATCCTGGACGTCCTGCTCGGGGAAGGATATCTGTATGAATCCAAGCGCCGGGACGGGTTCATCAGGTATGGACTTTCGCAAAAGGAGATTGAAGACAGAATCCGCGATTTCGGCCCTGCTGTCGTAGGCATCTCAGGTCTTCACTCGAACAGGATCTTTGAAATCCGGGAGACGACTCAGGCGGCCAAGAATGTCTCCAAAGACATCGTCACGATTGTGGGAGGAGGTTTTGCATCGCTAAATCCCATGGAATGTCTCTCTGATCCCCACTGCGACATCATCGTCATGGGGGAGGGAGAAGACACCATCCTGGATTTGTTGTCGTGCATCGATTCGGGAGGAGATCTTGCCGGCGTCAAAGGAATAGGCTTCAAGAAAGGCGAAAACCATGTGGCCTCCCCTTCTCGCAAACCTATTGGACAGCTGGATTCCATTCCCGCTCCGGCCTATCACCTTCTCGATATGGAAGGCTATTTCTCGATCGAGATGCGGGGCTCGAGATATGGAAAAAAGAGATACGCCCTTTTCTGCGGTTCAAGGGGCTGTCCTCACTCCTGCCATTACTGCCCCAAATCCCTGATCGCCGGAGAGGGATATCGTGTGAGGAGCATTGAAAGCATGATCAATGAGATCCTCTTCCTGAAGCGGACCTATGACATCGAAGAACTCAGGTTTGTCGATTATCATGCAACGGCAAATGTGCCGAGGTGGAAGGACTTCTGCAAGGCTTTGATCAGACAAAAATTGGGAATCGCCCTCACCGATCCACACGGGGTTGCGGTGAGCACGCTGGACGACGAGATGCTGGACCTGATGAGGGAAGCCGGCTTTGAGCGACTCTACATATCGATCGAGTCCTCTGATCAAGAACACCTGGACCGCATGAACAAGAAGTTAGATCTAGGGATGGTTGGGGGCGTCATAACAAAGGCCAGGGAGTTGGGCTACCACATCACAGGTTATTTCCTGATCGGACTCCCCGGCCAAGGTTGGGAGGGAATTCACCAAACGGTGGCGTATGCAAAGGAACTGGATCTTGACGATGTGGACTTCTTCATTGCAAACCCCTTCCCTGGAACCGAGTTATACGACTATTGTGCTCGAAACGATCTCCTGTCCAGCAGTTTTCACCCGAGCAGGCTTCGCTATAGCCTCAGCAATCTGAAGAACCCGGAGTATACGGCTGAGGAACTGGAGGCATTCAGGAAAAAGGCATGGTTTGATTTTTCCCTCGTAAAGAGGATGAAGCGAAGAGCGACAAACAGTGATAGCAGGAAACATGCAAATCAAACTTGAATTCAGTCAGTTTGTTGACTTGTTATCCGAAAGAACCGGATTTGTTTTGAGAGAAGTGCTGGCAGGCTATGAGTCGGCATCGTTCTCTGAAGTTCACCGATATGGGAAAAAAATCCGGGAGGGTATAGGCGGAATTCAGCAGAATTTCCCGAACATCCGGCAGTACAGGTTGGGTCTCCTCGGTTCCTCGACACAGACCTATTTGGCCTCATACCTGATCCTTGAAGGACTCAAGGAAGGACAGATCGTCCATACCTTCGTCGAAGAAATTGGACAATTCCGCCAAGGAATATTCAACTCGGAAAGTAGCCTTTATCGCTTCAACCCGGATTTCGTCTTCTGGCACTTGGAGCCGGCCGGCTTCCTTCGTCAGGATGAAATCGCTTCGGGGCAGTGGGATCATGAGAATGTTCTAGGAGAGATACAGGAACTGGCGTCGGCGCTTCTGGAAAACTCCAAATGCAATCTGTACCTTTCCGACTTCCACATTCCCCATGTTTTCCCATTCTTCGATGTACTGTCGGACGCGGAACAAAAGATGGAGATGTTCAATCGGGGGCTAAAGGAAAGGTTCTCGGTCAACGGAAGAGTACAGGTTCTGGACTTCAATAGGCTCTGCGCTCACGTGGGTCACAGGAATGTTACCGATCCTACCCTCTTCAAGATGGGGAAAGTCTATTATTCCCATGCATTTTCCTACTGCCTCGCGAAGAAGATCGTCATGGCCCTGCTATCCTTCTCAAGACCAAGGGCAAAATGCATTGTGCTTGACCTGGATAACTGCCTCTGGGGTGGGCTCGTCGGAGAAGATGGGGTAGGGAGTCTCCATCTGGGGTCGGAGTACCCCGGTTACCTGTACGTGGAATTTCAGAGACAGTTATTGATGCTGAAAAGACAGGGCATTCTTCTGGCCGTCAACAGCAAGAACAACTACGAAGATGCAATGGAGGCCATCAGGAAACACCCCAACATGATCCTCAGGGAGAAAGACTTCCATGTAATAAGGATCAACTGGCTGGAGAAGACTCAAAACATAACCGACATATCTGAAGAACTGGGGCTTGGCCTCTTTGATTTTATATTTCTGGACGATAGTGCCGTAGAATGCGAAAAGATGCAGCGATTCCTCCCCGAAGTGTTAACGGTCAGGCTGCCTGATCAACCTGACGATCTACCCCATGTGCTGCCTGGTATTTCGAGGCTCAATACCCTTTTCCTGTCCGAAGAAGACAAGCGGAGAAGCGATCTATATACCGAGGAGACAAAGAGGAAGCGGCTCTACCATTACGCAACAAACATGGATGATTTTCTGGAAAGTCTTGATATACAGATGCGCATTAAGACGCCTGAGGAAAGGGAGTACCAACGCATTTACCAGCTGATTCTGAAAACGAACCAGTTCAACCTGACAACGATCCGGTATTCGCTGGAATCCTTGAACGGGATGATAAAGAGTCCGGACTGGTTCACTCCGGTGATTTATGTATCAGATAGATTTGGGGATTATGGGTTGGTGGGAATGATGCTCGTTGACAGGAGCGATAAGAAGGAATGGAGAATCGAAACCTTCCTTCTGAGCTGCCGAGTGTTGGGCAGGAAGATCGAGAACTCCTTTTGTTCCTTCCTGTTGCAGTATGCAGGAAGAAACCAGGCGGACAAGGTCATTGGATGTTACAGGGCGACCGAAAAGAACCGCGCATTTGAGAGCTTCTATCCTGACATGGGTTTTGCGACAGGCCATGATACAGGCCCTGAAAGGATTTATGTGGCTGACCTGGGCAGAATCAACATCCCGTCATCCAAGTTTCTGAAGATTGTGGAAGAGATCGCGAAGTAGGGCGGAAAAATGAAAAGGAAAGGACCTATGCCTTGAAGAAGAAGCCTCTTCTGATTTTTGGCACGGGCGATCTCGCAAAGGTCGTCATCGGGTATTTCCTCAAGGATTCCGAATACGATGTCTCAGCATGTGTTGCGACACGGGATGCCATCAGGCAAAGCAACTTCATGGGGTTTGAAATCGTGCCTTTCGAGGAAGTGGAGTCGGCTTATCCCCCGGAAGAGTTTCAGATGTTTATTGCCGTCGGGTACAAAAGAATGAACCATATCCGGGCAAGATTCTACCATGAGGCGAAAGGCAAGGGGTACAAGCTGGCGACGTATATCTCTTCCAGGGCGCTTTGCATGGAAGGAGTGACCGTGGGGGAAAATTGTCTGATCTGCGAGAACTCGGTAATCCACATCTCTTCTAGGATCGGTGACAACACGGTGATAAGCGGCGGCTGCTACATCGCTCACAATAACGCGATCGGCGACCACGTTTTCTCCTCAGCCCATTTTTCCACAGGCGGATACGTGAAAATAGGAAATCATGCCTTTTTGGGCTTGAACTCTTGTGTAACGGAAAAGATCAATGTTGCGCCATACACAGTGGTCGGCGCAGGAGTGACGATATCGAAAGACACCAAGGAGTGGACGGTGTACAAAGCGCAGAACCCCAAAACGGGATCCTTCGACCTGGAATCCGCAGCTTTCTACAATGTCTAGGAAAGAATACATCGCCGGCAAAGCCATCCAACATTTGCCTGAGCGTTTCGGTTTTCGGTCCGAAGCGTCGGCCGTCTTTCCGGAAATGGTCGTATGCGGCATGAGCTTTGTCTGCAATGCAAGGTGCATCCATTGCCCAAACGCCGCCACCGGCTTCACGGCAACCCTGAAGGGACCCGACAGGTTTATGAAATGGCCGACCTTGCGCAAGTTGGCTGATGAATGCGCCCGGTACACTCGTTGTCTTGTCAGGGTTTCTTCGGCCGGCGAGATCCTCACCCATCCCGAGGCTATAGAGATGATCGAGTACATTCTCCGTGTGAAAGTCGATAAGAATGTGGCGTTGACCACAAACGGGAGCCTTCTGACCGGGGACAGATCGCTTCGACTCCTGAAAGCAGGCATCAGGGCTATCGAGATCAGTGCAGATGCCGCGACAAAGGGACTTTACGAGACCATAAGACGGGGTTTGTCGTTCGACATGGTGCTTCGAAACATTGAGGAACTCGTGAGACAGCGTGATGAGGGAAAGTTCAACACCCGCATCATGGTAAGCGTCATCGAACAGGAGGCGAATGAAGAACACCTGGACAGCATTGTCCAGTTCTGGAAGAAGAAGGTTGATGACGTACTGGTAAGAAAACTGCTCAGCTTCAAAGGAGTGGTCCCCCGATCCAAACGATACGCTGCCTATCTGACGGAGGACGTACCCTGCCCTTTTCTCTGGGAGCGTGTTTTCGTGGATGCTTCGGGCAACGTTCGAGCCTGTGTCTCGGATCTTTACAACGAATCCTCCCTCGGGAATATCGTGGATTCCACTATTGCCGAATTGTGGCAATCAGAAACCCTGAACCGCTGGCGACATTTTCATTTAAGAGGACAAAGAGCCTTGGTGCCTGTCTGCAAGGGATGCGTCGACCTGGAATACCGCTCCTGGACATACAACTACTTCGCCGCGCTGAACAAGAAGATATGAGATGGCTGAAAAGAGACGTCGAACGGTGATGGTGCTTCAGCCGGGTTACCTGCCCTGGATCGGTTTCTTCGAGCAAATTTACAGGGCTGATGTCTATGTCATTTTCGACGACGCCCAGTATACGAAGTTCGACTGGAGAAATCGAAACAGGATCAAGAGCCCCACAGGAGATGCCCGGTATATTACCGTACCCGTCCATGCCAGCAACACTTCCACTGTTATACGTGACGTCAGAATTGCATATGACCGCGATTGGATATGGAAGCATTTGAACACCCTGAGGACTTATTACGAGAAGGCGCCCTATTTTACCGAAGTCTACGAAAGAATCAGACAAATTATCACTTCAGAATTTCAATTTCTGGTTGATCTGGATGTGGCACTCATTTATGAGTTCATGGATATTTTGGGGTTGGAGGCAGAGTGTATTTTCAGCAGCGAGTTAAAGACCCCGGTGCGCGGCAAAGAGAGGCTCCTCGCTGTTTGTGAAGAGCTTGGTGCGACCCACTGCTATAACGGGGCCGCCGGCCGAATGCTTTACAGCCAGGAAGCTTTTCGACAGAAGGGCATGCTGCTTGAGTTCCAGGAGTTTCGATGCCCCTCGTACCCGCAACTATGGGGAGACTTCATTCCAAATCTTTCTATTGTTGATTTACTCTGCAATTGCGGGGAGAAGAGCCTGCAGATCATCGTCCAAGGAGGCACGGACGAGAGCGGACAGAAGAGTTAGATCGGAAGTCTTGCCGATGGGGGCGTTCCTGCTGCCGCTACAGAAGATAGGTGGTGACGCGTGAAGACGATTCTTATCACAGGTGGAGCCGGGTTTATCGGCTCTGCATTTACACGACATGTCTTCCAGAAATACCCTGGCTACAGGATCTTCCTGGTGGACAAGCTGACATACGCCGCTTCGATGGAAAACCTGCCGGTCGCGATTTGGAAAGAAACTACCGACCGGTTTGAATTCTGGTATGGAGACATCACCAACGGGGAGCTCATCGATTCCCTTGTCTCCCATTCCGACTTCGTCGTGCACTTTGCTGCGGAAACACATGTTGCCCGCTCAATTTACGACAGCCTTGAATTCGTCAAGAGCGATGTGCTGGGTACTCAAACGATATGTAATGCAATATGCAAGTTCCGCGACAAAATAAGCAGATTCATCCATATATCCACTTCCGAAGTCTATGGGACAGCCCTTACGGAGAAGATGGACGAGAACCATCCCATGAACCCGACAAACCCTTATGCCGGCACGAAAGCGGCCGCAGACCGGATCGTCTACTCCTACTGGGCAACCTATGGCATACCGGCCGTCATTGTACGACCGTTCAACAATTACGGTCCCAGGCAGCATCTTGAAAAGGCCATCCCACGCTTCATAACCAGCTTGATGTTGAACGAGAAACTGAAGATCCATGGGACGGGGGAGGCGGCTCGCGACTACCTCTTCGTAGATGACAATTGCACGGCGATTGACATGCTTCTTCACGCACCCGCCGAAAAAGTGGTCGGGCAGGTGTTCAATGTCGGATCAGGGGAGCACAGGACGGTCCTTTCGGTGGCGAGGGACATCATCAATCTCACTCGCCCTGGCAGTGACAAAGATGCTCTTATTACCATTAGGGATCGCCTTGGACAGGTAGGCCGCCACACCGCAGATATAACTAAAATACGAACTGCCATAGGATGGGAGCCGACGACGAAGTGGTCCGAAGGACTTAAAACGTCAATAGATTGGTATAGGAACAACAGAAGCTGGTGGGAAAGGCAACTATGGATGCGAGAGATTCCCATAATCGATAGTAATGGGAACCGCGAATTGTATTAGAGAACTATGTCTATCCGTGAGATCGCCATCGGCCACTTCTCGCGTTTTACCCCCCATTTTGAGTGGTTCGCTGCGAATGTTCCGACCAACAGACGGAGAACTTAATAGATGCTGATTTCCCGGATAGCAGAACTGATGGTCCATTTTTTATGCTGATGATGATAACAGATTGGCGTCGACTGACTTTCCTTCGAACAGTGCAGTCCTTAAAATGGCACAATTTCTTCTACTACACCATTCCTGTTTTGGCGATTGTGATCATCGCTTCGACACTGGGCCTCTTCCATATTAATTCAAGAATAATTAACAGAACCTATCTTTGGGATGTGGTAGGGAAACCGTACATTCATTTTCTGACCGATCTCAACCTCCCAAGGAGCCTCGGCGCCATTCTGATCGCCAGAGACCGAGAAACGCTTAGCATTGAGCCGGTTGAAAAGCAGTATCATCGATATAATACGGGTGATATTTTTACCAATCAGCTGCGCTCGCTACTGTTCAATACTAATATTACACCGTCTTCCATGTCCTTTTACCTCAACGGAGTATTCGTCTCGTCAGGAATTTTGCTGTCATTGCTGCTAGGCTACGGCGTGTTCCGCAACGGATATATGGGCGTACTTGTATTTGCGCTGATCGCATTGTTGAGGCAAAGCTGCCAGGGCCTTATCTACGGGCTCCCAATGAGAGGAACGTATGCGGTATTTAATCCGCTGCTCGCGTTTTCCATTATTGCCGCCATATCGATGTTTTTAGAGCGCCGGCGCACGTTTTTCCCTTGGGCTTGTTGTTTCTTTGTTTGTGGATTCATCCTGGCCTACACCGAGCATTGCAGAACTTCGGAGAAATTGATCCTTTCAACCTCCATTTACCTCTTTATTGGGGTCATGGTTATCGCGCTGATGAAGTGCGACAATGCCAGACGTCGCATCCTGCTATCGGTGGTGATCCTCCTGCTCTCCATCAATGTCGGGCACGTATCGTATCGCGGAATGCTAACGCTTTTTGAGAAACATAGAGATACTAAAATACAGTTTGCCTCTAATAGTGGCACCTACATGACCGCACAGGGTCCTTTTCACAACCTTTTCATCAGCCTTTTTCGTTTCCCCAATCACTCGGACAATGTTTACGATGATCTGACAGGCTACCGCGAAGTCTACAATAGATTTCCTGATCTGGAGAAGAAGTATTCTTCGAGGAATAACTACCTAGATCTAATTACATCTGTTGAGTACCATGATGCAGTCAGGCAGCTTTATTTCGAATTCGTCCTGGATCGTCCTTTTGATTATGTTGTTTATCTCATGAAGAGCATTTGGGACTACGTCCTTTTCCTTCCCTACTTCTCATGGACAGGAGATAAGTCTGCGAACGTCTATTTACCACAAATCAATGAAAAGGCAGAGATAAGGGACCAGGACTTAGCACCCGCATTCAAGCATTTGCCTGAAAAGTGGTTGCTTAATTTGAAATTGGACTATTTGCCCCAGGATATGCCATTTTGGATATACTTTATAGTATCATATGGTCTTCTAATCGAAGGCATCATTAGCGCATTCTCTGTTCGATATAATGCCAACCGTGTATTGCAGATATATGTGCTACGGGGAATGTTGATATATTTTGTCTTCGCTTCCGTGGTAAGGATATTGATACCCGGCTATGGTCATAGCGCTGTCATCGCTTTCAACGTTTTGTGCATTTATAATCTATGCAGGATTGCTTACTCTAGTTTCCGTTTCGAGTTACACAGTGTTGGTCTTGCCTGCGTCTTTCTTACTCTGATGGCGTCGGTAATCTATGCATACCAAAGGGTTGATCCTCCGACATTCCCTGCCTTGAAGAACGCTACTCTGGAACTCTTCTCTGATCAGGATTTGGAAGGGCCCTCTTTAGGCGTAAGGGCGGAGACAAACGGGATCGGGTTCGTTTCTATTCCAATACTTGTTGATCCTGGTCAGAAGTACAGGGTGTTCGCTGCATTCCGAAGGGGAACGGCAGAGTGCGGTCAATTGAGTATCGGTTCTCTTGAAACCGTGGGGGACCTCTATACCTCAGGTTACCTATCACACCTGACATGGGAGCCATATGCTTGCGATTTCACTGCAACATGGGATATTGCTTTTGTAAATTTGGCCGTCGTTCCCTCCAAGGCCGGCCAGGCATGCTTCTTCGGCAGCTTGGTTGTGCGAAACACAACCACCGCTGAGATAGTGCTTAATCTCCAGAACAAACAGCAGGGGATATCCTGGGTACGTCAGTGACGCTTTCGAGAACGGCAATGGAGAAGCAGTGCCCCTGAAGTAGGGTAACATATGCCGCCGGGAGTTTGTATTCTTGTTGATCTAGCCTTTGTGGAGGCTCTGTAGTTTCGATGCGCCAAAAGACAATTTTCTTTTGCATGATGGTACTTGCGACGTTTTTAGTCTTGCTCGGGATGGTATTTGCCTACTACGTATACGAGGGACACAAGTATTCAGCCCAGAAGATTCGTGTTCGTCTTCGCGGCGGTTTTCCGTTTAGAGGTGACACTTTTTTGGGGTATGCGTTAAAGCCCAATCTCTCGATTGTTGAGGAATCGGAGAACAACATTTACCACATTTACTCCGACGACAGGGGTTTCCGGGTCAGTTCAAGCATCGACAAGATTCCCGGACAAGTTTCCATTATGACGATTGGGTGTTCGTATGGATTTGGATACAGAGTCGATAACCCTTTTACCTTCACGTCGCTTCTAGGAGAGCGATTTCGAGTGAATGTAGCTAATCTGGCTTTGCCGGGCTACAGCACAGTTCAGGCGCTGCAAATGCTCAGGCTGAATCTGGATTTGAAACCAAGAATTATTGTCTACGGAATCATTGAAGACCATATCAGGAGAAACCTCAGTCCTTGTGGACCTACCGACTCGCCTTTCTGCCGTGCAGTTTCATTCGTTGCTTTCGACGTGGACGGAAAGCCCTATATTCACCTGCCTAGGATCGAAATTATGGATCCGGATATGTATATGGGGTTCTCTGAGGAGGTGCTATGCAGGGAGGGATTTGGCATAAGAGATGTTCTATGGAGGATAAAGGCTGACCTATACAAGTTTGGAAATTGGCAGGAAATTGGCTACCCTAATGATCCGACTTCCCGCCGTTCAAGCCTCCGTTTTCTTCTTCATGAAATGAAAGAGGCGGCGGACGAAATCAACGCTCGTCTGATTGTTGCCTATTTGCCTCTCTTCGGCAAGGAGAGGGTTAACCCTCCCCCGCAGGAACTGATCGACTGTTTGAGCGGCACTGGAATCTTGTTCGTAGACGTATCTAGAAGTGTGGCAGAGCACTACAGGCGTGAAGCCGCACCCCCTCTTACGATTCCTGGCGATTACTCACATCCTGGCGTTCTTGGCCACGCCGTTATCGCCGACGAGTTGGAGAGAATGATACGCGGAATGGGGTTAAATTGAATAATGATCAACCGCACGTAGTATTTTTCTACAATGATTATGAGTCGCTTGGACTCGAATACCTGTCCGCCGTTCTTAAATCGAATGGTGTACAGACTTCGCTCAAGTACAGCAACCTGCTCGATTTCTATGCTTTCGATTCAGTTGGAGGCGGTGGAGATGACTCTTATCGAAAGATCGCCCTTGACATCTGTGACCGTGATCCAGATGTTTTGGGTTTGTCGCTCGTAACCGATACGTTCCACGCAAACATGGAGATTGCGAGGTACGTTAAGAAGCAAAACCCAAGGGTACGTGTTCTGGCAGGGGGCGTTCACGCCACCCTTCTCCCTGAGTTGACGCTTGGGTACCCCCAGGTGGATGCGGTCTGCATCGGCGAAGGCGAGTACCCTACCCTTGAATATGTCCTACACCTCAATTCTATTGCGGAGGGCTCCTCACCGCTGATCCACGGGATCGTATACAAGCAGAATGGGAAACTTGTCGGTGAGCTGGGAACGTACTATCTCAACCGGAATCTGGATGACCTTCCGCTTCCCGATAAGGATCTTTTCTACTGCGAAGACCCCTCAATGCGGTCTCACTACTTCGTCCAATGCTCCAGGGGGTGTCCCTTCTGTTGCTCCTTCTGTATTAACGATTATTTGAGCAGGATGGTCGGTGGTAGAAGGTTTCGTTATAGAAAGCCTGATGAGGTGATAAGGGAGCTCTCCGTGGCCAAGGAAAAGTACTCCCCGTCCTTTGTCGTTTTTGTGGATGAATGCTTCGGTGTGAACAAGCGCTGGGTACAAAGCTTCCTTTCGATGTATGCGGAAAAGATAGGCTTGCCTTTTCTGGTTTCCATCCACCCCGATGTCGTCACGGAAGATTTGGCCGACCTCCTAAAGACGGCTAACTGCTGGTACGTTGCCATGGGGGTCCAATCATTGAGCGAGCGGATCTCGAGTGAGTTGTTGAAGCGTCCTATCAAGAGGGACACCATCGCGAGGTCTATTCAGGTCATCCGGTCAAGAGGAATTTTCATCCAGTGCGACCATATCTTCGGCATACAGGGAGAGACGAGGGAGGACCTTGTTGACGCCCTTTCGTTCTACAATGAAAACCGGCCGAGCCTGGTCAGCGTCTACTGGCTTTCCTACTACCCAAAGGCCTTGATCACCGAGGATGCCACGGAAAAAGGCATTCTTTCCCAGAGCGACATCATGGATATCGAACACGGTAATCTCGCTTCCGGGATCAAGAGAGTCCGCAGGCACCATGACATCAACTTCTGGATCAACTACTTCGTTTTCTTTCCCAAATGGATGATTCGGTGGATCCTCTCCTCAGGAATCTACCGTCTTTTCAGAATCAAGAACCCTTTTGTCACCAGCGCAATACCAAGGGCTATTCATGCCGTATGCAATAGAAGAGACTGGAACCGGTACTACCTGAAAAGGGTGGTCGCCAAAAAACTGAGGAGGCGCAGAACCTGACGATGAGAGCAAGGGAGATGTGGCTTGTACGACTGGAAAGGGGTCTCAGGTTAAATGGGCACACGATAGGGGCCGCGGAAAATAGGGCCATGCACCTCCTATTCTTTGCCGGTTGTCTTCTGATTGTGCTCTTCACAGCGACTTGGAAGATCGATTTATCCATTCTCGACAAGAGCCAGGGATATTTCGTTCACCGGAATCTGAAACAAGCAAACGAAGCGGGAAAGCTGGGGTATCTCAAGTATGAGGTAAACGACTATGCAGAGACTTTTGGCAAAGAGTGGAATTGGAAACCGGGAATAAAGAGAATCGTCCGATCAGGGCCGGACGACTTTGATGATGTGGGATATATCTCTATTTTGCAGTTGATCGCCATCGCCGGAAAAAACATAGACCTCAACTTCGTTGCGAAGTTCCATAATTACTGCTTCCTATTCTCTGCCGTAATCATGGCGTTCGTCATTGCCAACCTGTGTAGAAGCGTTCTAGCAGGTTGGCTCTTTCTTCTCTTCACCATTGTTTTGAAAGGCCGTATTCTGTCACTGGTATATGGTTCTCCAGACAGCCGAACTTTTGTCATTTTCTTCCCCATGATTCTGTTCATTATGCTTTTTTTTCTGATCCGGCTTGCCCCTCAAAGCACCCTTCTTCAAAAGGGGGCAGTGCTTCTATTTGGAGTTATTGCTGGCATTATGACTTCCATCAGACATTCGGAGGGGACGATGGTTCTGATGGCCCTCTTTTTTGGAATTTTTCTTTTGAGTGAATCCCTCAGAAAGAAGGTTGTATCGGCCGTCTTCGTTCTAGGTGGTTACTTCTTCATCACTTTGGCCATGCCTAACCTCTTCGCACTGCACAGGGACATCGTCACTGGCGTTTTTGATGGGAAATTGATGCCCTACCTAGGCCATCCGGGGAGGCACCAAACCCTCCACCCACTCGTAGGGGGCCTCGGCAAATACCCAAACAGCTTCGGGTTGAGGTACCATGATTTGGCTGTATACAAAGTTCTGAGGGAGCGATATCCCGAGGCGATGGATCCGAAAGAAAACGTCCATGGCCCTGGGTACTACAGTGGGCTAAGAAACATTTATATCGATTATGTCAAGGACCACCCGTTGGAATACATATACAACCTTTCAAAGGCCTTCGCTGAGTTGTTCTTCTTTGTTCCATATGCTACAAGCGCCGGTAATTTGCCCTGGCACTATGGGTATCTGCCCATAAAATCCGGGGTGGTCCCCGAGGAAAGAGATCTTCTGATGGGTGGAGGCGCGCTGATCAATCTCTCATGGAAGTACCTGAGAATAGGGTTGGCAGGGTGGGGGGCCTTTGCCCTCGCCCTTGCGGTGATCGTTCGCTTTGTCAGGTTTTCACTAAGGGACCGGATGAGAAAGGCCGACCGAAAGCTTTTCCTGTGCATGGGTTTCTATCTCTTTGTCCAGGCCCTCGTCCGTGCCATGGTCCCCCAACACGGTCTCTCGCTCATTGTGACATTTTGGACGATGGCTATTATCAGCTTCATCTACATGAGCTTCGTCGCCTCCCAATCGGAGATCGCCCCTTTGGTAGTTAAGAACCTTAGATTTTTGGCTTACCGGTACTATATGAGGTTCCGTTTTGCACTGAAATGGAATTTGAGCTGAGATTACCCCCTTGTATGCCTTTAAAGAAAACCAGCCAGCCCTGACATCCTTTATGGGGAAGCACTTCCCATTTCTCTTCCTCCTTTTTTTCGCTTTTTTCTTCACCTACGATCACTTCACAGGGAAGGTTTTTTTCTCTCATAATGACTACTCAGGGATGTATTACCCCTTCAGACAATGGTTTCTAAGCAGACTCATGAACCTCGATTTCCCCCTTTGGAATCCTTACTGGGGGATCGGACATGAGGCCGTAATCTGGTCCACCGTCCCTTTGGACCCCTATACCTTCCTGGAAATAATCCTTGGCGCTCGGTACGGCTACTTCTATTTAATCCAGTGTTCGGCCCTGCTTCTGGCCGGGTATTTCGTTTTTAGGAAGCTGTCCATGGAGCCCTGGGCCGCGGCAATGGGATCTTTGTTCTTCTTTCTCTCCCCCATCACCACATTCTGGTATTTCGAATTCATAAAGACCAATTTCTTCATTGCCCACATGTTCGCCTTCCTTTGTATGGTCAAGTTTTTCGACACAGGGAATATGCGTTATGCGCTTTTATTAGGGTGGGCCTTTTTTCTCGGGATGTTCGGGACGAAGCTAGAGTTCTGGTTCTTCGGGGCGCTTTTCTATTTCCTCTGTTCAGGATTGGCCTACCTGTTTTTCTACCGCAGTAAGCCGATCATGATACTCATTATTTGGGCAAGTATAGGAATGGCTGTTCTGGCACAGAGCTGGCAGATGGTTCTGCTGGTGGGTGCCCTCGAGAATTCCAATAGAACCCCTATTCCGCATGGGCTGCACAATCTGTTTTCTCCTGAGATGTACCGCAATCTTGCTCTGAGCATAAGAGATTCGGATCTGTTCCCGGTTGTGCTGAGTTGCATCTCTTTTCTCGTCGCCTTTCGAGAGACCGGCATCATGCGGCGATTTTTCGCGGCGGTCGGGTTACTGCTCCTGGCGGCGCTCCTTTTTTTCTGGCAATCCTCTCTGTTGTTCGATCTGGTCCGGCACCCGCTCTTCTTCGGGGCGGCCGCTGCAACGGTCTTGGCGTGGCGCATACACCCCAGAAACGAGATTCTTTTTGCGTGGGCGCTTTTCATTCTCCCAGCGTTTTATTGGTGCAGGCCCCTCCAGAATGCTGATGAGATGTACCTCCTGCGGGTTGCTCCTGTTGTGCTAAAGGGAATTTGGGGGTTTTTGGTTTGGCTAGGCTGCCTCCAGTTGAAACGTCATCGAATTGCACAGCTTGCCTATGCGTGCATCCTCCTGGTCCTAGTGCTCGAGGCGCAGGGCCAGATTCTTCTGGCTTACCTATTCGGCTATCTCTGGATGCCGGCCAGAGACAACTACCTGATCGATTTTTCCTTTTCAGTCATGGCGGTCTTCGGAACACTGACCTATTTCAGGCACAAAAAGCCGATCATGGCGGCGGCTCTACTAATACTCGCCTTTTCCTCCTATCCGAACCTGTACTACATGCTGCCAAAGCAACCCGTGCCGGGTTACGCCAATCCCCTTTTGAAGGAGGGTCTCTCTTATGATCCGTTCTCGGGGGTCCCTGAGCTACGAGAGATCATCAGGAAGAAAGGGTCTTCGCCTTCCAAGCGGGCATTGGATCCCGATATCGAACAGCAGATGCCTCAGAATCAGGGGACCTTTTTGCTGGAGAAGACGGGGAATGCCAGTTTTTACGGCAGCATGACGCCGAAACGATACAGCGACCTCGTCAACCTTTATAGGTACGGAATCAAGCCGAATGATGCGATTAGCGGATACCCTTCGGTTTATGCTGAAAAGACGATTTCCAGGCTTCCAAGAACCAATATGGGAGGGTTTTCAAACGGGCTGATCTACTATATGACCGTCTGGACTATTCCCCCCATTGAAGAGGACCTCCTACGACTGCTGGGGATAGACTATGTTGTGACCCGGAGTGAAAGCCTGTCAGAGTCCCTTCGAGCAAAAGGACTTGCAGGGGAGGTTGAAAAACATGGGTCTTTTTACGTGTCGTCTTTTCATCAAAAACTCCCCCGGGCATTCCTGGTCACAAACGTAACACCCGAAAACCTGGATGCCTTCACACGAGGCATGAGGCCGCGGATCGCACTGGAAAGCGAGGGCGCTCGCGGTCGCGTGGCTGATTACATGGCAATCCCCGCATGGATCGTGAGATATGATCCGGAGTCTGTCTCGGTCGAAGTCGATTCGACCTCGGGGGGGTATCTTGTTCTGACCGACGCTTTTCATCCTTACTGGAGGGTGAAGGTAGATGGGAAGCCTGCGGAGATGATCCCAGCCTTCCATGCGTTTAGGGCCGTTCAAGTGAAGGAGGGTATCCACACTGTCGAGTTTTTCTGCCGTGTGCCGTTCTTCACGCCTGCCCTGCTGATCTCCATCCTGGTAGTTCTCTTCATGCTCTCTTCCACTCTCTTTTTCTGGAAGAGAAAGCTCAATCTGAATTCCAGAGAATCGGTCGCCAGTGTACCATGGCAGAGACATGCTCCCGGAATTTCAAATGAAAAAATAAGCTTACAGCAGGAAGAATCTCCTTGAACAAGACTGAGGGTGGTCTGTATAATTGGCTCCCTTTTTAACGGGAGCGGTTTCCCTGTGAACGAGTATCGATCGATCAATTCCTTTTCATACACTCTCCTTCGGGGTTTCCGGAGCCCCGCCAGGAACCGGAGAAGGAGTCCCCAATCAGTGATGGGTTCACTCCAGGAATGAAAATAGCAGGTACAGATCTCTCCCGCCCCCTGGAAGGCAATCGTCCGTTGAAAATGGTCTTTCTGGTAGGGAGCGAAACCCCGCTGGACCTCCTGGCACTCTCTGGTTTTTTAAATCAGACGGATTTCCGTGAGTGTCTTGTGGGCGTCCAGACGGATATGCTCATTACCAGAAAGAAGCTTTCTCTCGTTCTAAAGGTATTGCGGAATTCGGGCCCTGCTTTCGTGCTCTTCAACTCGTTTTTGAACGCGGGTGTATCCCGTTGGCTGATGTTTGCAGGAAAAAGGGTTCCTGCGAAAGTGGAGGTCTTGAAGGAGCACCATCCCATCAAGGTGTTCAGATACGAGCAGGTGAACGGCGAGGCACCCCTCTCCATCATGCGCCGATATTCCCCTGACGTGATTTTTAACCATATGCCACAGCGGATAAAGTTCCCCTTGATCGGACTTCCGCTCAGGGGAATCGTAAACATCCATCCGGGACTGTTGCCGGATTACCAGGGCATGGGCTCTTGTCTATGGCCCCTGATCGATGGTGCCCCCTTTCAGGGCGTGACCTTGCACTACATCGATTCTGAGGAGATCGACGCAGGTCCAATTATAGCGGGTGGGAGGTATCGGATCTGTGCACGGGATTCCGTTTTTTCATTGCACGCCAAGAACAGGATTCTGGGTGCCGCCCTCGCGAGCTATCTGGCTCGCAGGTTCTCCAGAGGGGAGAGGGTGCTTTCAAGGCCGCAGCTTCGCGGGAAGTACCATAAACTTCCGAAAAGAGCCTCTTTGAAGGAAATGAAGAGAAGGGGGCATGGATATTTTTCCTGGTCCGACAGGACCATTACTCGTTCTGAGGTTCTCCGCAGTGCGGAATACCTTGACGAGCATACGGGATGGGAGTGGAAAAAATGGCCGGAAGAATAGCTTTATTCAGGATATGAGGTGGTCTGAATGAGTCATTCACTTGCAAAAGGCGGGAAGGCGTGGCTCAAGCCCGACAAGATACACAAGCTTTATCTGGCAAACCGGTTTGGGGAGATGGCTCTTACACTGGCGAGGATCCTCTTTGGGGATCTTACCCGGGGGACCAAGACGAGGGAACTGGAAGAAGCATTCATGACGAGATTCGGCGTGCGAAAGGCCATTATCTTCCCCCATGCCCGCACAGCCGTGTATTTCGTCCTGAAGTCCCTCGGCCTTGAACAGGGGGATGAAGTCCTGATGACCCCTCTCACCATCGCTGACATGGTCAACAGTATCCACACGGCCGGGCTGAAGCCCGTCTTCGTGGATATCGAAATGGACACCCTGAACTTTGACCCTGCCGACTTGGAGAGGTGCATCACCCCGCGTTCGAAGGTCCTTTTCATCACCTATATATTCGGTGTCGTTCCCGACATGAAGAAGATTATGAGCATTGCCGAGAAGCATAACCTCTTGCTGGTCGAAGATTGTTCTCAGTGTCTCGACGGTCAGTTTGCGGGGAAACCGATCGGGACCTTCGGGGGGGCAGGCATTTTCAGCCTGACGAATTTCAAGGTCTGCTCATCCCTGTTTGGAGGAATGACGATTATCTCAAACGGCGATATGGCACGAAAGCTGGAGCAGGTGAAAGACAGCGAGTTGCTTCCCCCGAAGGGTAACCTCCTTTTCAAGCATTCCATGAAAAATCTCGTTTACACGATTCTCTTCTCCAAGTGGGCGTTCTCCTACTTCACCTATTTTATTGTCCTATTCCTCGAGAAGCTGGATCCCAGGATCACTTACCGCCTCTACTCAGGCAATATCAAGGTGCTACTCGGAGGTATCGAAAACAAGCTTCTACCCCAGTTCCCGAAGGAGTACCTTTTCAACTACACGGACGTCCAGGCCCGGCTGGGTCTCTATTCTTTCCAGAGAGCTGAAGCGGCCACACAAAGGAGGGTAGAAAACGGCGAACTCCTAAGGGAGTTGCTGAAGGATGTTCCGCAGGTCCGAACTCCGGCAAGGCTTCCGGAAAGCCGGAATGTCTACTGGCGATTCCCGCTGCTGTGCGAGGACACGGCCGAATTGAAGAAGTACCTTCTCGATCACGGAATCGATTCGGGTTCCACATTTCTGGTCCTCTGCAGCAATGAACCCGGGTTCGAGCCGTACCACAGGGATACGCCGAACGCACAAAGGCTCAAGAAAAAGGCTCTCCTTTTGGAGGTCAGCGATGATGTCAGCGAGGCAAACATTCGATACACCGCCTCCGTGATCAAATCATTCTTTGCCCGAACAGGAGATCGACGCTAGGATGGGTGGTTCCCTTTCCAAGAAAATACCGGTCGGGCTGTTTCGCTTCCTCTGGGCGAGGCTTTTCAACGTCAAGTATCCGCATGCGATCCAGTTTAACATCACATTTCGCTGCAATCAGCGCTGTATATACTGTGGCATCCATGAGGACACCAGGAGTGAGATGTCTACTGAAGAGGTGCACCGGATGCTCGATCAGTTCGCCGAGCTCGGCACCGCCCGTCTCTCCCTGACAGGGGGTGAGCCTCTGCTCAGAAAGGACCTCCCACATGTGGTTCATCATGCTCGCAAAAAGGGAATGTTCGTCTCTCTCGCCACCAACGGCTCGCTCCTCCCTCAGCGCTTGGATGCCTTAGCCGAAATCAACAGCATCAACATGACTCTGGACGGCCCAGAAGAGGTTCATGACAAACAAAGGGGGCGGGGGAACTTCAGGAAGGTGATGCAGGCGGCAGAGGCTATACGAAGCAGGAACATTCCCTTCTACTTTGTCTGTGTGCTCACAAAGAACAATTGCGCTATCCTGGATGAAGTCCTGAAGACCGCCAAGTCCGTGGACGCCAAGGTGCTCATTCAGCCCGTGTTTTACGCGGAGCATTCGCATGCCGGGAACCGCGAAGGGTATGAGAGTGCGAAGTATGAAGAACAGGCCATGCTGACTGCGCTCGATCGCATTCTTACTTTGAAGAGACAAAAGGATCCTCATGTGATGCTCTCTAGTAGATACTACCGTGATGTGATGCAGCTGATCCAAAAGGGAACCACCAGAAAGTGCAGTACCGCCGGTTCCCTGTTCTGTACGATTTCCCCTGACGGCAGAGTGGCGCCTTGTAACCTTCTTGTCAGGGACATGCGGTGGCTCAATGGAAACATCACTGGATTCAGACACGCCTTCATCCATATGCCCTCGGCAGGGTGCGGGGGGTGTATCAGTTCGTTTCTCGATATTGACGATCTTTATTCGCTAAAGTCGGACGTCATCTGGAATTACTACCAACTATACAGAAGGATGTTCCGTTCGGAATGAGCTTTCCCCCTCCTCTGCATGCATTGAAGCAACGGATTCTCGGAGAAGAACCGTCTCTCCAGTACGTTCGCTATCTCTTTCCGGTTGCTATTTCAACCATCCTCTTTTTCCCCCTTCTCTCGGGAGACTATCAGTATCCCATTGCAGAGTACGAACTCTACAAATCATTCATGATCAATTTCATAGAGACATTGAAAGGGGGTGAACTACCGGTTTGGAATGAGTACGTGGGCAGCGGCCACCCGGCGATGTATTTCGGCCATTATCCCATCAACCAGAACACCTTATTTTACATGGTGTTCGGCTTTAACGATTTCACGTATCTTTTTACGAAATTGATCAGCACTGTGATTCTGCTTGCGGGATTCACCTATGCATGCCAATTCATCAGGGTCGATTTTCTCACCGCCCTGGCCGGCGCTCTCGTCTATTTCTCTGTCAATTTCGTCATACGTATCATCGTCGCCGAAACGGTGGGCAATCTCTTTCCCCTCTACCCGATCCTTGCCATCCTGCTGGTCTATCAGGTTTGGCAGGAAAAATACGACCTGAAGCATATTGCCGCATTCAGCATCCTTTATATCTTCTGGCTCCTCGGTGGCAATGTCACCTATGTCCACATGCATATCTTCATGCTGGCTGTGGTCTTTTGGACATCCGTAGTCGTATTTCATCCCGGATCACTCCGCAATCGACATCTGCTGCGACATCTAAGATCTTTCAGTCTTCTCCTAGTATTACCTCTCGGTGCGGTGGCCTATCAGTACTATTTTGTTACACTCATCATCTTTGATTCGAATCGCCTCAAGGAGGGTCTTCTCATCAGTCCTTTTTTACCCTTGGTGTGGAAACAGCTCCTGACTTCATTTCTTTCCTCCTCCTATGTAATGGTAGGGATGGTGCTCGCTCTGGCCTATGCTGCACTGCGCACACTCGCCTCAAAATATCCTTTCCTTGCGTCTTCCAGAATACGGATCTCCCTTTCGCTGTTTATCATCGTGACCATCTCCCTCTATATCGTAGTCAGAGGAACCGGAACTGGGTTGTTTAGAGAAAACGTCCTGCCTCGAGGTGAGTTGGAGCAGGCAGATGATATCCAGTCCGCCCATGTGCAATCAGCTGTTGCAGAGATCGTTCCGGGCGGGAGATTTGGAAACTGCCTGAAGGTAACAACAAGCGAGAACTCTTCCGGATATATCTCGTTTTCCTCACCTCTCCAGGTCGGCAAAAAATATCGCTTCTCCTGCTTTTTCAGAAATGCGACCTCCCCGAACAGTCAGGTTAAGGTAGGTAGCTCGGTAGACGGTACCGACCTATACTACTCTGGAGTCCTTTCCGGAGGCGATTGGGGGAAATGCGAAGTTCAGTTCCGAGCCAAGGCAAGAACCGCATTCATTACGCTCGTGAATCTCAGCTCAAATAAAGGTGATACTGTCCTTTTTGACAGCATCACACTCAACCCGGTGAGCCTTCCGATTCTTTCAGATTACAGTACAATTCTTGAATCTTGGACCTTTGCATGTGCGTTTCTCGCATTTCTTATGTTCCACCTTGCCCTGGGAATACGGTCCCCATTCTATCGCATACGGTTGACCGATCTGGTTTTGCTTTTTGTGCATATTTCCCTTCTCTCCCATTATTTCTATTCACCCGAAAACATTATTGGGGATGTGAATGGATACGATTACGACCTTTTCTTGGAACTCGGCCCTGCCTTCCAGTTCATCTTTTGTCTGAGTATCCTTTTTGCCGTTGAAGAGCACCGAAAGAGCCCTATTGCCAGGGTCATGGTTATCTCCCTTGTGGTTCTTTACTTGATCCGTTCGCACCTTACCATCCCGATTATCCGTTTCTCCGGCATTGTATGGTATGCCACCAGAGATGGCTCCATATTCAGTATGTTTTTCGCCGTTCTTTTCATGCTGGGGACCAGAAATCTCATCAAGCATGCAGAGGTGTTGGTCAAGGCATTCAGCACCTCAAACTTCTTCAGCTACTTGCATCTGACACCAAACGTCGTGAGATACGGCTTTTTGGTGTTCTTGATAGGTCTCATTACAGTCGATTCCCATCACAAGCTGTATCAGGGAACCTCCCACCGTTTCATTTACCCGAATAGATCACAGCTTGCGAAGACCGGAATGGAGAGATGGATTCTGGACGGCAGGCGGGAAGTCGCTGCCCTGCGACAACGGCTCATTGGGCTGAGCCGAAACAACCATGGTTTCTATCGGATGTTTACACCGGAAAATTCCTATCTATACCTGTCCGGTACCCTGCAATCGGAAAAATTGAGCGAGGCGGTCATTTACGATTCGAGCATTTCAAGGACACTGCAGGACTTCTACAGTGGAGTCGTCCTCATGCCCGACCCTCGGACGAAAGGCGAATTCACGGATGTGCTCCCCTATTTTCTATTTACCCGTCATGTTCACGAGGGTCTAGGCCTCGATCACCGAGATATAAACTATGAAGACTTCTTTCTCTTTTCGCCCCGAAATCATTTTAGGAGACTGCGCCAAGATAGACTGGAGTTCCTCTGGGATCTGATGCAGGTGAAGTATCTGGTTGTGGGGCCGGAATTCGGCGCCTTTCTGGAGGGGTTTCCCGATTACCCTCTGAAATATAAGCTGCTTGACAAGTATGCTGGCTTGCGACTAAACCTATACGAAATCAAGAGGGATGCCTGCAAATCGCGACTAGCGTTTCTCCCGATCCGACATGCTCAGGATGCCGAGAGAGTCCTTGGGAATCTCAATGCAAAATCGGTCGTTAAACTGAAGGAAGCCTTCCACCTCCTCCTTTTCCCGAGCGACGTGAGCGGCTTTGAACTTTTGAGTGAGTCCAGAGGGGGTCCCAATCGCGAATATGTGGTCAGAGCGAATCGACAGGGATTCGTGATTGAATTTGAGAGCTGGAACCGTGGTTGGTCGGCGAAGGTAAACGGTGACCGTGCACCCGTTGATAAGGCGTTCGGTCTTTTTAGGTGTACAAAGATAGAAGAAGGCGAAAGCCGAATTGAGGTGAGCTATAGTCCCAGATACTTCAATCTGTTGTTCTGGGTCTCCATTTCTGCTCTTGCACTCTACGTATCGATTTTGTTCCTGGGCCATTTCCGTGAGAAGAGACGCGGATTAGAATGTAAGCGAAGGGGGGTACATGGCGGCGCGGATCGAAAGGAAAGGTTTTAGTGTGTCGGTCGTCCTGCCTATATACAATGAGGTGGAGAATGTCGACCCCTGCCTGGCACAGATTACCGCTGTTCTCCGGAAAATAACCGAAGCATACGAAGTCATTTGTGTCAACGACGGAAGCACGGATGCGACACTTGAAAGGCTCGTAGAACACCATAGGAAAAACCCTCGAATCAAGGTGATCAACTTGAGCCGGAATTTCGGGAAGGATAAGGCCTTGACCGCTGGAATCGACTTCTCTTCAGGGGATGCCGTGATCCCTATTGATGCGGACCTCCAAGATCCTCCATCCCTTATTGAAAAAATGCTGGAGAAGTGGCAAGAGGGCTTTGACGTTGTATACGCGACGCGAAACGAAAGAGCTGGGGAGAGCATTCTGAAGAGAATGACCGCCGCCTCCTTCTATCGGTCGATCAATGCGATTTCAGAGATTCCCATACCTAAAAATACCGGGGATTTTCGGTTGCTTGACCGTCGTGTCGTGGACGCATTGCGCGAATTACCCGAGAACGCCCGGTTCATGAAGGGGATTTTCTCATGGGTGGGTTTCAGGCAATGCTCGGTTTTGTACGATCGTCAATGCCGCTTCGGCGGCAGGACCAAATGGAATTATTGGAAGCTTTGGAATTTCGCATTGGACGGATTGACCTCGTTCTCGTCTGTGCCTATTCGTATTTGGACCTATCTGGGGCTGCTTATCTCCATGATGTCCTTTGGATATGCCATCTTTGTGATCGTCCGCGTGCTCGTTATCGGCATCGAGGCCCCCGGTTACGCTTCCTTGATGGTTGTTACTCTCTTCCTTGGCGGAATTATCCTCATGGGATTAGGGTTTATGGGCGAATACATCGGACGGATTTTTAACGAGGTGAAGCGGAGACCCCTCTATTTGGTCAGGGATGTATGGGGTATTTCGAATCTTCATGGTGGTGAGGATGGATCTGCGGGAACTGCAAAATCAGAAAGACTTCAATGACCATTGGTACTATGTATCGAAGGCCCGGGCCATTCGCGTTCTGCTCAACAGGATTGAATTTAGGAGCATACTCGACGTCGGGGCCGGCTCAGGCATCTTATCGAAGTTATTGTTGGAAACCACCGCGGCAACGGAAGCTTGTTGCGTGGACACCGGGTACATTGAGGAAAGTGAGGAATTCTTCCTAGGCAAAAGGATATTGCGTACCAAGGCTATCGACCGCTCTGATGCGGAACTGGTACTGCTCCTGGACGTCCTCGAACACGTAAGGGACGACATATCCTTCGTTAGGGAGTATGCAGGCAAGGTTTCCCCTGGAACGCAATTTGTGATTTCAGCGCCGGCTTACCAGTCCCTGTTCTCAACACACGATGTTTTTCTAGGCCACTATCGGAGATACACAGCATCCAGCTTGGAAGCATGCATTCGTGCGGGAGGGTTGACGATTCTCAGGACGCGCTTCTTCTTTCTCTTTATCCTGCCGACGGTGGCGTGTATGAGACTGATAAGTAGACTGAGGATGAAGGCGACAAAGAGTGAAGCAGTGAGTAGCGATCTGAAATCGCATGGTAAGCTTACGAATCGAGCCCTCATTCAGGCACATAGGCTGGAAAGCGCTTTTTTCCGTTTTAATCGTTTTGCAGGCTTGAGCGTGCTCTGCCTTGCGACAAAGAAGTAGCAGTGGATCTGAGATCAGAATTGGCAATGATCGTTTGGGAGGTTTGAAAAGTGCTGTTTATCAATCCCGCTGTGCATCCCGACACACAACCGGTGAGATTCAAACCGTTCATTTATGCTGCATTTCCTACGGCAATAGGGTACCTCGCTGCTTATGTGAGGGAAAAGAATCAAGATCAGGTGAGAATCCATGACGAGCAGATAGAATGGCTTTCGGAGCGAAAGCTCAGAGAGCACATGGACAGCATCCAGGGCCCCAGAATTGTGGGCATCTCATGCCTCACCAGTACTGCCAAAAGGGCTTATGAACTCACTCGGATGGTTAAGAAGCTCGATTCAGAATCCACCGTCATCCTCGGCGGGATACATCCGACGGCAGTTCCAGAGGAGTGTCTGAAGAGCACCGCGGCAGACATTGTGGTAAGAGGCGAAGGGGAGCAGACTCTAAGTGAAATCTACAGCGCTTTGAGCACAGGTGGAACCTTCAGTGGGATTTTGGGGATCTCGTACAAGGAAAATGGTAACCTGGTCCACAATCCCGCAAGACCCCTCCTCGAAAGCCTGGAGGAGATTCCTCCTTTCCCCTATGACCTGTTCCAAGACAACCTTGAGGGATACCGCGACTTCGGTACCATCATCAGCTCGCGCGGATGCCCCTTTGCCTGCATCTTTTGCTCCCAGAGGTTGATTTCTGGACAGCGATATCGATTTCTGCCTCCCCATCGGGTTATGACCAAGATCAGATTACTGGTGGATAAGTACCATCAGAAGAGGATATTCTTTTGCGACGATACTTTCACCATCAACAAGAAGAGGACATTCGCTCTTCTCGACGAGATCATCACCTCAGGTTACAACAAAAAGGCGTGTTTCGTAGTCGAGTCAAGGGGAAAAGAGATTACATGGGATCTTCTCCTGAAGATGAAAGAGGCGAACATAGTTTCGATCGCTTTTGGAGTGGAAACCGGTTCCCAGAAAGTGATGTCCATCCTGAACAAGGGGGAAACCGTGAATGACAATGCAAGGGCGATCGAACTGACCCATAAGGCCGGAATTGGTGCTGACGCCTCCATCATCATGGGGCTTCCTTCTGAAAATGGCCAAGACAGAAGGATGACCTCGCGGTTCGCGCGGGCCGTTCCATTGGACGGTGCTCGCTTCAATATAGCGATACCCTACCCAGGAACAGCTTTTTATGAAATGGCGAAAGCGGAAGGACGGCTCAATATTAGCGAAAATTGGTCCAACTGCAGTAATCAACATTATCTATCGTCAGATAGATTGCCGTATACACCTGTAGGCATAACTGGCTCAGAGTTGGTCTATCAGGTTTTCCTGGCGAATGTGCGATTCATGCTCAGACCGAAAATCATCTTGAAAACTTTGTTCGGTCCCTTCATGGTCGGTGGCACGGCACTTTCCATGAAGCGCGGGTGGTACAAATCTCCCCGAATATGGCTCTCACTGGCTGCTCTCATGGCGTTTCTCTCCAAAAGGTCGCTTATGATCATCCTCAAAGGCGGCATTGCACCTAAATTCAGGCGGTTCTTCGCTCATGGGCAGCCACGTTAACACCGCTCTATCATTTTAGAACAATATATTTGTGCGAGATTTTCCAAACGGAGTAAGCAGTCGAATGGATAACCCAAACTGGGACCGATTCCCTAATGATGAGAAAGCGATTGCTTTTCTAAAGACATTGCCTAGGTACAGGAACAGTTCAGCAAAATCCGGTTTTAGGAGAGGACTATTCTTCCTCAATTTGATCGCGTGCCGGATTTCAGGAAGCAACATACCGCTCTTCGTCGTTCTTGTAACCAATAACCGCTGCAATCTTGACTGCATTTACTGCTATGGAAGCTACGGCAAACGCAGAAAACAAGATTTCTCCACCAGGGAGTTGTTGAAGATCATTGATACGCTGAAGAGTCTCGGAACCAGGCTTCTTACAATCCATGGCGGAGAATCCTTGCTCCGTCCAGATATCGGCGAAGTGTTAAATTATGCAAAGCTCAAGGGATTTTATATCAGTCTGAATACCAACGGATATCTTGTTCCCAAGAAAATGGATCAGCTAAAATGCTTGGACACGATCGTGATCAGCCTGGACGGCCCGGAGGAATCGAATGACAAGAACAGGGGCCGAGGCAGCTATAAGAAAGCGATGGAAGCCATTGATTTGATTTCTCGCAACCACGTCCCAGCCGTCGTTTCTGCAACGCTTACACGAGATAATATGACAGACATGGATTTTCTTGCCAAATTAGGCGCTCAGAAGCATGTTCGCATACAATACAGCATCCTCTACAATAATGCTTCCCTGAAGGAACGCCGCTCCGACATCGTTATGAACGACACGGAAATCAGGGCAACGGTGAACAGGATTCGGGAGCTGAGAAGCGCAGGATATCCAATCTATTACTCTGAGAATGTTCTCGCCGCGACAATCGACTGGCCTTTTTCCCATGATCAAAAGTGTTTCGTGGAGAAATCAGACCTGGTTCAAGCTACAATGAAAGCAGTACCTTGCTATCATGGCAGGTTGAAATATCAAATTGATGCGGATGGGCGTGTTCTTACCTGTTGGGCCCACAATGATCCAGACGCCCCTAACATTCATCAACTCGGCATCGCTGAGGCGGTGCGTCACTGCTGTGAAAGGAACACCTGCATGTACTGCGCCTTTTTGGCCAACAATGAACATAATGCCCTGATGCATCTTAGTCCCAAGAACATATGGAACATCTTCAAGATACAGTTAAGCGACAGCCTCAGGCTGAAGAAACACCAATGATTTGCTTCTTTCGGTTGCGGCGGGTTTATCTTTCCGACGGAGATATATGAAGAGTTGTCTTCTCATAGGATCATCCCGTGGACTTGGGGCTGCTATGGTCTGCGAACTCCTCCGCGGAGGATATGAGCTCGTCATTGGTGTAGCACGTTCCAATTTTCGAGAGCCGGAGGGCTATTCAGAAAGTCTGCTGTTTCAAAGGTACCGACATATCCAGGGTGACATCTCCTCAAGAGTATTTCTCTCAAGGCTTAAGGCAATCACCGATCAACTCCCACCCGGGCCGACTGATGTCGTCTTCAATGCTGCCATCGTCAAGAGTGATATCCTCAAAGGCGGAGCATTTGATCATGAGATCTTCAATGCGGTCAATCTTGTGGCCATTGAAGGCCTTGGGAATGTCCTTACGGCGTTTGGAAGCCACCTATGCACCCATGGGGGGAGGTTCATTGCCATCTCTTCCTTCAGCGCCCTGGCCCCGCCGATAGCGGAACCAAGATTAGCCTACCCCTGCTCCAAGGCCTATTTGGACATGGCGATGAGGTGTCTTCGCTTTATATGGCCGCCCCATGTGAAGGCTGTCACTGTTCACTTGGGACACATCGGTGGCTCCGGAGAAACGCTTTTTTCCTCTTGGCTAAAGCCCTCTTATGAAATGGCTGCCAGGAGAATCGTCCGATCCATGACCAGCGGTAAGATTCCCGATACGATCGAATATCCTTTTCTCTATTCATTGGTCTACAAGTGGTTCCTCCGCTTTGTGCCCGACGAGGCGTATTTCAGAATTTTCCGGTTTATTGAGAATCTCAAATGATCATTGCGGACAAAAGGAACTCTATCGATAACGATGTGGTTTTCTACCAACAGTACGGTGTGCCTTACTTTGGAATCCTTTTGATGGAAGCGCATCTGAGGAATTCCGGATACCGCGCTGCTGTCGTAATCGATTCCATGGAGCGAGATCCCATCGCTGCCCTGAGAAGGCTGAAGCCATCGATCGTCGGAATTTCCGTGCTATCCACGGAACATCGCTGGCTTGTAGAAAAGGTTCGTGCGATCCGGAAGGTCTTTCCTGAAACCCTCCTCGTTGTCGGCGGCATCCATGCAATGTTTTATTTTGAAGAAATCCTCCGGGAAACACCCGTCGATATCGTCTGCCACAGTGAAGGCGAAGAGGTCTTGCCGCTCATTGTCGCAGAGGCGAACAGGCAATCACCTAACTGGGAAGGAGTGGAAGGCATCGCTTTTAGATCGGAGGATGGACAGATCCGGGTAAACGAAAGAGCAAGACTTGTCCCTTTTTTGGATACTGCCGTAGAGGATCGCTCGATCTATTACGATCGATATCCCCAAATTTCAACAGATCATGTGCATCGCTTCTTCTCCAGCAGAGGCTGCCCTTTTAGGTGCAGTTTCTGCTACAATGGAAACATCCGCGATCTTTTCCATGGGAAAGGGCAATACGTACGCCAAAAGTCAGTAGACTACTTCATCGAAGAAATCAAAACCCAATGCTCCAGATATCCGATAAAGTCCATCTTCTTCTATGATGATCTCTTCACGTTTAAGAAGGAATGGCTTAGGGCGTTTCTGAAAAGCTACAAATCCTTTGTTGGTCTTCCTTTCTGGTGCACCACGAGAGCCGATACCATTGACGAGGAAACCGTTTCCCTTCTTGCAGGCGCGGGGTGCCACACAGTGAGTTTTGGCATAGAAACCGGGAGTTATCCTTTACGCGCGGAGGTCCTCAGAAAGAAGATTACTGATGAGCAGATCGTCCATTGCGGGCGCCTTCTCAACAGCTACGGCCTCAAGACGCAGACGACCAATATGTTCTGTCTCCCGGGCGAGGATCTCAGAAGTGCCTTCCGGACGATCGAATTGAATATTGCTGCAAAGGCTGGCTGTGCCTTCTCGGCCCTCTTCATGCCTTTCCCCAAGACCGGGATTGCGGAATACTGCGTCCAGAAGGGACTGCTGCATTCGGGATTTTCTCTGAAGGATCTCCCACACTCTTTCCTGAATGCCAGCCTTCTCAATGTTGAAGACAAATCCGCCATCATCAACGTTCACCGGCTGGCGTATTTCTTCATAAAGTGGCCTTGGACTTACTCACGATTTCGGAGCTTGGTCCAGCTTAGGTTCCTCAGCCCTCTTTTCCAGCTCGTTTTTTTGATTGGCACATTCCTCCGACACAAAGAGGAAAGGGGTATCTCATTCTGGCCTGCGTTAAGGTATGCCTGGCGGCTCAGAAAATCTTTTTAATGAGGGAACATGAACATGAAGGAAACCGGCAAGAAAAAGGACTTAGTGTATTACAAGGGCTTAGAGTACACTGTGCAACTGAAAAGGAGGAAAGACAGGTTCTTGCTCTACATACCGGAGCTCGCAATAGTAGAGGAAGATAAAGATCTCAACCGTGCCTATGAGAAGTTGTGTGAGGAAAAAGAGCGCTATTTCAGTGAGCTGATTGAGAATGATTATCAGGAGTACATCAAGGAGCCTCAAGGTGTAAGACCGGTCAAAGAATTTGCAGGCCAGATTTATCTGTTCCTGTTCAAAATGGCTCTTGTTTGCCTCGTACTCGGGGTCATCGGTGGAGCGGGGGCGCGGTTCCTGAGCTCCGAGTATCTGAGCAAGAAAATCCTCTACACCGCTTACCGCATGGTACCCACCATGGACAAGATCGTAAGTGATATGTCTCATGAGGAAAAGGAAGCGTTTAGAGGTACTATTTTACGGGCGAAGGAACTCATTGAAGAGCCGAGGAGCAGGGCTCCGGCACCGTCACCAGTCGTTCTACGTGATGGGAACAAGACTAACTAGATAGAGAACAGGCGATCCAACGATTGCTCTTCGAAAGAGACGAGTATAAGTGAAGAAACTGTTATTGGGGGTCTTGGTCAGCGCACTCTTCGTCTACCTGTCATTCAGGGGGGTTGAATGGTCGAGAGTATTTGAGGGAATGAAGAGAGTCGAAATCGGGTATGCACTTCTTGCATTGATCCTTTCATTCCTAGTTACATTTTTGAGATCACTCCGGTGGGCAATAGTCCTTTCCCCCATTGAAAAGATTGGGCAGAGGAAACTATTCCCGATTACCTGTGTCGGGTACATGGCGATTACCTTGGTACCCATGAGGCTGGGCGAACTGCTCAGGCCGTATCTGGTGAGTGCAAAAAGCGGCATTCCCATGGGTTCTGCCATGGCTACCATTGTGCTGGAAAGGGTTCTAGATATATTGACGATCCTGGGGCTGCTTTTCTTTATTCTGATCGTTTCAACACCTCCCCCATGGCTGGTCAAGACCGGCATCGGAGTTCTCCCTTTTTTCCTCTTTTCTGTGGTGATGGTATGTCTCCTTCATTTCAGGAAAGAGCTCGCATTCGCGCTCCTGGAACCGCTCTTGAAGAGACTTCCAGTCCACCTGAGGGAGAAGATTGAAGGGATGCTGGAGGGCTTCGTAGAAGGATTTCAGATCATTGGAAATGGCAAAAGACTCTTGAGCACGGTTTTCTTGTCACTCCTCATCTGGATCTGTTCAGGTGTCGCGGTCTACAGCCTCTTTCATTTCCAGAGACTCAACCTCCCCATCATGACCGCTTTTGTGGTCCTGGTCGTTCTGATTGTCGGCATCAGTTTGCCGACCGCACCTGCAATGATCGGCAACTTCCAATACGCGTGTATTGTCGCCCTCGCCTTTTTCGGTATCCCTAAGGCGGATGCCTTCGTCTTTGCTATGGTGAACTACGTACTGGGGATTGGGATGACAATTCTTCTCGGTCTCGTCTTTCTCCCCTCCGTGGAAGTCTCTTTCAAGGACATCCTTGGCAGGTTCAGAACTCAAGACCAGAAATAAGAGTCATGCCCACCTGAGATAACCCTGGCTTGCCAGGCACCGGCCGTAGAACCAGACGAAAAGATAGGATCGCCAGAGGAGCGGAAGGTCTCCATCGAGGAAGAAAGTCCTGAAGGAACCCAGGAATGCCTCCAGGAGCGACTGCTTCAGGTTCTCTGCCGCGGCGTGCATCCGGGTGGGCAACGGCTCTCCGTTCAGCCCTGCATAAAGTCGCTGCGCTTCCAGCTGACGAATGCCTTTCAGTGCGAAGAACGTCGCGTCGTCTTCGAAGCGGCGGCGGTCGGTATAGGTCGCATCAACAGGGGTTTTTCCGGTTCGATGGTGGAGGTGCTCGAAGATGAGATCCTTGAAGTAGAAGAGGCGGTCGAACCCCGCCTTTTGCAGCCGCTTGAAGACGTCGAAGAGGTGATAATCGATGAAGGCCCCCTTGTATGAAGGGGGGAATGGGTCCGCCAGCACCTCGCATGTCCTCCTGGAGAGGATCGGGAAGGTGCAGACCTTGAGCCTGCGGAAAAGATCGTTCGCGTAGGCCAGGTAGATCCCGTCTTTCACGGACTGGTGGAAATCCAGAAGGAATCCGTCCCAGTTGTCCGTCCGGATCATCATGTCGTCGTTGACGAGCACGATAACCTCTCCAATCGCGCCCTCGAGGCATGCATTCAGGTATGCGCCCATGGTCGTCCGGGGGCCGATGATCTCTTGCACCCTGAACCGTGGATCGGAAAGACCGTGGCTTTCCTGGTCGTCCTCATCCAGCCGGAGAATGACCTCGATCGAATCGAGGCAAGCCGTCCGGTCTGCGATGCTCTCAAAAAAACGCCTGACCAGGTGGGGCCGACCACGGGTGGGTAGGAGCAGAGAGATTTTGGGTTGTTCCTGCACAGGGCTTCAGTCCGTCCTCTCGGTTAGAAAAGGGCATAGATGAAAGGCGCCACCGCACTTCCTTCGGTGAAGACGATCACCAGGCCCAAAAGAGAAAGCATCAGCACTACCGGCAGAAGCCAATAGCGTTTTCTGACCTTCAGGAACTCCCAGAATTCGCCGAGCAGCGATTGTCTTTTAGCAGCCATTATCAGTACCTCTTGATAAAGCGTTCTCTGGGCTGGGCCGGCTCCGGCCGGGTCACCCAGTAGGTTTCAACTTTCTTTTCCGGCCCCAGCGGGAGGGGCCGTCCCCCGAACAATCTCTTCAAAAGAGCCGTAGGCGTGATCACGACATAGTACGCCACCGTGAGAATGACGGCGGTGGACACCTGGCCCATGACATGGCCGATTCTCAGCCACCGGATATAAAGCGGTTGAAGGGGGCCGGGCAGGAGGAAAAAGGCGACACCGAGGGTGCACAGGATCCCGAAGAACCAGGAAAGGACCGTCTTCTCCCGCCACACGGCCATTACGAAAAGCGCACCGAAGAAGATGAGCGCTATGAGGCCGAATTTGCGTATCTCGGACCTGCTAATCGAGGAGGAGCTCAGTTCTCCACTCCTTCCCCTCGCTCCATCTCGGCTGCTCCTCCTTGAAAAGCATGCAGTCTTCCAGGACCAGCACATCCATCTCCGTCCGCATGAAGCAGCGGTAGGCGTCTTCCGGCGAACAGACGATGGGCTCGCCCCGGACATTGAAGCTCGTATTGACGACCACCGCGCACCCCGTCAGCTTTTCGAACTCGGAGATGACCTCGTAATAATCGGGTTTGTCCTTGGGGTTCACGGTCTGGATGCGGGCGGAGTAGTCCAGGTGGGTGACGGCCGGGATGTCGCTCCTCTTCACCTTCAGCCGCTCCAGGATGTTCCTGCCGTCCCTGGAAGGTTGGGAGAAACGTCTTTCGGCCTGGACATCGGCCACCAGGAGCATGTAGGGACTCGGTCGATCCAGCTCGAAGTATTCCGATACCTTATCTTCCAGTACCGTGGGCGCAAAGGGACGGAAGGACTCCCGGTACTTGATCTTGAGGTTCATTGTGCTCTGGGTTTCCACCTGACGGGGATCGCCCAGGATGCTCCTCGCCCCCAAGGCCCTCGGGCCATACTCCATCCTGCCGGCCAGGTACCCCACGATCTTTCCGGCAGCGATCTGCTCGGCCACGCGGTTTGCCCTGTCTGTGGAAGAGAGCGGATGATACGGGTAGCCGTGCTTCTCCAGGTAGACCCTGACCTCATCATTGGAGAAACGGGGCCCCAGGTAAGACCCGCTCTGGCCGTCCCTCCCCCCCAGAACCTTTCTCTCGTTCCCCAGGAAGCGATGCCAGACCGACAGCGCGGCCCCTAGCGCGCCGCCGGCATCCCCGGCTGCAGGCTGAATCCATATGTCCTCGAAAGGCCCCTCGCGCAGGGCCCGGCCGTTGGCCACGCAATTGAGGGCCACACCGCCTGCCAGGCAGAGGTGGCCCTCCCCCGTCTCCCTGTGCACATGGCGGACCATCTTCATCACGATCTCTTCGGTGACCGCCTGGATGCTCGCGGCGATGTCCATCTCCCGTTCCGTGATCGGCGTCTCCGGTTTGCGGGGAGGCCCCCCGAAGAACTTTGAAAACCGTTTGTTGGTCATGCGGAGGCCGCCGAGGAAATCGAAATAGGAGAGGTTCAGCCTGAGGGAGCCGTCCTCCTTCACATCCACCAGTTCCCTCAGGATCAGGTCCCTGTACCTTGGAACTCCGTAGGGGGCCAGCCCCATGAGCTTGTACTCGCCGGAATTGACCTTGAACCCGGTGAAGTAGGTGAAGGCCGAGTAGAGAAGGCCCAGGGAATCGGGGAAATGGAGCTCCTTCAGGAGAGTGATCTCCTTGCCCCGGCCATACCCGAAGCTCGCCGTGGCCCACTCCCCTACCCCGTCCATGGTCAGGATGGCCGCCTGCTCGAAAGGCGAAGGGTAAAATGCGGATGCCGCATGGGCTTCGTGGTGCTCCGTGAAGAGCACCTCGCCTTCGTAGCCGAGCTCTTTTTCGATCACCCTGGGGATATGGAGCTTCCGGCCGAGCCAGAGGGGCATGGCCTCCAGCCATGACCTGAGCCCCTTAGGGGCGACGGTGATGTAACTGAGGAGCAGTCTTTCGAAGGTCAGGAAGGGTTTGTCGTAGAAAACGACGTAATCGAGATCGGAGGCCTCGATCCCCCCCTCTTCCAGGCAATAGGCGATCGCGTTCTTCGGGAAGCGGGGATCGTGCTTCTTGCGGGTGAAGCGCTCCTCCTGGGCCGCGGCCGTAATGGAACCGTCCGTCAGCAGGCAGGCTGCGCTGTCGTGGTAAAAGCATGAAAGGCCGAGGATCCGCATGCTCCTCCTCCCGGGTCCCTGGAAATTCTTGGTGGGAGTAGATAGCAGGTGATGGAAGAAAAGGCAAGAGATAGTGTTTCTAGACAGGATTAACAGGATCAACAGGATTTTGCTTTACCGGACAGGATAACCTGCCTTCGCAGTGCTTCGTGCTACTGCGGAGAGTCGGAAAGGGGGATCGGCGGATGGAAATGAATTAGGAAATCAGGAAACCGAGGAAAGGTAAAGGACGGAGCAGGGGTTGGAGGAAAATCAGTGCTTAAAGCCCGCTTGGTAGAAATGCCTGCCTATGCTATAAGGGGACAGAGGAGGTCAGGAAATGAAACTCAACCGCATCACCATTGATCCCGCTCGCATGAATGGGCAGCCCTGCATACGGGATATGCGTCTAACTGGCAGCCATGTATCCTAACCGTGAAGAGCTTCGCCAAGAATACCCTGAACTTGAAGATGAGGATATCCGGCAAGCCCTTCTATATGCAGCCACCTGTCTCGACGACCGCATCTCAGACCTTTCAACCCATGAAACTGCTGCTTGATCAAGGATTGCCGCGATCAGCGGCAAGGTTGCTGCGTGAAGCGGGAATCATGCAGTACATGTCGGAGAAATAGGGTATTCAACCGCCGATGATTTATCTATTCTTGAAAAGTGCCGAGAAGAATCTCGTGTCGTTGTAACTCTGGATGCTGATTTCCACGCCCTCCTTGCCCTCTCAGGGGCTACATCCCCTTCGGTAATTCGAATCCGAATGGAAGGGATGCGACGTGAAGAGACGGCAAGTCTGATCAGCTCCGTGATCACCCAGTGTGCCGAAGACCTCAAGCGAGGAGCGGTTGTCACGGTACGACAGGGACGCGTGCGAATTCGCAACCTCCCCTTGTTATCATAAGCCCCCCTGGGCCAACCCAATCCTGTTGATCACGTTATCCTGTCTAGCCTATTTCTCCGCGTCTCCGTATTCTGAAGGATGCCACTGCTTCATCCGATCAGGGCTCCGTCAAGATCTCTGTAAATCGGGAAAGTCGTGAAGTCCCGCCTTCCCATTCCTCGTCGGGCAAGAACAGAGGGCTGAACATGACATCATGTTCAGTGCCGATATTGAAAAGGGATCCACTATAGGAGGAGGGAATCAGAATATTTCAATCGCTTGTTGAGCATGGAAACACACTACTGCCAAATGGACTTCCGGATCCCTGCTCAGGACTTCGAATGCCTTGATGTCCCTGTCTGCCAGGCGCAAAGAAAGGAAGGCTTCCTCAATGTGCGGCTTCATAGATCGGCTTCCCCTCCTTACGGGCCCAATAGAGCACGGTGCCGGGCACTCGACTCCTACGCTCGAACTCTTCTTCCGAGTAAACCAAGACGTCCACACCTGTACCCACATCTCCGACTGCTTCGTGCAGGCGCACCATCTCGGCAGCCCTGTCGGTGACTTCCCGTTTCACGACCATGATGTCGAGGTCCGATTCCTCATCGGCCTTGTCACGGCCGTAAGAGCCAAAGAGGATCACGAGGGTTGGCCTTGCCGCAGCCACGATCCTTTCAATCACCTGCTGTAGAACCTGCTCGCCTATCATGAGCCCAACCTCTTTTCTCTGAGTGCACCCTTCGATACCTTAGGGCGAACGGCTAATCCGATTTATGCCCTAAATGCCTCAATTAGGTTTATATTTGCATATTTTACTTGGACATTCAAGGGGGGAACGGAAAGAGATTGTCTCTCGCTTCTCAGACAGGATAACCTGCTTTCGCAAGGCTTTGCCAAGGCAGGCAGGATCAAATGATTTCGGGCTGTACCTGACTTCAGACAGGATTCACAGGATCAACAGGATTTTTGTCGGGCTAAGGCGTTTCTTAACCCCCGCCCTCGATCTCGTGCAGCAGTTGTTCCAGTCCCTTGCGCTCGGGGTAAGCGGGGGAGAGGTCGAGGAAGCGCCGGATGTGGGGGGCCGCCCTCTTTCGGTCGTTCAGGTGGTTGACGTAGATCGCGGCAAGGTTGAGATGGGCTGAGGCGAGTTCAGGGTTCCTGGCAACAGCCTCCAGGTAGGCAGCGGCGGCCTTTTCATAGGCCCCCCTCATGGCGAGCACGGTCCCCAGGCTGTTGTAATGGGACGGGTCATGGGGCTCCCGTTCGATCGCACGGATGACGCTCTTTTCCGCCTCCTCCAGGCGGCCGAGCCGTAGAAGGGTTTCCGCCCTCAACGACCACGCCGCCGCCAGGCCCGGGTTGAGGGACAGCACCTTGTCGCACAGGCCGAACGCCTCCTCCTGTTGATTCCTAAGAAATGCGATCTTCGCGAGGTTCATGAAGGCCTGCCAGTTTCCCGAATCCAGGGCGACGCACTCCCTGAAGCTCTTTTCCGCTTCCTCCGGGCGATTGAGTTCCATCAGGGCAAGCCCCCTTGAAAAACAGAGGCCCGGATCGGGGCCGAGCGTCAAGGCCGTGTCATAAACGGCCAGGGCATCCGCATATCTCCTCTGCTGGAAAAGGAGATAACCCAGGTTGACATAGGCCGACTTGTAGGAGGGCACCTCTTCATGGGCCTGTCGAAGTTCGGCGACCGCCCGCTCGGCCTGGCCTTTACCCATATAGAGGTAGCTGAACCCCACCCTCTGGGCCGCCCTCATGGTCATTTCCGCCTGGCGGACATGCTGTGGCTTGAAGAAAGTGAACAGGATCATGACAATCAAGAGGGATAACTGAACTGCAAGCAGCCGGTGCTTTCTCTCCCTTACGCGCAGCGCCAGGAGATAGATCCCGTAAGAAGCCATGAGGATCACGAAGGGCACGATGGGCAAGCGCCAGCGGGAGGTAATGTAAAGGGGAATGACCGTTGCGGCCTGGCAGGCTACGAAAAGAAGCACCGGCATGATAGGCTTCGTGTTTCTCAGCCCCCAGATGAACCCGATCACTGCAAAGGGAAATATCACCCCGAAGGAAAGGGGCAGAAATCGCAGGAGAGAGAGTCTCTCCTTGAAAAGGTAGAAATTGAAATTGTTCGGCGCCTCGAAGTTGTTGAAGAAGAGAAAGGCCTTGTAGAACTGCCTTAGAAGGAAATCCAGGGAAAAAGTGGGGATCACATCCCCAGTGGGGGTGTAGATGAACATGGTCGAGTCATAGCTGTTCCCGACAACCCACCACCAGGATGTGACGAGATTCGGCATAGCTATTACTAGAAGTGCGCCGGCCAACGCAAGCGTCAGACCGGCCCCGATCTTTGTTGCCGGGAAGGTTGAGTCGAATCTCCCCAGAACTCGGAAATGAAAGAAGAAGGCCCACCACGAGAACGCCGCCGCAAAGAGGACCACGTTGAACCTGCCCGCCACGGCGAGGACACAGACAATGCCCGCAAGCACATAAAAGAGGGGTCTTCGCTTCTCGAGGGCAAGGACGAGCACATAGACCAGGAGAAGACCCAGAAAGGTGATGAGCGTCTCCCGCAGGATGAAACCGGTGTAGTAGATGGAAACCGGGTAGACCGCGTACAGTCCGGCCGCAAGGAGTCCGACCCCCGGCGAAAAGATCCTCCTGCCCAGGTCGTAGAGGAGGAGACACGCGGCGGCCGAGAGGAGGATCTGAAAGAGAGAAATCAGCGCCGGGTTTACACCGAAGAGAGCGTAGATCACTCCGGCCGCCAGGATGTAGAGCGCATATTGGGTGTGCTGCACGACTTCTGAGAGATTTCCCTTGGCGGCTTCGATCGCCCAGCGGTGATAGGAAAAGGTATCGTGCCGGTCCTGGAGGTTCAGGTCGAAGAGGCCGGTGTCGAGAAGCTGGTAGAGGTAGAAGCCTGAAAGGGCCAAGTGCAATCCAACGACGAGCGCGGGCCCCAGCACCTCTTTCCCGAGGAGAAGCGGGCGGTCCTTGTTCGCTTCTTGAAGCGATTTTGGAGCGGTAGCCAATGAAAGATCCTGTTTTGACCACGAAGGGCACGCTTGCGCGCCGAAGCACGAAGAGCGCGAAGGTCGCTTACGGTCGCACATTTTTTCCTTTTTACGAACCAATTGCAACCCGGAAAAAACCATGAAACATAGGAGATCGTCCCGCAAGGAGATAAAACAGATTTCCCTCCAGGTGGCAGGTCCGCCGTCGCTAAAACCGGGCGCTTCCAGCGCAAGGGCAGGCTTTGAATTGACTTGCCAGTCGATTTGCCATACCTTTCTACAAAAAGGAGGAAACCCAGTGAACTCACTAGAAGAGACTGAAAAACTTCTCTCCAAGATGACGAAAGCTGAGAAGGCGCAGGTACTTCAGTGGGTAGTGCGTGATTTAGGGGAAGCCTTTCCAGCCATTGAAAGCAAACCTGGAGTTTCGGGGGGGGAACCTTGCATCGTTCGAACACGAATACCGGTTTGGGTACTGGTAAGAGCGAGGCAACTGGGCACGACGGAGTCAGATCTCCTAAGAAGTTATCCCGCCCTGCGGGCCGAAGACCTGGCAAATGCATGGGCTTATTATCGCTCTCACCACGAGGAAATTGAACAGCAAATCCGTGAAAACGAAGAGGCATAGGCAATGGCGCGCCTCTACTCAAATGAGAACTTCCCACTTCCTGTTGTGGAGGGACTGAGACGTTTAGGGCACGACGTCCTGACTTCTTATGAAGCTGGAAAATCCGGTCAAGCAATACCGGATGAAGAGGTTATTGAGTTAGCCCGTATTGAGAAAAGGGCACTGCTAACGATGAACAGAAAGCATTTCGTCCGTCTTCACCTCAAGAATCCCGACCATTCAGGCGTCGTAGTATGCACCTTTGATAGCGAGTTCAATGCCCTATCCATTCGCCTCCACACTTCGATCGAGTCGCTACCGACGCTTTCAGGACAGCTTATCCGCATTAATCGTCCTCCGACCTGATCATCCGGCCTCAAGCCCCAACATCTTAGTTTTTCTGCCCGTCATCCTGTCTCAATAGTTTTAGCGGAGAAGGAAGTGTGAAAACTGTTGACTTTAGAAGGGTTTAGTTATTAAATCGCCCGTTCGAGATTTACAGCGCGGTGACTCTTCCCATCCTTCTCACGAGCAAACGCAGAGTCATCGAAAGAGGTGCATGGAAAGGGTATTCGTCACCGGGGCCGGCGGTTTCATAGGGCGACACCTGGTCAACAGGCTCGTTGAACGAGGTCATCGCGTGACCGCCCTTGTGAGAGGGAAATCCCCCTCGGCAGGCTTTCCCGGAGACGTGCTGGTTGCGGAGGGGGACGTCCGGGACCCCTCGAAGATGGCTTTTTATGCAAGGGGGTGCGGCACGGTCTTTCATCTTGCCGCGTGTCATGATATTCCGTCGAGATCCGGCAGCCTCGAAGCCGAGTACAACTCCGTAAATGTGGACGGCACCGGGAACGTCTTGAATGCAGCCCTGAAAGGCGGCGCGGCGCGGTTCGTCTTTTTCAGCAGCGTGAAGGCCATGGGGGAAGAGACCCGGGGGTGTGCGGACGAGTCCTCGCCCCCGCTGCCGCAGACCCCGTACGGCCGATCCAAGCTGGAGGCGGAGCGGTTGGTCCTCGAGGGCGGCAGGGAGCACGATCTGCACACGGTTTGCCTGCGGCCTCCCGTCGTATACGGAGAAGGCAACTGTGGAAATGTGATGAGGATGATCGCCGCGCTGGACTCGGGCTACTTCCCTCCACCTCCCAGGAGCCCCCATCTCAGGAGCATGGTCCATGTCGGGAATGTGGTCGATGCCGCTCTGCTGGCCGCGTGGAACCCGTCCTCGAGAGGTAAATGCTACATCGTGACGGACGCAAAGCCCTATTCGACCTGCGAACTATACGAATCCGTGTGCAAGGCACTCGGCAGGAGGGTCTCTCCCCTTCGCATTCCCCTGGCTTTCTTCTACATGATGGGCTGTCTGGGCGATCTTCTGGGGCGACTTCCGATAGTGCGGATCCCTTTCGATTCGGAGAAGGTGAGGAAGCTGACCGCAAACGCCTGGTACAGCTCAGCCCTGATCCAAGAGGAACTGGGTTTTACCCCTTCCGTCTCCTTTGAGCAGGCCCTTCCCGGGTTGATCGCTTGGTCCAGGCAACGCAGGAGGGCCGGACCATGCTGAAGATCACGGCCTTCTCCTTTGTATCGCCCCTGATCGTCTCCTACGTGATCGTCTGGCTGATCCGGATCCTGGCCGAAAGGCATCGCATCCTCGATATCCCCAACGAGCGAAGCTCCCACACCAGCCCCGTTCCGACCGCCGGCGGATTGGCCATCGTAGCGGTCACCCTTGTCGGAGCGTGGCTTCTTGTATGGCTTTCCGCTTCTCCCTTGCCTATGCGAAAACTGGTTCTCTACACGGCTGGGGCGCTGCTCCTTGCATCCGTCAGCCTGTTCGACGACCTCAGAAACCTCCCCACCGGGTTCCGCTTCGCAGCACACAGCCTTGCCGCCGTTCTTGCCATCTGGATGCTCGGTCCCCTGGATACCTTGAAGATACCCATCCTTCAACAGGTCCATCTCGGCTGGCTCGGTCTGCCGATCACGTTCATCTGGGTCGTGGGCCTGACGAATGCTTACAACTTCATGGACGGAATCGACGGTATGGCCGGGGTGCAGGCCCTGGTGGCCGGGCTCGGGTGGACTCTTCTGGCCGTCGCAGGCGGCGAGCCCTCGGTCGCATTGCTCGGGCTCATCCTGGCAGGCGGGAGCCTGGGCTTCCTGATGCACAACTGGCCTCCTGCGCGCATCTTCATGGGTGATGTCGGCAGCGTTTTCGTAGGCTACAACTTCGCCGTCCTTCCCCTCATGATGATCAGCGCCGTCAAAGGCTCCGGCAACAGGGACTGGATTCCCGTGGCCGGTCTGTTTCTCGTCTGGCCTATCGTCTTCGATACGGTGTACACCCTTTTCCGGCGGCTGCTGAGGGGGGAAGACCTCTTCGCCTCCCACCGCTCACATCTCTACCAGCGGCTTGTCGTAGCCGGTCTCGGACACCGCCCGGTCACGCTCCTGTACGCGGCGCTCGCCCTTTCCGGTGTGTTCCTGGCAGGCGCGTTCGTGCGATGGATCCCTGCGAGAGGCTGGTTTTTCCTCCTCGCGCTTGCCGCAGAGGGGATCTTTCTGGTCATTCTGACCAAATCGTACGAGTCCGGCCCTGACGGCCGTGAATCGAGCATGGCAAGGTCGAACAAGAAGCCGGAGGCTGACAGGAGAAGGGATCCGATCCGATCCCATATCCCTGTAGTGATCACGATCGACGCAGTCCTCGTGTTCATCTGTTATTACCTCGCCTTTCTCCTTCGTTTCGATTTCTCCATTCCCCCCGAGTTCATGAGGTCGTTCAAGGAGAGCTGGCCCTTTGTGCTCGGCGCGAAGCTCGCCATCTTCGCTCTTTTTCACCTGTACAGGGGGATGTGGCGGTATACCGGCCTCGAGGACCTCTTGAATGTCTTCAAGGCGGTATTCACCAGTTCCCTGCTCATCATCTTCGCCGTCCTCATGCTCTACCGTTTCGAACTGTATCCCAGGACCGTATTTCTGGCCGACGGCTTCCTGACCCTGGTGGCGGTCGCGGGGTTGAGAGGCATCGTGAGGGTTTACTTTGCCAAGGGCAGCGGCTTCGAGATCTTTCCCGCCATATCCCCAAAGCACTTACGCAGGAAAATCCTGATCATCGGCGCGGGCAATACCGGAGAGAAAGCGATCCGCGAGATCAGAGACAACCCCAGGCTGAAGTTCGATCCCGTGGGCATCCTGGACGATGACGCCAAGACCCACGGCCGGACGATTCACGGGATACCGGTCCTGGGGCCGGTCGAGGGGATAGCACGCGTCGGCGTGGACTACGACGAGATCCTCATCGCATCCCAGGCCCAGGAAGAAGGTATGCGGAAGATCGTGGACTGTTGCGAGGAGACGGGCAAACCATATCGCATCGTCCCCGGGATCGGCGAGATCATCAACGGCAACATCTCAGTGCGATCCATCCGCGGGTTGAATCTCTCGGACCTGCTCGGCCATGATGAAGTGCAGATCGATCAGGAACAGGTCGAGGGGTCACTGAAGGGCAAGCGCATCCTGGTCACGGGCGCCGGGGGTTCGATCGGCTCCGAGCTCGTGAGGCAAGCCTGCCGGTTCGGGCCCCACTCCGTGGGGCTGCTCGATCACAACGAAAACAACCTCTTTGCCATCGAAATGGAATGCCGACAGCGCTTTGCCTACGTGCCTGCGAGGAGTTACCTCACGGACATCCGGAACCGGGAAGCGGTGAAACGCGCCTTTGAGGATTTCAGGCCGGACGCGGTGTTCCATTCCGCTGCCTTCAAGCACGTCTCGATGAACGAAGAGCATCCGGGAGAGGCCGTGCTGAACAACGTCCTGGGCACCAGGAACCTCATCGATGCCTCCATCGAAGGCAAGGTCGAGCTTTTCGTGCTCGTGTCTACCGACAAGGCCGCCCGCCCTGCCAGCGTGATGGGGGCGACCAAGCGGGTGGCGGAGATGCTGGTTCAAGGTATGGGCGCCGGCGGAAAGGGCCGATTCGTATCCGTTCGCTTCGGGAACGTGCTGGGAAGCACAGGCTCGGTGGTGAAGATCTTCGAGGAGCAGATCGCCAGGGGAGGCCCGCTGACCGTGACCCACCCGGAGGTGGTCCGCCACTTCATGAGCGGCGCGGAAGCGGCCTCGCTCATCATCCAGGCCGGGGTGATCGGCGCTGGGGGAGAGGTCTTCGTCCTCAACCTCGGGAAGCCCAAAAAGGTCCTCGACATGGCCAGGGACCTCATCAGGCTCCATGGACTCGAACCGGAACGGGACATCCGCATTCGGTTCGTCGGGCTTCGTCCCGGAGAAAAACTCCACGAGGAACCGATAGCCGCGGCAGGGGAGACCCTCCCCACATCGCACCCAAAGATCATGGCCCTTCAGAGCGCCCCCCCGGACGAGAAAATGCTGAGGACCAGTGTAGATCGGCTGGTCAAGGCGGCCGAGAACCACGACCGAGACGGTATCCGGAAGATGCTGGGAGAGATTGTGAAGGATTACAGGCTTTTTGAAAAGTAGGGAGTAGGTGGTCCTCCTGGAATAATGGAAGGACGGAATGGTGGAATGATGGGTTTCTAAGCTAAAAAGCCATTTCTCGGCCCCCTCATCTACAGGCTTCTAGTTGCTCTTCCCCAATATTCCACTATTCCAGCATTCGGGCGTTGTCCGCGCTGCCTGCTCCTTACTGCCTACTTCTTACTTGCTGCTTCCCAGGATGACCCTTGCGTCCACCGCCAGTGCACCCTCCCCTTCCGCCATGACGATCACCGGGTTGACGTCGATCTCCTGAATCCGGGGCAGGTCCACGAGCATCACGGATAACCTCACCAGGAGATCCTCGAGGCTTTTCAGATCGCGGGGGCTCTCTCCCCTGTACCCCGAGAGCACCCGGGCGCCCTGAATGCTTCGGATCATGCGGGCCGCCTCCTCGTGCTGGATGGGCGCAAGGCGCCAGACCGCATCGCGAAAGACCTCCACGAAGATGCCCCCCAGCCCGAAGAGGACCACGGGGCCGAAACACTCGTCTCTTTTTCCCCCCATGATGATTTCCCGGCCTTTTGGGGCCATCTTCTGGACGAGCACCTCCAGGTCACCGCCGGCCAGTCCTTGCAGATCCCGGAAAGCCGAACGGACCTCCGCTTCCGTCCGGATGTTCAGCCTCACGGCCCCCTGATCGCTCTTGTGAGAGATGTGGGGCCGGTTGATCTTCATCGCGACGGGCGCACCCCAGGAGCGCCAGACCTGAACCGCCTCTTCCGCCGTCCCTGCGAGTTCATGAGGAGCCGTCGGGAAACCGTAGCACCGGATCAGTTCGATGGACCGGCTCAGGAGGAGTTCGCCCTCTCCTTCCGCCTCCTTCAGGATGGACCGGGCTTTTTCCTCGTCCACCTGATCGAGTCGGGCCTTCAGGAGCGGCAGGGGCCGCCTGGAAGACCATTGGTAGCTCTGGTGGAAGGCGCGCATCGCATTTTCGGGTCCGTCGAAAACAGGGATCTTCACGTGGTTTTTGAAATACTCCCTTTCCGAGGCCTCGGTCATGACAAAGGCGCCCACGGGCTTCTGGTACTTTTCCACCAGACGGACCACCTGCTGGAGCAGGGCCCGGGACGGCTGCTCTTCGGGGCCCTTGCGATAGCCGTGCCCGAGCAAGACGCCGTCCAGGTCCTCCTTCTGCAGAAGCTCCTCGATGATGTAGGCGTAGAAGTCGAGCTCAAAGAGATCACCCAGGTCCAGGGGGTTCTGGAGCCGGATCACGCCCGCCCTGACATGTTTGGCGATCCTCTCCAGCATCTCCTCGGGAAACTCGGGGAGTTCGAACCCGTAGTACCCGCAGGCGTCGGCGGCGATCACCGCATGGCCCCCCGACCGCGACACCACGCCCAGACGTTTGCCCCTGAGCGGGGGAAGGCTGAGGCTCTTGATGTAATGGACCGCCTCTCCCATCGTGTCCACCCGCACGCATCCGGCCTGCTCCAGGGCGTGGTCCACCAGTCTGTCGTTGGTGAACATGGCCGTGGTGTGGGAATGGGCGATCTTCGCGCTGGTCTCGAATCGGTTGGACTTGTGCACCAGGATGGGTTTGGCCGATTGCGAGGCCACCTCCACGAATCTCCTGCCGTCCGTGAATCCCTCCAGGTACACCAGGATGATCCTGGTGCACGGGTCCTCGATCAGGTACTCCAGGAAATCGTTCTCATTGATGTTGCGCTTGTTTCCCATGGAGACGAACTTGTTGAACCCGATCCGCTCGTCCGAGAGGAAATTCACGTAACTGAGCCCGACCCCGCCGCTCTGCGCGAGAATGGAGACGGGCCCCAGGCAGAGGTCCCTCCTGAGGTGGACGAACGGGAGGGCGAGTCCGCTCTCGAGGTTCGTGACGCCGATCCCGTTCGGTCCGACAAAGCGGATCCCGTACTTCTTTGCCGCTGCCGTACAGGCCTCCTCCAGGGACTTCCCGTCGTCTCCGAACTCCGAGAACCCCCCCGATTCGATCACGGCGGCCTTGATGCCCTTTCGGCCGCACTGCTCGAGGATGCCGGGGACGGTCCTCGCCGGGGTGAGGATCACGGCCAGATCGATCTCACGATCGATCTCCTCCAGGGAGGAGTAGATCTTCTGCCCAAAGGCCACCCCTTTGGTCCGGCCGATGGAGAAGACCTCCCCCTTGAAGCCGAAGGTGAGGGTATTGAGGACGATGGTCCTGCCCATGTTGGTCTCGTCCGGGGAGACCCCGAAGACGGCGATGCTCTTGGGATAGAAGATCTTCGAAAACGGGGGGAGGTCCTTCTTCATTGGTTATTCCTCTTGCGGAGTTTCCTTGCATTCTCCTTCCAGCCTTTATGCTTTTTCCCCTTGAATTGGCGGTGCGGTGCGGGGTCTCTCTGCGGGTCCAGCAGGAAACTGCCGGGCATGAAATCCGGTTTCCTTCCGCCGGCCCTCTCTTCCCCGGCCGGCTTCACTTCCCTGCGAGGGGGCTCCTGCTCCACGGGGGGACCGGAGATGCATTCCGCGGGCACATCATGGGTCAGGTACAGGCTTCCCAATACCGAAAAGGAGACGCCTTTCTGATGCGCCGCCGTGGTCAGGATCTCCAGGAGGACAGGCTTCGGGTCACGGCGCCGGCCGATCCTCAAGGCAACCTCCGGAGAAGGAGAGAGGGGAAGAATCCGGGAAGAGAGCCCTTTCTCCATGACATGGGCGTGGGCGCGCTTCCTCACGGCACAGTAGAGGATCTTCGGTACCGTGACAGGGGAAGCCTCCTCGATGTGCCAGCGCCTGTCCAGCGCCCGGATACGGTTTTCATCCGCCTCGAAAAGCGACCTTCCCTCACCCATGAGGACCTCGCGGATGTCGCCCTCTTTCACGTAGCCCCACCCGGTCTCCTCATGGATGGACCAGAGCAACTCCTTGTAGCTGAGATAGCCGTCGGGGTCGGGCACGACACCGAACTCGTCGGGTCTGTGCCCGAGGATGTAGTTGAGGAGACGTGAAAGGTCCTGTACCCGTATCTGATGTCTTCGATGCAACTTTCGTCCTTTCTGTATTCCATTCTTATCTCCTGTGGCATTTTTGTCAACGTGATTGGGAGGATAGATGGGAGGTAAGAGATCAGAGGGGGTTTCCTGCCGCCGGGGCGGCAAGATTGATCGATGAGACTTCAGTTCTCTCTTCCGTAGGAGCAACCTCCCGGTTGCGATTTCTTTGAGGGTCGGCCGGCGCCTGTGATCGCAAACAGGAGCTTGCTCCAGGGGTACCGTCGACCTCACGCCTTCCTGCTTGCTCTTTCAGCCGGTGAGCGAATAGATCCAGAGGCCCAGGCCGATCACGGCTGCGCCGATCTGCACGGGCAGGGCGATCCGCATCTCCTTTTTCACCCCGGAGAGGGAAGTGAAGGTGGATGCGCCGGTGAAGTTCATGGACAGGTAGGTGGACATGGACGGGATCAGGATCATCCATGCGATCGTCTCCAGTCCGGCACTTCCTTCCGCCGACTGCCACCCCAGAAGCCCTGCGGCACAGGCCACTCCCGGCAGGAGCCCCTTCACCGAAAAGGGTCGCCCCGGCAGCCACGGCAAGAGCAGGGGGGTCAATACTGCGCCCGCCAGGATGGCGCCCAAGACGCCCGGCACAAAGGTGCGGGCGCGCTCGATGCCGCCGATCCAGAATCCCCACGTACTCAGGAGCCCGCTCAGGAGAAAGAGCAACGGCAGTGCGACCAGGGCCGCCTTCAGTGCCTGGACGAGTTCCACGGGGATGAGCACGGCCCGCTCCCACAGGGTAAAGGTCTTGGTGCGCAGTTCGGGAGAACCGTTCATCCCCGAATCCAGGTAGGAGGGGAGATCAGCGGACCGGACAGGCCCGAAGTGTACCTTGAAACCCGAGAGGTTTCCCGCCGTGTGCGCAGCGATTCCGGGGGCTGAAAGTTGAGGGAGGATGAGATCCCGATGGGATACGATCTCGTGGAGGCCGCTCCGCCCCACCTGCCGCACCAGCTCCTCCGTGCCGAAAGTTCCCTTGCCGGCAGCGCACCAGACATTGATCCCTTTCGTGTCCAGTGCGAGGATCCAGCCGCTTCTGCCGGGCAGCGATCGGCGGAGGCAGTCAAAGCTCATCTTGTAGTTCGCGGTCACGAGGACAGGTGAGTTTCTTCCCGGGTTGCCAAGGGCGTAGAGACCGGGCTCCACCGTGTGGTTCATCCGCCGGATGGTCCATCGGGCCATATAGCCGCCGACCCGGTCGGACCATGTCAGATCCGGGTAAACCCTCGGGACCTTCCCTATCGTGGTCGGGACAAAACCCGTCAGGAAGGGCTGATGGATCGACGGCAGACCCAACTGAGTCCTTTCGGCACCGGGTCAGCAGGACGGCTGCAGAATGGTCGCAGGGCCGGAAGCCTTCAGATCCAGGGTCGATGTTCGTTCTTCAGACATGGACATGGAACCTCCGAAACGCGCATACAACTACCTGAAGGCCTCGGCCAATTCAACAAAAAGCGGACCTTCCCCCGCAAAAACCTCAAAGCGGCTGCCGGACGCGGTTCATGGGTCGCCAAAGGAGGGACATTTCACCGCCCGCTTCGCTGGAGGCGCAGAGATCGCAGAGAGAAACTGTTTTTTCAATGGCGGGAGATACCGCCATTGAAAAAGCTCTGCGCTCCGCACGCAAGTCTCGAGTTCCTCTGCGCACTCTGCGTCTGCGGTGAACCCTCTTCCGGGGGCGACTATGCCTTGGATATCTTCTCCCGCAGGTCTTTTTCGAATTCCTTCAGGATCGAACCGAGCGCATCGTTCCAGCCCCTGGCAAGCTCCTTCGCAGACCTCCCCGCGATGGCCTGCTCCTGCCGGTAGGTCTTCTTGAAGACCACTTCGCTGCGCCCCCGCACATCCCTCTGCAGAACGAACTCTATGGCCAGCATCGCCTTGGACGGGCTGGTGGTGTAATCCCCGTAAAGCTCCTGAATGGTTCCGTCCAGGGTATAAGTCGAAGACACCCCTCCCCCGTCTCCGACGACATCCTTGAACATCCCTGACTCGTCCAGCCACTGCCGCGTTTCCTCGGCGATCATCTGTCCGGGCAGGATGAAAAACTCATTGTAAAAATCGGACTGAAAGGTCAACTCATCTGTTCGGTACTTGAACCCCCGCCCTTCGTACTGCTGGGGTACACTGAATTCATAGACCCTCAGCACGGCATTGGTGGGCTTTCCCGCGCCACCCTCAGGTCGCGATACATCCAGGACATACTGCCTTTTTTCGACACGTTCTTTGGAGATCGGCAGGCATCCCCCGGCCATCACGAGCAGTGCGAGCACGGCGGCCATCTTCTTGTTCATGAAATCCTCCCCAGGGGACCGAGACCTGTCCACCCTGCAAAAGTTGACGATTCCGCTGCGAACACTCCTCTCCGCGGGCTCTGTGAGATGAACGTCGAACAGCAGCCCCTATCGCGTACGGGCGGGCGGCTGCCCGAAGAACAGCTGCGACGGATTTCTCCGCAGGCTTTCCGTTACCTCTCTGAGGTTTTGAGAGGCCGCCCTGAAGTTGTTGACAATGGCCTCGACGTCCCTTTCCTGGCCCGAGATCAAACCGCTGAGCTGCCGGAAGGCCGTTTCGAGCTGCTGCAGGCTCGCTTCCACATCCCCTGCAAAGACCTTCGAAATGGCCTGGTTGGTCTGCCTCAGCTCGGCCAGCAGCTTCTGTGTCTCCTGCCCGATCCCCTCGATGTTTACCCCTTGCAGGACCGCGTTCAAGGCATCCAAAGAGGTCTCCAGGTCGCCGACGATCCCATGGATATTGATCTGCTCCAGGTTCCTCATGATGCCGTTCAGGGCCTCGCTCACCCGGGTCACCGCGCTGGGAACCGACGGGATGTACGGGTATTCGGGGTTCCAGTCGATGGGGATATCGGAATACAAGGTCGGGTCCACGTAATCCGCCTCCAGGTAGTAGGCCCCTGTGAGTCCCATGAGCGCAAGGCGGACCCTCAGCCCTTTTTCAACCTCGCGCTTCAGGGCCGCCACCTCGTCTCCCTCCAGTTGAAACACGTCCGTAAGGAAGGACGAGCGCACCAGTGCGTATCGGTGAGGCGTCTTGTAGTAATTCCCGGTCAGCGTGATCCCGCTCACATGCCCTATCAACACGCCTCGAAAGGTCAGGGGCGATCCGATGCCGAGGCCCTGGACGGATTCCACGAAATAGGACTCCACCACGATCTCGTCCCGGAAAAGGGCGCCGGCACCCAGCACGATCACGGCGGTTACCGCTACTGCGACCGCGGAGATCACGAACAGCCCGATTTTATAGTAGTTCGTCTTCAATCCAGAAAACCCATGCCCCGCCACGAAGTCACAAAGGCACAAAGCAAAAAAGTAAAGGGGATGTCCAGTGCAGAATGTCCAATGTCCAATATCCAGTTAAAATGCCGGACCTCTTTCTTCCCCTGATCATTGGAAATTCTACATTCTGCATTGGACATTCATCGGGGGTTCAGGAACCTACGCACAACCTCGTTCCCATGGTCCCGCAGCTCTGCCGGCGTCCCCTCCGCGATCACTTCCCTCGTCCCCTTGTCCAGCAGGATCACGCGATCCGCTATGGAGTACACACTCTGGAGGGCGTGGCTTACCACCACGAAGGTGATCCCGAGCGTTTCGGAGAGTCGGAGGACCAACTGATCCAGCTCGGCCGAAAGGATCGGGTCGAGCCCCGAGGTCGGCTCATCGAGGAAGAGGATCCCCGGGTCCAGCGCCATGGCCCGCGCCAGTGCAGCCCGCTTCTGCATGCCGCCGCTCAGCTCAGCCGGCATCTGGAAACCGACATCCTCAAGACCCACCAGCTGGAGCTTCATCCGCGCAATCACGTCCATGGCCTCCGAAGGCATGTCCGTCCATTCCTCCAGGGGAAGGCGAACGTTCTCCAGAATGGTCATGGAGCCGAAAAGCGCCCCATTCTGATACATCACACCGAAATTCTTGAGCACCCCGATCCGCTCGTGTCCTCCGGCAGAGACGATGTCTCTCCCGTTGATCATTACGACCCCCCGCGACGGCCGGTAAAGGCCGATCATGTTCTTCATGAGGGTGCTCTTGCCGCTCCCCGAGCCGCCCAGAATGAAGAAGATCTCGCCCCGATGCACATTGAAGGAGATGTCGTTCAGCACGACGACGTCATCGTAACCGGCCGTGAGGTGTTCCACTCGGATGATGACCTGTCTTCGATCGACCCTCTCACGCGCCATCAGATCCCCAGGGAGTAGTAGATCATGGCGAAGACTCCATCCGCGACGATGATCAGGACGATCCCGGTCACTACGGCGCTGGTCGTCGATGCTCCGACGGCCGCAGGCCCGGTCCCGGTCTGCAACCCCCGCGCGCATCCTACCCCCGCCACGATCAGGCCGAAGAAGAAGGACTTGAAAAGCCCCCCCAGGAGGTCCCCGTAAGTCAGTGCATACAAGGTCTGATAGTAATAGGTCTTCAGGGAGATCCCTGTCGAGACCATGACGACCGCCCCCCCGACGACCCCGAGCAGGTCGGCGAAGACGGCCAGCAGCGGCGTCATCAGGGAGACGGCCATCACTCGGGTGACGACGAGGAATCGCACCGGGTCGAGACCCAGCGTGACCAGGGCGTCGATCTCTTCGCGCACCTTCATGGTCCCGAGCTCCGCCGCAAAGGCGGAGCCGGTCCTGCCCGCCAGAATGAGGGACGTCATAAGGGGGCCGAGTTCCCGGAGCATGGACAGGCCCACCAGGTTTGCCACATAGATCTGCGCGCCGAACTGACGCATGGGGATGGATGACTGAAACGCCATGATCATGCCGACCAGAAAACTCACCAGGGCGACGATGGGCATCGCATTGGCGCCGGCCTTCTCCGCCGCATTGAAGGCATCCCTCCATCGGACCGCGCCCGGGTCTTTCAGGGCCCCGACCATCGAAACCGAAAGCCTGCCCAGAAACGTGATCAGCTCCCTGATGTCCTTCCAGACATTGTAGGCCCCCCTCCCCACCTCTTCCGTAACAGGCACCCTCTTTTCCGTCGGCTGCAGCCTTATCTTGGACGGATCGAAGAGGTCCAACAGCTGGCGGAATTCTTCACGCAGCCCCCTGACCTCCGACGTTCCGCCGTTCTCCTGCTGGCGCCGCCTGATCTCGAGGAAAAGGCCTGCCCCCGAGATGTCGCAGTAGTCGACTCCCGACGTATCCACGATGACATGGTTGGGAGAAAACCGGGATAGGGCCTGGGTGGCTTTTCGCCACATCTCCCCCGTCGTCGCCGAGTCCAGCCGACCGGAGAGCTCCAGCAGCAGGATCCCGGGACCGTTCTCCTCCACACGGATCATGGCCTGGTGATGCTTCATCTGCACGCTGCCGCTCATAGGCTCCCGTCTTCTACCCCCATTCGGCACTCGCGAAATCGAAACAATCTAGGGGACTAACGCTTAAAACCAACCCTCAGCCTAGAGCGGTCTCAACGGGATTCAAATAGAGGGTAGACCCCATTTTCCGGCGAACCGAGCCGTATTGTAATCGGCCGGTTGAAATCACCCCCTCCGGAGAGTTCCTCGTTCAAGGGCCGGCAGAGGGGAAGGTCCCCAAGCGACCTACGTTTTTCCTGCTCCCTCTTATTCTAAATACAACGAATCCCCTCCCAATCTACACAGTATCAACCATTTTATTGACCTGCCGTTTGCTGAAGAATGTCAGGTGCGGCCCCGGTGTGCCCAGGCGGTTCGCACGAAGACCGGGGACGGCTCAGCCCTTGGTGGGTGGGGCTCCTGGAGCAAGTCGAAGAGGTGAAACGTTCACTTCTTCTCGGATAGGGACCCATAGAAGCGAGGTGAAGAATGGAAATATTTCAGAAGGTCCGGAACATGGACACCAAGGACAAGTTCAAACTGCTTACATTCGACCAGTATCTTAGCATCATTTCGAGGAACCCGGAGGTCACCAGGAATTCCTTTCAGAGACTGCATGACATGGTCGTCTCCTATGGTCAGAGCGAGTACATGCGTTATGGGAAGAGACATGTTCACTACAATTTCTTCGATGACCCCTTTTCGGTAGGGAAGGCGATCTTCGGGTTGGACTGGAACATCATGAACTTCATGAACGTGTTGAAAAGCGCGGCCCTGGGGTATGGCCAGGAGAAAAGAATCCTCCTGCTCGTCGGCCCTGTGGGTTCGTCCAAGTCCTCCATGGTGGATCTGCTCAAGCTGGGTCTCGAGGACTATTCAAAGAGGGACGAGGGGCGCCTTTATGGAACCGTATGGTTTGCAGAGAAGGGGACCAACGACTCCATACGGAGGGCCCTGGGGTTCCTCAACGAGTTTGAAGAGGAGGTCGAATGCGAGATGCACTGCGATCCGCTCAACCTCCTCCGTCTTATCCATGAGGAGGGAATCGTAGCCGACGATCCCATACGAGAGCTGAACAAGAGCATCCACGGCGACTACAAGGTCCGGAGCTGGTGTTATCCGTGTCCGAAATGCGACGACTCCTTTTCCAGACTGCTGAAGCACTACCGCGGCAATTGGCAGGAGATCGTCCGAAATCATGTCCGGGTCAGGCGCATTATCATTTCCGACAAGAGGAGGGTCTGCATCGGCACCCTCCAACCCAAGCACGAGAAGGACCAGGACGCGACGGAGCTGACCGGTGACGTGAACTACCGGGCGGTGGCGGAGTATGGAAGGGAAAGCGACCCGAGGGCCTTCAACTTCGAAGGGGAATTCCAGAAGGCCAACCGGGGGATCATGGAATTTATCGAGGGGTTGAAACTGGACGTTGCCTTTCTGTACGACCTCCTGGAGGCCTCTCAGGCCCACAGGATCAAGGCCCGTAAACTGGGACACATGGATATCGACGAGGTGATCATCGCCCATACCAACCCTCCGGACCTGAAAAAGCTGGAGAAGAACGAGCTCATGCTGGCGTTGAAGGACAGGACGACTCAGATCCCCATCCCCTATGTGATCAGGCTGGAGGACGAAAAGAAGATTTACGAGAGGGACTACCGGCAGGAAACCATCAAGAGTCATATCGCCCCGCATACGATCGAGGTGGCGGCCATGTGGTCGGTCCTGACCCATATCGAGCCGCCCAGGGAAGCGGGCATGGATATCGTCCAGAAGATGAAACTCTACAACGGCCAGGAACTGGAGAACTGGTCCCTCGAGGTCTGCAAGAAGCTGCGCGAAGAGCACCCCGATGAAGGCTTCAGCGGGATCTCTCCCAGGTATATCCAGGACAAGTTCTCCAATGCCGTGATCAACAGCGAGCACCGTTGCGTCAACCCCTTTACCCTCATGTACGAGCTGCGGGACGGCTTGAAGCTGCACAGCTCCATCAGCACCACGGAACGGGAGAAGTGCTTCGAGATGTTGGGCGTGGTCGAGCGCGAGTTCGACGAAATGATCCGGGAGGAGGTCCAGGAGGCCATCCTGGGAGACGAGCAGGCCATTCAGAAGCTCTGCGCAAACTACATCGACAACGTAAAGGCATACACGCGGGGGGAGAAGGTGACCAACCGTTTCACCGGGAAAGACGACGAGCCCGACGAAAGACTCCTGCGCTCGGTGGAAGAAAAAGTGGACATCACCGAGAACAAGAAGGACGACTGGAGGCGGGAGATCATGAACCACATCGGGGCCCTCGCCATGGACGGGGAGAAGTTCCGGGCGGAGTCCAATGAGAAGCTGCACAAGGCCCTCAGGAGAAAGCTGTTCGAAGACCAGAAAGACACCCTCAAACTCTCCTCCCTCGTGGAGACGGTCAAGGACGACGACACGGAGAGGAAGATCAACGAGGTCAAGGCCCGTCTGATCAAGACCTATGGCTACTGCGACGAATGTGCAACGGGCGTTCTGACCTACGTGGGAGGCCTTTTCGCACGACAGGAGGAGGAGCATCGCAGGTTGAGTGCATACTAATCGAATTTGACGCTTATTCCGAATTGGGTTCCCCGTCCGCGCGGCCGGTGATCGGCGGGCGGGGACCCGCGCCGGGGGAGTGTTTTCCAGTCCCGAAGTCTTTTCCTCGGTGGCGTCGATCGGCGGGGGTGCGCATGAGACCTAAAAGGATCAAAAGGGACGAGGGGAAGTTCGTCGAGATTCTGAAGGGGAAGATCAAGGAGGATCTGAGGAGATACATTCAGCCGGGAAGCGTCATCCTGCCGGGCAAGGGGAGAAAGGAGCCGATCAAGATCCGGTTCTTCAACCTCCCCTTGCCCAGGATACGCTACGGCTCCAACTTTGGAGGCCTCGGGGCGGGGAAAGGAGAGCCCGGGCAGGATCTGGGGCCGGTCACCGGGGACCCGAAGGAAGGGGGAGAGAAAAAGGCCGGAGAGGAGCCGGGCGAACTGATCGAGGTGGAGTTCCATGAAGAAGAGATCATGGAAATGATGGCCCTGGAGCTCCCCAGCCTGCAGCCGAAAGGGGAGAAGACCATCGATTCGGAGGAGCAGAGATGGACCTCTGCAAGAAAAACCGGCCCGGAATCCCTGATCATCAAGAGAGGCCCGAGGGGGCTTTACAAGAAGGCCCTTCAGCGGCAGATGGCCGGGGGGACATACGATCCGGAGGACCCGAAAATCATCCCGACCAAGGACGACAAATCTTATCGCTCCCCCAAGCCCACGCCCACCCCCCAGAACAACGCCCTGCTCGCGTTCATGAGGGACATCTCCGGTTCCGTATCCGATGAGGAAAGGGAGATCATCTCCTATTTCTGCTTCTTCACCGAAGGATTGCTGGCGCGGCAGTACGATGAACTGGAGTGCATCTACATCGTCCACCACGTGGATGCGGAGGAGATGAAGAACCAGCAGGAGTTTCTGACCAAAGACAGCTACGGCGGGACAAAGATCTCGAGCGCCCATCGTCTGCTCATCAATATCGTGAACGAAAGATACCCGGTGGAAGATTGGAACATCTACCCGATCTACTTCTCCGACGGCATGAACTGGGAGGACGACAACGCGGAAACCCTGCAGCTCATGAAGGAAAGGATCCTCCCGTTCAGCAACCAGTACAGCTACGGGGAGGTCAAGCCGGCCTGGCGCTCGTGGTACACGGGAGGACCTTCGGAGGGTTTTTCCGAACCGGGATTCTTCGGCAGGTATCTCGAGCAGGAATTCAGGTACGACGGCAGGGTGGTCTACCTGGGCGTCAAACAAAGGGAGGACGCCTGGCTGGCCCTGGAGAAGTTCTTCGGGAAGAGGAACTACTGATCAAAGAGAAAAGACGAACATCGAACATCGAACGTCCAACATCGAACGTCGAACGAAACACCCCCCTGTAGGAGCAAGCTCCGCTTGCGATCGGGGCGGCGGAACCGTTGATCGGCCTTTAAGAAAGTTCAACATCGTCACGAAGACACAAAGTCACGAAGAACGGATGTGCTTAAGCCTTTGTGTCCCAGTGTCTCTGTGGCGGCTATTCTGCTGGTCGGCAAATCGATAACCCCTAGCAGAGCGCCAAGAGGATGAGTCCAATGCCGCTATTCAGCAACGAACTGAGAACCTGGCAGACGATTATTCAGGCAATCGCCCAGAGGAGGGGGCTCGACTTCTTTCCCATCATCTTCGATGTCCTCGACTGGGACACCATCGCCGAGGTTGCGAGCTATCGAGGGCTGCCGGATCATTTCTCCCATTGGAAATTCGGCGAAGAGTACGTCAAGATGAGAAAGAGCTTCAGCTATGGGTTGAGCAAGATCTATGAGATGGTGATCAACACCAATCCGTCCATCGCCTACCTGCTGGAGGAAAACAAGCTCGTCGACCAGAAGCTGGTGATGGCCCATGTCTGCGCCCATGTGGACTTCTTCAAAAACAATGCCTGGTTCAAGCGCTCCGACCGCAACATGCTTGCGACTTCACGAGCCGCCGGAGAGCGGATCGACGGTTACCGGAAGGAGTATGGAGAGAGCGTCGTAGACGATTTTCTGACCGACTGCATGAAGATAGAGAACCTCATCGATGCAAGGATCCCATACGCGATCAAGAGCGGGACCAAGAAGAACAACCACGGGAAGCTCTCCAAGAAGGGAGAGGACCTTTTTCGCTTTCGCTCGGATCTGCCTTACCTGGACGAGTTCCTCAATCCACGGGAATGGATTAAGGCCCAGAGAGAGGCGCTGAAAAACAGACAGGAGAGGGCGAGCGAGATACGGAAAGGTCTCAAGTTTCCGGCCAGGCCGGTGAGGGATATCCTTCTTTTCCTCCTGAGGTTTGCGCCGATGGAGGAGTGGCAGCGAGATATCCTCGATATCTTTCGGCAGGAGAGCTACTACTTTCTTCCCCAGAGGATGACGAAGATCGCCAACGAGGGGTGGGCCGCATACTGGCACTCCGAACTGATGGTCAAGCGCGGGCTCGCTCCCCCCGAGGAGATCGTAGACTACGCCCTCCACAATGCGGGAACGCTCGGGAGCCCGGGGCTCAATCCTTACAAACTCGGCCTCATGCTTTACATGGATATCGAGTACCGCTGGGATTCCGGGAGACACGGCAAGTTGTACGAGGAATGCAGCCCCTTCCTGGACCGGAAGAGGCAGTGGGACGATTTTGCGGTCTTCAAGAACATCTTTGAGGAGAGCCGTGAGGCGGTCGCCCCCAGATGGACGGAATGGTGCAGCTTCAAGAAAGCTTGCGAGAACGGCCTGGCCGGCTTCCCGAAAGACCTCTTCAGCCGCGAGAAACTGGTGAAGTGGTGGTGCGAATACCAGACCTGCGAGGAGACTTATGAGAGGATCAGACAGGAACTGAACGCCAACACCAGACCGGAACTGGAGCAGGAGATCGCAAGGGACCTGAAGTGGCAGGCGACCCTCCTTTCCGTGAAGAAGGCTTGGAAAAGCGGCGCTCTTCCGAGAGTCTCCGAGCCGATTCCCAACGTGTTCTTCAGGCTGGCCCAAAAAAACCCCGGAAAGCTGGAACTGGGGAAGGGTCGCGAGAAGATCTTTGAGGTGAGGAGAAGGATCAATGACCACTTCTTCATCCACGAGTTTTTCACCCTGGAGCTTTTCAAACGGATGCCTTTCTTCAGCTACAAGCAGGGAGGAGGCGGCGTGCCCCTCGACCACTGGGGCGTCGACAAGGCGGACTTCGAAAGCATCAAGAAGAAACTCATGTTTCTCCTCTTCAACCAGGGGGAGCCGGTGATCGAGATCGTCGATGCCCACTATGGCGGCCCTGCCGAAAGACCCCACCGGGGAAGGGGCTTGTATCTGAAGCACCGCCACGAAGGGGCCGATCTGAGGCTCGATGAGATGAAGGACGTGCTCAGGGTCCTCTTCAGGATGTGGCAGCACCCGGTCTATATCGAGACGGTGGTGACCGAGGGTGAAAGACGCACATCCGTCCCCCCGTGGATCCTGCAGCAGATGGGGCTGGAAACCCAGGAAGCGAAAAAAACCAGACGGGGGGATGTAAGCCTCTTCTTTACCATCGATGGGGAAACCATCTCGGAGAAGTACATCCGGGAGGTGGAATTCCCGGCGCCCTACTGAGTCCCCCGCAAGACGAACATCGAACGTAGGATGGAAAAGACGAACATCGAATATCGAATGTCCAACATCCAATGTCAAATGAACACCCATGTAGGAGCAAGCTCTGCTTGCGATTGGGGCAGCGGGTTCTAAGGGAAGAAAAGACGAACATCGAACATGAATGGAAAACCCCTGTGGAGCAAGCTCCTGCTTGCGACCCGCAGTCGGATATCAGGGGGGTATCGTACCGACTACCTTGTCATCTTTCACGGAGGTCAGCCCCGGTCGCCTGCCCCCAGAGGTGGCGAGAATGATCAAACAGTAGGAGCAAGCTCCTGCTTGCGATCTTCTCGGAACTGAAAGAATCGCAAGCAGGAGCTTGCTCCTACAAGAATAGAGCTCCAACGATATTCATTCATATTGAAGCTTATCCGCCGGTTCTTAGTTCATGGTGAGGATTTCCCTTCATTTAGTGACAACTAATCGGCCGGCTTGTAGGTAACGGTAGCGTTATGATTCAACGTAGCCCCGCCCCCTGTGGCGACAACAAGGATGGCGTTCTTACCTTCACTCAGATTGACGCTGCCGGAGAATTTCCTGTCTTTGACAGGCACGTCAGTACCGTTGATGGATACCTTTGCCACCGAGGCCTGAGTCCCATTTACCCGTCCACTTACCGTTACCGGGGACGTCGTGACGGTGGTGCCGTTCTTCGGCGTGTCTACTTTTAGGGCCAGCACCATCCCGCTCTCCCAAGGGGGGTTGTCGCACCCCGTCAGCGGCAAAGCAGGCAAGAGGATCATGATCAAGCCGCACAACAACCTCGCTCGTTTTCCCATAAAGAACTCCTTATATGATGATTAAGATCGCCCCCGCGCAGGGGAGACGATTGATCCTGTGTTCAGTCACGAAATCCGTTCGATTCTTCCATTCCCATGCATTCCGTCGAACGTCATCGCGCAATGCCGAGACCATGGAAGTCCAAAGCAATTCACGAACCCGAATCGCGCAAACGGCAGCCTTTATTTAGCTCGCAGGGCCATCCACAGGCCGGCCGTGAGCGGTCATCCAAAATGATCTTGGGTGTTTGGGCTGATAAGATGAAGGCCGAGAGTACGTTGACATCTTCCCTCGGCCGCTTCACACAGGGATGCGTCACATTCTCGCAATATCCGGGAAAGAGGTCGCAAGATCGATATGGCAAGCCTGACCCGCTCTCCGGCAAGTTCGTGAAAGAATCCAAGCGGCCACCCCGGTGTAAGACCGGGGCCCGGCTCCCGCGTGGATTGACAGCCACCGTTCCTTGCAAAACCAGGACGGCAAGCCGCCAAACGGCAAAGGACCTTTTGCGTGATCAGGGGTTATCTCGCAAACGCGGGAGGAAACCTGGAGAGGATGTCGCCGGAAGAGGCCAGGGAGGAACGCCTTAGCCCGCGGAGCAGTCCAATCACCTTGTATGAGGCTATGCCTCCGGGGAGCGGCATAAACTCCGGCAAGCGCATAAAAGCGGGGACAAGGGCCCATCATTCCCTCATTTCAGGAGGACCCTTTCTAGAAGCCCATCGATGAGTGCGCGCCAAGGGATGGCTTTGTAGCTTCGGAACAGAGGGCCGGGGTTTTCCCGTTCACGCTAATGCCCTACGATCAGGAGGGCGAAGATCGCTGCGCCGACCCCAATGCGGTACCAGCCGAACAGGACGAAGGTGTGGGTCTGGATGTAGCGGAGGAGCCATCTCACGGCAATGAACGAGACGATCGCCGATACCGCGAACCCGAGGAGCACCAGGTCCCAGCGCTCGGCGGAGGCTGCACCGTCGGGATGGCGGAAGGCCTGGAATATCTTGAGCCCCCCTGCGGCGAGCATGGTCGGGATGCCGACGAGAAACGAGAATTCCGTTGCGTCCCGCCGGCTGAGCCCGAGCATCAGCATCATCAGGATGGTCGCCCCGGAGCGTGATGCCCCCGGGAACATGGCCGCGATCAACTGCCCGACCCCGGCAGCGACGGCCATGACCCATGTCACGCCGCCTGTCGGGACACGGTTTCTCATCCGCAGCTCGATCAGCAGGAACACGAAACCGCCCACGACCATGGCCCATGCGACCGGGGCCAGATCCTCCGGCAGCTGGAACCCGGAGTTTTCCAGAACGAGCCCCCCTGCCCCCGTGATGGCAAAGGCGAGGATGATCTTCAATCCATATTCCTGGGTGGCCTTCTCCCGCCAGTGAAAGAAAAACTGGCGCAGCCGTTCGGGGAAAAGGGGCAGCACGGCGATGACCGCCCCGCTCTGGATCACGATGTTGAAGAGGTCGCTCTGCCGGGGCAGCCAGTGCTCGGTGATGAGCAGATGGGCGGTGGAGGATATGGGCAGGAACTCAGTGATTCCTTCGATGACCCCCAGGACGACTATGGCAAACCACTCAACCATCCGGCGGAATATAAGCCCAAAGCCTGATGGTTGGCAATCACAAATCGATCGCCACCGGCGCTGACCGGGAGTCAGCAGGACCCTTTGGCTGAATCGTCGAGAACAGGATGAAGGGACGACAGAGAGGCCGCCGGCAGGTGAGGTCGAACACAGACCTCTTGCACGGTTGAGCGTGGCGTCCCCAACGAGATTTGAACTCGTGTTGCCGACGTGAAAGGCCGGTGTCCTGGACCTGGCTAGACGATGGGGACGCTGATTTATGAATGGCCGTGCATCGAACTCACGACCGGCTTAAGATTGATGGGCCGTGCGGGAGTCGAACCCACGACCAACGGATTAAAAGTCCGCTGCTCTACCAACTGAGCTAACGGCCCAAGGGAAATTGTAATTATACTATAGCTCGCCCGAAGGTTGTCAAAGATTTTTTAGGGGAGGGTGAAGATATGGTCCCTGATCAGTCTGATCTCCTCCTCATTCGGCGGGTAGGGATAGTTCCACTGTCTATCGTCGGGCAGGCAGTTGCCGAAGGGCCGATTGCAGGCCACCCGGCCGTCGGAGCCGAGACATCCGGTGGTCATGAACGGGATTCCTGAATTCACAATGCCCAGGAGTGTTTCCTGGTCGAGCCCGAACCCAACCAGCCTTCCTTCGGCGTCGAATGTCATCTCGCCGGCGGAGCAAAGGGACTCTTCGATAAGATACCTGGCCAGTTGGATACGCAGATAAGAGGGCCACGGGGGCTGCGGCCGATCCCCCAGGGCAGAGCCGTTCTCGGCAAAGAAGGAGAAGAGGTGATTCATCACACCCTTCTTCCGAAGCGTCTCCATGACCGAGACCATCTGCTGCTCCGTCTCCCCCATCCCGACCATGAGATGGGCCCCCACGTTCCCCGGGCCGAAGACCTCCACTGCGGCTGAAACGGTCTGCCAGTATTCCTCCCATCGATGCGGTCCCGACACCCCGCTCCCGCGGAAGAGGTCAAACAGATCCGGGGCGGCGAGGTCCACGGCCACCCCGATCTTGTCCGCCCCCGCCTCCTTCATCGCATCAAGGTCCCCGTCTTTCAGGATGGTGGGGCTGATCAGGAGCGAAACGGGAAGCATCGTTTCGGATCTCAACCGCCGGGTCATCTCAAGGGTGTCAAGCCTGCACCTCCCGTTGGTGATCATCGAGATGCAGGTCCTCTTTACGTAGCCGGGTGCACGGTTTATTGCCGCCACGATGTCGTCCATGGGATGGAGGGGCCATTCCACGTGGATGAAGCTCTTTTCCCGGTAGGTCCCGGCCCGCTTCCTGGCCAGACCGCAGTATGCGCAGTTTGCCGAGCATCCCTCGGGATAATGGACCAGGAGATTCACACAACGGTTCACCGCCCCGCGGAACATCCGCCCTCTCATGAGCCCCAGGCTGATGGCCGTGGCATGGCTCATCTTGGCGTATTCAGGACTTTGACAGCGATCGTCGCTCATCGTTCCCGGCTTTCGTCACTTTTGGGACAACCTGTCGCTCGCGATCCCTTCCCCTGAGCTGTGGAATCGCAACCGGAGGTTGCTTCTACAGAATTTTGTTCCCATGGACCCATTCAGGCGCCGTCGTCCCGTCAATGGCGCCGACCCATGGGGGTGTTCTTCGGAGAAGGCCGCGTCTTTCGCCGGCGACCTCTACCGCGCCGGGGTTCCGGATCCAAATCGAGCGGAGCGGTCGCAGCCCCAACGGACTAGGATGAACAAAGCCTCCATGGACTCGAACAAGTTCAAAGTCCCGTCACTCTTGTGGGGCGGTCCATGCAATTGACTCCCAAATCGCGGCCGCCGCAGAGGAACACCCCCATGGGTCGGCGGAACGGGGCTCCTATCGCGGCCCCCTACAACCTGACCTGATTCTCTTTGGCGTTCAGGATAGCCCTGGTGAGGGTGTCCACATCCAAGCCGTAGATCATCTCCTCCCGCCACACCTGCTCGAGGCGCTCCCTGATCTTTTCCTCCCTCGCCGACGTCCACTTGAGGGCGCTCTCCAGGAGATTGACGTCTTCCGAGGTGGAAAAAAAATCGCCGGTGATCACGACGTTTTCAATCGCGCCCCCGGCAAGGGACAGGTAGATCTCGATAAGCCCCCCCCGCGTCTTCAAACGCCCCACCCCCATCCTGGATCTCGGATGCTTATGCGAGAAGATCCATTCCGGGTTGGTATATCTCTCCCTCACGAATCGCTCGATCGAAGCGGCTTCCCAGTCGTCGGGGGTGTCTTCCTCAAAGGAGATCCCGAACAACTCCTCGAAGGCACGCTGAATCGCGTCCATGGCCGTGCCCACGGATATCTCCCGGCCCACCTCCTCGCGGAGCGTCGTCATTCGCCGGCTGAAGCAGTTGTACCCCTTGTCGCTCAGCTTGACGAGGGGTGTGCTCATGATGTCGGTCATGAGTTCCACATCGAAATCGACCAGAAAGCTCGTGTGGAACAGGAGGCTTTTCCCGCTTTCCGATGCCGCCGAAAGACCGGCGATCTTCCTCCCCGACACCTCGAGGTCATTCTTCGGCCGGAAGCGGGACGAGACCCCGAGCCCCGAAAGGGCCCTGGCGAGCACCTCACCCATGGATTCGAAGACCCCTCCCACCCCGGAGCTCTTGAGCCCCGGCCAGTCCACGTTGATGCCCAGGCCGAGGGCGACGATCTCCGGCCCCATGATGACCGTCCCCCCGCCCGTGCTCCTGCGGTTGAATTCGATCCCCCTGGCCCTGCAGCGGTCGAGCCTCAGGGCCGCCTCGATGTCCTGGTACTTGCCGACGATCACGGAGGGGACAAAGGTATAGAGATGAAGAATGGGTGTGGGCCTGTGCTCGGCCAAGGAAAGGGGAAGGATATCGTCGATCGCGAGACCCTCTGCCGTGGAAAGGGACCCCGAGTCTTTTCTGAAAAGCCTCCAGCGGGTAGTCATGACGGTTTTTCGGGTCATCTCGTTTCTTTGGTTTCTCTGGTGCGAACAAAACAAACAAGAGAAACCAAGAGGCTCAACGAACTGCTATGCCTTCGCCTTCTCCTCCTCCGCTCTCTTCACTTCGTCCTCGATCCACGGAGCCACCGAAGGCCCATGGAAGAGGTTTGCGAGCTCCGATTCCAGGTCGCTCGCCTCTATGACAAGGATCCACCCCTTCCCATAGGGATCGCTGTTGATCAGGCTCGTATCCTCTTCGAGGTCTTCGTTGATGGACGCGATTTCTCCGGAGACCGGGGCCACCAGTTTCCCGATCCACTTCCTGGACTGGATCTTTCCGCAGACCTCGTTCTGGCCCACGTCATCGCCTTCATCGGGGAGGTCTATGAACACGACGTCCCCCGCCTCCTTCTGAAAGAAGTCGCTCATTCCCACGGTTACTTTGTTCCCGTCCACCCGCGCCCAGCTGTGTTCCTTATGGAAATAGAGTTCGTCGGGCATGTTGTAACCTTTGATTTCCGCCATGTACGCGCCCTCCTGTTTCAGTGGATTTGGATTTTTATACCGGTTCCGTCGAACAACATTGGACCGGGGCGAACCGAATGCTCCTTGCGAATTTCTCTACTTGATTCCGATTCTCAAGGCAAGAAAATAGCTACAATCCAGCGGTTCCGCTATTTGAATCTCTCCTCTACTGCGAGTGCATGCAGGGGAAGCCCCTCCGCTTCCGCAAGCGTCACGATCGCGCTCCTCAGGCCGGCCAGCCCCTCTTTGCTGAGGTACTGGAATGTGGGCTTCTTGATGTAATCGTCGACGGAGAGGCCCGAAAACATGCGGGCACACTGGCCGGTCGGAAGGACATGATTCGTGCCGGAGGCATAGTCGCCGGCTGGAACAGGGGCATACGGTCCCAGAAAGATGGAGCCGGCATGCTGGATCCTGTTCAGGGTCATAAAGGGGTCGCGGGTCAGGACCTGGAGATGCTCCGGTGCGTAACGGTTGGTGAACTCAACGGCCTGGTCCAGATCGGCCGCAATCAGGACGTGAGAGCGTCCCTTGAGGGAGGCCTCGAGGATATCCTTTCGTGGAAGAGACTTGTACTGCCTGTTGAGCACCCTGCAGACCTGTTCAGCCAGTCTCGGGGAGGTGGTGACCAGAACGGCTGCGGAATCGGGGTCGTGTTCGATCTGGGTCAGGAAATCCATGGCAATCCACGCCGGGTCCCCGCTCTCATCGGCCAGGATGAGGGCCTCGCTGGGGCCGGCGGGTGAGTCGATGTCCACTGTACCGAAAACGATCATCTTTGCGGCCGTGACATACTTGTTTCCCGGACCCACGATCTTGTCCACCTTGGGCAGTGTCCCTGTGCCGTTTGCGAGGGCCGCAATCCCCCAGGGTCCCCCCACCTTGTAGACGACGTCGCAGCCTGCCAGGTCTGCGGCCACCAGGGTGGAAGGGGGTACGCTCATCCCCTTGCCCGCCGGGGTCGTGATCACCACCTCCCGGACTCCAGCCACCCTGGCGGGGATCACGGTCATCAGGACCGTGCTTGGATAGGAAGCCCTTCCCCCAGGGATGTAGCACCCCACCCGGTCCATGGCCCTCCTCATTCTCCCGGCCACAATACCCGGTGCAACCTCCACGGACCACATCTCCCGACCGACCTGGGCCTCGTGGAAACGGCGGATGTTCGCCGCGGCCTGCTCCAGCGCCCTGACCAGGGCCGGAGCGACCTTCCTGTACGCCCTCCTGATCTCCCGGGGGGTAGCGGTCAGATCTTCCTTCGTGATCGCCTTCTTGAATTCCCTGTTGGCATCCAGAAGGGCCTCGTCCCCCCGCTCCCTGACATCCTTTACGATGTTTCGCACATAATCGTAGATGGACGAGATGTCCTCCATGGACCTCTTCATGATGGAGTCTATCTCCTTCCTCTTCAGTTTCGAGATCTGTTGAGGTCGTATAGCGGTCATGTTTTTGCGCTCCGTCTGTTGTCGGTCATTGGTCATTTGAGAGTGTCCCGGGTCTGTAGTCGGGAAAACCTTGTTCAAACCGCCCTCTTTGACAAAGGACATGGGGCAAAGGATAAAGCACGGAAACGACAAACTCTCGTGCAGACATGGAGGCTCGACATACTACCTCACCTCGTCGAGACATAATCCCTCAGCGCATCCACGGTGCTCGGGAAGGCCAGTTCGTCCCAGGGGATCTCCTCGGGCCTGACGAGTCGCATATCCAGGCTTTCGTCTCTGGCGGAAAGCTCGCCGGAGAGGTATTCTGCGGCAAAGACCACCACGACCACGATCGTACCCGGGTAGGAGTAGATGCCGACCAGTTCTTTGATCCGCGTCCTGATCCCGCACTCCTCCTCCGTTTCCCTGATGGCCGCGCTCCTCACCTCTTCTCCCCTGTCCACAAAGCCGCCCGGGATCACCCACTTTCCCTTTTGCGGCTCGACGCCGCGCTGGAGCAGTACGATCCGGCGGCCCACCTCGACGATCGAACAGGCCGCCAGCTTTGGATCCTGATAGAAAACGAACTCGCAGGAGGAACAGACGAGCCGGTGCGGTTCTCCGACCTTGAGGACCAGAGAACTCAGTCTCCCGCCGCAGACGGGGCAGAATCTGAATTCGGGCAGTTCGTTCATGGGAGACCCTGAGAATCGTGCACGTGAATCGTGTGCGTGTACGTGACGATCTGTTTTCTCTCGCGACCGCGGCCGGTCCTCTTCAGTTCACGCTTCACGTTCACGAAGGATGGCGATTACATGCGCGGAGTTGGGGTAATCCGCTCATGGAGCCGTGTGAACCTGCGAGGATAAGCAGGGGTGAGCCAGAGATAGTCCGCCAATCCCCTCTCCCCCTCCGCGTACTCCCCCACCGGGTATGGGACGACCGTGGCCATGGGGACGGGGGTTCGCCTGGCCACGCGGTCGGGGATGCCGAACTTGTGGATAATGTGCCCGTTACCCGCGAACACGACCATCTTTCCCCCTTTCGCCTCCAGGTGGGAGGAAATGGTCTCCGCCATGGTCTCATCCCACACGGCCTGTGCCGCATAGAAGTTATCGAAGCTCTTCAGGTCCGCGTGGGTATGTTCGCCGAACGCCTTCCGCACGAACTCACGATGGGCACTGTCGCCCAGGTCGATGTCTCGGGCGATCCGAGCTCGCTCATCAGGGGTCAGGGCCGAGAGTCCTTCCCGTGCAACCCTCTTCACGACCTCGGAAGGTGCGTTGAGGGCCAGCACCCGGATCGATCTCTCCCTGGCCTCGAGCATGAGTGGGCGGTAGAGGTGGTAATCATAGCCCCAAAGCCTTGGCCAATCCACTGCCGCAAGAAACTCGGACTCCGTCCAGGCCCCCTTGATATACAGATCGAGACTCTCCTGGACAGGTCTTGGAAAAAACTCCATGCCGACGACCACGTCCGGACCCCAGCGATTCAGGAGCGCCTGCAGGATCTGGACCTGGATGAGGTGGTGGTCGGGGTTGTCGTGGATCTCTCCGATGAAGACCACGTCCTTGGATGAGAGCGAATGGATGAGCTCGTCGAAGAAGAGCCGGGCCCCGGTCTGGAGCTCAAGGATCTGCCCCGTCCCGGGCGGGCCGGTGGGCCTTGGGGGAGCGGCCACGGGGGGTGGCGCCACCCCCTTGCCCCCGCATCCCCACAGCATCCCGATCGCCGCAAAGGCGAAGACGAGCAATGATCGATTCGGCAAAATCCCACTCCGGACCAGGGGAACACCTTCCCTTCCTTCTGATTGCATTCTCATGAAACCATATTCTGTGTGCGCGCACGCCTGTCCGCTATTCTTTTTTGCCGTAGTAGGCCAGGTACCACTCGACAAAACGGGCCACCCCCTCGCGGACCGGTACGCCGGGCGCGTACCCGAAATCCCTCACGAGGTCATCGACATCGGCCCAGGTTCCCGGGACATCCCCCGGCTGCATGGGGAGGAAATTCCTCTTCGCCTTCTTTCCAAGGGCCCCCTCGATCGCCGCGATGAACTCCATGAGACCGATCGGCGATGCATTGCCGATGTTGTAGATCCTGTAAGGGGCAGGCGACCTCGATGGATCGGGTCGCCTCCCGCTCCAGCCGCGCTCCCCCTCAGGAGGCCTGTCGAGCACCTTCAGCACACCCGAGACGATATCGTCGATGTACGTGAAATCCCGCTTCATCTCCCCGTGATTATAGATATCGATGGGTTTCCCCTCGAGAATCGCCCTGGTGAAGAGGAAGAGCGCCATGTCCGGTCTTCCCCAGGGACCATAGACCGTGAAGAACCGGAGGCCGGTCGTGGGGATGCGGAAGAGATGGCTGTAGGTATGGGCCATCAGTTCGTTGGCCTTCTTGGTGGCCGCATAGAGAGAGATGGGATGATCGACATTGTCCCCGGTGGAAAAAGGGAGCTTTTCGTTCAACCCGTAGACCGAGCTCGACGAAGCGTAGACCAGGTGGTCGACCCCGTGGTGCCGGCACCCCTCCAGGACGTTCAGGAACCCGCGGACATTCGCGTCGATGTAGGAATGGGGGTTGGTCAGCGAATATCGCACGCCCGCCTGGGCGGCCAGGTGGCAGACCCGATCGAACCGCTCCTCGGAGAACAAGCGATCCAGCCCCTCCCGGTCTTCGAGATCCATCCTCCTGAAGCGGTAGGTCTTGAATCTGGTGCTTTGGACAAGGCCGCCCGCCTCGGCCCGCCCCCTTTCGATCCCCGCCTCCTGGAGGCGTCCGTACTTCAGCTGGACGTCGTAATAGGAATTGATGTTGTCGATCCCGACCACGGACTCCCCTCTCTCCGCGAGTCGGGCTGCCGTGAAAGATCCGATGAACCCCGCTGTTCCGGTGACGAGCGTTTTCATGAAAGGGCTACCACCTGATGGGTCTCAGGCCGGTCAAGATGAGCATGACGCGGTTTGATTCGTAATCCTCGATGTCGTTGACGACAAACCCGTTGACGATCAGAGTCCCTTCCCTATCGCTGTCCCGTGAGACATGGGTGTAGTCCAAGGCCATGGAAAAATAGCGGTGGAAGGCCCACCTGAGCCCGACACTGCCCCTCCAGGTGTTGGTTTGGACATCGTTCTCGTCCTTCTCGTCGCGGTAGATCCCCGAGGCATAGAAGGTCAACGGCTGCAGCAACGCATAATCTACGCCTGCTTCGACACTCCAGAACTCGACGAATCCCCTGTTTTCGGCTTCCAGGTATTGCTCATCCCATCCGCCGGCCCCGCCGAGAAAAAGACTGCCCCTCTGGAAGATCCTCCGGAGATAGAGGTTGAAATTGGGCCCGCTCTCGGTATCGGACGGCAGCCTGCCGAGCTCTTCGGTGTCTCGGATGAAATACCCGAGGGTTGCGCTGGCGTAGGTCTGTGGGTCGAAGTTCTTCTCCAGGCCTGCCGTCGCCGTATGGACGGTATAGTCCTGCCTGAAGGTATTCTGATCGAAATCGCGGGACGAATAGACGTATCCTACAGACCCCGACGTCTGCGGGTCGAAGCGGTGCAGGTATCTCAACTCCGGACTGTGGCCCGTGTAGTCCGGCTGCGCCAGTCTGTTGGGGTCGTCGCTCGTGAAATTGGCGTCGATATACCGGTACGACAGCGCCATCCCGTGCTTTTGGTCGAACCACTGGATGTAATCGGCAAAGGGCTCATGGATAGTCCCGTCGTCGACGGTGATGTCGTCGTTGATCAGGAGATTGTTTCGATACCCTCCCGAGAACATGTCCTCCCGGCCGAAGAGATAGCTCACCTTGGCCTCGCCTATGTTCCGCTGATAGGGATTTCTGACCCTGTCCCTTGGATCCGTTCGGACCCCCTCCACCCCGGGGGTGGTCTCCAGAGGCTCCTCGGAGCGGATGTAGGTGTTCGTCAGATCGAATCTCCAGTCCTTGGTCACATCCTGGTGGTACAGGATGTTCCCCAGGTGCCTCACGGTGTCGTTCACGTCGAAATCACGGTAGCGGACGATGGAGGGGGCATAGTTGAGCTGGAGCCAGTGCCGCGGTGTCTGCACGTCCAGCGCTATGCCGGGGGTCACGGCCGTGATCCAGTCCGAGACCGCGAGCGTTTCATTTTCGAGAAAGATATTGTCGTCATACGTCTCGCTCACCGATATGGAAGGGGTCAAGGTGTATTGCTCCTGGGCGAAGACCATCGAAGACAGGGCGATCAGGGTTGCGAAGACCACGATTCCAAACGGTTCTTTCAGGGGCAATCTCATGATCCGACTCCTTTCTCACTGCATCTCGGTTCTTTTCTTGCCGATCCCAAGGTCGTCCATCTTGTAGTAGAGCGCCTTGTGGCTGATCTTGAGCATCCTGGCGGCCGCCCTCTTCTTCCACCCCGTATTCTTCAGTGCCCAGAGGATGGCCCGCCTCTCGATGTCTCTTGCAGCCGCACTCTTGAGCTCGGGAAGACTCAAGGGAACGGGGTTGAGTTCTTCCCGATTCTTTTCATCCTGATCCGGGGACTCCCCCTCGTTCATGACCGCTGCGATCTCGGCACAGATCACCTCCGGGTCCTCTCCGACCATCAGCCTCAGAACCATGCTCGACAGCTCCCTTACGTTACCCGGCCAGTGGTAGAGCTGAAACCTCCTGAGCAGTTCGCCCGTAAGGACCGGATCCTCAGAGGTCCTCAGCTCCCGGCTGTACCTCTCCATGAAGTGCCGCGTCAGAAGGGGGATATCCTCTCGCCTGTCCCGCAGCGGCGGTATCTGGACATTGATCACATTCAGCCTGTAATAGAGGTCCTCTCTGAACAGGGAGTTCCGCATGTCCTCCTGAAGATCATGGTTCGTCGACGATATCACCCATGTATTGACCACCACCTCGGCAGTCCCGCCCAGAGGCACGAACTTCCCGCTCTGAATGACCTCCAGAAGCTTGGCCTGGAGCAGGATGGGCATGTCCCCGATCTCGTCCAGAAAGATCACCCCCTCCGAGGCCAGTTCGAACTTCCCGGGCTTTGACTTTTCGGCCCCGGTGAATGCACCCTTTTCATAGCCGAACAGCTCGCTTTCGAGAAGGGTGAGGGGCAGCGCAGCGCAGTTTACCTTGATGAATCGCTCTCTTCGCCTGTTCGAAGAGTCATGGAGCAGCCTGGCCACCACCTCCTTGCCCGTACCGGTCTCCCCGGTGATCAGGACGCTGAAGGGAGTGTCGGAGACTACCTTGACCAGTTCCCGGATCTTGCAGATGGAAGGTGCGTTTCCGATGAAGTGGTATTCCATTGGGCATTTCTGGCATACTGGGGCGGGATTGTCAACGTCATGACCATCGCGATGAGGTCTAAATCCGCAGTTTGTATGAGTTTTATGGACAAATGCCGAGTTCTTTGATCCGGTTGCAGATCGTCTTGTAGCTGACGCCGAGAAGCTGGGCCGCCTTCCTCCTGTTCCACCGCACCGAATCCATTGCGTCGAGGATCGCTTTCCGTTCGATCCCGGAGACATAGGCCTTGGTGATCTCCTTGAGGGAGTCTCCCATCGTGAATGTCCCTGCCCCAGGGGTCCGGTCCGTGATCGAGCCCGGCACGGCAGGATGGGAACGGATATCCCCCTGACCCGGGACCGCGGAGGAGTCCATCTCCTGCACCACATGATCCCAGCTTCTCAGGACGATTGCGCGCTTCACCAGATTTTCGAGCTCTCTGACATTGCCGGGCCAGCGATGGGAACAGAATCGCTCCATGATATCGAAGGGCACGTCCGGCAGATCCTTCTTCAGGAGGGAGCAGTACCTCTTGAGAAAATAGTCGGCCAGGAGGGGGATGTCGTCCCTTCTCTCCCTCAGGGGGACCGTCCTGATGTGCATGACATTCAGCCGATAGAAGAGGTCCCGCCTGAACTCCCCTGACCGCACCTTCTTGGCCAGGTCGAAATGGGTGGCGGCAACGACCCTGGCGTCGATCATTTTTTCTTCGGTAGCGCCCAGTCTGGAGAATGACCTGTCTTCGAAGATCTGAAGGAACTTGACCTGCAGAAAGAGCGAGAGATCGCCGACCTCGTCCAGGAAGAGGGTACCGTTGTCTGCGAGCTCGAGCCGCCCCGGCTTGTTCCGATGGGCGTCCGTGAAGGCCCCCTTCTGGAACCCGAAGACCTCGCTCTCCAGCAGTTGATCGGGCAGGTTTCCGCAGCTGATCTTGACCAGGGGTCCTTTCCTTCGGTGCGAGAAGTAGTGGATGGAGCGGGCAATGATCTCTTTCCCGGTCCCCGTCTCCCCCGAGATCAGGACCGTGACGTCTTTGTCGGATACACGGTGGATTCGGTCCCGAACCACACTCATCTGGGGGGACCTCCCAACGAGCACAGGGAGATCGGCGATTCCCTCGTGGATACCGTTCCCCTTCAACGCCAGGTGAACCCGACGGGAGAGATCCTCTGCGTTGGAGTCGGGGGACAGAAAATCGAGGCCGTGGAAATGGCTCAGCGGGTCGTCTTCTGTGGGAGATGCGGTGCGAGGGAAGACCAGGATGGGGGAACGGATGTCGATGATCTTCAGTTTTCGAATGCAGTCGTAGCACTGCTCGGAGGTGACTGAAGGGCCGACCACCGTCGCATCCGGTGACAGCAGTTCCAGCTCGCGAAGGGACTTTTCCGGACCTACCTTCTCGGTCCGCAGGTATCCCGCTCCCTTCAGAACGCTCTCGATCCCGTTCGGACGGGCGGGTCCTCCGTCGATCACCAGTATTTTGAAATCCCGGTTCACTCATTCTCCCGCGGTGGCGCCAGGCGTAGAGGAGGACGACAACTTCGTCTCCGGCGGGGCCACAATCCTCTTGACCGAGTTTTTCCTATCACTTAGCTTGATGATGTGCAAGGGAGAAGTCAGCACTGCTGCCGACCGATCGGACAGCCTGAACGAAGCGAGAAACTTTGGAGCTGCTCATGCGCTGGTGGCAGATCCAGGATCCAAGGTGCAGGATGCAGAATGGAAGGAAGATACATGACGAGCTCCGGGGGTGAAGCAAGGTCTTTTCTCCTGAACCCTGCATCCTGTATTTTGCATCGTTTTGAAGTATCATTGGATAGCCATGATCGTTGACCGGACATCCACGCCCGTGGGACTCGACCCCGAGCTTCTCCGGAAGACCCTCCCGGACGGTCCCGGCGTCTATCTCTTCAAGGACGGAACCGGGCAGGTCATCTATGTGGGAAAGGCCAAGAACCTGAAGAAGCGGGTACTCTCCTATTTCAAGGCCTCCGGCGACACCCCCCGGAAGACGGCCATGATGATGGAGCGCGCCCGAGGTTTGGACTTTATCCTTACCGCCACCGAGAAGGAGGCATTCATCCTCGAGGACAATCTGGTCAAGAAGTGGATGCCCCGCTACAACATCATCCTCAGGGACGACAAGCAGTACCTCTCTCTGAGGCTGGACACGAAGCAGCCTTTCCCGAACCTCACGCTGGTCCGAAAGATCAAGAAAGACGGAGCAAGATACTTCGGTCCCTTCTCTTCGGCCCAATCGGTGAGAAACACCCTCAAGTTGATCGAGCGGACCTTCCAGCTCCGTAAATGCAAGCCCGTCGAGCCCCCCCGCCGGCCGAGGCCCTGCATCAACTACCAGCTTCACAGGTGTTTCGGGATGTGCTCCAGGCCCCCGAGCGAGACCGCGTACCGCGAGGTGGTCAGGGAGGTCATTCTCTTCCTGGAAGGCCGCAACCGGGAGCTCCTCAACGAGCTGAAGAACAAGATGGCCAGGGCATCGGAGGAGATGAGGTTCGAGGAGGCCGCGCGGGTCAGGGACCAGATCAGGGCGGTGGAAAGCGTGATCGAGCACCAGCACGTGGTCTCTCCAAGGATGGAGGACCGGGATGTCATCGGGGTGGCGCGACAGGACTCGACCTTTCAGCTCGTCGTCCTCTTCATCCGAAAGGGAAGGCTCTCCGGCTCTCGGGATTTTCGGATCCGGAATCGGGACGTTTCTTCTCCGGAGGTCATGGAGGCGTTTCTGAAGCAGTACTACCACCAGTCCCTTTTCATCCCGAGACGGATCCTCGTCTCCGAGCCGGTGGAGGACATGGAGGCCATCTCAACATGGCTCTCGGACCTGGTCGGCAGAAAGGTTCCGATCGAGCATCCCCGGAAAGGGGAAAAGAGACACCTGCTCGAAATGGCCGTGAACAATGCGGAGAGCCTGCTTTCCAGGGCCGCGGCCCAGGACGGGTTGGATCTCATGGACAGGACAAAGCTCCTGCTTCAGCTCCAGAGGGTCCCCCGCAGGGTGGAGGGGGTGGACATCTCGAACATCCACGGCAACAGCGCGGTAGGCGCCCTGGTCTCGTTTGTGGACGGACTCCCGCACAAGGCCGGTTACAGGAGCTACAGGATCACGGGTGTGGAAGGGATCGACGACTACGCCATGATGGCCGAGATGGTCGCCAGAAGGTTGCGGAAGGACGATCCCCCCGATCTGCTGCTCGTGGATGGAGGCAGGGGGCATCTGCAGGCCGTCAAGAGGGCGATCGAGGAGGCCGGCATGGCCGACAGGACGGAGGTGGCGTCCCTGGCCAAGGAACACGAGAGGGGAGGCGGTGACAAGATCTACATCCCCGGCCGCAAAAACCCGGTGGACGCGAAGGAAAACGACCCCGTGCTCCTGTTCCTCATGCGGATCCGGGACGAAGCACACCGGAGGGCCGTTCTCTATCACCGCAAGCTGAGGGGCAGGAGTATCACCGTCTCCGATCTGGATCAGATACCGGGTCTTGGACCAGGGCGCAAAAAGAGGCTGCTGCGCCACTTCGGGGATATTCACGCCGTTGCCGCCGCAACCATCGAGGATCTTCAGAAGGTCCCCGGGGTCGGTCCGGCCCTTGCCCAAGATATTGTGGAATTTTTTTCCGAAGGCGGTACTTATGGGTTGACAGCCCAAAAAGAGGTGTGATAAGAGGGGCTCCACATAAAGGTCCAACGATCGCTGTAAACCTGAACCCCAAGAGAGATTTTGGCACTGAAAAAGGTTACAGTCCTGTTCCTCCCGCAGGGGACACGAACGGTCAGACAGATCGAGATCTCGAAGGTCCTTTTTGTGCTCTTGCCCCTCTTCCTTTTTTCCGGAGCCCTCTTCCTGGCAGCCGTCATCCTGGACTACATCAACATCAAAAGGGAGCTCCCCGGTTTTGCCCATCTGAACAAGGTCAACAAGCAGCAGAAAGAGCAGCTCGCCGCCCTCGCCAGAGAGATCGAGGTGATCGGCAAGTCCCTCGAGGAGTTGAAGGCGCTCGACAACAAGCTGAGGACCATGGTCAATCTCGAGACCCGGGAGAACCGGACCCAGTTCCTGGGGATCGGCGGCTCCGAGCCCCTGTCCCTGGGGCATGCCATGAGCAGCGAAAAAGGTCAGCGCCGGATGCTCCAGATGATGCACCGCTCGATCGGCGGCATCAAGAGCGAGATCTCCATCCAGAAGAGCGAAAAGCTGGAATTGTTCAGCATCCTGGAGACTCAGAAGTCCGTCCTCGCCTGCACGCCTTCGATCTGGCCTGCCAAGGGCTGGGTCAGTTCCGGTTTTGGAAAACGGATATCCCCGTTCACCAATGAGAAGGAATTCCATGCCGGAATGGACATCTCCGCAAAGCTCCATTCGCCGATCGTCGCACCGGCCGACGGGGTCGTCACGGAAGTCGGTTCCGATTACGGCTATGGAAAGTTCGTCCATGTTTCCCACGGGTATGGGTACAAGACCATCTACGGTCATCTGGACAAATCCCTCGTCAAGGTCGGACAGCGCGTGAAGAGGGGGCAGGAGATCGCAAGAGTGGGAAGCTCCGGCCGTTCCACCGGTCCTCACCTGCACTACGAGATCCACCTCAACGGCTTGCCTGTGAATCCCCACCGGTATATCCTCAATTAAGCTTTCGGCCTCGCCGCTTGCCGCCGATGCGGGAAGATGGTTCGATGTCTATGCCCTCCCGAACGGCTCCAATTGATGGGTTTCGCTTCGCTCCACCTTATCCTACTGTGCCGCATTCAACGGTCTCTTCAATCGAAGTTTGGGATTCAATTCGGCGGCCGATCGGTGTATATTAATTTGTTCGCCCTGTTCCGGCTCGTGTTTTTCGTGCACTTAAGGACCGGGACGCGAGAAGCGGCTGAAAGCTGACCGCTGAAAGCCGACAGCTATAATCAGGGGTATCCCTTTCATGATTGGCAAACTGATCAAGAGCATCGTCGGGAGCAAGAACGACAGGGAGCTGAAGAGGATGGGTCCGATCGTCGAGGCGATCAACCGATGGGAACCCGATTTCAAGGCCCTTTCCGACGCGGAGCTGCGCGCAAAGACGGACGAGTTCAAGGCAAGAATCTCCGGGGGAGAGACCCTGGACGACCTGCTGCCGGAGGCGTTCGCGGCGGTGCGGGAGGCCTCCGTGAGGACCCTCGGCATGCGCCACTTCGATGTCCAGCTCATCGGGGGCATCGTGCTCCACGAGGGGAGGATCGCGGAGATGAAGACCGGGGAAGGAAAAACGCTGGCCGCGACCCTCCCCCTGTACCTGAACGCCCTGACCGGAAGGGGCACCCACCTGGTGACCGTCAACGACTACCTGGCCAGGAGGGACGCCGAATGGATGGGGGGCATCTACCGGCTTCTGGGCCTTTCGGTAGGGGTCATCGTGCACGGCATGGATGACCGCCAGCGAAAGGAAGCCTACGGCTGCGACATCACCTACGGCACGAACAACGAGTTCGGTTTCGACTACCTCCGGGACAACATGAAATTCGACGTGGCGGACATGGTCCACCGGGACTTCCACTACGCCATCGTCGACGAGGTGGACAGTATCCTGATCGACGAGGCCAGGACCCCGTTGATCATCAGCGGGCCTGTGGAGCGGAGCGAGAACAAGATCTACGTGGAGGTCAAGCCCCTCGTCATCAACCTGAAGAAGAAGCAGGGGACGGTCGTTCGGTCGATCCTTCAGGAGGCCAGGAAACACCTCGAGGAATCGGGCGACGGCGACAAGACGATCGAGCTCCTGCTCAAGGTCAAGCGGGGGGATCCGAAGAATCCCGCTTTCCTGGACGTGCTCGCAAACAACCAGGCCCTGAAAAAGGAGCTCGACCGGTACGAGAACATGTTGAGCGCCCAGAAACTCCTGCCCGAGATCGATCAAGACCTCTACTGCGTGATCGATGAGCGGAGCAACTCCGTCGAGTTGACCGAAAAGGGGATCAAGCTCCTCGCAGGAGGCGGGATGGGCGACTTCGTCCTCCCCGATCTGGATGATGCGAGCCATACGATCCGGGAGGATGCGGAACTGCCGGAGGAGGAAAAGGCGGCACGGATCCAGCGTCTCGAGGCGGATTATCTGCGCTCCTCCGAGCTGCTGCACGCGACTCACCAGCTGATCAAGGCCTACTGGCTCTTTGAAAAGGACGTTCACTATGTGATCAAGGACGACCAGGTCGTCATCGTGGACGAGTTCACGGGCCGCATGATGCCCGGCCGGCGGTGGAGCGACGGCCTTCACCAGGCCGTGGAGGCCAAGGAAGGGGTCAGCGTGGCGGAGGAGAACCAGACCCTGGCCACCATTACCTTCCAGAACTTCTTCCGCATGTACGAGAAGCTGGCCGGCATGACCGGTACGGCCGACACGGAGGCGGCGGAGTTCGCCAGCACCTACAAGCTGGAGGTGGTCGTCGTCCCCACGAACAAGAAGATGATCCGGACCGATTTTCCGGACGTGATCTACAAGACCGAGCGGGAGAAGTTCATCGCCGCGGTGGAGGAGATCAAGCAGCTCTACGACAAGGGCCAGCCGGTCCTCGTGGGGACCATCACCATCGAGAAATCGGAGATGCTGAGCAAGATGCTCACCCGCAACGGCATCCCCCATTCCGTGCTCAATGCCAAGCACCACGAAAAGGAGGCGGAGATCGTGGCCAAGGCGGGGCAGGCCAACACCGTGACCATCTCCACGAACATGGCCGGCCGCGGTACGGACATCGTCCTCGGCGACGGGGTGGTGGGGCTGGGGGGGCTCCATATCCTGGGAACGGAGAGGCACGAGAGCCGCCGCATCGACAATCAGTTGAGGGGCCGTTCCGGCCGCCAGGGCGATCCGGGCACCTCCCGCTTCTATCTCTCCCTGGAAGACGACCTGCTGCGGATCTTCGGTTCGGACAGGATCGCCTCCATCATGGGCAGGCTGGGCATGGAGGAAGGACAGCCGATCGAGCACAACCTCATCAGCAGGGCGATCGAGAATGCGCAGAAGAAGGTGGAGGCGCACAACTTCGACATCCGGAAACACCTGCTGGAGTATGACGACGTGATGAACAAGCACAGGGAGATCATCTATTCCCTGCGCAAGGAAATCCTGGCCGGCGAAGGGATCGACGAGATCCTCCGCACCATGTCGGAGGAGAAGGCGGACTCCCTGGTTCAAGGCTACATCGACCCCAAGTCGGATCCGGGTGAATGGGACATCGCGGGTTTGAGGGACAACCTTGCGCGGATGTTCGGATTCAGGGCGAAGATCGGTCCCGAAGACCTGGGAGAGGATCCGTTCTACGCCCTCAAGCCCGACGATCTGGCGGAGATGGTCCGGCAGCAGGTCCGGGAGGCGCAGGACAAGCGCCTTGCCGCCTTCGGCAAGGAGGACCTCACCTCCATCCACAAGTTCATCATGCTCCAGATCATCGACCACCAGTGGGTCGCCCACCTGCAGGACATGGAGCACATGAAGGAGGGGATCGGGCTGAGGGGATATGGCCAGATGGATCCCCTGCGGGAATACAAGAAGGAAGGATTCGCCCTCTTCGAGCAGCTCATGGACCGCATCAGGGAGGAGATCCTCACCACGCTCTCCAGGCTCCAGATCATGAAACAGGTGCCGCCGGCCGAGGCGGTCCCCGTGCGAAAGAAGAGGCCCATGCATTTCAGCCACGGCGATGAGGCCGAAAGGCCGGCGACCGTCAGGAGAGACGGAAAAAAGGTCGGGCGGAACGACCCGTGCCCGTGCGGAAGCGGGAAGAAGTACAAGAAATGCTGTGGAGCAAGACCGTAAGAGAATTTGGACAGGATCAACAGGATTGACAGGATGGAAAGAGGAGCAAGAAGTCAGCGGGGCCGCTTGCCGCTGAGGCATCAAGATTGATCGAGCAGGAAACTCCGCGGGGCGTCAGGTGTCCGGTGTCGGGTGTCAGCCCGGTAATCCATCGGTTTCCTGACACCTGAACACTGAAACCTGAAACCTCTTCTGACCTGTGATCTCTGGCTTGTCGAGGTGGCATGCGTATGGATGATCGTGATTGCTTCGTGCAGGGTTTCAAGGGCGCTGCGGTGGCCGCCGGTCTGAAGAAGAAGGGGGGGCTCGATCTCGGGCTCATCTTCTCTGAAACCGATACTGTTGCAGCGGGTGTCTTCACCACCGGGAAGGTGAGGGCCGCCCCTGTGCTCCTCAGCATCGAGCACCTTCGGGGGAACAAGGCAAGGGCCGTCCTCGTCAACTCAGGGGGTGCGAATGCGTGTACAGGCAGCGCGGGGCTCGGCGATGCGCGCCGCAGCGCAGAGCGGACGGCTGCCGAACTGAAGATCTCCCCGCAGGAGGTCCTCGTGGCATCCACCGGCGTTATCGGGGCGCGCCTGAACATGGATGCCATCGAGAATGCCATACCCGTACTGGCCGGGAGCCTCAGCACGGAAGGCATCCCCCGTGTCGGAGAGGCCATGATGACGACCGACTCTTTCCCGAAGAGGGCTCTGTTTCATGGGATGGCAGGGGGTAAACCTTTCAAGGTGGTTGGGATGGCCAAGGGGGCCGGCATGATCATGCCGGGAATGGCGACCATGCTCTGCTTCGTCCTCACGGACATCCGGATCGATGCCGCCCGGTTGAGAAAAGCGCTCTCCTCTGCGGTCTCCACCACCTTCAACCGCATCAGCGTGGACGGTGACACAAGCACGAACGACACGGTTCTGGTCCTGGCCAATGGCACAGCCGGAAACAAGGACCTGAGCAGTGCCGAATTCGATCTCTTCGAGGGAGGACTCCGGTCGGTCATGGGGGAGCTCTCGGCGATGATCGTCGGAGACGGCGAAGGGGCGACCAAGGTCGTCCGGATCGTGGTCAAGGGTGCGGCCACCCCGGAGGATGCCGAGAAGGCCGCAAGGACGGTCGGCAACTCGAGCCTCGTGAAGACCGCATTCTATGGCGCGGACGCGAACTGGGGAAGGGTGATGGCAGCGCTCGGTCGCGCAGGGGTTCGGATGGAGGAAGAGAAGGTATCCATCCTGGTCGACGACGTGAAGATCGTGGAAAAGGGGCTGGCGGTCGGAGCCGAGGCGGAGGGGCTCGCACAGGAGAGGATGAAAGGGAAGGAGTTCTCTCTCGTCATCGACCTGGGCCAGGGAAGTTACGAGGATTTCCTCCTCACCTGTGATCTCACGCACGAGTATGTATCCATCAACGCCAATTATCGAACCTAGTTTGAAAAAGATCTGCCACGAAGACACGAAGGCACGAAGATGAGAAGTTTAGACGTTAAGAGGATCAGAAGATCAGAAGATCCTTTCTCAACTTCTCAACTTCTTATCTTCTCAACTTCTCTCTTTACACTTGGTGTCTTTGTGTCTTGGTGGCGGGATTTGGTTCTCGGGAGTTAACCATGTTCTGCGTGATCATGGCGGGAGGTTCCGGCACCCGTTTCTGGCCGGCCAGTGTGCGGCGGATGCCCAAGCAGTTCCTGGACATCACCGGTCGGGGACCCATGGTGGTCGAGACGTGCGACCGACTGGCATCCCTCGCGCGCGACGACGAACTGATCCTCGTCATCGCCGGCGACCACCGCGAGGAGACCGCGAGGCTGTTTGTCGGGAGAAATCTCCATATCATTGCAGAGCCGGTGGGGAGGAACACGGCGGCATGCATCGGCCTCGGCGCACTCGTGGCCGACCGGCAGGGCGCCTCAGGCCCCCTCGCCTTCCTGCCGGCCGATCATTTCATCGCAGACCGGTCCGCTTTCCTGGAATCGCTGACGAGGGCCGCCTCCCTGGCCGCTTCCGGTGCAATCGTCACACTGGGCATTATGCCCACCAGACCCGAGACAGGGTACGGGTACATCAGGAGGGGTGAAGAAAGGGTCGAGGCCGGGTCCGAGCACGCCTACAGGGTCTCCGCATTCGTGGAAAAGCCCGATCTCGAAAAAGCGAAACAGTATCTTGCAAGGGGTGACTATTACTGGAATGCGGGCATCTTTGTGGCCACGCCCCGGACCATCCTGAGCGAGATGAAGGACCATCTGCCGGATCTCTACACCGGGCTCATGCGGCTGAAGGGGGCGGTCGGTACGGCCGATTTCGAGAGGGAGATCGCGGACACGTACCCGCGCCTGGAATCCGTCTCCTTCGACTACGGGATCATGGAGAGGACCGAACGCCCCATCCTGGTCCTTCCCTGCGAATGCGGCTGGAGCGATGTGGGGTCCTGGGCGTCCCTGTATGAGCTGAGAAAAGGGGACCATGACCAGGACGGGAATCTCGCCGAAGGGGAGCCTCTGCTACTCGACTGCAAGGAAACCTACGTATCTTCGAGGGGAGGCAGGCTCGTCGCCTGCATCGGCCTGAAAAACTGCCTGGTCGTGGATACCCCCGATGCGCTGCTGGTGACCGAGATGAGCAGATCCCAGGATATCAGGCGGATCATCGAGGAGTTGAAAAAGAGGAAAAAGGAAGAGCTGCTCTGATTTCCGGGTCAGGGGCAACCAGCGCAGGTCCTCCCCTTTGTAAATGGGAGACAGAGAGGATCATGGAGAATCCATGAAAGAGACCATCTTTCGGGAATATGACATCCGGGGGAAGGTCCCCGATGAGCTGAACCCGGAGGTCGCCTACCGGATCGGGCTCGCGCTGGGAACCTTTTACCGCGACCGGGGGGTCGATCGCGTCTCCCTCGGCCGCGACTGCAGGCTCAGCTCGCCGGAGCTGAGCAAGGCGCTCGGCAAGGGGCTCGTGGAGACCGGGACCACGGTCGTCGACATCGGCCTCGTGCCCACGCCTCTTCTCTATTTCTCCCTTTTCCACCTCGATCTGGGTGGGGGGATCCAGATCACCGGCAGCCATAATCCTTCGGATTATAACGGCTTTAAGGTCTGCCTCGGAAAGGGTACAGTATTCGGGGAGGAGATCCGGAACATCCGTGAGATCGCAGTCAAGGGAGTCTTCCGGAAGGGGTCTGGAGGCTTTGAGTCGCGCGATCTCAAAGAAGCCTATATCAGTGACCTGCTCTCCGGACTCAGGCCCGGGAAGATGGAGACGCGGGTCATCGTGGACGCGGGAAACGGGGTGGCGGGAGTGGCAGCCCCAGAGCTCTACGAACGAATGGGCGCCCGAATCGTGAGGCTCTTCTGCGAACCGGACGGCCGCTTCCCAAACCATCATCCCGATCCAACCATCCCCGAGTTCCTGGCCCCCCTCATCCGGGAGGTCTCCCGATCCTCCCCTGCCCTGGGCATTTCGTTCGACGGGGACGCGGACCGGATCGGCGTGGTCGACGGCGACGGCCGGATCATCTGGGGGGACCAGCTGATGGTCCTCTTCTCGCGCCAGATCCTGAAGGAGCACCCGGGGGCCAAGATCATCGGCGAAGTGAAGTGCTCCCAGGTCTTCTACGACGACGTGCGGAAGAACGGGGGCACGCCGATCATGTGGAAGGCAGGCCACTCCCTGATCAAAGGGAAGATGAAAGAAGAAGGGGCCCTCTTTGCGGGTGAGATGAGCGGGCACCTCTTTTTTGCGGATCGTTATTACGGCTTCGACGATGCGATCTACGCAGGGGCGCGGCTGCTGGAGATCCTGATGACCACCAAGCGGACCGTGCAGGAGCTGATGGCGGATGTCCCCGGGATGGTCAACACCCCCGAGATCCGACTCGATTGTCCGGACGAGTTGAAGTTCAAGGTGGTGGCCGAACTCGTCTCCGCGTTCAAGAAGGAGTACGAGGTGGTCGATATCGATGGGGCAAGGGTGCTCATGGACGGCGGGTGGGGACTCGTGAGGGCATCCAATACCCAGCCTGTGCTGGTCCTTCGCTTCGAAGCGGAAGACGAGGAAAAGCTGGAGGCGATCAGGCGGGTGTTCATGGAAAAGGTCGAGGAATGGAGAAGATGAAGAGGATCCTGGTGCTGGCGACACGGAACAGGGGCAAGGTTCGCGAGTTCAGGAGCCTCCTTTCGGGATTCGATGTGGAACTCAAGACCTTGGACGATTTCGGACCCATTCCCGAACCCGTCGAGGACGGGGACACCTTCGAGGACAACGCGTACAAGAAGGCCTACCACACGGCCAAGGTACTGGGGTTTGCCGCCCTCGCCGACGACTCGGGGATCATGGTCGAGGCCCTTGGAGGGGAGCCCGGAGTGCGTTCGGCGCGGTACGCGGGAGAAGGGGCAACCGACGAGGCGAACAACCGGAAGCTCCTGAAGGCCATGGAGGGAACCACGGACAGGAGGGCCGCGTTCATGTGCGTCATCGCCATCGCCGTTCCGCACGGCCCCGCCCTCATCTATGAAGGCCGATGCGATGGGGAGATCGCACAGAGCCCCAAGGGCGAGAACGGGTTCGGCTACGATCCCCTTTTCTACTATCCGCCGCTCCAGAAGACCTTCGCCCAGATGTCCTCCGGAGAGAAGAACGAGGTGAGCCACCGGGGCAGGGCCATGAGCGAGCTCAGGGAGGAGTTCGAGAAGGTCCTGATCTGGCTGAAGCAGCGGTCAGGTCCTTAGGTTGAAACTTCTCTACAATCTGCGAAGAAGATCAGCCACGAAGGCACCAAGACACAACTTCTCAACTTCTTATCTTCTCGACTTCTCTCTTTACACTTGGTGTCTTCGTGTCTCAGTGGCGGAACTTGGTTGGTGCCGAAGGCCGGCGTTCGAATAAGGCATTGACAAAGGGGATTTTATAAATACATTCTTAAACATTCTTTTCCATGAAAATGGGTCCTGATGGATCCGGCAAGGAGGCATGCATGTTTGAGGTAACCGTAAAGGCGGACGAGAAGATTCAGGAATTCTTCAAAGGCAAGCAGGAAGACAAAAACATCAGGATCTTCCTCTCTCAGGGTGGCTGAAGCGGGCCCTCCCTGGGGATGGCTCTGGATGAGCCAAAAGACAACGATGAGATCCATAAGAACAACGGCATCACCTTCATGATCAACAAAGATCTTTTTGATCAGGTCAAGCCGATCAGCGTCGATTTTGTGGACTCGGCCTACGGTTCGGGCTTTTCCATCAAATCCAATCTGAAGCGCTCCGGGGGATGCGGCAGTAACTCCTGCAGCTGCTGACCTCCTTGCCAACCGGATGAGGCCATCACCCGCTGAAGGGTGATGGCCTTTTTTGCCGCTTTACACCTCTTTTCCTTTGGAGTATCTACTGCTCGAGGAGCGTCCGTCATGATCAGGGAGCGGGTCCAGGAGATCTTGAGGGAACTGCCGCCGGGAGTGAAGCTGGTAGGGGCCGCGAAGACACGCGCTCCCGACGAGATCCTGGAGGCGATCGAAGGAGGGCTCGAGATCGTCGGTGAGAACTACGTCCAGGAAGCGGAAAGGGCGGTAGAGGTCATCGGAAACAGGGCCAAGTGGCACATGATCGGGCACCTGCAGACCAACAAGGCCAGGAAGGCGGTTCGGATCTTCGACATGATCGAGACGGTGGATTCCATGAAGCTGGCCGCAGAGATCGATCGGTGCTGCGAAAAGATCGGCAAGGTCATGCCCGTCCTGGTGGAGGTCAACAGTGGCGGGGAAGAGAGAAAGTCCGGCGTGCTGCCCGAGAAGTGCCTTGAGTTGATCAGCGAAATGGCGGGTCTTGCCCGTATCGGGATCGCCGGTCTCATGACCATGGGTCCCGCTTCCGGCACCCCTGAGGCCTCCCGGCCCTATTTCCGGAAGACCAGAGAGATCTTTGAAGAGATCAAGCGGCTGAAGGTCCCCAATGTGGAGATGACCTATCTCTCCATGGGGATGTCGGACTCCTACAGGGTGGCCCTGGAAGAGGGGGCGAACCTGATCAGGATCGGGACACGGATCTTCGGTGAGAGAGAAAAGGCTCAGCCATAAAGTCACTTTCTTGATACTTGGCGGCTTTCGCGCCTTGGTGGCAGAATTCAGAGCGCTCATTGAGCTACGTATCCAAAAGGATAACCCGCCTCTTCGGCAAAGCGGTCCACGGCCTCGACATGATCCAGCCGGGCGATCATGTCCTCGTTGCGGTATCGGGCGGCGTTGACAGCCTGGCCCTCCTCTGGCTCCTTCGCGAAAGGGTTGGAAAGCTCCCCCTGCGGTTGCGATACAGGATGACCGCCGTCCACGTAGACCCGGGGTTCGGGAACGGCTCCGCCGACAGCATGGAAGATTTCTTCTCCGAGGAGGGTTTCGATTATCGCATCGTTCGGAGCGATTTCGGGCCCAGGGCGCACAACGGGAGGAACAGGGAGAATCCCTGCTTTGTCTGCTCCAGGCTGAGGAGAAAGGCCCTTTTCGACATGGCCAGGGAGATGGAGTGCACCCGCATTGCATACGGGCATCACAAGGACGATCTGATCGAGACCTTCTTTCTGAACCTCTTTTTCGGGGCCTCCGTCAGCACGATGCTTCCTGTGCAGGAGTTCTTCAAGGGGAGGCTCTCCATCATCCGTCCTTTGTACCTCGTCGACAAGGACATGATCAGCCGGTACGCGAGGTTCATGGACTGGTCCGGAATCGACCTGGGATGCCCATCGGCCGGGGCTTCAAGGCGGGAACAGGTCAGGAATCTCTTGAAAGACCTGTACAGAACGAATAAGAAGGTCAAGGGAAACATCTTTCATGCCATTCACAATGTGCGGCTGGAGTACCTCCCGCAGAGCGGATTGACATCGGTGGAGCATTGAACGTTTGCAGCGGTTGTGAGCCCAAGAAAGGAAACCAGCCCATGAGCCGTCCATGCGAGGATGAGTGCGATTCAACACGCCGTCGGCAGCGCCAAGAACAGGCCCCCGAGGGGGGGAGCGGAAGCAGTATGGTTCTCGCCATATGGGCCCTTACCATCTTTGCCGCCTTTCTATTCGGGTCCACCGTGGTGAATCTGGTGATCACCCGGCAGGCCTATGAGGGGACCAAGAGCCAGATCGAGGCGATCAGGGCCCTGAACGATTCCATGCGGGAGGTGCGGAAATCGATTGCCGAGTTCTCGGGTCTCTTCCAGGAAGCCCAGGAGATGGAGCACGGGACCGACGAGGCCGCCCCTTTTCAGAGGTCTGAACTCGGAGATGAAAAGGTGTAGACAACCGGGCTTAGAGGTTTACGGTTCAACAGTTCATACGGGTTCGCCGGTTCAAGCTAAGAATGCCGACCTGGACGGGGAACCCTGAACGGTAACCTCTTCTCACGAACAACCGTCTTGACACGTGTACCTCTCTTCCCTAATATCCCCCAAGTCATAAGCTGCTCTTAAAAAGATCGTAACACTTTAGCCTAGGAAAATGGCCAGGGCTCGAAACGAAAGCCCGCTGCCCGCCGCCGGCGCGGAGTACCGACCTCGGACGGGGCGGAAAATCTCCCCGGTGTTTTGCATCGGAAAAAACCCATGGCCAACCCCACTTAGCAAGAGTCTTACGGAAAATCAGGATGAGCCGCGACAACAACCCCCTCGGAGGATAAGGAGATCCCTATGCCACGGCGCAGCGACATTCGAAAAGTAATGATCATCGGATCTGGACCCATCATCATCGGGCAGGCGTGCGAATTCGACTATTCCGGAACACAGGCCTGCAAGGCCCTTCGAAAGCTGGGCTATGAGATCGTCCTCGTCAACTCGAACCCCGCCACCATCATGACCGACCCGGGATGGGCGGACAGGACCTATGTAGAGCCCCTGAACGTCAAGTGCATGGAGGAGATCATTGCCAAGGAGAAGCCGGATGGACTGCTCCCCAACCTTGGCGGGCAATCCGGGCTGAACCTCGCCTCCGAGCTGGCACGCAAGGGCATCCTCGAGAAGTACGGCGTGAAGATCATCGGCGTGGACATCCACGCCATTGAGCGAGGGGAGGACCGCATCATCTTCAAGGAGACCATGAGCAAGCTTGGCATCGAAATGCCCAAGAGCAAACCCGCCTACAGCGTGGAGGAGGCGGAGAAGATCGCCTCCGAGCTCGGCTATCCGGTCGTGATCCGGCCCGCTTACACCATGGGCGGGACCGGAGGGGGCCATGTGTACAACGTCGAGGAGCTGCGCACCGTGGCCGGTCGCGGAATCAGCGCGAGCCTCATAGGCCAGATCCTCGTGGAAGAATCCGTCTGGGGGTGGGAAGAGCTGGAGCTGGAGGTCGTGCGGGATGCCAAGAACCAGATGATCACGGTCTGCTTCATCGAAAACGTGGATGCCATGGGGGTCCATACCGGCGACTCCTACTGCACCGCGCCCATGCTGACGATCGATCCTGAACTCCAGAAGCGGCTCCAGAAGTACTCCTACGACATCGTGGAGGCCATCCAGGTGATCGGCGGGACCAACATCCAGTTTGCCCACGACCCGAAGACCGGTCGGGTGGTCGTGATCGAGATCAATCCCCGGACATCCCGATCCTCCGCCCTCGCCTCCAAGGCCACCGGCTTCCCGATCGCCCTGATCTCCTCGATGCTGGCCGGGGGTCTGACGCTCGACGAAATCCCCTACTGGAAAGAGGGAACGCTGGACAAGTACAAGCCCTGGGGCGATTACGTCGTGGTCAAGTTCGCACGGTGGGCCTTTGAGAAGTTCGAGGGATCCCAGGATCGGCTGGGTACACAGATGAGGGCCGTCGGCGAGGCCATGAGCATCGGCAAGAACTACAAAGAGGCGTTCCAAAAGTCGATTCGATCCCTGGAGATCGGGCGATACGGCCTCGGTTTCGCAAAAGACTATCACAAGAAAGACCTGAACCAGTTGATGGAGCTCCTCGCGGAACCCTCCAGCGAACGGCAGTTCATCATGTACGAGGCCCTGCGGAAGGGCGCCGCCGTCGACGACCTCTACAGGACCACCTACATCAAGCCGTGGTTCATTGAGCAGATGAAGGAGCTGGTCCGGCTGGAGGAAGAGATCCTGACCTGCAAGGGCAAGGAGCTCCCGGACGACCTCCTCGTCCGGGCCAAGAAGGACGGCTTCGCCGATCGCTACCTCTCCATGCTCCTGGGCGTCCCTGAAAAGGATCTTCGGGAACGGCGGATCGCTCTTGGACTGGCCCAGGCATGGGAAGCGGTGCCCGTCAGCGGCGTCGAGAATGCAGCCTACTACTACAGCACCTACAACGGTCCTGATCAGGTGAAGGCCGGCAGCAGACGAAAGGTCATGGTCCTCGGAGGAGGACCCAACCGGATCGGCCAGGGCATCGAGTTCGACTATTGCTGCGTCCACGCGGCTTTTGCCATCCGGGACGAGGGGTATGAATCGATCATGGTGAACTGCAACCCCGAGACGGTCTCCACGGACTTCGACACCTCGGACAAGCTCTATTTCGAACCCCTCACCGTGGAGGATGTGCTGAGCATCTACGAAAAAGAGAAGCCCGAAGGCGTCATCGTCCAGTTCGGAGGCCAGACGCCGCTGAACATTGCCAATGAGCTGGCCAAGGCGGGGGTCAAGATCCTGGGCACCTCCCCGGAGGCGATCGACCTGGCCGAGGACCGGGACCGTTTCCGCCAAGTGATGAGGCGGCTTTCCATTCCCCAGCCGGAATCGGGCATGGCCAGCAACCTGGAGGAGGCCCTGCGGATCGCGGCCGCCATCGGCTATCCCCTGATGGTCCGGCCTTCGTACGTGCTGGGCGGGCGGGCCATGGAGGTCATCCATGACGAGCAGATGCTCCGGCACTATGTGACCGTAGCGGTCGAGGTCACCCCGGAACGGCCTATCCTGATCGACAAGTTCCTGGAGAATGCCATCGAGGCAGAGGCGGACGCCATTGCGGACGGCACCGACGCCTTTGTCCCTGCAGTGATGGAGCATATCGAGCTGGCCGGGGTCCATTCGGGCGATTCGGCCTGCGTGATCCCGCCCGTCAGCATCCCCCACAAGCACATCGAGACCATCTACGAGTACACCAAGAGGATCGCCGTGGAGCTGCACGTGGTCGGGCTCATGAACATCCAGTACGCCATCGCCAATGATACGGTCTATGTCCTCGAGGCCAATCCCAGGGCCTCCAGAACCGTCCCCCTGGTCTCGAAGGTGTGCAATATCCCCATGGCGAGGATGGCCACCCAGGCGATGCTGGGCAAGCAGCTTAAAGACCTGGATATCCAGCCCAGGGCCGTGAAGCACTTCGGTGTAAAAGAGGCGGTGTTCCCTTTCAACATGTTCCCCGAAGTGGATCCCCTTCTTGGCCCGGAGATGCGCTCGACCGGCGAGGTGCTCGGAATGGCCGACTCCTTCGGCCTTGCGTACTTCAAGGCCCAGGAGGCCACGCAGTTGACGCTCCCTTCCGAAGGGACCGTCCTGATCACGGTGACGTCGACCGACAGGCCCGCCGTGCTGGAAGTGGCCAAGCAGTTCAGAGACCTGGGGTTCAACATCAAGGCGACCCGCGGCACCTGCGAGTTCCTGACCTCTCAGGGGATCCCCTGCGAGATGGTGTTGAAACTGCAGGAGGGACGGCCGAACATCGTCGATCATATCAAAAACCGCGAGTTCAACCTGATCATCAACACTCCGAACGGCAGGCTCAGCAAGTACGATGATTCCTATATCCGGAAGTCGGCGATCACCTACAAGGTCCCCTACATCACCACCCTGGCCGCCGCAATGGCCGCTGCAAAGGGGATCAAGGCGGTGCGCGCCGGACATGGAAACGTGAAGTCGTTGCAGGAGTACCACAGGGAGATTTGCTGAGGAAGGGGTGTTGAAGAGGTTTCAGGTTTCAGTGTTCAGGTGTCAGGAAATCGATGGATTGCCGGGCTGAACCCGAAACCTGACACCTGACACCCTGCATAGTTCGATCAATCCGGCCGCCACAGGCGGGTAAAGGGCTATGCTCTCTTTTACTCCATCGCCGGGTGCGCCTCCAGCCACTCCAGCAGTCTCCTCCCGCCCTGCGGATCGGCGTCGCCCCGGTGCGACCGGGGGCTTTCAAGGACCCCCTTCCTGAAAAGGGCCTGCTTGATGAGAGGAACGGGGTCGGGTGCGTAGAGCGCCATCAACTCGCTGATGTTTGCCCCGATCTCCAGGATCTGTTGAAGCCGGTCCGGGTATTCTCCCCTGCCCGCGTCCATATGGAGCGATGAGCACGTAATCTTCTGCCACCCCCGGGCCGCAAGATTCGCCCCCACAGAAACGATCCCGCTCAGGCTGGGGTGGTTGAGGAAGCGCCATTCTTCGCCGTCGTAGATCCTGAACTCATGCGCGGATCGAGCCGCCTTCTGGTAGTTCTGGGCCCGCTCCAGGGATCCTGAGAAGATCAGTCCCTCGATCCCCTTCACTCGACAGAGATCCTTCAGGACGTTGGTGCGTATGTTTTCCCTCTCGAACCGCCGCTTCGCCGACCTGACGAGCGCAGCGTCATTGTGGAGCACCCACCCGCGATCGAATCGGGAGGCCGTCTCCTGGTAGTACCGGGGGAGCCCGCGGTTGCCCCGATAGAACAGCGGGGTGTCCGCCCAGAATACCTCGCCTGCGTATCGGTCTCTGTTCAGCCTGTGGCGGAGAAGCTCGGCGGTAGCCAGGGTCTCCGCCTGTGACGGCCGGGTCACCCAGATCAGCAGCGGAAGCTTCGCCCGGACCGTGCGGCAGACAAGGCGGAGGAGTCTCTCCCTCACTTCGGGGCCGAGTCGGTCTCCTTCTCCCCCGCGTGGCCCGGCAATGAGGATCCCTTGAACGTGCGGAATGGCCCGGCTCAGAAGCCGCCCGAGGCCCTCTTCGTCCAGATCACCGTCCGGCTTTAGTGGGGTGAGCAGATCGAGGATGAGCCCCCGCGGTAACCTTGAAGCTGCCATTCAACCTGAATTCCTCTCTTCCCAGCAGATCATGAAGATGGACGATCCCCTTGACCTTCTTTCTCCTGTCCACAATGCAGAGGTGCGTGATCCCGTACAGCTCCATGATGCCGAGGGCCTCTGCGGCCTGCTGGTTTTCGTCCACGGTCCTGGGGGAAGGGGACATCACCTCCTCCACATCCATGTCCAGGATGTCGCTTCTTTTCAGGAGGGCCCTTCGCAGATCGCCGTCCGTGATGATGCCGGCCAACCGCCCCTGGGAGTCGAGGACCAGGGTTGCGCCGATCCCTTTCGCATCGATCTCTCCGGCCGCTTCTCTCACTTTCGTGCCGAGCCGAACAGCGGGCATGTGATCGTTGGTGAGCATCACCTCCCTTACCCTGATGCTCAGTCTCTCCCCCAAGGTCCCTCCAGGGTGAAACCGCTTGAAATCCTTGGAGCTGAACCGGCGTGCGTGGATGAGGACCACGGCGAGGGCGTCGCCCATCGCCAGGGCTGCGGTGGTGCTGGCCGTGGGGGCCAGACCCATGGGACAGGCCTCACGCTCGACGCCCACATCGATGATCAGATCGCTCTCGACGGCAACCGGGGAGGTGGTGGACCCGGTCAGGGAGACGATCTTTGCGCCGATGGACTTGAGCATGGGAAGAAGGGTGACGATCTCGGACGTGTTTCCGCTGTTCGACACCGCCACGACGACATCGTCCTTCGTGACCATGCCGAGGTCGCCGTGAATGGCCTCGGTCGGATGGAGAAAGAAGGAGGGGGTACCGGTGCTGTTCAGGGTGGCGGAGATCTTCCGCGCAATCAGGCCGGACTTCCCTATGCCCGTGAGGATCAGCCTTCCTTTTGAATTCAGGATCAGATGGACGGCCTTCTCAAAATCGGGTCCGACCCGGTCCATGAGACTGAGGATCGCCTCCGCCTCGATCTGGAGCACTTCCTTCACCTGCTCCAGGACCTGCAGCTCGCCATGGACCGTCCTGTCTTTCGAGACGGTTTTCATGGTTGAACCATTACCACTTTTCGCTTCGGGCCTCAAGGTAAATGGCTTTTGCGGAAAACTGGCACTCATGTGGTCGCAAGTGACCCGAGAAGCGGATCACCTCCTGGCGCGAACCCCCCAAATCCACCGTCAACTTTCCCCTTGTTGCGTGAAACCTGCCGGTTGGGGGTTTTCCCGATTCACCCGCAGACATCAGATGCAAGGCGCCCGACATCCCGAGGAGCGAGTCGTACAGGCCGGTACCTCGCAGCGACTCGCCCCGTTGAATCGGCGAAGCCGTCCCGCTGTGCGGGAATTCAACAGGGCGAGGGACGAGGGCAACGGTGCAGATGATGCTTGATGGTGAATCGGGGACCCCTTACCTATTTGACGAATCGCCCCTCCATGGGGTAATAAGGGTAATTCGTCCCAGACTGGAGTATGCGCATGTTTGAATTCAGGAGGATGGTCCGTCTCCCCCCTTATGTCTTCAGTGTGGTGGATACGCTGAAGATGGAGCTCCGCCACAAGGGGGAGGATATCATCGATCTCGGGATGGGGAATCCGGATATCCCCACTCCCAAGCACATCGTCGACAAACTCCTGGAGGCGGCCCAGAAGCCGCACAACCACCGGTATTCGGCTTCCGCCGGTATCAACAGGCTTCGTATGGCCATATCGGATTGGTACAAGAGGCGGTTCGACGTGGAACTGGATCCAAAGGAAGAGACCATCGCCACCATGGGGGCCAAGGAGGGACTCGCGCACCTGGTGCTTGCCCTGATCAGCCCCGGCGACGTGGTCTTTGCACCCAACCCCACCTATCCCATACACCCCTACTCCGCGATCATCGCAGGGGGGGATGTCCGGAGCATACCCATCGACCCGGAGAGGGACTTTTTCGAAGACCTGCTTACGGCAACCAAGCAGACATGGCCCAACCCCAGGCTCCTGATCATTTCATACCCCCACAATCCCACCACGGCGGTGGTGGAGAGGCCGTTCTTCGAAAAGATCGTTCAGTTCTGCACCGAGAACAAGATCATGGTGATCCATGACTTTGCCTACGCGGACCTGGTCTTCGACGGATACACGCCGACCAGTTTTCTCCAGATCCCGGGGGCAAAGGAGATCGGGGTCGAGATGTTCAGCCTCTCCAAGAGCTATTCCATGCCGGGGTGGAGGGTCGGGTTCTGTGCTGGAAACAGGGAGATGATCTCCGCGCTGAGGAGGATCAAGAGCTATCTGGACTACGGCATGTTCCAGCCCATCCAGATTGCGGCGATCATCGCGTTGAACGGGCCGGATCAGTGCGTGAGGGAGATCGTGGAGACCTACCGGCAGAGGCGCGACGTCCTTGCGGACGGTCTGAACCGGATCGGCTGGCCGGTGGACAGGCCGAAAGGCACCATGTTCCTCTGGGCGAGGATCCCGGAGCCCTACCGGAAGATGGGCTCGGTGGAGTTTTCGAAGATGCTGATCCAGAAGGCCAGGGTAGCGGTATCGCCGGGAAGGGGTTTCGGGGAATATGGAGATGGGCATGTGCGATTCGCCCTCGTGGAGAACCCCCACCGGATCAATCAGGCCATCCGGGGGATCCGGCAGGTCCTATAAGAAGAAGTTGAGAGGACAAGAGGTTGAGAAGTTGAGAAGCTTCTCAACTTCTTATCTTCTCAACCTCTCATCTTCTGCATTGACGTGAGGTGTCCATGGAACGCATCAACATCGGAATCGTCGGGTTCGGCACGGTCGGGAGCGGCACGGTCCAGATCCTTCTGGAGAGCCGGGAGATGATCGCAAACCGGGTCGGCTCAGAGCTCGTGGTGAAACGGATCGCCGACCTCGATATCGAAACCGACCGCGGCCTCCCCATCCCGAAAGGGGTCCTTACCAGGGACGCCATGGAGGTCATCGACGACCCGGATATCCGGATCGTCGTCGAGCTCATCGGCGGTACCACCAAGGCAAAGGAATTCATCCTGGCGGCCCTGAAAAGGGGAAAACACGTGGTCACCGCCAACAAGGCGCTCCTGGCCGAGCACGGTCAGGAGATTTATCGTCATGCCGAGGAGAACGCGGTGAGCCTGGCCTTTGAGGCGAGCGTCGGGGGGAGCATCCCGATCATCCGCTCCCTGAAGGAAGGGCTTTCGGCCAACCGGATCAAGTCGATCATCGGGATCCTCAACGGCACCTCGAACTACATCCTCACCCGGATGACCCAGGATGGGCTCCCCTACGAGAAGGCGGTGGCCGAGGCGATCGAGCAGGGGTTTGCCGAAGATCCTCCTGACCTGGATGTGAACGGGACCGACGCCGCACACAAACTGGCCATACTGATCTCCATCGCATTCGGCGTCCCTGCACCCTTCGGCAGCATCTTTCGCGAGGGGATCGACAGGCTCACACCCGACGACATCACCTTCGCAGGGGAGTTCGGGTATGCCGTGAAGCTCCTGGCGATTGCCCGGAACCTCGGGGACGGGGTGGAGGCCAGGGTCCATCCGGCCATGGTCCCCCTGGGCCACATCATGGCCAATGTGAACGGCGCCTTCAATGCCATCTACCTGGAGGGGGACTTTGCCGGGCCGCACCTCTACTACGGGCAGGGAGCGGGGAAGCGGCCCACCGGGAGCGCGGTCGTTTCCGATATCATCGCCCTTGCGAGGCAGATCCGGTGCAACATCGGGAGCATGATGCCTCCCCTTGCCCATGTCCGGCAGCCCGCCGGCAGGTTGGAGCTCAGGCCGGTGGATGAGCTCCTCTCGTCGTATTACTTCAGGTTCTCCGCAGTGGACCGGCCGGGAGTGCTCTCCAAGGTCTCGGGCGTCCTTGGGAGACACAACATCAGCATCTATTCCGTGATCCAGAAGGGGCGCGAAAAGGACGGGTCCGTACCCATCGTGATGCTGACGCACGAAGCCCGGGAGCGAAGCGTGATCCATGCGTTGAAGGAGCTGGACCCGCTCGAGTTCCTGACCGATAAGACCATGGTGATCCGCGTGGAGGAGGGGAAGGAACGCAATGCTTCGTGAACGACACCGAAGGAAGTACGTTCTGCTCGTCGGCGACGGCATGGCCGACTATCCCCTGAAGGAACTGGGAGGCAGGACACCCCTCGAGGCCGCGGCCACCCCCTGCATGGATCGTGTGGCCGCATGCCGCATCGGGCGTTCCCGGACCATCCCCCAGGGCATGGACCCGGGGAGCGACGTAGCCAACCTCTCATTGCTCGGATATGACCCCAGGATCTACCACACCCGGAGGGGTCCCTTCGAGGCGGCGAGCATGGGGGTGCGGCTCGAGCCGAATCAGGTCGCCTTCCGGATGAACCTGGTGACCCTGGACCGGAGATCGTCGCAGGAAGCCGTCATGATCAGCCACAGCTCGGGCGATATCACCACGGCGGAGTCCACCCGCATCATCCCCGACATCAGGAAGCAGCTCGAATCCGAAGGCATAAGGATCTACGCCGGGGTGGGCTACAGGCACCTCCTCGTCTGGGATGACGGCCCGGAACATGTCTCCACGATCCCCCCCCACGATGTCCTGGATCAGAACATGAGGGCCTATGTGGACAAGGCGGATGACCCGGTCCCCGCCCTGATCCGGCGGTCGTGGGATGTGCTGGCGAATCACGCGGTGAACCTGAGCCGAAGGAGCTCGGGGTTGAAGGAGGCCAACTCCATCTGGCTCTGGGGCCAGGGGAAAGCGCCGAAGATGCCTCCCTTCAGGGAGCGGTTCGGGATCGAGGGCGGCGTCATTTCCGCCGTGGACCTCGTGAAGGGGATCGGGATCTGCGCCGGGTTCTCGCCGATCCACGTGGAGGGAGCGACCGGATACCTCAATACGAACTACCTCGGGAAGGCCGCGGAGGCGTTGAAGGCGCTGCGGGAACTCGACTTCGTGTTCGTGCATGTGGAGGCGCCGGACGAGGCCGGCCACAACGGCGACTACGAAGAGAAGATCGAGGCCATCGAGAGGTTCGACGCCAAGGTGGTCGGGACCGTGCTCGAGGGGTTGGAGGAATTCGAGGACTACCGCATCATGGTGGTGAGCGACCACTATACTCCCATTCAGAGGAAGACCCATACGCCCGAGCCCCCCCCCTTTGCATGGGCGGGCAAGGCGGAGCTCGCGTTGGCGCGAAAGGGGCCGGGATTCACCGAAAAGGCCTCGGTGGAAAGTGGGATCCTGTTCGAACAGGGGCATGAGCTGATAGAGGAGTTTGTGGGGAGTGCGGTCTAGAGGTCTATGGGTCCGGGGTCCAGGGTCTTTGACCGGCGGAGCTGCAGGGACCTGGCGACACCGAGACCCAATAAGAGTATCCAGCTTTACCCAGCCGGCAACATACAAATATCAACCCAACATAAGGAGAGTGAACATGAACATTCTGTTTTTTGGACCCAATGGAAGCGGGAAAGGGACGCAGGGGGCCATCGTAAAGGACAAGTTCGGCATCCCCCACATCGAGACCGGCGTCATCTTCAGGGAGAACATCTCCAAAGGTACGGCGCTCGGCAAGGAGGCCAAAGGGTATATCGACCGGGGGGAGCTCGTGCCCGACAGCATCACCATCCCCATGATCCTGGACCGGCTGAAACAGCCCGACTGCAAGAAGGGATGGCTTCTGGACGGATTCCCCAGGAATCTCACCCAGGCCCAGGAACTGGACAAGGCCCTGACCAGCGCGTCCATCGGGATCGACGACGTTATCGAGATCGTGCTGGACAGGCAGATCGCCAAGAACCGCATCATGGGACGCCGCCTCTGCGTGAACGACAACAACCACCCGAACAACATCTACATCGACGCGATCAAGCCCAACGGGGACAAGTGCCGTGTGTGCGGTGGCGAACTCAAGACCCGGTCCGACGACCAGGACGAGGGGGCGATCGACAAGAGGCACAACATCTATTACGACCCCAAGACCGGCACCATGGCCGCGATCCAGTATTTCAAGGATCTCTCCAAGAAGAAGGGGGGCACGCCCCGGATTATCGAACTGGACGGAAGACCGGGCGTGAAGGAGGTTTCCGCGGAGCTGATGCGGAAGCTGGGGTAAAGAAGTATGCAGTAGGAAGTAAGCAGTAGGCAGCAGATACATAACCATTCAGACAACCGGCGCACGGGCTCTCCTCAACATGCAGTCTGTAGGAGCGAGCTCCTGCTCGCGATCCCTCTCAAATCGCAGCCTGGAGGTTGCTCCTACAGGGGCTCGGAAGTGAACCCATGAATCACCGCGACTGGATCCACAACCATTTCCTCGAAACCGCCAAGGGTCTCGGCTTTCACTTTGTTCCGTCGGTAGAAATCCGGGACCGGCTGGCCAGGCTGAGAAACGCCATGGAAAGGGACGGCCTGGAGGCATTTCTGGTGACGCGGAAGATGGACTGCTTCTATCTCTCCGGCACCGCCCAGGACAGCCTCCTGTACGTGCCCCTTTCCGGGAACCCCCTGCTTATGGTCCGAAGGGAGCTCGAAAGGGCCAGGAACGAAACCCCCCTCTCGGATATCGTGGTCCTCCAATCCTCCCGGATGATCCCCCGGCTCATCCACGACCATGGAGGGAAGGCCCCTTCCGTCCTGGGCCTGGAGATGGACGTCCTGCCCGCAAGGGAATACCTCCGGTTTGCCGATCTCTTCCCTTCCGTTCGGTTCGTCGATGCTTCTCCCCTGATCCGTGAGGTTCGAAAGATCAAGTCCCCTTTCGAGGTCGACCTGATCAGAAAGGCCGGACAGATCGGGGCGCAGGTATATGCCAGGGGGAAGGAGATCCTCAAGGAAGGGATGACCGAGATCGAATTCGGCGGGCTGCTGGAGGCGGAGGCCAAGAGGCTCGGCCATGAAGGCCTCCTGAGGGTGCGGTCTCCGAACTACGAGGCGTATACCTGGCATGTGCTCAGCGGCGTGACCGGAGGGATCGTCAGCCAGTCGGATTCGCCGATGGGGGGACTGGGGCTCTCTCCCGCGTTTCCGGTGGGTGCGAGCCTGAAACCCATGAAAGCCCGCGAGCCCATTCTGGTCGACTTCGGAATCTGTTACCAGGGCTACCAGTCCGATCAGACCAGGATGTTCTCCATCGGGAGGATGGGGAGCAGATTCCTGGACGCCTATCGCGCCTGCCGGGAGATCCATGACTCGGTCCTGGCGCAGGCGAGGCCGGGCGCCGATTGCCAGACCCTCTTCAGAAAAACGGTGGCCCTTGCCGGGAAGCTCGGCTACAGAGACAGTTACCTCGGCCCTCCGGGTCTGCAGGTCCGCTTCGTCGGGCACGGGATCGGCCTGGAGCTGGGCGAGCTGCCGTACATCGCGGAGGGGCAGAGTTATCCGCTGGAGCCGGGGATGACGTTTGCCGTCGAGCCCAAGATCGTATTTCCGGGCGAGGGATCGGTGGGGATCGAGAACACGCTGCTGGTCACGGAAAGCGGGGTCGAGGTGCTGACCCCGATCGATCAGGAGGTATTGGAGGTCTGACATGAAGTACATCCTGCTCATCGTCCTGATCTGTGCGGCGATTATCGCATTCGTCCTGATCAGGAGGCGAAAGGCAAGTACGCCGCCCGTCGACGTCTACGTCTGCTCCGAGTGCGGTCTGAAACACTGCGTCTGCCGCAAGGAGCCCCGGGACGATTCGGAAAGCCATTGAAGCACCCGCATGCCGGTTGCGCTTCCCCTTTTGATCCTTACCTTTGGGCTAAGTCTCACAAGGGAGGTTCAATCCCATGATGGAAGAGAGATATCACTTTGAGAGATTTTCGTCCGACATGGACGGCTTCGACCGCAACTTTTCGGATTTCCTGAACCGAAAATACGGGGAAGGCTGGAAGTATAAAGACTGCCAGTTCCACATGGAAGGGGGCAGCGGCAAGGCGTTCTGTCTTTTCAAGAAGGCATAGGCGCTCGCGCCATATGGAAAGAGAGCCGGGGTGATGCACCCCGGCTCTCTCTTTTTTAGAATCGGACGGTGTGGACCTCGGCTTCTTCCCCTTGCGCAAGGGGACCGAAGAGCACACCCCGTGGTACACCCTTGACCCGTACATAGTAGGAGTTCTTTTCGTCCAGCCCGTTCTGCACGGCCCACGCGGTGAATTCGTCTTCGCCCAGTTGGATCTTGAGCCCTTTCATCGGGTACTCCAGCACACACTTCAGAGGGAGTTTGCCGGCCTCCCCTACTCCATGGGCGTCGATGTCCCCCTGGTCCACACCGAGAAGGCCCCCGTTCCACGCCTGCCCTATCCCCGGGCCGACTTCCAGCCAGATCCCGTAGCCCGGGTTGGCATGGATATCGAGCCTGTAATCGGACTCCAAATCATGTACCGGCGTGTTTGCCCGGGCCACCATCTTGGCGCCAAGGGACGCATCGGTGGCCGGGACGATCTCCGCCCCCCTGAGAGGCGTTGGGAGGGTATCCGCGTTCAGCAGCCCGTCCGAAGAGACCCACAGTATTCTGAACCCGTTCCCCCGCTTTGCCTGCAGTCCTATGGTCAGGAGGCCCAGCCCGTAGCGCACCGACGAAGGCTGCATCTCCTTCTCGGATCCGACAATCACCCACAGTCCCGTATTGGGATCCAGGATGTTCTCGCTCGGTCCCAGCCAGGACATGTTCTTGAGGTCGTCCAGCCAGAAGTGGCCGTTCGCATCCAGGCCATACCTGCGTGCGGTGGTCATGAGTCCGCCCACCAGCTTTTCATCGCGAACGAGCGACGTGATCCATATCCGTTTCATTTCCACCCTCCAAACGAGTAAAGAGGTTTCAGGTTTCGGGTTTCAGGTGTCAGGAACGGCCCTTCGCTTTGTCCGAACACTGATGAGTGAAACCTGAACCCTCCATGGCCTGACACCTCATCTCAGGACCGCTTCCAGCGCATCGATGCAGGCCTCGTCCCACCGGACCCCGGCGTGCTTTCTCAGGATCTCCATGGCCGCCTCGTGAGACCTCCCCTGCTGGTAGGGCCTGTCCGTCGTCATGGCATCGAAGCTGTCCGCAACGGACAGGATGCGCGCGCCGACCGGGATTTCATCCCCCTTCAATCGCCGGGGATATCCCTTTCCGTCCATTCGTTCGTGATGACAGTGGACCAGTTCCACGGAAGCACCGAGGAAATCCAGATCCTTGAGGATCTCGGCCCCTACGCCGGGGTGTTTGACGATCTCCTTCACGATCTCCTTTGTATTCTGCCCCTCATGGGCCTGGAAAAGAAGGTCGGGAAAACCGATCTTGCCGATGTCATGCAGGATCCCCCCGAGGCGGACCGTCTCCACCTCTTCTTCGCTCAGCCCCATCACAGAGGCCATCCGGCCGGCCAGGTCCCCTACCCTGGCGGCGTGTCCTTCCGTGTACGCGTCCCTTGCGGCCAGGGCATGGGCCATGGCGGAGACGGTCTTGATCGTATTCTCCCGTATCTTGAGGTTGAGCGTTTTCAGCTCCTCGATCAGCATCTCCAGCTGATACTCCCGGGCCTCGATCTTCACCATCATCATCCCGATGGCCTCGGCCACGGCGCGGACGGTCTCCGGCTGGTCCTCTGTGGTCAGGGACATGATGTCGTTCGAGTAGTTGCCCCCGGCAACCTCTTCGATGATCTCCAGCAGTCGCTTTACGCTGTCCAACGCGAATCTCCCGAATTCTGCCACCAAGACACAAAGACACCAAGCATCAAGAAAGAAGATGAGAGGTTGAGAAGTTGAGAAAGATCTTTGGTTTTGTCTTCGATCGACAATCCGACATCCATTACCTGACGGTCCCGTCAAAATCGTCATCTCTGGTGAAAACCGGGATCCAGGTGTTCTGGAAATACCTGGAAGTACTGGATCCCGGTTCCCGGCTTTCACCGGGAAAGGTTTCATTCAACCGGGATGACGGATCCTTGGATGTTCGATATTCCCTTCCTTACCTTGGACATTGGACATTCTACATTCTGCACTGGACATTTCTTCAACCCAGGGTAAGCACCGTCACTTGACTGGGACAGATGCACATCCCCGGCGCATTGGGCAGCATGGCCATGGCATTCTGGCCCGTGACGCTCGTCAGCCGCTGGGCCGGGGCGCCGTCCACAAATATGGTAAAGCAGCCCACCAGGTAGTTCGTCTGGCCGTCCTCGTTGTGGGATACGACACCTCCCAGGACCCCCGTGCAATCACCGAAGCTCACCAGCCCGACGCTCATCTGGTTTATGGACGGCATACAGTCCACCAGCACATTGTAGGCGGCCGGGGCCGTTGCCGCGGAGACGTTGGTGTCGGGATAGGGAATGGGTGTGGGGACGGGCCCCGCCGGTGTCGGGATGGGCGTCAGGCAGACGTCTGGGAACCCCAGGTTCATCCCCGCCCCTTGAGACAACATGAACATGGATGACCTCCTTTCAGCACGCTCGTATTTGGAAATTAGGACATTATGAATTGGACATTGGCCATTGATCTTTGATCCTATCCGAGATGGACCTGCTCCGCGTTGATGGTGACGATTTCCTCGGCCACGTGCATGGCGTTCTTCGAATGCATGGTCAGATTCGTTTCAACGAGGTAACGCGTCGAGCCGGTCTGGATTTCTTCATGATCCTTCACAAATCGGAACACGTCGATCAGTCTCTCCGTCAGCCGCTGGAATACATTCTCTACCTTTCCGGCAATGGTCCGGATGCTCCCGATCTGAGCCGAAAGGGCTGAACCCAGGAACGAAAAGGTCTCGAAGGTGGCCTCCCCGATCTTCGCGGCCATGGAGAACCTTTTGGAGGCGAGGGAGATGCCCTCATCCGCCGAAAGGGTCAGTGAACCCTTCCGGACGTGAAGATTCACGTCCCCGTCCAAGGTCATCTCCTGACCGCATTCCCGAAGCGGACTCCCCTCGAGTACGGAGAGGACAAAACAGTTTCCGGCGCTGTCAAAAGAGATAAGCACGGTATCGCCGCGCCTGGGGTTCACGAGACAACTCAAGGCCCTCTTTGACTGGTATGTGCCGGTGGTGGTCTCGATGAGGGAAGGATCCCCTTCCTCCACGACCGAACCATATTCAAGATAGGGCTGCACACATTGTCTGGTCTTCAGAGTCTCTATCATGGATGTTCCTCCATATCTGTCGCTGCGGGGACTTTCCAGTCCTCCGCCTCTTCCATTTCCTTGTCCGTGGTCTTTGCGAGGAGCCGGTTTGCCCCGCTCCAGTGGGTGTGCTCATCGAGAATCCGGTGCAGCTTCGCCCCATACAGGTTGGCTTCGCTGAAGTCGGCCCGGCTGAGGTCGGCATGAGAGAAATCGGCATAGGGGCATTTGGCACGCACGAAGCGAGCGGCAAGGCACTTGGCCTTCGTGAAGATGCTGTTGAGCAGGGTGGCCCTGGAAAAATCGGCGCCGGTGGCGTCGCACTCCCCGAAAAAGGCGTGGGAGAGATCGGCTCCGGTACAATCCGTTCTCCTCAGGACCGCGCCCTTGAAAAGGGCATTCTGCGCCCTGACGCCGACGAGTTTCGCCTCTGTCAGGTCCGCCCCCATGAAGGTCGAGTAGGTCAGGTTCGCCCCGGTGAAGTCGGCTCCCCTCAGGTCGGCCTCGGCCGCATTCACCTGGGAGAACTTGGCGCCCTTGAAATCCTGCCCCGCAAGGGTGCACTTCTGGAAAAGGACCTTCTCGAAATGGGCCCCCCGGAATGCCGCGCCCGCGAGGTCCGATCCGTTGAACATGACCTTCAGAAGATCCGCGCCGGTGAAATCGGCCCCCGCCAGTCTCGTGTGCTGGAGAAGGGCCTTCTCGAATCGGGTCTTTCGAAACTTCGCATTGGTGAGATCCGCGTTTTGCATCAGCGTCCAGCTCACAAAGGTATCGGAAAAATCGGCCTCGGTGAGATCGGCATCGGTGAGCATCGTCTCATGCAGGATGGCGCCGACGAAAGAGGCGCCGCGAAAACGCATCTTCATCAGGTTCGCCTTGGTCAGGTCCGTCCCGTGAAAGCGCACCCCGGAAAAGTCGCAATCCCTGAAACCGGTCTTGAGGACCTTGGCTCCCGAGAAATCGGCATTGACCAGGACACATTCCTCGAAGCGCCCCCCGGTCAGGTCCGCACCCGAGAGGTCTATTCCCGTGAGGTCGAGTGCCTCCAGGGTTTCGTTCGCGGAAATGGCGCCGAGGATCTCTTCCCGGTTCATTTGGCTCTCCCGTCACTCTTGAGGAGATCCGTGCGATCATGGAGCAGGGACCTCTTCATATTCGCGCCCTCCAGCTGCGTCCCGCCCATGATGGATTTATAGAAGTCCACCGCGTAGAGGTTTGCACCCCTGAGGTCGGCGTTCACAAGCCTCGATTTCCGGAGGGATCCGCCGTATAGATTCACGAAACGCATGTCCACCCCTTCCAAGTTCGATTTTGAGAAACGGCATGTCTTTGCAGAGACCCCGTAGAATCTTGCCCGGCTGAGATCGCACTTCTCCATGAGCGCACCGTCAAGACAGCTCCCTGCAAAATCGCTCCCGGAGAGATCTGTCTCGCGGAGCGACCCAAGGGTGAAGGTCACCTCCCGTAAGTCGGCACCTGGGAACTCCGTCTTGTTGCTCATGCGGGCCTTTTGCATGTTGGCGCCGCGGAAAGAGACCCCTTTCCCCTTCACCTCCATGAACATGGTGGAAGGCAGGGCAACCCGCGAAAAATCCGCGCCATCCAGCGATAGCCTTCTGAAGAGGCACCGGTCGAAACGGGATTCCCCGAAGTCTGCGTCCGTGGCGTCCGCATCGGAGAACACGGTGAGGTGTGCGCTGACGCCGTGAAACTTCGCCCCCGCCAACAGTGTGCCCATCACGGTCGTCATGGAAAGCGTGGCCCCGGTGAGGTCCGCCCCGGCAAGGTCGGTATCCTTGAAAGTGGCCTGGGACATCCTTGTCCTGCCGAGATTCGCTTCTCCCAGCTTTGCCTTGATGAACATCACCCTCTCCAGGTTGGCCCCTTGCAGGGAGGCGCCGGTGAAGTCGGCCTCTATGGCCATGACCTGAGTGAGGTCGGCACCGTCCAGGATGGCCCCGACAAAGTTCGTCTTCTGACACTGGGCCTGGCGCAGATCGATGTTTCGAAGATCGAGACCCGAGAGATCGACACCGGAGAGTCTTGCAAAGGCAAGGCTTTCTCCTTTCCCATACATCTCGATCACCTCTTCCCGGGTCCTCTTCACCATCAGGTCGGGATCCATTCCGAGCTTTCGGAACTTCACCTTGGCGGCCTCGTCCATTTCCTGGGCCTTTGCCTTTGCAGCGGCTTCTGCGACGGTCCTTTTCGCCTCTTCCAGTTTGGCCATACCCTGGTCGTAGCGGATCTGGGCCTCCCCGCTCATCTCCCTGATCCGCTCCATCCACTGCGAGACCTTGTGCTCCAGTTCCGGTGTGAGCGCGCCTTTCTCCTTCATGAGCCCGAGGTAGGACTCCAGTTTCTTCACCATCACGTCGCCCGCCCGGGCCGGCGGAGCAGCCTGCGGGGTGTCCGCAAGATTCAACACCTCATCCGGATTCACGCCGGACTTGCGCATCGCATCCTGGGCCTTGCCGAGGATCTCCGACTTCATTCGGGTCCCCATGTCCCTCAGGTCCCCCGTCTGATTTTCCAGGTGGCCGCGGATCTCCCGGCCGCATTTCTCGACGAGACCCTTCACATCGATCTGTGGGATCGGCACGCTCAGCCCCTCCTCGGTCGGCGGGCTGCCTGCCTCGGGCAGCTCAGGGGCGGTCTTGTGCTTCCGGACGAATTCCTTCGGCATGGCCTCCATGATCCACCAGCGGATATCGGTTCCCGCCTTTCTCGCCTCGAAGAGAGTCTTCCCCTTGGGGAGAGGATACGGCCGCGCATGCGGATAGGCATTGATCCACTCATCCCACAGAGGGTCGCCTGCCGCCGAATTTTCGGGGACGATCACCAGGAACACTGCCGCCTGCTTGATCTCCGCCTCCGCGGTCTCGGACGGTTTCCGGGCCGCGTTCTCCAGGGCAATGACGGAGAAGGCATCCCCGACCTCCTGCTCCATGAGGAGGGCCTGGAGCTCGTCCCCTGCTGCAATGACCGGTCCGCCCCCCTCCGCCGGATAGAAGAGAGGGACCTCCTCCGATCCTTCCACGAGATGTCCTTTGCCGAGGTTCTCCCCCCTCTGCCACCCTTCGGGCAGGATGAGGATCCGGCTGAGGGTCGCCTCTTTGAAGCGGGGCATGACCAGCCCGGGGGGGATGAGGGTGAGCTCTTTCAGATCCCAGAGAGAGCTGTCATCCTTCCAGTCCATGAGGTTGATCCCCAGCCAACCCCTTCGGATGCTTCTGTCATCGAACCCGAGATCGTGGAGCCGTTTCATCGCCTCCGGATCCCCCTCGAGGGTTTTCCTGCACTGCACCACGAACGGGAAACCCCGGTCGTGCCAGGGGTTGATCTTCTTCATTTGCGGGAGGAGCGACTCCGGCGCGAAACCACTCTTCTTCAGGACATCAGGAGGGACGAACTGGTTGATTTTTTCCCCGCCCTCCTTGACGGCATCCTCGGCGCTCTTTTTCACCTCAGCCGACGCGGCCTCCACCCGGTGCAGACCCTCCTCGATTCGGGAGGAAGTGGCCCTGAGATGGTTCCTCATCCGGTCGAACATGGAGAGGTCGATCTTGACCAGGTGCCCGTATTGACCATGGAGTTCCCGGGACTGGGCCTCCAGCCTGTCCAGGAGGACCAGGTTGTCGGCGATCACCTTCTGGCCGGCCGCCGCATTCTCCGCAACCGTCCGGGGCATGACCGGCGCCTTTCCCGTGGCCTGCTTGACGGCATGGTCCAGGTCCTTGGGGATCTTCTTGATCCGTTTCATCATGTCGCCGATGTCCTTCGACGCCTTCTGGAGGGGTGCCATATCCACGGGCACTGCCCGGTCCATGGCCTTTCTCTGTTCCTCCAGGTAGTGCTCGATGGGGGCGGGAGCATCGTCGATCCGCTCTGTGGCGAGGAGTATGCGGACCACGTCCTCATACTCCTCGTCATGGATCTCGGCGGTTCCCCTGTACATAAGGACCCCCCGGAGGATGGTGGGGAAGAGCCACAGCGTGTCGATGCGGGTGGCGACATCCTCGAAGATCTCGGCCTCGGAAGCGGACGATTCCTTCTTCGTCACGAAACAGCGGATTCGGAGCCCCGGCAACCGCGAGGAGATCCGCTGCATGTCCGGGTGCATGTTGAGGATCTCGATCTTCTCGGCACCGGTGAGGAACCCATCCAGAAACTGGTCTTCCGGCGCCGCGTTGAAGAACTCATAATTCAGGTCATCGGGAAAATAGGGCCAGCGCTCCTTGAGCCATTGGTCGTCATAGGTTCCGGTCTTCTTCCGGCGCTGGGGCCAAAGTACATCCAAGGGAGCAAACCCCGCGGGCTTGACCCTCTGGGATGGAGACCCGATCAGGCTCCCGAGGTACTCGATATTCGGCAGGGGAACGAGACCGTCCCCGTGGTCGGCGGGCAACGGATGAATGCCTTTTCCCGATGGATTTTCCGCATAACCCTTCCCGCCAAAACCGTTTGCCCATGTGACCGGGATCTCCGAAAAAGGAGAAGGCTCGGTGATGGTCATCACACCCGCCGCATTCCTCCTCCAGAACCGATTCCCGAAGACGGCAAGTTCCTTCCTCAGAGTCCCTACGGCGACCGAGATCTTTGATGCATTTCGGGTGGTACCCCGGGGCGCAAAACAGGACCCCGTCACAAGGACCTCGGCGCGGGGTTTCGGCATCCCGACATCAAGAATGGGGACAGGCTTCAGCTGCTCCGGAACGGTCTTCCAGAGCTCCTGTTCAGTAAGCGGGTCGTCCGGACTGGTGAGGTCAAAATAGATGAAGACCGTCAAGGCGAGATAAAGCCTGTCATGGACCCCGAAGGGTTTCACAAAAAGGGAATGCTGGTTCTTTTTGTATACCTTCATATCACGCTACAGGATGCTGTAGAGGCCCGTCAGCTTATTGGCTTCTGCATTGAGTTCTGTCTTTACCGCAATGTTATGGGTGCTTTCGACGGCGGTTTTCAAGTGGGACCCCAGGGTCTCCACCTTGGATGCCGTGACATCGACCTTGCTCGCCACAGCGCCGATTCTCTCCCCGATCGCTTGCGATTGAGTTGCGATCGCCCTGTTTGCCGTGGCTACAGCCTCATCTTTTGCCCCAATCACCTCCTGTTTGGTGGCGAGAGCCGAGGTAGCCGTGGCTATGGCACGATTACGCTCATTCGTTACGGTGGTATGAAGATTGTTCAGCTTCGTGTCCAGGTCGAGCGCCTGAACCTTGCTTTGGGCGATGGAGTTAATGTTTTCGGCGATCGAATTGTGGCTCCCCTTGAGCTCGTTTTTCAATGTGGAGATCTCGTTCTTCGCCTCTTTCAACTCGTTATCCGCTGCACTGTAACTCCATTTCGTCAGGTCAAACTCGTGCTTGGCAATGACATTGGTTTCCAGCGCCTCGCCGATGACCGTTTCGACCTTCAGCCCCCCAAAAACTTCCACCGCCTCCCCGAAGATGAACTCGTTCAGGGCCTCCGCCTTGAAGTGGAGCGCGCCTTTCGTACTGATGGCGCAGCCTTCCCATTCGGCCGAGGCCGATTCCGGGGCCTCTTCTTTCTCTTTCTTATGCTCTTCTTCATGGTGGTCGTTGTCCGGATCGTTGACCGCTCCAAGCCGGACGAACGTCTTCTTGTTCGGCACATGCATGAGGATCCTCTCGCTCCCCTCCTGGTCCTCCATGTGGATCTTGTTTCCCCCTGCGGTCGTGATCTTGCTCATGGACTGGTCGGCCGAAGTGACCTGGCTCGGCATCTCCGGATTCGGGACCGCGCCCTGGATGATGGGCCGGTCCGGGTCCCCGTCGATGAAGGTGAGCAGCACCTCGGTTCCCTTGTGAAGGGGAAAGTGCATGCCGTGGTCCGTCCCCGCGTAGGGCTGCGCCATGCGAAGCCACGCAGAACCTTTCCCGCCCTGGCGGTCGGAGAGGTCGAACGGCAGCAGCACCTTGTACCGGCCGTGTTCGTCCAGCTCCGCATACTTCCCGCTGCCGGCCGCATCGATCCTGGCGTTCATGGTCCCGTAGAAGCGGGCCTTCTCGGTCCTGCGCTCCGACCGGAACTGCACGCTCCCGGGGATCGCCGTGAAGCTGTTCCTGTAAAACGGCTGCTCTTCACCCTCGGAGAGCCCTTCCCGGATACCCGCCAGCAGGAAGCCCGTCTGGCTTCCCTCGTGTCCCAGCTCCACGGTGAGATAGGTCTGATTGAAACCGGACCGGTAGTGATCCTGGAGTTCGAACAGGAACCCGGGCCTCAGGAAGGGGATGGTGCTCTCTCCATGGAACCGCTTCTCCTGGCAGAGCAGTTCCTCGGCCCGGATCCTGGCCAGCGCATCTCCTTCCGCCGGGGTCCTGAAGTGCTCGCCATAGATGTACACCTCTCCCCGTCCCCGGCTCTTCACCTCCGCGCTGCCCGTCAGGTCCAGGGATGGGGTCCGGTAGTTATAGTCCTTGAGCTTGAGGCTCTTCGGCAGCATCCTCTGGCGGTACACGAAGCTCCTGATCACTTCCTCACGATGAAGCTCATCCAAGCCCGAAGGAGGCGAGTAATACATGGTCCTCCCCTGCTCCATCTCGCCGTGGGCCATCCTGGTATCCGTGACGATCAGCTTCTCCGCGCCCTCTCCCTGCTCGAAGTAGTAGTACATCCCCTCGCGCTCCATCCACCGGGAGAGAAAATCCAGGTGGCTCTCCCGGTACTGGCAGATGTACTCCCACTTCGGATAACTGCCCTGGAGCCTCAAATCGAAATCGACGGTGGTCAGACCGCCGTCCTTGAGCACCGCCTCGAGGATCTCGGGGACGGTCTTGTCCAGGAAGACCTGGTTGTGATGGGTCAGGGACAGCCACCACAGCTTCGGCGACAGCACCGCCCGGTAGAACACATACTGGTCCACCTGGTGCAGCTGTTCGAACTCGGCAAGGATCCCGTGAAAGGGGATGTCCCCGTCATCGCGGAGGATCGTGAAGGTGGCGGTGTTGCTGATCACGGTATCGACATCGAGCTCCGCTTCGGTGGAGACCAGGTCGATCTCGAACTCGTAGCACCTGCTGAAGCCCTCGGAACCGCGAAACCGGACCACGCCGAACGTGTCCGGCTTGAGCCCGTTGGAGACAAAATCATACTTCTTCTGTGTGAGGAACGCCATCAGCCACCTCCGGCGATGTCAAAGGAAAAGGTGTCAGTGTTCAGGTGTCAGTGTTCAGCCTTCTGGCAAAGAGGTCCAGTGTTCGAACAAAGAGAGAGCCGGTGCGCAAGACGGGTAGACTCCGGCAGTTCTTGAGCCGAGGGCCTACCCATCGATTTCCTGACAACTGACACCCGGCACCTGAATCGACCATTAAACGTCTCGGGTTTCAGGTGTCAGGTTTCAGGCCAGCCTTTCAGGAACGGTTCTTCGATTAGACCATACGTAACCGAATCCTCCGCTACCTTCCATCGTCTCTCTCGTTCCGGAATCTTCCGCTCCAATGTCTTCTCCAAGCCATTCAACATGCGGATACACTCTTTGTAGCGATCGCGAAACCCCAAGTATGTCTCTTCCTTGATGTACCCCTTCAGCTTCGCCATGAAGAGGTGGTGAATTGTCTCATTTGCCTCGCCCCTGCTGCGATTCACTCCTTCGATCTTGTTTAGGATATGCCGGTCATCATTCTTCTCGGCGAGTTGGGCAGGCGCACTGTTTGAGGATCTCCTCGCCTGACTTCCCAATTCATATCGCTCTTCCGCGGGCCATTCATGTGTCAAGTCACACACGTCAATATGCAGTTTGCACAGCTTCTGATAGACCTCAAGATCCTCCAGATCCAAATAGCTCTTATCGGTCACCGCGTTCCTCCTGAAACTGTTAGTCGATGACGTCTCACTATTCAGTGTTCATTGTTGCGGTTTTCAGCCGTCATCCTTCCTGACACCTGAAACCTGACACCTGACACCTGACACCTGACACCTGGTGTGGAATCATCGAAATTCCATCACAAACGCCCCCCCTTCTCCCACATCCAGCTGGACCTCCGACGGCATGCCCCCGGTGCTCATGTGCGACAGGATCTGCTGCGACATCTGGGGCATGATGTTGCCGGTCAGGATGTAGTCGATGTTCCTGGCCCCGGTCTCCACCTCCGTGCACCTCTGCGTGATCTGCTCCACGACCGCATCCGTGTAAGTCAGCTTCATCTTGTTGTTCTCGAGGAGTCGCTTGGCGAGCTTGTTGAGCTTGAGCCGTACGATTCCCCTCATGGCGTCGGCCGGCAGCATGTAAAAGGGGATCACCGTCATCCTGGCCAGGAGGGCCGGTTTGAAGTGCTGCGAAAGGATGGGACGGACCGCGGAGAGGATCACATCGTCGGCCGGCCTCTCAGGGGTCTTGGTCATCTCGGTGATCACATCCGTGGCCAGGTTGCTTGTGAGGAAAAGGACGGTATTCTTGAAGTCGATCTGCCGCCCCTCCCCGTCCGAGAGCATCCCCTTGTCGAAGACCTGGTAGAACAGGTTCAGCACCTCCAGGTGCGCCTTTTCCACCTCGTCCAGGAGCACCACGCTGTAAGGCTTGTGCCTCACCGCCTCGGTGAGCATCCCTCCTTCGCCGTACCCCACATATCCGGGAGGAGAGCCGATGAGGCGGCTGACCGTGTGCTTCTCCTGGAACTCGCTCATGTTGATCGTGATGACCGACTGCTCCCCGCCGAAGAGGAGGTCGGCGACCGAGAGGCCCGTCTCGGTCTTGCCCACCCCGCTCGGCCCCACCAGGAGGAATACGCCCAGGGGCTGGGAGGGGTCCTTGATCCCCGATTTGGCCGCCTTGATCACCTCGCTGACGGCATGAAGCGCATGGTCCTGCCCCTTGATCCGCTCCTGGAGCTGGGATTCGAACCGGAGGATGTTCTGGGCCTGGTCCCGCATGACCTTGCCCAGGGGCACGCCGGTCCAGTCCGAGACCACCTTGGCCACCATGTCCGGGTCCACCTCGATCCGGATCATGGCCTCCTCTCCCTGGACCTCCTTGAGTTCCCTGTCCGCCTGGTCCATGGACTTCTTCAGGTCTTCCTTCTTCTTTTCGTCGGTTTCCGACTGCAACTGCGCCCTCAGGTCCAGGAGCTTCTGCGCGGCCGCCTGCTCCCTGAGCCATCTCTCCTTCAGTCCATCCGCCTCCTTCTTCCGGCTCTCGATCTGCCGGAGGATCTCGGCCAGACGCTCTTCGTCGACGGCGATCCCGTTGTTCCGATCGCGTTCCAGGGCCGCCTTTTCACGATCCAGGGCCTGGATCGATCTCTCCTGGTCTTCGAGCACATCCGGTTTCGCCGTCAGGTTGATCTTCACCCGCGCGCAGCTCGTGTCCAGGAGGTCAATGGCCTTGTCGGGGAGAAAACGGCCGGTGATGTAGCGGTCCGACAGCTCGGCCGCGGCCTTTATGGCATCGTCACGAACGATCACCTTGTGGGATTTCTCGTAGCTCTCCTTGATCCCGCGGAGGATCAGGGTGGACACCGCCACATCGGGCGCATCCAGCTTCACCGGCTGGAACCGTCGGGCCAGGGCCGGATCCTTTTCGAAGTACTTCTTGTATTCGCTCCAGGTGGTGGCCGCGATGGTCCTCAGCTCTCCCCTGGCCAGTGCGGGTTTCAACAGGTTGGCCGCATCGCCCCCTCCCGCACCGGCCCCGGCCCCGACCAGCGTGTGGGCCTCGTCGATGAAGAGGATGATCGGCTTCTCCGAACCCTTGATCTCGTTGATGACCCCCTTGAGCCGGTTTTCGAACTCTCCCTTGACCCCTGCACCCGCCTCCAGCAGCCCCATATCCAGCCCCAGAAGGGTCACCCCCTTCAGGAGGTCGGGCACATCGTCCTGGACGATCCGAAGGGCGAGGCCCTCGACGACCGCCGTCTTCCCGACCCCCGGTTCACCCACACAGATGGGGTTGTTCTTTCTGCGGCGGCCGAGGATATCGACCATCTGCCGGATCTCGTGATCCCGGCCGAACACCGGGTCGATCTTTCCCTCCTTCGCCTTATGTGTAAAATCGGTGCAGAAGCGCGCCAGGAAACCGCCGTCTCCGGACGGTCCCGGCCTGCCGTCCGCCGAAGGCTCCCTCTCCCCTCCTTCCTCGGGGGTGGACCCGTGCTCCATGGATGCCTTGGCAACGGTCCAGAACTGCTTCAGCAGGGACTCCCTGCCGATGGGCTTGAGCAGGTCCACGTATCTCCCCGAGGCGAAGAAGGTCGGCTTGGAGACAAAGGCGAGGAGTATGGAACCCGAGCGGATCTTCCTCTCCCCCAGGTCGATGGAGGAGACCATCCAGGCGTCCTGAAAAAGCTCCAGCAGGAGCGGGGAAAAGACCGGCTTTGCCGCATTGCCGGTCCTGAATTCCTCGAGGCTCTGCTCCAGGGCCTTCTTCACCCTGCCTCCGTCCATGTCGAACTGCCTTAGAAGCAGGGGGACATCCGAGCGCGGTTCATCCAGGAGCTTGCTCAGGAAATGCTCCACGGTCACCTCGTAGTGGCTCCTCGAGACGCAAAGACCCGCAGCCGACTGGAGCGCGTTGGTGCAGAAAGGGTTCAATCGCGAGATAAGGGACTTCATATCAACGGTGATCATTCGCCACCTCCGGTGGAATTGCCGCCTACGGCGGAATGTCCAATGCAAAATGTAGAATTTCCAATTTCCAAGGTAACCCCAAGAGCAGGTACGCCATCGAATGAAACATCGCTTTTCGTTATCCCTCAGTGATCGGACGCTCTACATTGAACATTGATCGATCTCTTTCCTTGGACATTCGACCTTCTACATTGGACATTGGAAATTCGTTTCAACCTCCCCCATCGTCTCCCCCGAAAACACCCACGTGTCCCAGCCCAGTCTGCACCAGTGCGGCCCGCCCAGGCAGGCCGGTCCGACTTCGCCCTCGGCCAGGACGACCTTCGCGTCCCACTCCAGCGGCTGGTCCAGGTAGAGGCCGATCATGAGGGACATGAGATGGAACCCCTCCGCATCGGGGAACAGCCTTCGAAAGGGTTCGGGCTTCAACGGCCCGATCCTCACCCGGAAGGCCGACATCCGGTCGGCGATCTCCTGACCCAGGTAGGAATCGACGCCCAGGGATGATCCGGAAACGCCCACGTGCAATTGTTGATCCTCCGGGACCCGGGCGTCGGTCCTGACGCATTGGATGATCTCCACATCTATTCCGCCGAGCGCATCCGACAAGAGCGTTGCGAGGGCCGATGCAGAGCGGGGGAACTGCGTGAAGAGCCCGATATAGCGCAGCAGGGCCTCTGGGTCGGGTATGGACCGTCTCAACTTCTCGGTTCCGAGCCCGAGCAGGCAGAAGAGCCTCTCCACGTAAACCGGATCTTCTTCCTCCACGATCTTGATATGCGGTCGGTACTTGCTCCAGCAGCTGAAAAAGAGCGGATAGAAGGGAGCGTTGATCACGTCCAGGAAGTCCCGCATCACGGACATGTCCTGGGACGCCTCGTCCATCAGGTCTTCCGTGTAGAAGGTCGGAAGAGGTGAGGATACGCCGTAAAGCCCCAGGAAGGTAGCTGTGATGAGGAACCGGTCCGGGTCTCCGTCCGCCATCTCCACGGAGGCGAGATCGGTCTCCGGAAAGTCCAGAGAGAGGCGGGGCCTTACCCGGACGGCCTTGGAGAGCGCTTCTTCGTCCAGCCGCTTGCCCTGCGATTTCGAAATGAAATAACGGAGCAAACGCTCTGCCTGGATGAAGGAGAAGCCTCGCCCCCTTGCAAGCAGGGCCTTGATTATGCCAGGAATCTCTCGCCGATCCTCGGGTCCCATGAGTAGGTCTCTCCGGTCAATGTCTCCTCTACCAGAAGTCTCGTGAAGGAATTCAAGCTGCTGTACACGGCAAAGAAATAGTCCAGGATGGAACCGAAGAGGAACATGTCCCCTGTGGAGGCGAAGTGGTCCTGTCTGAGTTTCAACCGAATCTCGTTGCCCCTCATCATGACCCCCGATACCAGACGTCTGGCCGGCTGCACCCGAAGATCGGTGATCCCTTCCACCCTCTTCATATTGGCCGCGATCTTTGCCCTGTCCCGGCCTTCCGGGAAGATGTAGAGCTGGAGCAGTTCCCTGACACTCTCCAGACTCGCTACGGAAAGATAGTTCACGGCGATATGGGAGAGAAGATTCCAGAGCACATGGCTGCCGATCGGCGGCTGGATCGGGGCGGTAGGCGGAAGGATGTTCTTGAAGTCCATCAGGGACGGGGACGTTGAAGTCGGCTGAGAGATGTCCCCGAGCTGCAATTTTTCGGGAAGGGAGCCGTTCGTGCACGTCAACTGGATGGAGAGCATCTCCTGTCTTGCGATCTCAGACTCCGGAGGGTAGGTGAGCCCCAGGTAGAGTTCCAGGTTCTGGGTGACAGGCGACTTTCTCCTGGACAGGGAGTAGATCGGTTTCTCCTTTTCGTGCTTGCCGAAGAGCTGAAAGGGAACATACTCCCGCTGCTGCACCGACCCCTGTACGAGGCCGGTCACCTTCTCCACGGAGTAGACCTCATGTCCACCCCGTCCGCCGGGACGGATGCGATACTCCGCCTGCCGGTGATTCACCGTAATGGGATCGGCCTCATGCGGGAAGAGATTGATGGCCGGGGTCACGAAGAGCATGAAGTTCTCGGGCCTGATCCGGGGAGAAACGGCGGGCGGGCTTGCCAGATCGAAGATGATCTCGAAACCCGACCCTGCTCCCCTCTCCTTCCAGGTCTCGATGTGGAGATCGAGGAACATGAATTTCTGCGGCAGGATCAGATACTCCTGAAGGATCCGGTATCCCGGGAAAGACTGGGCCGGATAGGTCAGCAGCGCGTCGCTGCGGGAAAAGCCCACAGGGGCCAGGCACGACAGGGGCAGCTCGGCAGGGGTGGATCCGGTCAGCGGTTTCAGTACGATCCTGCTGAGCCGGCGGTTCAGCAGGTAGTAGAGATCCGCCGCATCGGCATAGTCGACGCCCCCAAGGTAGAATCGAAGGGACTTTGCGTTCCACTTCGACAGGGGCATCCCGCTGAGCTCCAAGGCCAGTCTGATCCGCGCAGGGGTTCCGGTCGTTTGAACATACTCCGCCGCCGTAACCTTCAAAGGATAGATCTCGAGGCCGAAACAGGTCTTGAAGGTGCAAACCGTTCCATCCACCGGGACGGAAGCGATCTGGCACCCGGGGGGGACGCTCAGCGTCTCCTTGAGACTGGGCTTCGGCGTAAATGCCACCAGCGTGGAGGAAGGAATCGGCCGAAGATAGTGTGGGAAGATGAGCTCCATGAGCCCATGCAGGATCTCCGGGAACTCATCGTCCAGTTTTTCCCGGAGCATGCCGGTGAGAAAAGCGACCCCTTCCAGGAGCCGCTCCACGTCCGGGTCCGGGGTCTGGCCGCTGAGCATGGGGGCAAGGGCCGGATGCGCCTTTGAGAACTCAACGGCGAGCTCCTTGAGGTTCTGCAACTCCTGCTGGTAGTGGCGTGTCGACATGGTAGTCTACAGAGAATGTCCAATGACCAATGTGAAATGTCCAATGTCCAAGTAAGGACAAGAAGGTTCAACAAACCGTGCGGCATCAGACTTCATTGGAAACTCATTCTTCTCGTGGAATCATGTACTCTACCTCACAGCTGCACAAAGAATTCCTGCAGGATGGGTGGACCCCGGCCATCTGTTAGCGGCGGGAGACCCATCGGTCTTGAGGTTTGCGGCATGTTCAGTGGCTCAAGTTGATGGGTTTCGCTGCGCTCCACCCATCCTACGAAGCTACCCAATTTCTTCGACGCCAGGGCCCCACATGGGTCATCGAACATGGATCCTCTTCCCTGGAAATTGGACATTGGTAATTGGGCATTGGACATTCTTCAGTCCTTCACCGTCACCTTTCCTGCCCCATCCACCACCGTTTCAAAGGAGACGGGCGCGCCGTCGTCTCCGATCAGGTGGGCCTCCACCTTGAACCGGAGGGAGAGGATGTCCTCCTTCTGGGACTCAAAAGAGATCTTCACCTTTTGAAGCCGGGGTTCGTATTTGAGGATCACCGCTTTTAACGTTCTCTCCACTTCATGGGTGGATTCCGTCGAGAAGGCACTCGGAAGATCCGTGAAGTCCGGCATCCCATAGTCTTCCGCAATAGGGACACTCCCGTGTTTGGTATTGAGGATGCGCTGAAGGTGGTTCATGATGGAGCGAACCCTTCGAGCCGCGTTGCTCCCTTCCCTCCGCTCGGGGTCGAGTTCGGTGTGGTGAATTCGTTCCAGGAGCCTTTCTTCTCTCATGAGGCCCTATCCAATCATTTCGTGAAAACGTAGAAATTCCCCCTGCCCCCCTTTAAAGGGGAAACACACTGAAAACCCTGATACCCTTTTACAGATAGGGGAACGAAGGGGATTGGATCGGCAGAGGATGCAGCACGGTCTGCCATCGCATCATGACTTGGGGACTTCCCAGTTGTCTTCCGATTCAATGCCGTCCGGCACCCACGTCCAGATAATTTTGGTGTAGGTAAAGGAGATCTTTTCCATGTGTTTGAAAACTTTGCTCTCCTCCAGGAATGTCAGAGGGAAGTAGTTCTCCGTTTTCACAACGGTTGCACCTTCCAACTTCACGGTGTAATACTTCTCCTCCTTTCCGGCAGGGCTGATACGCCAGAACTCAAGCAGCACTTCGGTTTTTTCTCCGGTGCATACGGCCTGCTGCAGTTTCGGAGAACTCTTGTCGATCTCCTTGGTGATGACCAGTGGCAGATGGATCCTCTGCCCGGTTGTACCGCCGGTGCTTGGATTAACAGGAATGGTCACACTATGGTCTAGCTCCCAAACCAAGATCGTCTTCTCGTGGCCCTTGATCGTGCATGAACCTTCGATGTCCCCTTGATCCTTTCCCTTGACGGTCATGTAACATGGCATTGGCATAGCTTATCTCCTCCTGTTCTCGGTCGGATGGAACCCCTCCACAGGGTCCCCGTTTGCGAAGTACCTACTCCACCTCAACCCACTGCACTGCCAAACTGATGTTGGATATAAACGATTTAGACGCTTCCGAGTAGTGTGACCTGTGCCGTATCGATGTGTCCGCAAATTCACGGTGATCCAGCTTCACCGCGGCAGGCTCTGCCCACATTTTTGGCAGGGCCGACCACGATGTTGGCCTAAAGTCGTTTCACGATTTAATTCAACTCCCGCTCTGGAGCGGAATTGAGACCCGTGCGAAGCAAGGCGTTGTATGAAATATGCGAAGCAGATTTCATTTCTTGTCCAGTTTGCCGACCAATGACAGCGTGAAGGAGGCCCCCATATACTTGAAATGCGGCTTCACCTTCATGGTCACACGGTACCAGCCGGGATCTCCCTCCACATCCGAGACCGTGATCTCCGCCTGCCTCAGGGGTCTCCTGCTTCGCACGCCGGGTGAAGGGTTGTCCTGATCCGCCACATACTGCCGGATCCAGGTGTTCAGCTCGCGCTCCAGGTCCCCACGCTCCTTCCAGGTGCCGATGTTTTCTCGCTGGATCACCTTGATGTAGTGGGCGAGCCTGTTGATGACAAAGGTATACGGCAGCTGGGTCCCCAGCTTGTAGTTGAGCTCCGCCTCCTTTCCTTCCTTGGATGTGCCGAAGAACTTCGGCTTCTGGGTGGAATTTGCGGAAAAGAAGGAGGCGTTGTCGCTCCCCTTCCTCATGGCGAGGGCGATGAACCCTTCTTCCGCCAGCTCGAACTCCCTCCGCTCCGAGATGAGGATCTCGGTGGGGATCTTGGTCTGGATCTCGCCCATGGCCTCGTATTGGTAAACGGGAAGATCTTCCACGGATCCTCCGCCCTGGGGGCCGATGATGTTGGCGCACCATCGGTATTTTGCAAAGCTGTCGGTGATCCTGGTTGCAAAGGCAAAGGCCGAGTTTCCCCAGAGGAAGGTATCGTTTCCGCCGGTCGTGTCCTCCTTGTAGCTGAAGCTCTTGGACGGCTGGGTGTCGGGCCCGTACGGAAGCCTCAGGAGAAAATGGGGGAGCGTAAGACCCACATTCCTCGCATCTTCCGACTCCCTGAAGGATTTCCACTTGATGTATTGAGGACCTTCGAAGATGGACTTCAGGTCCCTCAGGTTGGGGAGTTTCGAGAAATCCTCGAGCCCGAACATCTGGGGACTGGTGGCCGCGATAAAAGGGGCATGCGCCATGGTGGCCACACTCGCCAGGTTCTGCAGCAGCTTGACGTCCTGCGGTCCGGGACCGAACTCATAATTCCCGACCAGCAGTCCATAGGGCTGGCCTCCGAACTGGCCGTATTCCTGCGTGTAGACCTTGCGATACAGGCCGGATTTCGTGATCTCGGGGGCATCCTCGAAGTCGCCGAGAAGCTCCTCCTTTTTAACGCTCAGGATGTCGATCTTCACGTTCTCACGGAAGTTGGTCCGATCGATCAGGAACTTCAGGGAACGCCAGGCGGATTCCAGTTTCTGAAAATCCTTGTCATGGAGGATCTCGTCCATCTGTGCCGAGAGCTTTCGGTCTACCTCGGCAATCATGTCGTCCACCAGGGTTGCGCTTACCTTGATCCCTTCCCTGCCGGGTTTGAGCAGCTCATCGATGAACGCCTGCACCCCCTGCCTGGTAATGGAATAGGCTTCATCCGACGGCTTCAACTTCGTGGACTGCAAGATTTCATCCAGAAGGGATCCCTCTTCCGCGACCTGCGCCTGGGCCTGGGCCGCCTCTTTTCTCTCTTCAGCCATTGTACCGCCTCCTTATCCTTCGATGCCGAGCTCTTTGAGCAGCCTGGCCCTTGCCCCCTCGTCCTTGACGAGTTCCTGGATCTTCTTTCTGAAGTCAGGGACGTTTCCCAAAGGACCCTTCAGCGCCTTCAGGGCTTCGCGCAGATCCAACATCTGCTTCAGCTCCGGAACCTTCTGAATGATCGCATCCGGGTCGAAGTCCTTCATGCTCTTGAAATCCAGGCTGACGTTCATCTGCGCCCCCGGCTCCTTGGAGAGCGTGCTCTTTACCGTGGTCTTCAACTCGAGGTTCTGGGCCCTGAGCACCTCATCCAGGTTGTCCTTGTCCACGCTGATCGATTTCCGCTCTTCCACCGGCGTGTCATTGTCCTTCAGGGTGAAGTCGCCCATCACCATGACCTTCAGTGGAAGCTCCACCTCTTCCTTGGCATCGCCCGTTGCAGGACGGTAGATGATGTTCACACGCTCCTTTGGTGCCACCGATCCCTCTTTTGCCATGGTCTACCTCCAAATAAGAATTTCGCCACAAAGACACGAAGACACAAAGAGTCACAAAGAATTATTCTCCACAAAAAGAGAATCTCGCCACAAAGACAGAATGTAATCGGTATATCGACTTGCCTCTGGTACCCTAACCCTCGCTTTGACAGCTCATGACAAAAACAGATTTCGTAAACCCTCTCGAGCAAGCCCGGTCCCAATTCCTTATGCACCGTGAATGCAGTATCTACGATCTTCGCGCCAACAAATTCCTCTTTTTCCGACAGAGGCCTGAACTTCATCTCCTTCGTGCCTTCGTGTCTTCGTGGCGGCAGTTGGTCTTAGTCTTATGTCTTCAACCGCATCGCCTCGGCCGGACTGAGGGTCGCGATCCGGTCCAGAATCTCGGCGGCCTCGGCCCCGGCCTTCTCATCCTTCGACGATATGAGGCCGCTGTATACACCCATGAGGGCACGGAGCGCAAGTTCCGGGTCCCACTCCTCCAGCCGGTAGTGATCCACATCCCGGATGATCTCCCTCAGATGGGGAAGGGCGGTGCCGGTCTCCCCTGCAAAGACGAGCAGGGTCGAAAGGGCGGTCCGCCACAGGAGCTTCTCTTTCCCTGAAGATCCTTTGGAAATGCGGCCGTGCAGCAACCCCACCGCTTCCGGGAGCTTCTGCTCCCTGAACAGCTCCATGGCCTTCCGAAGCTCCCCCTCGACCGATGTCTCCAGGGCATCGGCCGAAACGTCCGGAGTCCGATCCGGACCGGACCCGACCGGTGCGAGGGAAAGCCGCTTGAGCCACCCCTTTGTCTCGGAATCAACAAAAGGCGTGCCGTCCGAGAAACAAAGATTGTCGATCCCTTTCAGACGCTCTGCATAAGCGGCCGTCTCCCGGGAGACGAGATCGCTGAGATTCAGTCGGCCCAAATGTTTCAGGGATTCGGCGACCCATCGGCTCAGATCCAGCCAGAAGAGGAAATCCCCTACGCTCGACTCCGCGCTCCGGAGAAGGTTCTCCCAATCTCCTTTACGGTTCAGATCCTGGAGACTCGTTCTCACATGCTCCGGAGGGGGCGGGATCAGCGTGATGGAGTTTTCGCTTGGGGGAGGATCCACCACCGGGGACCAGGCCGCCGCCCTGTCCAGGAGATACCCAAGCGGGTGAAAGAGATCCCTGGAGAGATAAAAGGAGGCCAGCTCGCTGAGTGCCTGGGAGACCGCTCTCAACCGTCTCTCGGCATCCTCTTCATTCTCCGGTGCGCCGCCGGAGAGGGGTTGTGGCTCCGCAGCGGGTGACGAGGCCACAGGAGCTGCCGGCCGGGGTTGAACCCGGGCGGCCTGCGGAGGGACTTCGGGTTTGACCTCCGTCCCCGCGTCGGCCTGGAGAGATCCGATCCGCTCCAGGAGCCCTGCGAGCACGGGCGGTTCCTCCATGCGCTCACCCAGGAAGCCGTCGATGGACCTGAGATCTTCCAGCAGGGGCGTGACCACCTTGTCCGGAAGACTCCCCTGCCCGATCCCGTCCAACCCGGACGCCGTCTTTTCCAGCCACCATTCGAGTGCGTTCCTCCTGGCCCTCATCCTCTTTACAGGCGGGAACATGCTTTCCCAGAAATTTTCCATGAGCTCCTTGAGGATGTGGGCCCCTTTGCCAAAGCCCTCGAGCCCTTCCAACCGCAGGAGCGCGGCCGAGAGATAGCAGGCGACCAGCAGATCCTTGGACTGCTCGGACAGGATCTTGGCCGAGAGATCCGCGATCTTCCGCCAGTCGGTCCCGCTGGATGCCGTCGGGGAGGAAAGCTTCTCCACCTCGGATGAGAGTCCGTCCAGGTCCGTTCCGGATCGTGCATCCGTCCCGGCCGGCGTTTGCTCGGAGATGGGGGTCTTGCCGAGATCCAGAAGATTCATTTCTATCCCTTTCCCCTCGCAAAGCAGGTGACGATGGTCGGAGGAACCTGGGTCGGCGCCCGGTTCAAGAGCCGGACCACCTCATCTCCACCCTTGATCCTGTAGAGGACCTTGATCCAGGAGATCTTCATCTTCTCGAGGCCCTCTTTCTGAGCGGGAAATTCCTCGGGAGAGAAAACACGGCTGCCGTCCCTGAACTCCCGGAGGAACTGCGGGAACCCCATTTTTCCCTTGTACGTTTTCCGAAGGGTCATCTGGGGCAGCAGGAAGGTGAGAACGACATCTCCGCACTGATCCGGCGTCCACTTGAGGGTGGCGCTGTTCGGAAAATTGAAATTCTCGAGGGTCACATTGCCGTCCGCGCAGTTGACCTCCAGCACGCAGGCATAGGGCTCTGCTTCGGCATCGTCATTGGTGTCCAGGGGCAGGGTCTCCAAAGAGACCGTATAAGAGGGCTCGAAGTTGATCACTCCCGCCGATCCCTGATTCAGGAAGCGAATGAAATCCGGCTTGAAGGGGAGGAGGTTCTTTCTGAAATCCTTTCGCGGGTAGTAACCGGATTCGTTTCGGCCGATAAACGGCTTCGCCGTGCTCTCCAGAAACTTCCACACCGTCCCGTCCGTCTTGTTGAAGAGGATGCGAGAGGCCTTGTCGGGATCGGCGGCCTGCAAAGGGCCCAGCACCTGCTCTTCCCATTGGGTCTGGAGGAAACAGGCGGTCTCATCCAGGGCATAGACCATCACGAAATCCAGAGGTCCGAAGACGGCGTCCCACACCTGAGGGAACTCCCCGCCCAGAAGTCCTTTCAGCTTGTAATGGCTGCTGTAGGCCACCGCAAAGGGCGACTGCGGTCCATCCGGATTCTGTTCCATGTAAGAGAAGCTGCCCGAATACATGTCATAGCATTCCTTCCTGGAGGAAACCCCCACATTGATCTTTTCGAGCGCCTCCATGTATTCGTTCCATGCCTTTGCCTGTACCAGCTTCTCCTCCAGCACCCTGGCCCCGTCGCTGCGGCCGTGGAGGATCTGGGCCTTCAGTTTCTCTTCCTTTTCCTTCAGGCCGGCCGTGAGAGAACCTCCCTTGGCCTTTTCCTTCTCGACATCGGCCATCTCCCGGATCTCCTGAATCCTCTGAACCAGAGCCGACCAGGGAGGAGGCTCTTTCACCGACCCTAAGGCGTTGATCTCGTCGGCCGTCCTCTGCAGCAACCGGAAGTACGGATTCCTCGGG
>JAGVAP010000131.1 GCA_020060215.1 Deltaproteobacteria bacterium | reverse complement strand
GCTCCAACGATATTCATTCATATTGAAGCTTATCCGCCGGTTCTTGGTTCAGGGTGAGGATTTCCCTTTGATCAATTTGGTCCCTTGAGAAAAATCTTTTGTTCCCGGCACTAATCACTGGCAAAGCCATTGTTCATACCACTGGCATGCCAGTGGATTATTCCTTCATTTAGATATTCGATATTCGGATTTTCCAAATCATGGCTTTCACCCCGGATCGGTAGAGGGTTTAGTGAAAACTTTCCGGATCCGAAGAGCGGCATCTTCCCTTTGCCCATGCGAAGCATTATCATCGCTGGGGAGCCCGGGTGAAACATGATTCGTACCCCTTTAAAAGTCGCGGTCCTTGCCCTGATGCTGCTGGGCCTGCCCCTGTTGGGCGTGGCCCTTGGGGGTCTTCCCGTGCATCGGTACCTGGAATTCCCGCCCACGACCCTTTATGTCACCCATGCCCCTTTTTCCTGGCCTCTGTTTTCCGGTTACGTGGTCTTTGTCCTTGCGGTCATCACCCCCTTTCTCAAGAGAGGGTTCCGGAAGAACGGTGCGGAAGATCCGCCTCCCGTGCGTCGGGAGCCGTTCCCCTGGTGGGGCTGGGTCGGCGTGATCTTCGGCATCTGCTCCTGGATCCTTGCATGGACCCGTTTCCCATGGTTTTCCGGGCTGCAGGCCCATACCTTTACGCCCCTCTGGGTATCTCTCATTCTCACGATGAACGCACTGACCTATTGCCGAACAGGCGGCTGCCCGCTGCTGGACCGACCGGTCTCCTTTCTGCTGCTCTTTCCGGCCAGCGCGATGTTCTGGTGGTTTTTCGAATACCTGAACCGATTTGTCCAGAACTGGTATTATGTGGGCCCCCCCATGGGCCCGCAGGAATACTTCTGGTATGCCACCCTCGCCTTCTCAACCGTGCTGCCCGCCTTCACGGCAACCCGGGCGTGGGTCCTTTCTTTTCCATGGCCCCGGAAGTTTCAGGACTTCTCCCGTTTCTCCGTAGATCGACCGAAGACCGTCGCACTGCTCGTCCTCCTCGCCGCGGGTCTGGGGCTTGCATTTCTTGGTATCTTTCCCGATTACGCCTTTTCGCTCCTGTGGATCTCGCCCCTGCTCATCCTGGTCTCCCTCAAGACCCTCTTCGGGGAGCCTCACATCTTCTCAGGGGTCAGGCATGGCGACTGGAGCCTGCTGACGGCATCCGCAGCCGCCGCTCTGATATGCGGTGTCTTCTGGGAGACGTGGAACTTCTTCAGCCTGGCAAAATGGATCTACCAGGTCCCCTTTGTGCAGAGATTCCACATCTTCGAAATGCCCTTGATCGGCTACGCAGGCTATCTCCCCTTCGGGGTGGAGTGTGCGGTGATCGTGGAGATGGTGATGGGGGAGAGGATGCAGGATGCAGGATCCACGATTCAGGATGCAAAATACAGGATGCTGGATAGAAGGAGCAAATAGGAAGAAGAAGCGGGTTTCACCGCAGAATCCTGGATAGCCAATCTCCTTTTGCGGCAAATTTCGCGCCCAAGTGCGCTGGGTAGATCCTATGGAGCATCTTTTGGTCTGACGCCCTCTCTGCGTACTCTGCGTCCGCGGTGAAATCTCTTTTCTTATCCTGCCCTGCATCCTGCATCCTCTCTCTTTCAACCTCTCAGCTTCTGTTCTTCGGCCTTTCGCACGGCAGCGCTGTGGCGCACGATCTCGCCCTCGATCAGATAGATCACCTCTTCGGCGATGTTGGTGCAATGGTCCCCGATCCGCTCCAGGTGCCGGGAGATTGCATTGAGATTGATCATGTAGCCGACGTACTCCGGCCGATCCGAGATGGCCGCCTTCACCCTGTCGTAGGTCTCACGGTACATGCGGTCGACATCGTTATCCATCGTCAGCACCTGGAAGGCCAGCTTCTGGTCCAGGGTGACCAGGGAGTCGATACTCATTCGAAGCATGGACAGGACCTGCTCGGCCATGGTCGAATAGTCGAAGGTGAACTCCAGCCTCCGGCGTCTCGAGATATTCTCGACGCGCTTCGCGAGGTTTGCCGCCTCGTCCCCGATCCGTTCCAGGTCGTTGTTGATCTTGATCACTGCGATGAGGAAACGCAGGTCGACGGCCACCGGCTGGTGCAGGGCAAGGATCTTCAGGCACTCCTCCTCGACCTCCACCTCCAGCTCGTCGATCTCGTAATCCTTCATGATGATCTCCTCGGCAAGCCCGGAGTCCCAGTTCTCTATCGATTTCTTGGCCATGCGCACCCGTTCCTCCACCATGGCGCACAGCGCAAGAACCCTCTTCTTGATCCTCTCCAGCTCTTTCTGCAACCGCTTGGGCATAATCTCTCCCCGAAGAATCTGCCACATGGACACGAAGTCACAAAGGTCTCATTATCCCTTCTTGGTGTCTTGGTGGCTGGCGTTGGTGCTTCTTCAACCGAATCGGCCCGTGATGTAGTCCTCGGTCTGCTTGAGTTTGGGCCTCGTGAACACCGAATCCGTTTCCCCCACCTCGATCAGCTTGCCAAGATAGAAGAACGCCGTTATGTCCGACACCCTGGCCGCCTGCTGCATGTTGTGCGTGACGATAATGATCGTGACCGTCTCTTTCAACTGGCTGATCAGCTCCTCGATCTTCTGCGTGGCGATGGGGTCCAGGGCGGAGGCCGGCTCGTCCATCAGAAGCACCTGCGGGTCCACGGCCATGGCCCGGGCGATGCACAGACGCTGCTGCTGACCGCCCGACAGCCCGAGCGCGGAATCGTGCAGGCGATCCCGGACCTCGTCCCACAAGGCCGCCTGTTTGAGGCTCTCCTCCACCCTTGCCTCGATGAAACCCTTGTCCCTGACCCCGTTCACCCTCAGCCCATAGGCGACGTTCTCGAAGATGGTCTTGGGAAAGGGATTCGGCTTCTGGAAGACCATTCCCACCTGTCTTCGAAGGCCGACCACATCGATCTGCTGATCGTAGATGTTTCTGTCGTCGAGAAGCACCTCCCCCTCTGCGCGGCTGATGGGGATGAGATCGTTCATCCGATTCAGACACCGGAGGAGGGTGCTCTTGCCGCAGCCGGAGGGGCCGATCAGGGCGGTCACCTCGTTGGCGTAAAAATCCAGGGTGACATCGGTCAGGGCCTGGAACCCGCCGTAGTAAAAGTCCAGATGTCTCGTCGCCATTTTCAAGGTTCGCTTCATCTTCATTCTTTTTCGGTTTCACCTCTTGCCGCTGTAAAACGCAAGTAAGCAGTATGGAGTAGGTCGTAGGCGGCAAATCTCCTGCAAGTTGCTTTATGAAACTTCGTCAAGTTAGAGGTTTCAGTGTTCAGGTATCGGGAAATTGATGGACTACCGGGCTGACACCCGAAACCTGACACCTGACACCTTGTTAAGGTTTCCTGTTCGATCAAACTGGCCTCGGCCAGCGGCGGGGCTGTCCTCTGGCGCTGTGCCCTATGCGCCACGCTCTCTGCTCTTTTCCTTTGCGCCCCGCATTGAGTCCGTGTAGATGCGTAGGATGGGTGGAGCGGAGCGAACCCATCGGTCGAGCCCGGGCCTTTGAATAGATGGGTTTCGCTCCGCTCCACCCATCCTACCATAACTATGTCGTCCCTCGTCCCGCAACTCTTTCTGCCTCTGAACCCCGGCCTCCGGCTCTACCTCTTTCTCCTCAGGTGGGACCGATAGAGGATGGCGATCAGGTTCAGGCCCAGCACGAGCACGATCAGCACGATCGCCGTCCCGTATTGCAGATGCCTTGTCTTCTCGATCTCGGTTCCGGCCGTGGCGAGCACATAGATATGGTAAGGGAGGGCCATGACCTCGTCGAAGATGGAAGATGGAAGAGAGGGCGTATAGAACACCGCGGCCGTAAACATGATCGGGGCGGTCTCTCCGGCCGCCCGGCTGATGCCGAGGATGGATCCTGTGAGGATTCCGGGGAGAGCGGCCGGAAGGACCACCCTGTAGATGGTCTGCCACTTTGTCGCCCCGAGCCCCAGGGATGCCTCCCGATAGGTGTTCGGGACGGCCCGGAGGGCCTCCTCGGTGGACCCGATGATCACCGGCAGGGTCAGTGCCGCGAGGGTCAGGCACCCTGCCAGGATGCTTACCCCCATCTCCAGATAGACCACGAAAAAGGCCAGCCCGAAGAGTCCGAAGACCACCGACGGCACGCCGGCCAGGTTGTTGATCCCCAGACGTATGGTCCTGAGAACCCTTCCCGGCCTGGCATACTCGTTCAGGTAGACGGCAGAGGCCACGCCGATGGGGAGTGCGATCAGGATGGCGCCCAGGCCCAGGATCAGCGTCCCGACGATGCACGGGAGTATGCCGCCCCTGGTCATGGAATCCGTGGGAGCCTGGGTCAGAAAGGTCCAGTCGATGGCGCTGTAGCCTTTCGAGAGGATGAAAAAGATGATCACGAGGAGGGCGGCCCCGTTGACCATCGCCGCCAGCTTGAGGAGGCCGAAGACAAGGGACTGGACGACCCTGCGCCGGCCGCCCGTCCCCTGAATCCCCATCCGCGCGCCAACGGCGGCTCTGCGTTTGGCCAAGACCACCTTTGTCGATCGATTCTCCACCGCCATTTTCCTCGAGATCATGCCCTCGACCTTGCTTCGATTTTCTTCAGCTCTTCCGATGAATGTCAAGGTTCAAAGATCAAACGTCAGCTCAATGTCAACATCCCAATAGGCATTGCCATCCCTATCGAGCTTTTGTTCGGTCCATTTTCATTTGAGCTTGACTGGTCATTCGAGCCTTGACATTGGGATTTCAAGCGATCCTTTTTCATCCAGGATCGATAGAACCTCTCCCGGTCCTCCACCAGAGGCGGAGGTTTCAAAGGGAAAATGACTCAGAGCGTCGCCGCTCCCACCTGCCTGTATTTATGGCTGACATGATCCGCCACCAGGTTGAACAACAAGGTGAAGAGGAAAAGGACAATTCCAGTTGCAAAGAGGGCATAATAATGATCCCCCCTGAAAGGGGCCTCCGCCATCTCCGCCGCTATGCTTGCCGGCATGGGCCTCACCGGATCGAAAAGGGAGGTGGGGATCATGGCCGCGCCTCCTGCCACCATCAGAACCACCATGGTCTCGCCGATCGCTCTTGACATGCCCAGGATCACGGCCGTGGAGATCCCGGATATGGAGGCGGGGATCATGACCCGCCAGATGGTCTCCCAATGTGTTGCACCCAGCGCCAGGCTTGCCTCCTTCAGCTCCTTGGGGACGCTGAAGACGGCGTCTTCAGAGATGCTGCAGATCGTAGGCACGGACATGAAGGCCAGCATCAGGGCCGCGTTAAAGAGGTTCAGGCCCACGGCCAGGTCGAGGGCGTCCTGCAGAAAGGGCGCAACCACCACCATGCCGAAGAACCCGATCACCACGGAGGGAAGTGCCGCCATGAGCTCCACAATGGGCTTGACGACCTCCCGCAGCCTGGGAGAGGCAATCTCGGCAAGATAGATGGCGGTCATGACACCCAGTGGAACGGACATGGCGGAAGCCACCGCGGTGACGGCCAGAGAGGCAAAGATCAGGGGAAAGATGCCGAAGAGGGGCGGATCGGATGTCGGGTACCAGAGGCGGCCGAGGATGAAATCGCTGATGGACACCTTCCCGAAGATCGGTGCCCCCTCCATGAAGAGAAAGATCATGATGAGGGAGAGGGTAATCACGGATGCAGATGCGACGGCGAAAAAGAGGATCTTCACCCCCTTTTCGGTCCTTCGTCTCCGTGCAGCCCTATCCCTATGATTGCCCATCCAGAACATGGAACACGCGATCCTCTCACACCCTGTTGGATCTTGTAGGAGCACCCTCCCGGTTGCGAGCCCGGGTTGAACCGCAACCGGGAGGGTGCTCCTGCAGTCTCTCGCCTCGCTTCAACAAACGATCCGCTACGGGCCACCCACAACCACCGAACTAATAAAGCGGCACGAAACCCGCCTCCGACACGTACTTCTGCCCTTTGGCCGGATGGAGAACGAAATTGATGAAGTTCAGCGTGTCCCCTTTGGGCCATCCGGGCGTGAACATGTAAAGGGCGCGGCTGACCGGATAGGTCCCGTTCAGGGTGGTCTCGGCGGTCCCTTCGACATTGTCCACCTTAAGGGGTTTTACCTCTTTGTTCAGGTACCCGATCCCGATGTAGCCGATCGCGTTCTTGTTCTTCGAAACCGCCTGGACGATTGCGCCGTTCGAGGCCTGGAGCAGGGCGCCCGGGAACACCCTGTCACCATGGAGGACCTTCTCTTCCCAAACCTCGTAGGTCCCGGAAGAGGTGTCTCTGGAGATCACCACCACCGGGCTGTCCGGCCCGCCGATCTCCTTCCAGTTCTTCACTTCCCCCTTGTAGATCCTCTTGAGCTGCTCCACGGAGATGTTGTTGAGCGTATTCGAGGGGTGCACAACGGGCACAATGCAGTCGTAGGCGACCGCGAAGGGGACCGGGTACCGCCCCTTTTCCACTGCAAGGGAGACTTCTTTACCTTTGATGAACCTGGAGCTGTTGGCAATGTCCGTGGATCCATCCACAAGGGCCTTGATCCCGTTTCCCGAGCCCCCTCCCTCCAGGGAGATCTTCACGTCGGGGGTCTGCTTCATGTAGGCCTCTGCCACTTTCTGGGCGATGGGAAGCACGGTCGTAGAACCCTTGATCACGAGATTCCCGGCCCAGGCTGCGTTGGCCAAGGACACCGATGCGACGACTCCAATGACTGCGATCCATTTGCTCTTGCTCATTTCCACTTTTCTCCTCCTGTCGTTCCGGGTCGATAGTAAACCCGCTTTGTTAGGTTTGTGTTAGGTTGAAGATCTGCCACCAAGGCACGAAGACACAAAGAAAACCATTGATGTCTTTCTTGGTGTCTTCGTGTCTTCGTGGCGGAAACCCGGTCGTTCGACAACGCACACCAAAGCCTTCCCCACTTTCTGCTCCGGGATTGTTAGGGTTCGATTAGGGCGGCGTTATGTTTCGGTGAGGGAATCAATGGATGATTCCCTTATTGAGGCTTTGTTCAGAGGCAGGTGGAGGGTGAATGTGCTGCCTTTTCCCGGCCGGCTCACGACTGAAACGCTTCCCTTGTGGACTTCCATGATATGTTTGACGATCGCCAGTCCGAGGCCTGTGCCGCCCAGTTTGCGGCTTCTCGCCTTGTCCACCCTGTAGAACCTCTCGAACAGACGATCGAGGTGCTGCCTTTCTATGCCGCGGCCCTGATCGACGACCTGGATGAGAACCTCGGAATCCTTCTCTTCCGCCTGGACACGCACCGATTTGCCGGGATGGCTGTTTTTGATGGCGTTGTCCAGGAGGTTGGAGACCGCCTGCTCCAGAAGGGCCGGGTTGATCCTCGCCCTCAGGTCGTCACCACAGGCGAGCCGCAACTCGATCTCGTTTTCAGATGCCTTGACGTCATAGGACTGGATGGCCGCAACCAGCACGTCCCGGATCGGCAGGTCCTCGAGGGCGATCTCGGGTTTCTCGGACTCCTTTTCGATGCGGGAGAGCGCCAGGAGGTCCTCGACCAGGTTCTCCAGCCGGGCCACATGCCGGTGTGTGATCTCCAGGAACCGCGCCGCCTCCGCCGGGTTCTGGAGCGCACCCTCCCGGAGCGTCTCCACGAACCCCTTGATGGCGGTGATCGGGGTCCTGATCTCGTGGGACGCATTGGCCACGAAGTCGCGCCTGAGCATCTCGAGGCGTCTCAGCTTCGTGATGTCGTGCAAAACGACGAGGACTCCCGAGCGCCGGTTCTTCTCGTCCCGAAGGGGCGTTCCGTGCACCTGAAGCGTCCGCTCCGCATCCCCATAGACCAGGACATCCCCTTCGAGGGGCTCATCCGTGGAAAGGGCGTCCCGGATGAACTTCTGAAGGGAGGCGGTCCGGACGACCTCCTGAACGCTCCTTCCCCTTGCCTGCGCCGGGTCGTATCCCAGGATATGGGCCGCCGCGGTGTTCATCCCCATCACATGCTCATCCATGTCCACGCCGAACACCCCTTCCGTCATGGACGCGAGCACGGTCTCCAGCTCCTTCCGCTGACGGCTGATGGTGGTGATCCGCTCCTGCAGCTGGGACGCCATCTCGTTGAGGGCCTCGGCCAGGACGGCCATCTCTTCGGTGTCGGGAAGCGGCAGGCGGCGCTGAAATTCACCTTTTGCAAAGTGGCGGGCCCCCCTCTGCATGTCCGCAACAGGCCGCCTGATGCGACGATAGACCAGGAACCCCGAGACGGTCGCCAACCCGGCTACGATGAGACCGCCGAGAACGATCTGGAGCTGCAGCCCGATCACCCTGCGATCCATGATGTCGATCGGCACGGCTGCCCGGACGACCCCATGGACGACGCCTTCCTCCAGCAGGGGAATCGCCAGGTACATCATCCGCTTCCCGAGCGTGTGGCTGAACCGGGAGGAGACGCCGTAGCCTTCGCTGAACGCGGCGGCGATCTCGGGTCTGTCGAGATGATTATCCATCCTCTCGGGGTCTTCGTCCGAATCCCCCAGGACCCTGCCTCCGGGCTGGATGACCGTGAAGCGGGTGGGGATCTTTGCCCCCATTTCCTTGCAGAGCCTGTCCACCCATTTCTGGTTGAGCGGAAGATTTGCGCGGGCCTGCTCCTGAACCAGGATGGCTTGGGCCCCCAGGTCGGACCGGGTCTGTTCCAGCAGGAGATCCCTCAGGAAGGTCGAGATGTAAAAGAGGACGGCAAAGAGGGAGAGGAGGATGATCGCCAGATAGGGTATGAAGATCTGCCAGAACAGTCGCTTTCTCTTCGCCATTTCTATTCTTTGAACCGGTAGCCTACTCCCCGGATGGTTTCGATGTGTTTCGCAGCGGCCCCCAGCTTCTTCCGCAGGCCTACCATCTGGACATCCACGGCGCGGTCTGTGACAAAATAGTCGTCGCCTCGAACGGCGTCCACGATCTGGGAGCGTGTGAACACCCAGCCGGGCCTTCTGGCCAGGTAATTGAGGATCCCGAACTCGCTGTAGGTAAGCTGTACCGGTTTTCCTTTCACGAGCACTTCATGCCTCCCCGGGTGAATGACCAGGTCGCCTTTGACCAGCGGCGTCCCTTCATCTGAAGGCTCGCGGCCTTTCCTGCGCAGAACGGCCCGTAATCTTGCCAGGAGGATTTTGTTGCTGAAGGGTTTGGTCACGTAATCGTCCGCGCCGATCTCCAGACCGGTTACGATATCGGCCTCTTCCCCCCTCGCGGTCAGCATGACAATGGGAATCGGCCTCGTCACCTCATCTTCTTTCAACCGCCTGGCCGCCTGCAGCCCGTCGATACCGGGGAGCATGAGATCGAGAAGGATCAGCGCCGGGTTCTCCGATCTCGCGAGTTTCAAGGCCTCCTCGCCGGTGGCGGCGCAGCTCACATCGAAGCCCTCCCCGGACAGGTTGAACCTCAACAGCTCCAGGATGTCTTCCTCGTCATCGACCACAAGTATCTTTTGCCTGGACATACGGTACCCCGAAAGGAATCTGTACCAGATTCGGACAGCTCCGTTTGAATTCTGTTAGGAAACCGTCAGGATTGGGTTAGAAACAGGGTATCTTCCATGCGCAGGGACACGTCCCCGTTGATGATCCGTCTTTGACCGCCCCCCCTTTCCTCAAGAATCAGGGCCCCGCTTCTATCTATAAACAACGCCTTCCCGCATATCTTTTCCTCGCCCGAGTCGATGACCACATCCCGGCCGAGGACCAGAGAAAGCTCGTTCCATCTCGAGTAGAGGGACTCCGGACCCCCGTCGAGGAATCTCCGGTAGCTCCCCTCAAACTCGTTCAGGATACAGGCCAGCAATTCCGTCCGCTTGTAGCTCCTCCCCGTCTCGGTCAGGAGGCTTGTGGCGGGGCCCCTCATCTCTTCACCCTCCTCGGGGCGCCAATGGACATTCAGACCCATTCCGATGACGACATGTTCGACCGTGCTCCCCTTGACCCCGATCTCGGTGAGGATCCCTGCGAGCTTTCGCGGGCCGGCATAGAGATCGTTGGGCCACTTGATTCCGACCTTCACTCCGGTCCTCTTCTCAAGGGCTTCAGCGGCCGAAACGGCCAGCACCATGGTGAGCGCGAAAACCTGTTCGGGATCGAACCTCGGGCGGAGCAGGATCGAGAAGAGCAGGTTGGCCCCCGGTCTCGACAGCCAGGTCCTTCCCATCCTCCCGCGACCGGCGAGCTGTTCGTCGGCCACCAGCACCATCCCTTCAGGGGCGCCCTGCTGGGCGAGGGACCTTGCCAGATCGTTGGTGGATTCCAGGAGTTCGTAATGGAGGATGTCGGTACCGAAAAGGGAGCCGGAAAGGGCACGTCGGAGCTCTTCTGGATCGAGGGGATCGTGTGAACTATGGGCCATCACGGGTTGACTGAAATTTGAATTTCCAATGTCAAAATCCAAGTATCAAATAAATGTCCAAAACCCGAATGTCAAAGGCGATTTCAAGACCGAACCCCAACGCTATCCAGCCGATCTCTGTTTGGGCCTTTGTCACTTGGGACTTGATTGGTGATTTGAGCTTTTGAGCTTTGGGCTTCGTTCGATTTCGCCCTAGTACTCCGGCTCCACCCGCAGTACCCTGGTCATGAGGTCCTTCATGCCCTCCTTTGGATTTTTCCCCTCGTAGAGCACGCGGTAGACCTGTTCGATGATGGGCATCTGGACGCCCGACTTCAAGGCGAGGCTCCTCGCCGACAGGGTTGTCCTGACGCCTTCGGCTACCGTGTTTGTTCCCCCGACAATCTGCTCGAGGCGCATGCCCCGGCCGATCTGGAGCCCCACGGTGCGGTTCCTGCTGAGGTCGCCGGTGCAGGTCAGCACGAGATCCCCCATCCCGGCAAGACCGGCAAACGTGGCGGGCCGGGCCCCAAGGGCCACCCCCAACCTCGTCATCTCCGCGAGCCCCCTGGTGATCAATGCGGCCCGGGTGTTGTGTCCGAGGTCCAGGCCGTCGGAGATGCCGGCTGCGATGGCGACCACGTTCTTGAGGGCGCCGCAGAGCTCCACCCCGACCAGGTCCTCCGTGATGTAAACGCGAAAGAAATCGGCGGCAAAAAGGAACTGAAGCCTCTGGGCCAGGTCGATGTCACGGCAGGCGATCGTCACCGCGGTGGGTCGCCTCACCGAGACCTCCTTGGCAAAGCTGGGGCCTCCCAGGCACGCAAACGTCACGTTGGAACTCTTCGGCAGGAGCTCTTCGGCCACCTCGGACATGGTCATGACCGTGTCGTTTTCGATCCCCTTGGTCACGCTGAGGACCGCAGCCCCGGACTTGAGGTGGGGTTTGACGCCCTTCAGCACCTGCCGAAATCCATGGGAGGGAACGGCCATCAGAACCACTTCCCTTCCTGAGACCGCCTCTTCATGGGTGAGGACGGGTCTCAGCCCCGGGGCAAGCTCGACCCCGGGGAGGAAGGTCCTGTTCACCCTCTCTCTCCGGATCTGCTGAAAGACCTCCTCTTCCCTCACCCAGAGGGTCACATCGCATCCCTTTCGTGCAAGGAGGTTCCCCAGCGTGGTCCCCCATGCACCGCCCCCGACCACCCCAACGCGTTTGATCTCGACACTCGACACGTACAAGCCCTTTGCCTTATCCAAAGAGTATTCGCTAATCTTCCACCACCTTGGCCACGCCGACCACCTTTTCTCCCTCTGCAAGCTGGATCAGCCGGACTCCCTGCGTATTTCGACCGATCACCTTGATGTCGCTGGCCCTCAGCCGGATGATCTTGCCGTTGCCGGTGATGATCATCAGCTGGTCCACATCGCTCACCTGGCAGGAGTAGACCACGGGGCCGTTTCTCTCCGAGGTCTTGATGGTCAGGATGCCTCTTCCTCCCCTTCCCTGCTTCCGGTACTCATCGGTCCTGGTCCGCTTCCCGTAGCCGTTTTCGGTCACCGTCAGGATGCTTGCCCCCTCGTCCAGGGCCTCCATGCCGACCACCTCGTCGTCGGCGTCCATCCGGATCCCGATATTTCCTGCGGTCACCCGGCCCATTTCGCGGATCTCGGACTCTTCGAAACGGATGGATTTGCCCTGGCGCGTCGTCAGAAAGATATCCTGGCTGCCGCTGCTGACCCGTACGGCAATCAGCTCGTCGTCCTCATTCAGCTTGATGCCCAGAATCCCCCCGGTCCGCGGATGGCTGTAGGAGACGAGGTCGGTCTTCTTGACCAGCCCCTGTTTGGTCGCCATGACCACGTATTTGCCTTCCTCGAAGTTCCGGATCGCCAGGGTGGTCGTCACCTGTTCACCCGACTGCAGCTCCAGCAGGTTCACGATCGCCTTTCCTCTGGAGGCACGGCTCGCTTCCGGGATCTCATGCACCTTTTTCCAGTAGACCCTTCCCTTGTTGGTGAAAAAGAGGAGGTAGTCATGGGAGGAGGCCACGAACAGCATCTCCACGAAGTCTTCCTCTTTGGGCTTGACCCCCGTCATCCCCTTGCCCCCGCGGCGTTGAGCCCTGTAGAGGCTCACGGGGCTTCTCTTGATGTACGCTTCATGGCTGATGGTCACGACCATGTCCTCTTCCGCGATGAGGTCCTCGACATCGATCTCCCCGGACTCGGCCAGGATCTCCGTCCGACGATCGTCCCCATGCTCCTTTTTGATCTCCTCCATCTCCTCCCGGATGAGCTGCAGGACCATGGCGGGACTGCCCAGGATGGCCCTGAACCTCTCCATGTTCTTCAGGAGCTCCTGGTACTCGGAGGTGATCTTCTCCCGCTCCAGGCCCGTCAGCCTCTGCAGCCGCATATCCAGGATCGCCTGGGCCTGGATCTCGGTCAGGGAGAAATCGATCATGAGCCGGGCCTTCGCCTCCTTGGGGTCTGAAGAGGAGCGGATCACCTCGATCACTTCGTCCAGAAAGTCGAGGGCGATCTTGAGGCCCTCGAGGATATGGGCGCGGGCCTCGGCCTGCTTCAGCTCATAGGTCGTCCTTCGGATGATGATGTCCTTGCGGTGGATGAGGAAGTTCTGGAGGATCTCCTTGAGGGTAAGGACATGGGGTCTTCCGTTCACGATCGCCAGCAGGATGATCCCGAAGGAGACCTCCATCTGGGTGTACTTGTAGAGCCGGTTCAGGATGACCAGGGCATTCGCGTCCCTGCGGATCTCCAGAACGACCCTCAATCCGTCACGGTCCGACTCATCCCGGATATCCGAGATCCCGTCGATCTTTTTCTCTTTCACCAGCTCCGCGATACGCTCCAGCAGCTTGCTCTTGTTCACCTGGAAGGGGATCTCGGAAATGATGATCCGCTCCTTGTTCCCGGCGAGCTTCTCCACAAAGGCCCTCGCCCGCACCCGGATCACCCCTTTCCCGGTCTCGTACGCCTCGCGAATCCCCTTGGAGAGGATGATGAACCCCGCGGTCGGGAAATCCGGACCGGGGATGATCCTCATCAGCTCGCTCGTGGTGGTCTCCGGATGCTCGATGAGGCGGATCACGGCCTCGCAGACCTCGGAGAGGTTGTGCGGCGGGATGTTGGTGGCCATGCCCACCGCAATGCCCGACGCGCCGTTGATGAGCAGGTTGGGAATGGAGGTGGGGAGGATGGCCGGCTCCTCCAGGGAGCCGTCGTAGTTCGGCGTGAAATCGACCGTCTCCTTATCGATATCGTCCAGGAAGTTCTGGGCGAGTCGCGTCATCCGGATCTCGGTGTAGCGCATGGCCGCCGGCGGGTCTCCGTCCACGGAACCGAAGTTGCCCTGGCCGTCGACGAGGGGATATCGAAGGGAGAAGTCCTGCGCCATCCTGACGATGGTGTCATAGACGGCCGCATCCCCGTGGGGGTGAAACTTTCCGATCACGTCCCCCACCACCCTGGCGGATTTCTTGTAGGGGCGATTGTAGTAGTTCTTCATCTCGTGCATGGCAAAGAGGACCCGCCGATGCACGGGCTTGAGGCCGTCTCGAATATCGGGCAGCGCCCTGCCCACGATGACGCTCATCGAATACTCGAGATAGGACTTCTTCATCTCGTCTTCGATGTTGACGATGTCAGGCAGCAGATTTGCAACCATTCCTTTTCTCCATGTTCAAAAGAGAGCCGAAATCCGAATCCCGAAATCCGAAACAAGGTAAAAACACCAATGATCTAATGTTCAAAACGGATGAGGCATTGAGGGTAGATCGAGCTGGCAGTTCACAGTTTTCTACGGGGTCCGTTCTGTTTAGGTCATTTGGATTTGGGGCATTGCCCACTGTTTCGGATTTCGGATTTCGTGCTTCGGATCTACTAAATATCCAGTTCCGTCACCTCCAGCGCGTTCGTCTGGATAAAGTCCCTTCGAGGCTCCACCTTGTCGCCCATAAGGACGCTGAAGATCTCGTCGGCTTCCACCACGTCTTCCACCTTCACCTTGAGCAGGGTTCTCTTGTCCGGATCCATGGTGGTTTCCCACAGCTGCCCCGGATTCATCTCTCCGAGGCCTTTGTATCGCTGGATGGTCAACCCCTTCTTGCCTCGTTCCTGGAGGGTTTCGAACAGCTCCCGCAACCCCTTCAGCTCTCCTGCGGTTCCGTCCCCGGCTCCGACGACGAAGGTGGCCTCGTTCAACTCCTTGAACTTCTCGGAAAGGGCCATGATGCGCTTGAGTTCGGGAGAGGAAATGATCTCCCGGTTCACCTCCATGGTCTTCCCCTGGTTGAACATCTCAGTCACCCTGAACTCGTAGAAGCCCCTTCCTTCAGGGTCCTGCCGCTTCTCGTCCACCCTGAAGCCCGCCTCCTGCAGACTGGCCAGGAGCCGATCCACGAACTCGGCGTCCTTGAGCTGGTTCTTGTCCTTGAATCCGTTGCTGGCCAGCTGTTCCAGAAACCTCTCGCTGAATCCCCTCTTGGCGAGGCTCCCTATGTTCTCATAGTATGCGAGGAGGTTCCTGAGGAGATCCTCCAGCTTGCGTCCGGCGATCTTCTCCCCTTCCCGGACGGTCACCGATTCCCGGTCGGCAATCCTGCGGAGGAGAAATCGGTTGAAGGACTCCTCGTCCTTGACATACGACTCGTTTTTTCCGTCGAGCACCCGGTACAGCGGCGGCTGCGCCACGTAGAGATATCCCCCCTCGATGAGCTCGGGCATCTGCCTGAAGAAGAAGGTGAGCAGAAGGGTCCGGATGTGGGCGCCGTCCACATCCGCATCCGTCATGATGATGACCTTGTGGTATCTCAGGCGCGAGATATCGTACCCTTTGTCTCCGATTCCCGTGCCCAGGGCCGCGATCATGGTCCTGATCTCTTCACTCGACATCATCTTGTCGAAACGGGCCTTCTCCACATTGAGGATCTTCCCCTTCAGCGGGAGGATCGCCTGGAATCTGCGGTCGCGGCCCTGCTTGGCCGAACCGCCGGCCGAGTCGCCCTCGACGATGAAGACCTCGCTTTGACGGGGGTCCCTTTCCTGGCAATCGGCGAGTTTCCCCGGAAGAGAGAAGTCCGAGAGAACCCCCTTCCTCCTGGCCAGCTCTTTGGCCTTCCTCGCAGCCTCCCTGGCCCTGGCCGCCTCCACCACCTTGTTGAGGATGGCCTTGGCCACACCCGGGTTCTCCTCGAAGATAACCGCCAGCCGCTCATTCACCAGGGTTTCCACCAGACCTTTGACCTCGCTGTTGCCCAGCTTGCTCTTGGTCTGGCCCTCGTACTGGGGGTTGGGGAGCTTCACGCTGATGACGGCCGTCAGCCCCTCGCGAACATCGTCTCCGCTCAGCTTCTCCTTGAAGGTCTTGGAGAGCGGCGATGATTGAAGGTAGTTGTTGATGGTCCTGGTCAAGGCCGACCTGAAGCCGATGAGGTGGGTCCCTCCCTCGCGCGTGTTGATGTTGTTTGCGAAGGTGAAGATGATCTCGTTGTAGGAGTCGTTGTATTGGAAAGCGACCTCCACCATGACGCCGTTCTTCTCACCGGTCACAAAGATCGGGTCCGGATGGAGCACTGCACGGCTCTTGTTCAGATAGGTGACGAAGGAATTGATTCCACCCTCGTAGTGGAACTCCTTGCTCTTTCCGGTGCGCTCATCGGAGATGTCGATCTTCACCCCCCTGGTTAGGAAGGCAAGTTCCCTCATGCGTCTTGCCAGGGTTTCGAAGTCGAATTCCACGGTCTCGAAGATGCTCCCATCCGGCTTGAAGCGGACCCTGGTGCCTCTCCTGGCCGTATCCCCGGTCACCTGGAGCTCGGTCTTCTTTTCACCCCCCTCATAGCGCTGGAAGTAGACCTTCCCGTCCCGGTACACCTCCACCTCGAGAAACTCCGACAAAGCATTGACGACCGATACGCCGACCCCATGGAGCCCGCCCGAGACCTTGTAGCTCTTGTTGTCGAATTTGCCTCCTGAGTGGAGTTTGGTCATGACCACTTCGAGGGCCGGGACCCGCTCGGTCTCATGCATATCCACCGGTATGCCCCTGCCATTGTCGGTGACCATCACGCTGTTGTCCGATAGGATCTGGATGTCGATGTGATCGCAATGCTCTGCAAGCGCCTCGTCAATGCTGTTGTCCACCACTTCGTAGACGAGATGGTGCAACCCCTCGACGCCCGTGTTGCCGATGTACATGGCCGGCCGCTTGCGAACGGCGCTGAGCCCTTCGAGTACCTTGATGCTGTCTGCCCTGTATGTAGTATCCACTTCCACCATATCTAAAGCCTCATAGGCATGATCAATCCCAGAAAACCCTTGTCCTCACCCCCCTTGATGATACAGGGGCTGGAATTGTCTATAAACCCGACCTCCACCACCTCGCTTTCCATGGACTGGAGCACGTCGGTGAAGTACTTGGGGTTGAAACCCGCATCGAAGCGTTCCCCCTTGTAATCGATCTCCAGCTTCTCCTGGGCGTCGCCGAGGTCGGGATTGACGGAGACCAGTTCCATGGTGTTGTTCTCCATGCTGATCTTGACCCCCCGATAGGTCTCATTGCTGAGGATCATCATCTTCTTCATCCCATCCAGGAGGGTCTCTCTCTTGATCTTGATGATGGATTTGGCCCTCTTCGGGATCACGGCGTTGTAGTCCGGAAACTTGCTCTCGAGGAGTCTCATGACCAGCACGGAATCTTCGGTCCTGGCGATACAGTTGCTTTGTCTGAAACCGAGATGAAGTCTGCCCCCCTCCGAAGCGAGCTTGGAGAGCTCCATCATCCCCTTCTTGGGGATCATCACTCCCGCGGGAAGCTCGATGTTCTTGGCATGCTCCACCTCCTTCTCGATCAGGGACAACCTGTGCCCGTCGGTGGAGACCATCCTCAACGCGGAGCTCTGATCATTGATCATCTTCTCCACATAGATGCCGGAGAGCTTGAAACCCGCCTCTTCCATGGTCACGGAGTAGATGGTCTTCTCGATCATCTCCCTCAGCACGAGTCCGTTGATCTCGGCCGTGGGAACCCCTTCCGGCTCGACGAACACCGGGTACTCATCGGGAGGGAGACACGCCAGATTATACCGGGCATTGTCATCGGAGATGAAGATCCGGCTGTTCGGCCGCTCCTTCAACAGCAGCTTTTCGCTCTTGCTCTCTTTGAGGATCTCGAAAAACTTCCGTCCCGGGATGGTGACGCTCCCCGGAACGCTCACTTCGGCCGCCGTTTTCTGCTGGAGACTGATTTCCAGATCGGTAGCGGATATAACGAGGTTGGCGTCTTTTGCGGTTACCAGGATCATCGATAGGATAGGCATGTTGCTCCTCTTTTCGATGATGCTCTGGACCCTGGAGACAGCCCTGTACAGATCCTGTCTATTGACTGTTACTTCCATATTATCCTCCAGCTAGTAGCCATAGTAAGGTCGTACCCCATTGTGCAAAAGCCATAGAAGTGCCGCTGATCCTTGACGAAAAAATTTGACCTTTTTCTGCACATCCCCTGATCAAACTTGTCCGCTCCATGGAGCGACAGGACCCGTGAAACCATGTTGAACAAACTTCCAAGACGATTCCGACAAGGTTCTCATGGAGGGGACTACAGTATAAGATCCTCAATCCTCGTCAGATCGTCCGTCGTCGAACTCCCCTGGTCCCTCTGCTCTTCGATCTTTCTGATCGCATGGATAACGGTGGAGTGATCCTTGTGACCGAAGGAGCAGCCGATCTCCTTGAAAGAAAGATCCGTATACTTCCTTGCAAGATACATTGCAACCTGTCTGGGATACGAATGGGACCTCTTCTTGCCTCCGGATGCAAGCTCATGGACCGGGATATTGAAATAACCGGCAGTCACGGACTTGATATCCTCGATACCGATCCTTGTCTGATCCGAGCCTTTGATCAACGACATGGCCACGGAAACGTTGATCTGCCCCCCCTTGATGGAGGAGTAGCTCTTGAGCTTGGAGACGTTCCTGTTCAAGGCCTTCATGTCCCTGCTCGCATGGGATAGAAAAAAAACAACGTCTTCAGGCAGGTGTACTGCATTTTCCCTCCCCTTTCTCTTGATGATGTCGAGCATCGCGGTCTGGTCGGGCATTTGAATCTCCGCCAGGACTCCCCACCCAAGCCTTGATTTGACCGGCCTGCTGATGCCGGCCAGCTCATGAACAGGGCGGTCGGCCGTGAAGACCATCTTTCGCCCCTTCGAATGGAGGAGATCAAACAAGAGAACCAACCGGTTCTGAGCCGCAGGCCTTTTGTGGAGCAGGTGCACGTCATCGAACAGGAGCACATCCAGAGAGGAATAAAAATCTTCAAAGGAATGCGATTGATCCTTCCTGGAATAGCGGGTAAACTCAGAGACAAAGCCCAGGCAGTGGACGTAACCAACGGCAGAATCGGGGCTCTGGGTGCGGATGCGATTTCCAATGGCATGGAGCAGGTATGTCTTGCCGAGCCCCGGCCGTGAAAAGATGTACAAAGGGTTAAAGGCCCGCGAGTCCTCTTCCGTCGCCTTCAATGCCGACGAGTACGCAAACCGGTTCCACTCGCCGGTTTGCATATCGGAGAAGGTCATGGACGGATCCAGCTCGCTCCTCACGCCGGCGAAGTCTTCTCCCGTGTCCTGCTCATCCTGCTCGTAGGAGAAGCTTACCTTCGGGGATCCTTTGATTGTTTTGGCAAAGGACTCCTCAATGGCGGGGAGGTATCTTTCCGTCAGCCAGAGGGCGTGGAATCTGTTCGGCACGGCTAAAACAGCGGAGTCTCCTTCCAGTTTCTTGAGGGTTGCCTGAGAGAACCAGGTACGGAATTCACCAGCCGTCATCTTGGATTGAATTCTCTTCTTCACCCGCAACCAGATCTGTTCGCTTGTCACCATCAGGGGGGGAGAGGTCCTTATGTTTAAGACTCTTTGAATATTAGAAAAAGTTTGCAATGAGCGCAACTAAAAAGTGGTCTCCAGAGGAGGTTTGAATGGCAAGATATTCCTTTTCCATCGGCTTCGCAGGCAAGGGCGGGACCGGCAAAACCACCATTGCCGGCCTGCTCGTAAAGTACCTGGTTGATAACGGAATGACGCCCGTTCTTGCAGTGGATGCGGACGCGAATGCGAACCTGAACGAGGTCCTTGGAATGAAGGTGGAGCAGACCCTCGGCGAAGCCAGGGAAGAGATGAAAAGAGGGGTTGCCACCGGCATGACCAAGGATGTCTTCATGGAGATGAAGTTGGAGCAGGCGGTCGTGGAGGCAAGCGGGTATGACCTGATCGTGATGGGCAGGCCTGAGGGGGCAGGGTGTTACTGCGCGGCAAACACCTTGCTTACAAACTACTTGGACAAACTGATCGGGAACTACGCCTATGTGGTCGTAGACAACGAAGCCGGGATGGAGCACATGAGCAGGCTGACCACGAACAACATCGACCTGCTCCTCGTGGTCTCCGACCCGACCCGCAGGGGGATCCAGGCCGCGGCCAGGATCTTCGGCCTCGTCGGTGAGCTCGGGCTGAAGATCGAACGGAAGGTCCTGATCGTGAACCTGGCCAAGGAGGGGCAGCTTAAGTCGATCGAGGAGGCGGTGAAAGAGCAGGGACTGGAGCTTGGAGGGGTCATACCGGAGGACCAGGAGGTGCGCGATTATGATCTCCGGGGCACGCCGACCACGCGGTTGAGGGGGGACAACAGGGCCGTTGCGGCCGCGTTCGAGATCTTCGCGAAGGTCATCGGCAAAGCGCATAGCGGAAGAGAAGTAGGCAGTATGGAGTAGGCAGATATCACTCGAAGAGGATCCACAGGATGCAGGATTCACGGGAGGCTTTCATCCTGAATCTTGCATCCCTTCGGCATCCTGTAACCTGCATCATTTATCCTGCATCCACTACATATGGGTGAAAGACCCGATCCTGGAACAAGATATCGACCTCCGGCGACTCCCGGTGGTCGGAAATTAAACACCTTAAATTGTTGTTCAAATCATCTTGACATATAGTCAATTTCTCCATTATGTTTGAAGCACCCTTTACAGGGTGTTTTTTAGGGTTCTACGTTCCCCTCAGCGTTTGGCTGAAAATCCCGGAAGGTTAAGAAAAAAGCCCCAACACAGATCGACTCTTCCTGCCAGTGGGATGGCCGGAAAGATGGCGTTTTTCAGCAACCTGCCGATCAGCCGAACCCCCAAAATTGAATGCAAGGAATCATCAGCGAAAGCAGGTGAATCATCGTCTTGAAGAGTTTTATGGGACGATGGGCAAAGAGATTCGCTCTGCCGTTGAATCTCTCCGCCAAATCTAGCTTTAGTCTGCCGAATATATGGGAACCCCAGCGGGTCAACTGTGCCGTGATCGAATGGACGCAGTTTCCTCTGGAACTTTGAGATAACGAATACGTGTTGATCCAAAAGGAGGGAGAAAATTGGCCTTTCAAATTCCTAAGCAGCCATACTCTGGAAAAATCGGAACTACCACGGTCGGAAAGGGCGCAAAGGCGGTCACCCTGGGAGGCGCCGAGGCATACCCCTTTTATCTTTTCGAAGGCAAGATGCCGAACCCTCCGAAGATCGCCATGGAGGTATGGGACTTTGATCCTTCGAAAGACTGGCCTGCCGCGGCGGTAGAGCCATTCAAGGATGTGATCGGGTCGCCGGATGCCTGGGCCAAGAAGTGCGTCGAAAAATACGGCGCAGACATGATCGTGGTGCAGCTCAAGAGCACGGACCCCAACGGGATGGATCGCTCCCCGGCCGACGCCGCAAAGGTTGCGGCCAAGATCCTGAAGGCCGTCGATGTGCCCGTCATCTTCTGGGGGACGGCCAACAACCAGAAGGACGAGGAGGTCCTCAAACAGATCTCGGAGGCGTGCCAGGGGAAGAACGTCGGCCTCTCCCCTGTGGAAGAAGGCAACCACAAGGCCCTCGGCGCCAGCGCGCTGGCCTATGGGCAGACCATCGTGGCCTCTTCCCCGATCGACGTGAACCTGGCAAAGCAGCTGAACATCCTTCTCGGCAACCTCGGGGTTCCCCTGAACAAGCTGATCATCGATCCCACCACCGGCGGCCTGGGGTATGGAATGGAGTACAGCTATTCGGTCATCGAGCGTATCCGGATGGCCGCCCTGACCCAGGAGGACGACAAGCTCCAGATCCCGATCATCGCCAATGTCGGAAACGAGATCTGGCGATGCAAGGAAGCCGGCCAGTCCATTGAGGACGCCCCGACCATCGGAGACCCGGAGAGGCGCGCCATCCTGATGGAGACCGTGGCCGCCACATGCTATCTCCTCGCAGGGGCCGATATCGTCACCCTGAGGCATCCCGAGAGCGTCCGCCTGGTGCGGTCGTTCATCCAGCGCATGCTGGAGGGAGGCAAGGCCACGGAGGTGAAAGAGATAGCGAAGAGCCTGCCCCTCGGCCAGGCGGACCTCGCGGCTATCGCGCCGGCGCCCGTCCTCACACTCGTGAAAGACGAGGCGGGAAAGGCCAAACCCAAGGCCAAGGAAGCGCCAAAGGCGGCCAAGCCGGAGAAGAAGGAAGAGAAACCCAAGGCCGCAGCGGTCGCCAAGGAAAAGGTCGTGGAGATGAAACCCAAGGCCGAGGAGGAACCGAAGGCGAAGGCCGAGGCGGAGGCCAAGGCCAAGGCGGATGCGGAAGCCAAGGTAAAGGCGGAGGCCGAGGCGAAGGCGAAGGCCGAGGCGGAAGCCAAGGCCAAAGAGGAAGCGAAGAAAAAGGCCGAAGAGGAAGCCAAGAAGAAGGCGGCCGAAGAGGCGAAGAAGGGCGCCGAAGAAGAGGCCCGGAAAAGGGCCCAGGCTAAGGAAGAAGAAAGGGACCAGTTGCTGGCCCTCAGGCAGAAAAGGGCTGCGGAGAGAGAAAAGGTCGAGGCCGAGAGAAGGGCGGCAGCAGGCGGAGCCGTTCCCAAGAAGGTGGCGGCCAGGCAGGCCGGTCTCGTCGATCGACTCATGGACAATCTCGATCGCATCCACAGGCGTTAATCGATACGAAAAGAGAGAGGAGGAACCTCTGAAATGACGACAGAAGAAGTCAAGGTAAAAGCGGCCGAGCCCAAGGAGAAGGCCAAGAAGGTGGCAAAGCCGAGCGAGTTGAGCGTCGACGTGGCGACCACGATGATGATCGAGAGGTCGAGGGACATGGGTGTGGAGACCATCTTTGACCGGGCCGCATCCATGAAACCGTGCAACATCGGGATCCAGGGGACCTGCTGCAAGAACTGCGCACAGGGGCCCTGCCGCCTTCCCCTGACCAAGGAAGTGGAACAGGGCGGCGAAGACAAGCGGATGGGCCTCTGCGGCGCCACTCCTGAAACCGTCGCGGCCAGGAACTTTGCAAGGATGGTGGCGGCAGGCGCGGCAGCCCACTCCGATCACGGCAGGGGCGTTGCGGAGACCTTCCTGGCAGCGGCCAGAAAAGAGACCCACGACTACAAGATCAAGGACACCAAGAAGCTCCTGGAGATCGCCCCGGACTACGGCGTAGAGATCACGGTGCAGGGAAAGGACGGCGAAGTCCTGCAGCGCGACATCGACGAGATCGCGGTGGAGGTCGGGGAAAAGGCGCTGGGCCAGTGGGGCCAGCAGACCGGCGAGGTGCTGATGGCGAAGAGGGCGCCCAAGCCCCTCTACGACAACTGGAAGAAGCTGGGCGTGGTCCCGAGAGGGATCGACCGGGAGATCGTCGAGATCATGCACCGGACCCACATGGGTGTGGATCAGGATTACGAGAACATCGTGGCGCAGTGCACCAGGGCGGCCCTTGCAGACGGATGGGCGGGGTCCATGATGGCCACGGACCTGCAGGACGTCCTCTTCGGCTGTCCCTATCCCCTGAAGAGCTCCGCGAACCTGGGCATCCTCAAGGAAGACCATGTGAACATCATCATCCACGGCCATGAGCCCCTGCTCAGTGAAATGATCGTCACAGCAGCGGAAACCCCGGAGATGGTGGAATATGCCAAGAGCAAAGGGGCCAAGGGCATCCAGCTCGGCGGCATCTGCTGCACCGCGAACGAGATCCTGATCCGGCACGGCGTGCCCCTGGCAGGCAACTACCTGCAGCAGGAGCTGGCCATCGTGACCGGCGCAGTCGAGGCCATGGTAGTGGATGTCCAGTGCATCATGGAGAACGTGGCCAATGTGGCCAAGTGCTTCCACACCAAGATCATCACCACCAACCCCAGGGCGAAGATCGCCTCCGGGGAGACCATCCATATCGAGTTCGACGAGCACACGGCATTCGAGGATGCCAAGAAGATCGTCAGGACCGCGATCGACAATTTCCAGAACCGCAACAAGGAGGTGATGATCCCCAAGTACAGCTCGCCGCTCATTGCAGGGTTCAGCTACGAGGCGATCAATTACCACCTCGGCGGAACCTTCCGGGGTTCCTACACCCCGCTGAACGACAACATCATCAACGGCCGCATCCGCGGTGTGGCCGGTGTGGTCGGCTGCAACAACGCGCGCACCATGCATGACGAGGGTCACCTCACCATTGTGAAGGAGCTGATCAAGAACGACGTGATCGTCCTCACCACCGGGTGCAATGCGATCACCTGCGGCAAGGCCGGGCTCCTTACCCCGGAAGCCGCCGGCGTCTTCCGCGGCCCCGGGCTGGCAGAGGTCTGCGAAACCGTGGGCATTCCGCCGGTGCTGCACATGGGGTCGTGCGTGGACAACAGCCGTATCCTGATGGCCGCCACCGAGGTGGTGAAGGCCGGGGGCCTGGGTAAGACCATCGCCGACCTCCCGGCAGCCGGCTCGGCGCCCGAGTGGATGAGCGAGAAGGCGATCAGCATCGGCCAGTACTTCGTGGCCTCGGGGGTGTACACGGTCTTCGGCGTGACCCTGCCGGTAAGCGGCGCGCCCGTGTTCGAGGACTACCTCTACAAGAAGCTCGAGGGGATCTACGGCGGCATGTGGGATTGCGAGCCGGATCCCATCAAGCATGCTCACAAGATGATCGCCCACATCAACAGAAGAGACAGGCCCTGGGGCTCGACAAGTCGCGCGAGAGGGTGCTCATGGATATGGCCGCACGGCAGAAGCTGGAAGCGGCGTAGTGACTGACAACTCAGTACACTGATGCGGAAAAACTATGCAGGTTGCTCAAGAATGTCCCAGATGTGAGGTTCAAAAAAGCGCAGATGACCGTTTTTCAGCGACCTGCTAATTGAAATCAGCCTCTTAAGAAGGGAGGAATTCAGGTTATGTCAAAGTTAGTAGCGTTTGCAGCCATCCAGGGAGCCTACAACATCGTCTCCAAGGCGGAAGGCAAGTACAAGAGGGCACTCGAGACCTATGGCGGTAGCCAGAAGCTGGAGTTCCCGAATACCGCATATTTTCTGCCCATCATCTATTCTCTGACCGGGATCAAGGTCACGGATCTCGACTCCGCGAGGAAGCCGCTCGAGTTTGCGCGCAAGCTCCTGCCCCCCCATGTGAAGAAGGATTGTCACCTTCCCTACCTGGGGCCCCTGCTGGACGCAGGCATGGCGGCCCTCTTTGCCGAAGAGATCGTGGAGGCCATCCGGTACGTCGAAGATCCCAATTTCTACCAGCCCGAGGTGGAGGATCCGGACCTCGAGAACGGGAAACTCTGGCTCGGCGCGGCCGATGACAAGATCATGAGGAAGCGGGGCGTCGAATTCGTGGACGGCACCGCGCCGGGCTTCGCGGCCATCGTGGGCGCGGCCCCGGATTCGGCCACGGCCAAGAAGATGGCCGAGGAATACCAGTTGAAGACCATCTACGTGTTCATGGCCGCCAACCAGAACGGGACCACCTTTGCCGAGCAGCTGGTGCAGGAAAAGGTCCAGATCGGCTGGAACACGAGACTGGTGCCCTTCGGACCGGACATCTCCGCGGCCGTTTTCGCCCTCGGTTTTGCAAACCGGGCGGGCATGGCCTTCGGCGGCATCCAGCCGGGCGACTACAAGAAGCAGCTCGCCTACCAGAAGGACCGCGTCTTTGCATTCGTCAACGCCCTGGGCGATGTGAATGCCGAGTGGGCGGCCAATGCGGCGGGGTGCGTCAACTGGGGGTTCCCGACCATCGCGGATACCGACATCCCGGAGATCCTCCCCACCGGCGTCTGCACCTACGAGCACGTGGTGGCGAACGTCGTTCACGACGAGATGCCTTCACGGTCCATCGAGATCCGGGGTCTGAAGGTGAGCGTGACCAAGATCGACATCCCGCTCGCATACGGCCCGGCCTTCGAGGGAGAGCGCGTGCGGAAAGACGACCTCTATCTCGAGATGGGCGGCGGCAAGACCCAGTGCACCGAGCTCTGCAAGATGGCGGAGATGAACGAGATCGAGGACGGAAAGGTCGAGCTCATCGGCCCCGACGTCAAGGACCTCAAGAAGGGCTCCCGCCTCCCCCTGGGGATTTACGTTCAGGTGGCCGGGAGGAAGATGCAGCCCGACTTCGAACCCATCCTCGAGCGGCAGATCCACCACCTCATCAACTATGCCCAGGGCATCATGCATATCGGGCAGCGCGACATCGCGTGGATCCGGGTCGGCGAGCCCGCGGTGCAGAAGGGCTTCAGCCTGAAGCACATCGGGACCATCCTCCATGCCAAGTTCCACCAGGACTTCGGCAGCATCCTGGACAAGGTCCAGGTGACCCTCTACACCAAGAAGGAGGATGTGGACAAGCTGACCACGAGGGCCAGGGCCGAGTACAAGAACAGGGACGACCGCGTGGAGAAGATGACCGACGAGAGCGTGGAGACCTATTACTCCTGCACGCTCTGCCAGTCCTTCGCCCCGAGCCACGTATGCATGGTCAGCCCTGAGCGGACGGGCCTCTGCGGCGCCTACAACTGGATGGACTGCAAGGCATCGTTTGAGATCAACCCCACCGGGCCCAACCAGCCCGTGGAAAAGGGCGAGTGCCTGGATCCCAAGCTGGGGCAGTGGAAGGGGGTCAACGACTTCGTGTACAAGGCCTCCCGCCAGACCGTCAGCCACTACAATTTCTACAGCCTGGTCACCGATCCCATGACCACCTGCGGGTGCTGCGAGTGCATCGCGGCGGTGCTGCCGGGGTGCAACGGGGTCATGACCGTGAACAGGGACTACACCGGCGAGACACCCTGCGGAATGAAGTTCACCACCCTCGCGGGCGTGATGGGGGGCGGGCAGTCTTCGCCCGGGTTCGTCGGCCATTCCAAGTACAACATCACCCAGCGCAAGTTCGTTGCCGGCGACGGCGGCCTCCTTCGTCTGGTCTGGCTACCCAAGGCCCTGAAAGAGGAGATCCGGGATCGGCTCCTCCGAAGGGGACAGGAGCTGGGCATGCCGGATCTGATCGATCGGATCGCGGATGAGACCGTGGGGACGACCGAGGACGAGGTCCTGGCGTTCCTGAAGGAGAAGGACCATCCCGCACTGAAGATGGACCCGATCGTAAGCGGCTAGCAGCAGGTTGGAGGTTGGAGGTTGGAGGCAAGGGCTTTTTTGTTGCCTCCGACCTCGAGTGGAGCGGAGCGAAACGCTCCTCCAACCTCCAGCGAGAGCGTAGCGAGAAGCAGGTCGGAGGTTGGAGGTTCGAGGCAAGTGCCTATTGCCCTTGCCTCCAACCTCGAGTGGAGCGCGAGCGGGAAATCCGAATATCGAAATTCGAGATTCGAATTTCGAGCTTCGGATTTCGAGTTTGCATCAAGAGAGGAGATCATCATGGGATTGACAGGAATTCAGATCTTTAAATTGTTGCCCAAGACGAACTGCGGTGAGTGCGGGGTCCCCACCTGTCTTGCCTTTGCCATGAACCTGGCAGCCGGCAAGGCGGAGCTGGACACCTGCCCCTATGTTTCGGATGAAGCGAGGGAGAAGCTGTCGGAGGCCTCCGCTCCCCCGATCAGGCCCATCACGGTCGGCGCAGGCGTGCGGAGCTTCAAGATCGGCGGCGAGACGGTCATGTTCAGGCATGAAAAGACCTTCTACAGCCCCACGGGCCTGGCCGCCCTGGTTTCGTCCGACATGGATGCGGCCGCATTGGATAAGAAACTCAAGGAGTGGAACGCGTTTCAGTATGAGCGGGTCGGCCTGAACCTGCGCCCGGAGATGGTCGCCCTCAAGCAGGCCAAGGGCGATGGGAAGGCGTTCCCGGTCCTCGCCAAGAAGATCGCGGAAGAGAGCGAGTTCAACCTGATCCTGATGTCGGACGACCCGGCCGTGCTGAAGGCCGGCGCAGAGGCGGCCGCCGCGAAAAAGCCCGTCCTCTATGCCGCCACGGAAAAGAACGTGGATGCCATGGGCAAGCTCGCGAAGGACATGGGTCTGCCCCTGGTCGTGAAGGCCGACTCCATCGAAAAGTTGATCCCCCTCGCGGACAAGCTGACCGGAATGGGGCTCAAGGATCTCATCCTGGATTCCGGCTCCCGCGAGCCGAAGCAGGTCATCGAGGACCAGGTGGTCATCCGAAGGGCGGCATTGAAGGCAGGGAACCGTTCCCTCGGCTTCCCGACCATCGCCTTCCCCTGCGAGATGGCCTCCAACCTGGACGTTGAGACCATGCTCGCGGCATCGCTGATCTCCAAGTATGCGGGGATCGTGGTGATGTCGGACTTCAGGGGGGACAGCCTCTTTCCCCTGCTTCTGGAGCGGCTGAACATCTTCACCGATCCGCAGCGGCCCATGACCGTGACCCAGGGCATCTACGAGATCGGAACGCCGAACGAGAACTCGCCCGTGCTGATCACCACGAACTTCTCGCTCACCTACTTCATCGTGAGCGGCGAGATCGAGGGCAGCAGGATCCCGAGCTGGCTGCTCATCATGGACACCGAGGGACTCTCGGTCATGACCGCGTGGGCCGCAGGCAAGTTTTCGGGCGATGCGGTGGCCGCCTTTGTGAAGAAGTCCGGCATCGCGGACAAGGTGGCCAAGAAGAGCATCATCATCCCCGGATATGCCGCATCCATCAGCGGCGACATGGAAGAGGATCTGCCGGGTTGGGAAATCATCATCGGACCCAGGGATGCCTCTTTGATCCCCAAGTTCCTGCGGGACAAATACAAATAAGATCCAGGATCCAGGTTGCAGGATCCAGGACGAGACAAAGAAATGAGACCCAGGTGTGCAGAAATTCTTTATCCTGAATCCTGCGACATCTATTTGGAGGGAGGGAGACCATGCTGCTGATAGGTGAGAATCTCAACGTCATCAACCGGGTAATTGGAAAGGCATTCAAGGAAAAGGATCCCGGCCCTATTGCCGAAGAGGCGAAGAGACAGAAGGCAAAAGGAGTTGATTGGATCGACATCAACCTCGGGCCGGCCAGGAAGGGCGGTCCGGAGCTGATGGAGTTCGTGGTGAAGACCGTTCAGGAAACCATTGGGGACACGCCTCCCCTGTGCCTGGACACATCCAACATCGAGGCGATGGAGGCCGGTCTCTCGGCACACAAGGGGAAGGCGATCATCAACTCGATCATGTGCAGGCCGGAGCGGTACGAGAAGATGATCCCGCTCGCGGTGAAGTACAAGGCCAACATGATCGCCCTGATGTGGGGGCCGGAAGGACTGCCGAGGGATGAGAACGAGCGGGGGGCGCTTGCCGCGGAGCTGATCTATGCGGCCAACGAGGCGGGGGTTCCGAACGAGGACATCTTCGTGGACGGAATCGTGACGCCGGTCAATATCCAGCAGCAGCAGCTGATGAGCCTGCTCGCCTTCCAGGAGATGCTGCAGGACATCGCGCCGGGGTGCAAATCCACCTGCGGGTTGTCCAACATCTCCAACGGCCCGCCGGAACACCTGAGGGGCATCCTGAATCAGACCTACATGATCATGCTGGAGCGAAAGGGCATGTACTCCTGCATCGCGGACGCCTACGACGACCAGCTGATTGCCATTGCAAGGGGCAAGAGGCCGGACATCGTGGAGATCGTCCACAAGGTCATGGACGGAGAGGAAGTGAACATCGGATCCCTCTCCAAGGAGCTGCAGGACTATGTCAAGACGGCCCGCGTGATCCTGGGGCAGACGCTCTATTCGGATTCGTGGCTAGAGCTGTAAAAAAGTAGGGAGTAAGCAGCAAAAGCAGAAGGATGAAGCAGGATGGGTGGAGCGGAGCGAAACCCATCAGGAATTCCAAGCTAACAAGAAAAAGGCCTCCCGGGGTTTTCCCGGGGGGCCTTTTTCTTGGAGGCAGGAAATTTTTACGCAAGACGCGGAAAAGAGGTTTTCACCGCAGAGTCGCTGCGTCTCCCGCCAGACATCGGACGGGATCTAAGGATCTGCGGTGAAACCTCTTTTCTTGTCCTGCATCCAGCATTCTGCATCCCTTCTTTCGTAAACGCTCCATGCGCGCTGCCCTATGCGCTATGCGTTCTTTCTCATCCTTGACATTGTATGCCAACTTGGTTATAGAATCGGCCACCTTTCTGCCCAAGGAGAGCGACCGGCATGGATCTCGACCTGGTCCTGAGCAAGCTGAGCGATGAAGAGAAGCGATTTGTCTCCACCCTGATCGACAAGGACCCCCTCACCGGCGCCTACAACAGGCGGAAGTTCGACCAGGATATCGCCCTACTCGGCGCCATGTACAAGAGGACCAACAAGGGCTCCAGCCTGCTGATCATCGACATCGACCATTTCAAGGAATACAACGACCGGCACGGCCACCAGGAGGGGGATCGGGTGCTGAAGGAGGTGACGAGCACCATCGAAAGGAGCCTGAGAGATTACGACAAGATCCACCTGTACCGCTATGGCGGTGAAGAGTTTGTCGTGATCATCCCGGACATCACATCGGAGGAGGCGATCGGGATTGGGGAGCGGCTGAGGGTGAAGGTGGAGGCGTCCTGCCCTGTGACCGTGAGCGTGGGGATCTCACAGTACAGGACCATATCGGAAGGATTGGACAGGTTAATCCGGGAGGCGGACGCGGCCCTCTATGAGGCTAAGAGGAAGGGAAGGAATCGGGTGGTCGTCTACGATAAAGCCGCGTTTGAGCCAGAGATCAGAGGTCAGAGGTCGGAGGTCAGCTAAGAAAAGAGGTCAGAGATCAGAGGTCGGAGTCAGCTAGGAACCAGAGGACAGAGGTCAGATAAGAATAAGAGGCAGAAGTCAGAGGTCCTAAAAAACAAGAGGTCACCGATTTATCAGAAAAGGCTTTGGGTCTAGAATCATTGAGCCAAGCATTGCACCAATTTCTCTAGATTCGTTTACAAATGGGTCATGTTCCGCAGATAGAAGATAGCCACAGTCGAATGCAAAATCCAGCCACGTCTCCGTCTCTGCATTTTCACCATCACAATCAGTAAGTTTACTCACAAAATGGGCTTCATATCTGCGTTTGGCCCATGCCTCTCTTAAATTTGTACACACGGATCTGGAAGATTTTCTGATCTGGTCAGTCAGGGAATATCTTTCTTCAATGGGCCACTGCCTACTGATCTGAAAGATCTCCATCGCAAGGGCATACGCTTTCTTATAAACGGTGAGTTCCTTGGCCGATTTTAGTTGCATGCGTTACCCTTCGCTCTTCTTCTAGTCCTGGATCTCTGTTTGATCTATTTCCTGTTGTCTGCCCTCTGACTTCTGACCTCCGACCTCTGACCTCTGGCTTTCACTTCCACGACATTGCGACCACAATCCCCAGGATCATCCAGAAGGGGACCGAGATCATCAGCCCGATGCTCAGCCCCTTGAAGACGCCGAGCTGCTTGAAGAGGGAATGGTGCTGGATGGCGCGGGCAATGATCACCTCGAGCTCGCTCATCTTGAAAGGCTTTGGAACGAAGTCGTAGGCCCCTTCCTTGATCGCGGACACGGCGGACTGGATGGTGCCGTAGCCCGTGATCACAAGCACGATGGCGCGGCTGTCCAGAGTCTTTACGGCCTCCAGGACCTCCAATCCCCCCACTTCAGGCATCATAAGGTCCGTGATGACGAGGTGAAAGGTCTCCTTCTCGAATCGCTCGATCCCCTCCTTGCCGCCGTATGCTGCAACCGCCTGGTAGCCCAGCTTCTGGAGATACTCCACGAGATTGTCCGCCAGGTGCCGGTCATCGTCCACGACCAGGATCTTAGCAGCCTTTTTGTCCAGTGCCATTTCTTACTCCCGATGCAGGATACAAGATGCAGGATTCAGGGAAAAAGGTATGCGAGTTCTATGCCAACGTGACATCTTCGACCCGGCCACTCTCAACTTCTGAACTTCTCAACTTCTCATCTTCTTCTTCACGGGACGGGGTGCGGCCGCCTCCACGGGCGCGCCTTCCAGGATGGCGGCCGGTGTCCGCAGGACCATGTCTTCCGCCTCTTCCTGGCTCCCCAGGATCTCCGCCGACTCTTCTACGGCACGCGACAGGACGGGCGGCCTGCTCTCAGCGGAATGGGCATCGCTCGCGATCACGTGGATCAAACGGAGATCCAGCATGGCCCGGGCGCATGCCATCACCGGGAGACCGAATTCGCCGGTGATGCTCATGGCCGTGACCTGGGCCAGGGCGCCCATGGAGACAAGCTCATGGAGAATGCCCAGGTCCCGCTGCATTGCAGGATGGCGCTCGGGATGGGTGATGATGGGGGTGATGCCGTTGATCTTGAGGGAGAATATCTCATTCTTGAGTCGATCAGGGATGTTCATTGGCGGGAGTTCGAGCAGCAGGTATTTTCCGTTCTCATCGATCGTGGTGGCCGTCCCCTCTTCCACTCTTTCCAGCAGATTGGGGCAAAGATGAACATCGGCGCCGGTGCAGATCCGGAGGTCGATCTTTTCGCGGATCAACGCAGCGCGAAGCGATTCGGCGGCGCCTGCGATCACGCTCCGGCTGTTCACATACAGCCCATCCAGGGTGTGGGGAGTGGCGACAATGGTATTCACCCCGTCCTTCAGGGCACGCCGGGCCATGGCGAGGCTTTCTCCAGGATCCTGCGGTCCGTCGTCGAGCCCGGGGAGGATGTGGCAATGGATGTCAATCATGGTTCAAGATGCAGGAGGAAGATGGATCCAGGATTGCATAATACAGGATGGAAGTCAGAAAGAAATGCGCGAAGCGTCAAAAGCCGGCGAAGCGCATGGGTGATACTCTTGTGGGAGATACTCGATGTGAGCTGCCAAAAATCTCTACGTCTGCAAATCGGGGGAGATGATACCTAAATCCTTTATCCTGCATCGCTCATCCTGTATCCTGGATCTTGGATCCTGCGGCCTGCATCTTGCCTCACGCATTCACCGCCTTGCCGTCGCCGCCCTCCGTCCTCTTCTTCCTTTTCGTCACTCGCGAATCTTTCCCGTCTTCGCCGTAGTAATAATAGTAGTATTGGTAATAGTAGTAGCCTTCCCTCCCCATATTCACGCCGTTCAGGACCACCCCCAACACTTTGGCGTTGACACTGTGAAGCTGGGCCAGGCCGTTCTTGACGATCTCCTTCGGCGTATCCGCAGCGCGAACCACCACGATAACTCCATCGGCCATTTTGGCAAGCACCACCGCATCCGCAACGGCTGTGAGGGGAGGAGAATCAATGATGACTTTGCTGTATTTCTTTCGGAGCGCCTCTAGGAGCTTGGCCATCCTCGATGATCCTAGGAGTTCGGATGGATTGGGCGGGATGGATCCACAGGGGATGACCTCCAGATTCGGAACCGAAGTTTTCGTAAGCGCTTCATCGAATCCGCAGGCGCCCACGAGGAGGTTTGAAAGCCCCTTGTCCCTTGGCACTCTGAAGATCTTGTGAACGGTCGGCTTCCTGAGATCGCAATCCACGAGCAGGGTTCCGGCACCGGACTGAGCCATCGTAACGGCCAAATTCGCACTCGTCACTGATTTTCCTTCCAAGGGGCCAGCACTGCTGACAAGGATGACTTGAGGCGCATGTTCGGCAGAAGAGAAAAGGATATTGGTACGGATACCCCTGTAGGCCTCGCTCGCCGTGGATTTGGGCGCGTGGACCGTTACAAGATCGGGCAACCTTTCCGTCGTTTGGACACCTGCGCCGTTCATGGCAAACATCGGCACAGGGCCGAGATAAGGCGCTTTAAGATGCCTCTTTATGTCCTCCGGAAGCTTTACGGTGTTGTCAAGATACTCGAAGAAGAACGCCAAACCGACTCCGGCCATAAGGCCGACTACGATAGCGAGCAGAATGTTCTGGCGCTTTTTCGGCTTTATAGGGACGGTGGGGACCTCAGCACGGTCAATGATACGGATGTTACCGGTTTGCATGTCCTCGGTCAGCGAGGTCTCCTTGAAGCGCTTGATCAGGAGGTCATACATCTGCCTTGCGCTCTCCGCCTCCCGCTGGAGGACACCGTACTCTATCGCCTTCTGGTTTAGGTCCAGGGATTCGTTCTTCTGCTTCTCGAGCGCGGCCTTCAGGGAATTCTCCCTGGCAAGGGCGACCTGGTACTGATTCTTTAACGAATTGATCACCCTCTGGATCTCTAGTTTTTTCCTGGACTGCAGCGTGCCAAGCTCGGATTCGATCGCCACCATCTGTGGATGTCTCTCGCCGTACTTCTTGGAAAGCTCCGATGTTTTCTTGTAAAGCTCCACTTCCATGGCCTTGATCTGCTGGATCATGGAGTTGTTCAAGACCTCAGGGATGGAGTCCATCATATCCGGCGTATTGGACAGGGCTGCTGCCTGCTTGTATTTTGTCTCCGCCTCGACGCGCTTTGATTCAGCATCCACAACCTGCTGGTTGAGTTGTGCAAGCTTCTGCGCGGTCACCTTTTCGATGTCGCTTGAGAAATCGGTGATGATATTATGCCGCTCCTTGTATCGAAGCAGCGCCTGCTCTGCCTTTTCAACCTTTTTTCGTTCTTCCTCTATCCGATCATTAAGCCACCTCACCGCATCTTGAGCCGCCCTGAGTTTTGTCTCGAGGTTCTTGTCGATGTAAGCGTTCGCAAGCGTATTGACGACCTTTGCGGCTAGAGCCTTGTCTTTGGCCTTAAAACCCACGTCGACCAAGCGGCTGTTTCCGACCGGTGATACGCTGATTCTGGATATGAAATCGGACACGAGACCCGAGTCTTCCGGACCTGCGTCCGACTCCTGCATGGGGGCTCTGGCGTCTCTGGGTGGCGATCGAAGCAAATTCTTAAAGGAAGAGATTCCCCCTCGAATGGATCGCTTTATACGCGAGATAACCCCCTCCTTTCCTTTGGGTACGAACTCCTCGTTCTCATCCAGCCTGAGGCGCTTGATCACCTCCCTTGCCACTACTCGGCTCTCGATGATCTTATGTTGGGTCTGATAATACTCGGTGCCTGAAGCGTCTATGGCCATAACCTCCTGAATAGACACAACTTTCGGGTTTTCCTTCTCAATCACAAGGCGGGTGGTCGCCTGAAAAATGGGCGTAGCGGTAAAGGTCTGAATGGAAACTGTTATCAAGATAATCGCGAATACCGCAATGATGGTCCATCTGCGCTTGATGAGTACCCGGAGGTAGTCCCGAAGATCAATCTGCTGTTCTTCCCTGTTCTCGTCCATGTCGTACCTCAACTACAAATGAAGAGTCTCACGCAAAGGCGCAAAGTCGCCAAGGTGTAAAAGCCCAAAAAGATGACGCCGCAAAGAAAAGAGAGTGTCACGCAAAGATGCAAAAGGTTCGTTTTGTTAGTTCAGATAAATTAGCGTCTTTGCGCCTTTGCGTGAGTCCCTCTTTCATTCAGGAAGGTTATACCCTGTATATCCCATCACGAATGAGCTCAGACCCAAAGTTGATCAGCAATCCAAGCCGTTTGTCTGACAGCCTCAAATACGTTAGCAGCTGCTTTTTGTGAACGGTCGATGTTCTCCTCAATGGATTTCAGTTCGACGATAACATCATCCCCAACAACCAAGTCTGCACGAAATCCCTCATCGAAGGTAAGGCCTTCGTAGGCTATGCCGATCGGCACTTGTCTCTTAACGGGGAGCCCTTTTTTCTCCAACTCAAGGGCTAATACGGCTTCATAGACACTCTCGAGAAGCCCGGGCCCAAGTTTCTTATGCACCTTGAACGCAGCATAGACGATCTCTCTTGCAATGCGGTTCTCGTTCATAAAGAAAACCTCATGCAAAGGCTAAAAGAGAAAGATGCCTCACGCAAAGGCGCAAAGTCGCGAAAGGGTGGAAAGCTTGAAAAGACGGAAGTTCATAACAAGAGTCGTCTCTGGATTTGTCGTGCGTTGCTTCTGTCAGTTTTGCAGTTCACCCCGCGTATTAGCCTATTCGCGAACCCTCTTCCCCTTTGCGCCGCGTCCTTTCTTTTGTCAAACCTTGGCGTCTTTGCGCCTTTGCGTGAGCCGCTTAGAAGAAACTCTCCGGTACGATGATCACATCGTTCGGCTGGATCACCACATCCTTGATCTTCATGCCCTCCGTGGTTATCGCATCCACTTTCACATGTATGATCTTTTCCACGCCCTCCTCCATGCGGAGGATGCGGGTCCGATTGCGGGCCGCTATGGGGGTGAATCCCCCGGCAAGGCTGATAGCCTCCACCAGTGTAATCTCCTTTTCCGGTATGGCGTAGGATCCCGGACTCTTCACCTGGCCCATGATGAAGAAATACTCCGCGGCCGGGATAAAGAGCACATCCTTGTCCAGTAGGTGTATGTTGGAGACCTGGTCCTTGCCCTTAAGCAACCCCTGGAGATCGATGTTGATGACGATCTTTTGCTCTCTTGCGGTGTTCGGGTTTTCGGCCCTGATCACCATTGCCCTTTTGCCTACCTTCTCCGTTCGAAGTCCGCCGGCCTTTGAAAGGGCATCAAGCACCCGTTCCTGGGCCTGCAGGGCATGGCTCCCGGGGTTATTTACCGCCCCCAAAACCAGGTACTGCTTGCTCCTGTAATCCGTTACCATCACGGAGACATGGGCGTCCAGGAGATATTGCTCCTCCGCCAGTTTCCGCGATATGAGCATTTCAATCTCAGACGGCGTCCTATTGTCCACATGAAGACGACCCACCAGGGGAAAAGTAATGAACCCATCCGCCGAGACCCTTACCGCCTGCCGGGATAAGTCCTTTTCCTCGTAAACGATTATATTTAGCACATCGTACCCGCCCACCCTGTAATCCTGGCCGACTGCGCTGCCCAGTGCATTAGGGTGTTTTGCAAGGTATTCTTCAATGCTGTAGTGAGGAGTCTTCTCGATTTCAGCGTTCAGCCCAGGGTTCATGTTGGATTCCGCTCGGGTCCTCTTAAGCTCCTCGATCTGCGCCCGTTCCTGAGGCTTCAGTCCACCTGAGTCCGCCCCCTGTAGAGAAGTAACTCGAACCACATCATCACCTGTGGTCACGCAGCCGAGAACGAAGGCGGCCATGGCGTATATGACCAAGAAACGAACGTGTAAGCAGTTATTCATGTTATACCCGTGGAAAACTCGATACAGGATTCAGGGTGAATTGAAACCAGCTGTGTCCTTGCGCTTGTTGCACTATGCGCTGTGCTTTTGGCGCTATGCGCTTGCCATCGGCAAACCGGTCGTTAGTGCCTACACTATTTTGGCTGGAAACTCTAGGTTGAAGAGATGCGGACGAATACTCAGAAGTTGAGAAGCTGAGAAGTTTAGAGGTTACAGAGAACACCCCCGCCAGGGCTTGCGCCATGCGTTACGCGCTTGGCGCTTAAGATGCAGGTATCCTCGGAGGTTCTTCTGTAGGAGCAAGCTATGCTTGCGATCTCTAAGGGGTTGAAGGAATCGCAAGCGGGACCTTGCTCCTACAGGTGATGAATTCTTGCCGGTGAAGAGCTGAGAGCTGACTGCCAGTACGGAACTTCGTCACGCAGAGGTTTCAGGTTTCAGTGTTCAGGTCTCAGGAAATCGATGAACTACCAGGCTGACCCCCGACCCCCGATACCCTGTAAAGTTTTCCTGTTCGATCAAACTGGCCTCGGCCGGCGGCTGGGCTGATCGCGCTAATAAAGCGCCCTCAATCCAACCATGAACTGATTCACTACGTATTCGTCCTCGGGGTAGTTCGAGTCCTTCCGATTGTAAGTGTACGATGTCGTCGCAGCGAGCCAGTCCAGGAGCTTGTACTCCAGTGCGAGGTTAGCAAGGTAATTGTCGTGCTCCCTGGGTTTTTCCAGCGGCAGATTGAAGTCGTTCCTGCTGTAGACGAAATTCGCAAGAAGCGTCAGCCTGTAATAGAGCTCCTGAGTGAGGCCGATGCTTGCGCCCGTGTCCTCGAAGAACTCCGGACTGTCTCCGCCGCTTTCCCTGATGGCTCGCAGCACGGTGAAGTTCAGCGTGGTGGTTGCCGTGGCGACGTAACTGATCTTGGTTGCGGCGATTAAGGAATCTTCCGCATCGTAGCGGCCCCCTGTCGGGGAAAAGGTATTTTCATACTCTTTCCATGCATAACCAAAGTTCAGTTCTCCCCTAAGCTTCCCCTCCGGGTCCCATGCAAGCCCCACGTTGACCCTCTGCCAGTCTAAGTCCGCATCGTTTGCCTCCGTGGTACCGAATCCGGGGGGGTGGGAGTAATAGTCCCGGTCGCCCATGAAATACCGGATGAAACCCCAGGTGAGCGGGAGAATCCTCATCTGAAAGCCCACTCCGAATTCATTCTCCTCATAGTCCTGGCTGAAATCCTCGACCCGGTCGTAATCCTGCTTGTACCAATTGAAATAGCCCAGGACCTTGAACCTGTCGCTGAACCTGAAACCGAGGTTTGTCCTGAGGGTGTCGTTCCATCGCTCGGTCTGGACGCCAAGTTTGTACTGGTTTTCGGAGCCAAAGGGGTCTGCCGCATCCACGTAGGTATTCTCGACCCCTGCAAGCAGGCCTCCCGGCGCCGTGTAGTTGAGGTTGAACAATGCCGTGTGGTTCTTGTAGTCGTTGCTGTCATTGTCCTTGTAATACGCATAGTCGCCGAGATACCCTGCGCTGATGCTCCCCCTGCCGTCAAGCGTATAGTTCAGCAGCAGGTTGGGGTAGATATGACTGATCCAGTCCGACACCTCGCGCTCGTCGGTGTCATTACCCCCGTTGGTCAGGAAGATGTTATCGTCGTAGACCTCCTGCACTGCCAGACCAGGTACCACAGCGAGTCTTCCGAAATTGATTTTTCCCCCTGTAAGAGGCTGTGCCATGGCGCTCTGTGACATGCCCGTCACGAAGACCAGCAATATGATCCCTCCCCAAGACGCTTTCCTCATTGGTCCTCTCCTCTTGATCGTCCTGATCTCTGGAGAATAGCTTTCTTGTGCCTCACGTGTGCTCCGCCTTTTCTAGCGGGGTGGACTCACAGGAACACCACTCGTGGACGAAGTCGTTGAACTGGACGTGGTCGTTGTCGTAGAAGTCGTAGTCGTCGTTTCCGTACCCGAAGGAAGAGTGGTTGTGGTCGTGGTGGGCGCCACCGTGGTTGTGGTCGTGGTGGGCGCCGCCGTGGTTGTGGTCGTGGTGGGCGCCACCATGGTTGTGGTCGTGGTGGGCGCCGCCGTGGTTGTGGTCGTGGTGGGCGCCACCGTGGTTGTGGTCGTGGTGGGCGCCGCCGTGGTTGTGGTGGTCGTCGGAATCGTCGGGGGCGGCAGGGTGATGGTGGGGGGCGGCACAGTCGTGGTCTGGAAGACCACCGTGGTGGTGGGCGCAGCGACCGTGGTCGTGGGTGCTGCGGCCGTGGTATCAGGCGCAGCGGTGGTTGTCGGTTCGCCGGAAGTCGTAGCAGGTCCCGCGGCGGTGGTCGTAGGCTCGCCGGTCGTGGTTGTGGCTTCGCCGGTCGTGGTCGTAGGGCCGACCGTGGTCGGGATCTGCTCGATCTCCTTTTGCTTCTCTTCGATTCGGACGGTCGTTGCTGCCAGGGCCTGGGCGGCAGCCTGCGCGACGGCCGGCGCGGGGTTGTTCACCAGGGCCGC
>JAGVAP010000043.1 GCA_020060215.1 Deltaproteobacteria bacterium | reverse complement strand
GCCTGCGCCCTCCGCAACATTCCCCGTGACCACTCCGATGGCCGCACCGATCACCGCGCCGGCCGCGCCGCCCAGGAATCCCGTATAAGCCCCCTCCTTGAAGATCCTCTTGGTTTCGGCGAACCTGGAAACCCGCTCGTAGGCGACGTCCTTCTGGAGGACCGGCCAGAGCCTGCCTTCCCGGTCTTCAAGGAAGGTCTGCGCGGGGTTGATCTCCATGGGGTGGGCCCCCCGGTGGTCAAAGACCACCTGGACCGGAAGCAGCCCCGCCCCACGGATATCGAACCCGAATGCCTCGTTGGCCTCCTGCGACCCGACAAAGGCCTCAGCCCCAACCGTGGCGCCTCCCACCTCCTGAGCGTTCGGGTAAGTGGACGGCGCGCGAAAGGCCAGGGGTCTGGCCTTGTAGGTGGTCGAGCATCCCGCGAATACGAGAAGCATGGCGACTCCGAGAGCCGCCGCCGGCCGGATACGGTTGCGGGGGAATGACATGGAGCTTCTCCTTTTCATGATACGAGAGATTCACAAACCCGGTTCATAGGGCACGTTAAGCATCAAAAGGGTTTTTGTAAACGCGTTTTCACCTCCCTCGATCAAAAAAGCAGGTTTCGAAGTGGTGGAGATCACATGTTTTTTCCGGGCGCGAAAAGGATCGCCTTAGAAACCCCTTGACAATGGGCGGCGGCTGTTCTATCCGCATTATGTTAGTAAACAGTCGCTAACACATGATCCCGCGGCGGCTTCGCCGCAGAAAGGAAGCCCCATGTCAGACCAGAGCAACGTCCAGGAAGCCGGAACCAAGATTCGGATCTCCAGCATCGTCCGCTGGGTGGTCGTCACAGCAGGCGTACTGCTCGTACTGTTTACCTTCATTATGGCGATTGTAAGGAAGTTCGCAGAATAGCCGGTTCAGCGGCCTCTCGCAGCAGCATCCGCAAGGTTCCTCACCGCATTGAGGTATTCCTGAAACCCGGTCACGAAGAGGTCGTTATGCCCGGCGCCCGGCACGAGGAGCAGCCTCTTCCGGGATGCGCCCGAGGCCTCGTAGAGGGCATGACCTTCCTCCGCAGGGATCAGCTCGTCCTCCTCACCGTGTATGATCAACGTATCCCTGCCGAACCTTCCGATCTTCTCGAGGTTCCCGAACCCGTCCTCTTCCCTGAGACCGAGGGATTCCAACGAGGTTCCGAACAATTCCAATAAGGGCCCGATCCGGGCGAAACCGCTCTCGACGATCAGTCCGTCGATTCGTTCAGGGTAAGCCGACGCAAGCTCCAGAGCCGATGCACTTCCGAGCGATCTCCCCATGACCAGGAGAGGCCCCTCGTGTCTTTTCCCGGCGAGCATGCTCAGGAAATAGGTAAAGACCGGATGGACGTCGCTCATCATGGCGCTGATGCTGGGGGTCCCGGAGGATCGACCGTAGCCGCGGTAGTCCACCGGGAAAAAGTTGATCCCCATCCCCTGGTAGATCCTGCCTGCTTCGTCGTAATCGGCCACGATTTCTCCGTTTCCGTGGAAGAACAGGAGATTGGGACCATCCGGACCTGCAGTGAAGAAGCGGGCCCCAAGCGACACGCGCCCTTCGACCGGTATGACATGGTCCTCCACACCCCGCTGCGCACGAGTGTGACGGAGCTCGGTACGGGGATGGAAGAGAACATGGAGGATCTCAGGCCTGTCCAGTTTCGAGTAGTCCCTCGATGTGGTTCCCATCGTCGGCACCCCGATGCGGTGGAGTCCCGGACACTATAGGCCAAAGGCGATCGGACGTCAAACGTCCGGTACTCCGCGGTGCGGGAAGTGGGGTTTGTGGTTGAATTCGTGCGGGGGTTCGGCTAATCTCCGTCTTCGGTTAAGAAACAGACCAGGCGGAGAAGATCATGTACGAGGAAGGAACCAAAGTCCGGATGACCAAAGGCTACAGGGGGGCGAGGGGAGTCGTCATTGACAGAAGCGTCTCTCCACTGGGGTTCTACGTAGTGGAGCTGGAGAACGGAATACGGATCGTTGTGGGCTCTTCGGCCTTTGAAGTGGAGAGTACGCGATGAACCGGTTCAGAGCGGCATAACATTTGCATTGATCTCCCTCGTTGAGGCTGCTCCCCGGGATAACATGCGGACTATGGCTCTCCCGGGGCATGAAGCCACCGTCTCAAGAACCTCTGCCATAGGGGGCCAACTCATGGGATCGAGATTCATGTCCTGCAAAGGGATACAAACACTCTGTGTTGCAGCGCTCTCCATCTGCATTTGGGCCTCCTCGAGCGGCGCGGAAGAGGCTCTTGAGCACAAGGTGGAGCGGGGGGATACTCTCTGGTCGATCAGCGAGAGGTACTTCGGCACGCCGGACGTCTGGCCCAGGCTGTGGGAGATGAATCCGTTCGTCACCAATCCCCACCTGCTCAGGCCGGGAGACATGATCCGGGTGGGCGTTCAAACACCTGCCGTTGCCGCGATGCCTGCCCCCCCCGCGCAGCAGGTTCAACCGCCCGAGGAAGTCCCTGAGGCCCCGATCATGACCGGCATCCCGGTGGGGGATATCACCCAGCTGAACGGCCGCGGCCTCTTGTCCCACCAGGAAGAGCGACCGTCGGGCATCGTGCAGGCCTCGGAAAGCAAGAAGCTCCTTCTCTCCAAGGGGGACATGGTTTTCATCAACTTTGCCTGGAGGGATGAGCCCAGGGTGGGAGACGAATTCGTCATCTACCGACGTCTATCCATGGTCCGGCATGCGGTCACCGGAGAAGACGTAGGCCCCCTCTACTCGGCGCGCGCGAAGGTCGCCGTCAAAGAGCGGTCCATCCGCAGCATCTATCACGCCGTGATCCAGGAGTCGTATACGGATGTGAGGATGGACGACTTCGCCCTCCCCTTCACCCCCCTGCCGTCGTGCATGAAACCCCTGCCATCCGACCCCGCCCTTCGGGGAGTCGTCGTTGCAGGCGAGCACGGGAAGATTTTGTTCGGCAGGGGCTCTGTCGTGTACCTGGACTGCGGCCGCGACAAAGGGCTTCTCCCCGGCACCATGCTTGAGCTTGTCCGATTCAGAAACGTCCCCGATCCTGCAATCCCCACCAAGCCCGCAGCGCTCTTCTACGAGCTTTTCAAGGTGAACAGCTTCAAGGCGCTGCTCGACAAGATCTACAGGGAGTCGATGGTCTATGAAAAGATGGTGGGTCGCATGATCGTCCTCGACCCGGGCCCCCGGACCGCCGCGGCCCTGGTCCTGTCCACCAATGAGGACCTTGGAGTCGGGACGTTTTTCAGGGGTTGCTCCTCCTGGTCGGACACCGCCGGATCCCCCCCGCTCGCTCCGTCGTGCTCTGCACAGCAGTAGAAAAAGCTTGACTCGCCCTGACCACTTTGCTTTATATCCCGCCATCCTTAACCGGGGCGGCATGGACGCCGATGGCCAATGGCAGGATTGACGACATGCTGGAGTGGCTTTCCCTCCAGCTCATTCCCGGCCTGGGCCCCGTGGGCTGCAAGGGTCTGATTGCGCGATTTGGGGATCCGGGCTCCGTCTTCCGCGCAAGCCTTCGAGAGCTTGCCGGCGTGGAAGGGGTCCGGGAAGAGATCGCGAGGAGGATCGTAAAGAGGGAGCCCGATCCCCGCGCAGAGGAGGCCCTGAGGAGGGCTGAGCGAGTGGGGGCACGGATCCTCAGGTTCACGGACCCGCAGTACCCGGCCTCGCTCCGGGAGATACGGGACCCTCCCCTGCTCCTCTTTGCCCGGGGGAAAGAAATCCCTCCGGACATACCGCTGGTTGCGGTGGTGGGATCGAGAAACCCCACGGAGTACGGTGCGAGGGTAGCGGAGAAGATTGGACGGGGACTTGCGTCCCGAGGGGTGGGAGTCGCAAGTGGGATGGCCTCCGGGATCGATTCGGCCGCACACTGGGGGTCGCTCAAAGGCAACGGGTTTTCCATCGCGGTGCTGGGCACGGGAATCGACGTGCTCTACCCTGATACCAATGCCAGGCTCTTCGAGAGGCTCATTGAAAAGGGCTCGGTGGTGACCGAACTGGTGCCGGGCACGCCTCCCGAACCGTGGAACTTCCCGAATCGCAACCGGATCATCAGCGGGATCAGCCGGGCGGTAGTGGTCGTTGAGGCCACCATGCGGAGCGGTTCACTCATTACCGCATCCCTTGCGCTGGAACAGGGCCGCGAGGTCTTCGCAGTCCCCGGCAGCGTGGATTCTTTCAAGAGCACGGGGCCTCACTTCCTGATCAAGCAGGGGGCCAGGCTCATCGAGAACGGCGATGACATCGTGGGGGAACTGGGCATCGGCAATGCGCCGGTCTTCAGAAAGGGCAAGTCCCGTGCTGTTCCCTTTCCTCCACTGGAAGAAACGGAAAAGGCGATTTATGATATGTTGAGCGACTATCCCCTGCATATCGACGAGATCGTGAGAAGGGGAACGCTATCGGCCGGAGAGGTCTCGGGGATCCTCATGAAGATGGAATTGAGGGGTATGATCCGGCAGCTCCCCGGAAAGATGTTTGTCCGTTAGGCGTATAAAGGCGTATGGCTGGAACGAGAGAACCCAAGAGAGCGGAAAAATCCGACCCGAACGAGCGCGCACGGGGCAAGCAGCTGGTCATCGTGGAGTCCCCTGCCAAGGCCCAGACCCTCAACAAGTACCTGGGACCGGACTTCGTCGTGATGGCCTCCGTGGGCCATGTTCGGGATCTGCCCGACAGAAACCCCAAAGGGGTCAAGGACCCGGTCCCCGGGGTCGACCTCGAAAACGACTTCAGGCCGACCTACCAGGTGATCAAGGGAAAGTCCAAGACCGTCGGCGACCTCAAGAAAGCGGCCAAGAACGCAGCGGGCATATGGCTGGCCACGGACCTCGACCGCGAAGGCGAGGCCATTGCCTGGCATCTGGCCGAGGCGCTCGGCATCAGGCCGGAGACAGGGAAAAGGGTCGTCTTCAACGCCATCACCAAGAGCGAGATCGAACGGGCCTTCAGGAATCCCCGCAGGATCGACATGGACAAGGTGAACGCGCAGCAGGCGCGCCGAATCCTCGACCGGATCGTGGGGTACCAGGTCTCCCCCCTGCTCTGGAAAAAGGTCGCGGGTGGACTGAGTGCCGGGCGGGTCCAGTCCGTAGCCGTCCGCCTGATCGTGCAGAGGGAAAGAGAGATCGAGGCCTTCGTCCCTGAGGAGTACTGGAAGATCTCGGGGTTCTTCACGACTCGACTGGAAAAGGCGGGGCCCCTTTCCGAAGAGTGGATCCAGTGGCTTTCGGAACCCTCCGAAAAGCTGAAGGGAAGGAGGCCGAACGGCAGGACCGTTGCCGAAAAGAACCGGTGGCTCTCGGAGCGCGACAGCCTTTCTGCGGAGCTGGTGGAGCTGGACGGGAAGAAGTTCGAGCCCCGAACCGCGGCCGAGGCGTTGGCCGCCTCCGAGCGGGCGGGGTTCCTTCTCGAAGAGAAGCTCGTCACCCTGAACGAGAAGGCCAAGGGGCCTGCGAGGGAGACGGTGCGGCTGATCGGCCGCGTCTCCGGAGGGCCGGCCTGGAGCGTGAAGTCGGTCCAGACCAAGAGGACCAGGAGCCACCCTTACGCCCCTTTCATTACGAGCACGCTTCAGCAGGCGGCCGCCAATCAACTGGACCTTACGGCCCAGCAGACCATGAGCATCGCCCAGGCGCTCTACGAAGGCATGCCGATCAAGGGCCAGGGGGCGGTCGGTCTGATCACCTACATGCGAACCGATTCGACCCACGTTTCACCCGAGGCGGTCCATGCGGCGAGGGACTACGTCCTTCGAAATTTCGGCGGAGATTACGTGCCCCCGACGCCCAACGTCTATTCCTCCAGCAACAAGTCCGCGCAGGAGGCGCACGAGGCCATTCGCCCCACCGATGTCGCCCTCGATCCCGAGCACGTGCGGAGCTCTCTTCCCGAGCGCCACTACAGGCTCTACAAACTCATCTGGGAACGCTTCGTCTCTTCTCAGATGAGCGACGCCCAGTGGGACTCCACGACAGTCCTGATCTCGGGTTCGGATGCGAAAGGGGAGATGGTGTTCAAGGCCACAGGCCGGGTCTTGATCTTCGACGGACACTACAGGGTCTCGGGAGTTCCCAATGTCTCCGACGAACCCGTGATCCCCAGGATGGAGGAGTCGGATCGGCTCTCCATGCTGCAGATCGATCCTGCGCAGAACTTCACTTCGCCCCCTCCGAGGTTCACGGAGGCGTCCCTCGTCAAGAAGCTCGAGGCGGAAGGGATCGGACGTCCCAGCACCTACGCCCAGATCATCCAGGTCATCCAGCAGCGCAAGTACGTGCAGAAGATCCGTGGCCGGTTCCATGCCACAGACCTGGGAAAGGTCGTCACCGACAAGCTGGTCGAGGCGTTTCCGGAGATCATGGAGGTGGGGTACACCCGGGAAATGGAGCAGGATCTCGACAACGTCGAGGAGAAGCATGCAGACTGGATGCAGATGCTTCACCGCTTTTACGGCCCCTTCAAAGAGAGTCTTCAAGCCGCCTATGAGGGGATGGTCCACGCCAAGGCGGAGACCGAACCCGCACCCTACAAATGCGCTCAGTGTGGAGGGGAAACCGTATACCGCTTCGGAAAGAAGGGGCGCTTCCTGAGCTGCGCACGATACCCGAAGTGCCGCTTTGCCGCGCCGATCGACGCCGAAGGTCGTCCTGTCGAGCCGACTCGAACCGACATTGCCTGTCCCAGGTGCCAGTCGCCGATGATCCTGAGGAGGGGACGTTTCGGCGATTTCCTGAGTTGCGAGAAGTATCCTGAATGCGAAGGCATCCTGAATGTCGATGTCAAGGGTATCGTGAGTGCGCCCAAGCCTCCCCCGGTCTTGACCGACATCCCATGCCCCAAATGCGGCAGTCCCCTGAATCTCCGGAGGGGCGGTAGGGGTCCCTGGCTCAGCTGTTCCGCCTTCCCCAAGTGCAGGGGCAGGCTCGGATGGACGACCCTGGAAGAGAAGGTGAAGAACAAGTGGGAGAAAGCGCTCCGGGAGCATGAAAAGATGCACCCCCAGCCCGTGATCCGAAAGTTGGATGGCGAGCCGGTCGGCGACCAGTTCAGGCTGAAGGTGGACGAGATCAACGGCGGGGAGAGCGCCGGCCCCGGTGACGGGCCGCAGGAATCGAACGGCGAGAAGGGAGAAGCGACCGCCCGCCGCAACCCATCCCGCAAAGGGCGGCCCCTAAACGCGTAATCTCTCTCCGTGAATTGCAGAGAAGATCTGCCGCGAAGGCCCTAAGACACAAAAGAAAATCAGCCCGGGTTCTTCTCGCTCTTCCGGAGGGATTCCTCGAATTCCTGGAAGAAGCGATCCTTTTCCTTCCAGTCCGGTCCGAACCGCTTGTTGAAGTATCCGCTCAGCTGGTCGAAGAACCGGATCCAGAGGGGCTTGTCCCCGTTCATGACGACCTCTTCCAGAAAACCCCTGAGGTCCGCGATCCTTTCCTTGGGCAGGAAGGTGACCGCCCCGAGCCTGATGGATTTCTTCAACGCCTCGGGCGTCAAGGCGTGGGCGGTGAGCATGACGGTGGGGAACCCCCGGGAAACGGAGACCTTCAGGAGCTCAAATCCGTTGACGCCCATGATATCGAGGATGACCACATCATAGGTATAACTGAGAAGATATTGCTTCCCCGTCTCGAAGTCCAGGGCCTTGTGCACGACCGATGTATCCAGCTCATCGGCGACGGTCTCCAGCACATCCCGCTCGTCATCGACCACGAGCACCACCTTGTCTTTGAGTGGATCTCTCCCTGCCATCTCTCCCCCCCTGTGGGTTGTTCGTCTCCGGTCAAGGATTATTTTATATATCGGGTAGAGGGGAATCGTCAAAGGGAATTGGCGGGGATAATTGCTGGAGCAACGGCCATGGGGCGGTGTATAATCGCCGAAACTGGAGGTCGGTCACAATGGAAAGAAAGAACTCTTCCGTGTCCGCGGAAAAAGTCCGAGGCCGATGGTGGCGCCGCTTCCTGGAGAGACTGAGCAAGGCCGGGGAGGCGTCGGCCCGGTCCGGCTGCCATACCTGAGGCCCAAGGCCTCGTGCCGGCGGCACGAAGTCATGAAAACGCCACGACGGATTCTGCTCCTTCTGGCCGTGGCCCTTGCGGCCCCGGTCGTTTCCTCCTGGGCAGGAAAACTGTACAAGTGGGTCGACGAGAAGGGGGTGGTCCACTTCTCCGATCGTCGGCCGGAGGGCCCAGAGAGAATCATGGGGGTCCTGGAAGAAAGGGATGTGGAGGAGCCCTCAAAGGTCTCCCCACTCGCGGTGCCTGAAACACCAACGGCGGCCCGGAGCCCCATCGAACACGCGGTCAACTGCACCTTTACCATCAAGGGCAGCGGCAGGATAGGGACGGGATTCCTCATCGCCGCGAACGGACTGGCCGCTACGTGCAAGCATGTGGTCGATGGGGTCTACGCTCCGAAGGCGGTGCTGCACGATCAGAGCGAGCATCCGCTCCACGTCGTCGCGATCAGCCGGAAACACGACCTGGCACTCGTACAGGTCCTGGGGCCCCCAAACCTCCCATTCCTCTCCATCAGAGATGCGGAATCCGTTGCGCCGGGGGATCGGCTCTTCGCCATCGGCTCGTCGGCAGGCCTGCAGTCCACGATCACGGACGGGGTCTTTACGGGTTTTCGAAAGATCGGCCGCCCGGAGGAAAGGATGATCCAGTTCTCCGCGCCCGTGAACCAGGGCAACAGCGGGGGACCCCTGGTGGATGCGGGGGGGAAGGTCATCGGGGTCGTGAGTATGAAGGTGATGCTCCTGGACGGAACCCCGGTCGCAGGGGTCGGCTTTGCGGTCCCGTCCGCCTCTTTCCTGGAAGAATTCCGTTACATGATCCAGTGATCGGAAAGAGAGGAGACAGACATGAAGCTCTCTCAGTTCTACCGGAACGGGCAGACGCGAGTGGGCGCGGTCGAGGGAGATACGATCGTCCCGCTGGAACCGGGGATCGACATGCTCCAACTCATCGCCGGCGCATCCGATCCGATGGGATCTGCCGCCCCGCTGCCCCTCGACTCGGTGCAGCTGGCGCCGCCCCTCAGCCGCCCTTCGAAGATTATCGCCATCGGGCTCAACTATATGGACCATATCCGGGAGAGCAAGGGCAAGGTGCCGGACACCCCTGTGGTCTTTGCCAAGTTTCCCAACAGCCTTGCCGCCCATCTTCAACCCATTACATGGAGGAGCAAGATCACGCGCAAGGTCGATTTTGAGGCTGAACTGGCTGTCGTGATCGGAAGGGAGCTCGGCTGCGCCCCGCCGGAAGAGGCAATGGAGGCCGTTTTCGGTTACACCTGCGCCAATGACGTGAGCGCAAGGGACCTGCAGTTCGGCGACGGCCAGTGGGTCCGCGGCAAGTCTCTCGACACCTTCTGTCCCCTCGGGCCCTGGATCGTGACGCGCGGGGAGATCGCGGATCCCCACTCCCTGGCGATACGGTGCATCGTGAACGGAGAGGTCATGCAGGACAGCACCACCGCAGAGATGATATTCAGGCTCCCCGAGCTCCTGAGCTTCCTGTCGTTCCACTTCACCCTGGAGCCCGGAGACGTGATCCTTACCGGGACCCCGAACGGCGTGGGCGCCTTCAGAGACCCCTCCGTCTACCTCAAGGACGGGGACGAGGTCGTCGTGGAGATCGAAAAGATCGGCCGGCTGGTCAACCCCTGTCGTGTCGTTTAGGGCCTGACCGGGTGGTTCATCCCGGGTGGTGCCCACGGGGGCCGGTCTTCCAAGAAAAGCCGCGGGCCTCCTGGTCCCGGAGCCCTCGCATGAGCTTGCTACAGAAATCCGCTACGTCAAGGAAGCTAAGGCCGGAGACGATCGACAGAGACGGGAAATTCAAGATCCGCTCTCGCCCCCCCTTGTCTTTTCGTTATGCACCGGCCCCAAGATCTCCCCGCGTCCCCTCCATCGTGATCGCCTCTTCGGGGCATGATCTACCCCCTGCGCCATGATGCGAACGTCCTTGCTCTTCCGCCATGCGCCGTGCCCTTTGCGCGATGCGCTTTCCTCGGCGAAGGTTCAAGTCCAAAAATCAAATGTCCACTCAATGTCAAAGATCTGAATATCAAAATGAAGGCGGTACAGGTTTAGGCATCACCATCCCTATCGAGCCCTTGTTCGGACCTTGGTCATTTGAGCCTGATTGGTCATTTGGGCTTTGACATTTGGATTTCATTTTTCAAGCAGTCCCTTTCATCCCGGATCGGTTAGAACCTCTCCCTGCTCTTCCACAAGAGGTACCGGAGTTGGAGGTTTCCCGGCGGGTGCACCTGGGAGCCAATTACCCGCTTCACATGCGAAGAAATAATACAATCACCCCATTTCGGCCGGGGAGAGTTGAAGGCAGGATGTTCGCCATGCCGTCATCCTCAAAAGGCCTATCCGTGGCGGATGTCGTCGCCCTGACCGTCGGGATCGTGCTCGGGGCGGGCATATTCAAGACCCCCTCTCTGGTCGCCTCCAGCGCAGGCACGGAATGGATGTTTCTGCTGCTCTGGGGGTTGGGCGGGGTGGTCTCCCTGGTGGGGTCTCTCTGTTATGCGGAGCTGGGGTCGGCCTACCCCCACTCCGGCGGAGACTACCATTACCTCCATCGCGCATATGGAAACGTGCCGGCGTTCCTGTTTGCATGGGCACGAATGACCGTGATCCAGACCGGTTCGATCGCCATGCTCGCATTTCTGATCGGAGACTACGCATCCGAGATCTTCCGGGTGGGCGATCACTCTACCTCGTACTATGCGGCTGCAATCATTGTGCTCCTCACGGGCGTCAACATCGCCGGACTGCAGCAGGGGAAACAGCTCCAGAGGCTGTTGATGGCCGGCTATTTCCTGGGGCTCGGGTTGCTGCTCATCGCCGGCCTCACCATGCCGGCACCCCCTGACATCACCGCGGCGGCGCCGGCCCGTCCTGTTCCGCACGGTGCGGCCGTCGGAAGCGCCATGATCTTCGTGCTCCTCACCTACGGCGGGTGGAACGAGGCTGCCTATCTCTCCGCCGAGATCCGGGACAGCCGCCGCAACATGTCCCGGGCCCTTTTCTACAGCATTGCACTGATCACGGCGGTCTATCTCGCGATGAACTATACATTCCTGAAGGCCCTCGGACTTTCAGGCGTATCCGGCTCCCAGGCCGTGGCCGCAGATCTCATGCGCAGGGCCGCAGGTGGTCTCGGCGCCTCGTTCATCAGTGTCTTGATCGTGATCGCCTCCCTGAGCACCGTGAACGCCATGATCATCACCGGCGCTCGTACCGCATATGCCCTGGGCCGCGATTTCAGGCCCTTTGCCTTGCTGGGACGGTGGCAAAAAGGGACCGAAACGCCGGCCAACGCCATGCTCGCGCAGGGCCTGGTTGCCCTGCTGCTGGTGTTTCTCGGCACCGGAAGCAGGAGCGGCTTCGTCATGATGGTAGAGTATACGGCGCCGGTCTTCTGGCTGTTCTTCCTGCTTGCAGGGATCTCGGTCATGGTGCTTCGCATCAAAGAGCCCCGCTCCTACCGCCCTTTCCGAGTACCCTTCTACCCCTGGACTCCGATACTCTTTTGCGCCGCTTGCATCTATATGTTTCAATCCAGCCTGGCCTATACGGGCAGCGGAGCCTTTCTGGGTCTCGTCGTCCTGCTGGCCGGCCTGCCCCTCCTCCTCCTTCGCGGTTTCAAGGGACGCGAAGGCCGGAGCGAATCTGTCGCAACCAACCCTTCTTGCGGAAAGGAACCGATCCATGAAGATCCGATTTCGAATCCCGCTGATGTTGAGCCTGCTGCTGATGGCCGCTGCACCGGGGAGTACGGCGTGCAGCAACCCTGGCATCAGCACTCCGTCCACATCGGCCCGGGCCATCCTGGTCTCCGCCAGGACCCGGAGTAGCCTCGATGTCCCATATGTCCCGACCCCGAAGAGGATCGTGGACAAGATGCTGGATATGGCCAAGGTGGGGGCGAACGACACGGTTTACGACCTCGGCTGCGGGGACGGCCGACTGGTGATCGCTGCCGCAAAGGAGAAAGGCGCAAGAGGCGTGGGAGTGGACCTTGATCCCGAGCGCATCAGGGAGAGCAAGCGGAACGCGGCAAAGGCCAAGGTCAACGACCGGGTGCGTTTTCTTCAACAGAATCTCTTTGAGACCGATTTCAGCGAGGCCACCGTATTGACCATGTACCTCCTCCCCCAAGTGAACATGATGCTCAGGCCCAAGATCCTCAATGACATGAAGCCTGGGTCGAGGATCGTATCCCATGATTTCGATATGGAGGACTGGCAGCCCGATGCCGAAGCCAGGGTGGGGTCCTCTCACATCTACTACTGGGTGGTGCCTGCAAACGTCTCCGGGACCTGGGACATCACCGTGCAATCGGCCGAAGGTCCGAACCGCTGCTCCGTGATCATCGACCAGACCTTTCAGAGGATTGCGGGCATGGCCGCATCCGGCGCCTCGCAGATGCTCCTGAAGGAAGCCAGACTGAAGGGTGATGCCCTGGAGTTCCAGATCGATCAGAAGGTCGACGGGAAGCTCGTCCCCATGAAATTCGAAGGAAGGATCACAGGCAACGCGATGGAGGGGACCACGAAACCCCCTGAGAAGGAAAAGAGCGGCCGGCCCCTCCGGTGGAGCGCGACCAGGGATCCAGCCTCGGTGCAGCCGATCGAGGGGTCTCCCGCGAAGAAGCTTTATGCGGGCCTCAGGTAAAGCCATTCGCGCATGATGCTGGAGGAGCGCCTCGGCTCCTCCCGCATCCAACCTCAAACCTCCCTCATCCCCTCCCCCGCCATTGACATCTGCTCTTCGTTCCCCTAATAAAGATGGGGGAGCGGAGTAGTGGAAGGGAGTGCCGTTTTTCAGTACTCCGCTCTTTCACGGGTGCCTGCGGCCATGTGCCTGATCCTCTTTTCATACCGGACCCATCCTTCGTTCGAGCTCATCCTGGCGGCCAACCGCGACGAGTACTACGAAAGGGCCTCGGCGCCCCCGGCCTTCTGGGCGGATTCGCCCTGTCTCCTGGCCGGGCGGGATCTCGTTGCAGGAGGCACCTGGCTCGGCATCACGAAGACCGGACGTGTTGCGGCGATCACGAATTTCCGTGACCCCGCTTCCATGAAGAAGCACGCCCCTTCCCGTGGGAGACTGGTCGCCGACTACCTGGCCGGGGATCGTCCGCCATGGGAATACCTCCTGCAGGTCCAGGAGGAGGCCTCGACCTACAACGGGTTCAACCTGCTGCTGGGAGATCGGAAGGAGATCTTCTGGTATTCCAATCGGGACGCCCGGATTCGCACGGTTGCCCCGGGCCTCTACGGCATCAGCAACCGCCTGCTGGACACGCCGTGGCCGAAGGTGGTGAGGGGAAAGGAATTGATCTCGCCCATCCTGGCTCAGGAGGTCCCGTCGACGGACGATCTCTTCCGGGTCCTGCATGACCGGGAAATACCGGGAGACGACATGCTCCCCGTCACCGGCGTAGGCCCCGAATGGGAGAGGATCCTCTCCCCCATCTTCATCAGCAGCCCCTCTTACGGCACCCGCTCATCCACGCTGATCCTCATCGGGAAGAACGGGCGCGTGACGTTTCTGGACCGGACCTTCCACCGGGATTCGGATCGTGTGGAAGAACACCGGTTCGAATTCGACCTGGAACCGCAGGAGAGAGACGTCCCTCGCGGAGCGCATGGAGACGATTGAGCTTCTCCTCCGAGGAGGCTGTTTCTTAGGGATGGGTGGAGCGGCCCGCAGCGCACGCGCTTGCGCGGCGTGAGCGAAACCCATCTTAGAATTTGTCGTAGTGCGTGAACTCTCCGATCTCTCTGCGCTTCGGCGCCGAGGATTCCTTGGCGGGGTACCCGACCGGGATCAGGGCGGCAAGCTCGTACTCATCCCCGAGCCCCAGGACCTTCTTTGCCTTGTCGTGATCCAGCATGCCGACGATGACCGTCCCCAGTCCCAGGCTGTGGGCCGTCAGACAGAGGCTCTGGGTTGCAAGGCCCAGGTCGAAGAGCATCCAGTCGCCGTGCTTGGTGGCCGCCTGTCCCTTGTAAAACCCCGAGCTCCTCACCTTTCCGCAGATGGCAAAGACGACAGGGGCGTCCATAAACCCCTTGGAAGCGGGGTTGGTGGGGCCCATGGCATCCTTCAGCCGCTCCCTGCTCTCCTGATCCTTGACGACGACCACCTCCCAACACTGCGTGTTGGCCCATGAAGGGGACCACTGTATCGACTCCAGAAGCTGCCGGATATCCCCCTCCGGCACCTGTTTGTCCTGAAACCTCCGGATGCTGCGCCTTCCCTTGATAATGTTCATGAGTTCAGTCATGATCTTCTCCCTTCACAGATTGAGTTATGGTCGCCGTATTCTGTTCCCCTGCCTTCGGCAAGGCAGGCTAGGATCAACATAATCTATGGCCGTATGAGACTTGATCTGAAACTTCGTCAAGTGAGAGGTTTCAGGTCTCAGTGTTCAGGTGTCAGGAAATCGATGGGTTACCGGGCCGACACCCGGAACCTGACACCCGGTAAAGATCCCCACTCGATCGATCTTGCCGCCTCGAGGGCAAGCGGCCCCGCTGGCTTCCGATCTCTGACCGGCTATCCCTTTTTCTTCCGCACGACCCTGACGTCCGTGATCCTCGTGTCCGGGTACTGCCCCTGCTCGTCCTTCTCCAGGTACTTCACCATGTCCCAGATGGTGTTCAACGCCGCAGTGACCCCGACGATCGCCTCCATCTCCACCCCTGTCCTCGCCTGGGCCTTGACCGTGCATGCCGCCGCGATGTGATCGGCCTGCATGTCGAAGGCCACCGAGACCGTGTCGAGAGAAATCTGGTGGCAGTGCGGGATGAGCAGATGGGTCTGTTTCGCCGCGTTCATTCCCGCCACCTCCGCCACCGGGAAGGGGTTTCCCTTCCTGATTCTCCCTTCCCTGATCTCCTGGAGCGTCCCGGGAGAGAGATAGATCCTGCCCGCCGCCTCGGCCATCCGGTGAACCACAGGTTTCTCCGATACGTCAATCATGCCCATCTGATCCTTACTCCTTTGCACCCGTATTTGTAGGAGCAACCTCCCGGTTGCGATTCCTTCTATCTGGAGCAACCTCCCGGTTGCGATTCTTTTCGCTACCCGAAGAACTCCCTTTTTCTGCTCGCCTCGGCCTTGATTCTGTCCACGGTCCTGATCAGCGCGTCGAACACGTTCTCCCGGATGTCTCCGCCGACGGCTACGGCCAGGATCCCGTCTCCCACCTCCAACCGCCCTTCCCGGGTATCCACCTGGATGTCGAGGATCCCGGGCAGCCGTTTCATCTCCTCCACGATGCTTCTCAGTCGATCGTGGTCATACGCGACCTCGATCGAGGTCACCGGCCGCCCGTCCCTGGAAGAGCCGCGGACCAGACCGAGATGGGACGCGATCATCCCCATCCTTCGGGATTCAGGATGCCCTCTTAGGGCCGCTATCATCCTCGCCAAATCCATATTCCTTCTCCTCCTCGAATTCCTCGTCCAGGTTGAACAGCTTGCGGGTCATATCCAGGCATGCGTCCCGGGTGGGGCGACCCGCTTTTCTCTTCAGGTAGAGAATGGGGTCATGGATGATCTTCTCCGTGATGGATCGGGTGAGGATCTCCAGGTTTTTCATCTGCGCCGGCGTCAGCTCCCCGAGGTTCCCGAGGCTCCGCTTGATCTCCGCCTTTCGGATGGCCTCGGCCTTCTCTTTCAGGCAGACGATGGTGGGCACCACCTGAAGGGTCTTCAACCACTTCTCAAACCGGATGACCTCCTCCTCCACGATGCGCTCCGCCCTGAGCCCCTCCTGCCGCCGCTGCGCACGGTTGACCTCCACCACGCCCTGGAGATCGTCGATGTCGTAGACGTAGACGTTTTCGAGGTCGTTGATCCGGGGTTCCACATCCCTGGGGACTGCAATATCGATGAAGAACAGGGGCCGATTCCGCCTCTTCCTCAAGGTGGCCTTCACCTGATCATAGCCGATGACGAACCCGGGGGCGGCCGTGGAGGCAATGACGATGTCCATCTCCAGGAGGAGCGTCTCCATCTCTTCAAAGGCCACCGGCTTTCCACCGAAAAGCCCGGCGAGGTCGACGGCCTTGGACAGGGTCCTGTTCGCGACGAAGAGCTCGCTCCCCTGTCTGATCAGATGCCTTGCGGCAAGCTCCCCCATCTCCCCCGCCCCTATCAGCAGCACCTTCTTTCCACCCAGCTCATGGAAGATCTTCTTGGCGAGCTCCACGGCCGCATAGCTGATGGAGACGGCCGCATCCGATACACCGGTCTCGGTTCGGACCCGCTTTGCCACATGGAAGGCCCGGTGCATCAGCCGGTTCAGGATCACGCCGGAGGTCTTGGCCCTGGAGGCATGGGAATAGGCGTCCTTGACCTGACCGAGGATCTGCGGCTCCCCCATGACCATCGAATCCAGGCTGCATGCGACCCTGAAGATATGCCTTACCGCCTCGTTGTCCTCGAAGGTGAAGAGATTGGGGATGAATCGGATGTCCTCCATGCGGCCCAGCGAGGACATGATGGAGACCACGGACTTCCTCGCCTCGTGGGGGTTCTCGGTGATGACCAGGGCTTCGACTCGATTGCAGGTGGAGAGAAAGAGCCCCTCCCGGATACACGGGGACTCGCGAAGGGATGCCAGGGCCTTCTGCACATTACCGGGCTCCTTGACCAGGCACTCCCTGATCTCCACCGGTGCGGTCTCGTGATTCATGCCGATGTCGAGGATCTTCAGCATGGTCAGGCCCTGCCTTCCAGGCTCTTGAAGCTGTGGTAATCGCTCAGCCACAGGTTTGCACCCAGGAACGTGAAAAGGAGAACGCAGAAGCAGACGATCGAAAGCACGGCCGCCCTGCGCCCGCGCCATCCCGCTGCAATCCGCTCGTGCAGGAGCGCGGCATAGAACAGCCAGGTAATCAGGGACCAGACCTCCTTGGGATCCCATCGCCAGTAGCTGCCGAGGGCGTACTGGGCGTAAATGGCGCCCGTGATCATCCCGATGGTGAGGAAGGGGAATCCGTACACGAGGGAGTAGTGGTTGACGGAATCGAGCGTCTGCAGGGAAGGGAGGCGGTTGAAAAAGGAGCCGAACTTCTTCCGCTT
>JAGVAP010000073.1 GCA_020060215.1 Deltaproteobacteria bacterium | reverse complement strand
GCCCGCCGCTCCGCCGGTTCGAGGACGACCGCGAGCGCATCTCGCGAGACAGCCGGATGATCCTGGTCGTGGAGGACGACGAGCCCTTTGCCCGGATCCTCTACAACCTCGCGCACGAGCTCGGCTTCCAGTGCCTGGTGGCGATGACCGCCGAGGAGGCGCTGGCGACGGCCGCGCAGTACCTGCCGAGCGCCATCGTCCTGGACGTCAACCTCCCTGACGGCTCCGGCCTTTCGGTGCTGGATCGGTTCAAGCGAGACTCCCGGACGAGGCACATCCCCGTCCACGTGGTCTCCGTGAGCGACTACACCCAGACGGCCCTTTCGCTCGGCGCGGTCGGCTACATGCTCAAGCCGGTGAAGCGGGAGCAGCTGGTGCAGGCCTTCAGGGGGCTGGAGACGCGAATCACCCGGAAGCTCCGCCGCGTCCTCATCGTGGAAGACGACCCGGTTCAGCTCGACAGCCTGCGGCGGCTCCTGGGCTCGCCGGAGGTCGAGACGGTCGCCGCGCGCACCGCCGCCGAGTGCCTGGAGGTCCTCAAGAGCGTCACGGTCGACTGCATGGTCCTCGATCTGAGCCTCCCCGACGGGTCGGGGTTGTCCGTCCTGGAGACGCTCAGCCGGGAAGACCGGTATTCCTTCCCGCCCGTGATCGTCTACACAGGCCGGGAGATCACGGCCGATCAGGAGCAGCGGCTCAGGAGGTATTCGAAGTCCATCATCATCAAGGGGGCCAAGTCGCCGGAGCGGCTTCTGGATGAAGTCACCCTGTTCCTCCACCAGGTGGTCTCGGAGCTTCCGGCGGAACAGCGGAAGATGATCGAGAGCGCCCGCAGTCGGGACGCCCTGCTGGAGCGCAGGCGCATCCTGGTCGTGGAGGACGATGTGCGGAACGTCTACGCCTTGACGAGCATCCTCGAGCCGAAAGGGGCCGCGGTGGAGATCGCCCGAAACGGCCGTGAGGCCCTGGAGATCCTGGAGCGCTCGCAGAAGGGGGATGGTCCATCCATTGACCTTGTCCTGATGGACGTTATGATGCCTGAGATGGATGGATTCACGGCCATGAGGGAGATCCGGAGACGGAAAGAGTGGAGGAAGCTGCCCATCATCGCGCTGACGGCCAAGGCCATGCCGAGCGACCAGGAGCAGTGCCTCGCCGCCGGGGCCAACGACTACATGGCCAAGCCCCTGGATGTCGAGAAGCTCCTGTCGCTGGTGCGCGTCTGGATGCCCAGGTGAAAAGGTACGAGCGGGAAAGGACGGAGGACATCGAGAGGGTGCTCCTCCTGGAGGCCCTCTACCGGAAGTATCACTACGATTTCCGGGGCTACTCCACCGCTTCGCTCAAACGGCGTCTTTCCCTGGCAAAGGAGCATTTCCGGTGCAGCAGCATCTCCATGCTCCAGGACAAGCTCCTCCACGACGAAGGCGTGCTGCCTCAGCTGGTGGCCTTTCTGACCATCCAGGTGAGCGAGATGTTCCGGGACCCGTCCTATTTCCGGTCGATCCGGGAGAAGGTGGTGCCGCACCTGAAGACGTACCCTTCGCTGAAGGTCTGGGTCCCGGGGTGCAGCGGCGGAGAGGAGCTCTACTCCCTGGCCATCCTTTTCCGGGAGGAAGGTCTGGAGGGGCGAACCCTCTTCTACGGGACCGATATCAACGCGGAGGCCCTGAGAAAGGCGGAGGCGGGCGTGTACGAGCTCGACCGCATGGCGCTGTTTACCGAGAACCACCGCCGCTCCGGCGGGAAATCGTCCCTCTCGGACTACTACACCGCCGCCTACGGGGGTGCGGTACTGGACAAGAGCCTGCGCGGCCGCGCGGTGTTCTCGGATCACAGCCTCGCCTCCGATTCGGTCTTCGCCGAGGTGCACCTGGTCTCCTGCCGCAATGTCCTCATCTACTTCGATCGGGAGCTGCAGGATCGAGCGGTGGGGCTTTTCAAGGATTCGCTGGTTCGAAGAGGGTTCCTCGGGCTCGGGTCGAAGGAGAGGCTCCGTTTCTCCTGTCACGCGGAAGATTTCACACGGTTCGTCCCCGAGGAGCGGATCTATCAAAAGAGGTAGCACAGGAATGGCCCCCCATTCAAATCCATGCGGACGGCAGCCGCCGACGCGAAAGGAAGCCGTGGTGCTGGGCGCGTCCTTCGGGGCCGTGGAGGCCCTCTCCGTCATCCTCCCGGCGCTGCCGCAGGGGTATGCCCTTCCGCTCATCGTGGTCGTCCACCAGTCCCGGGAGGGGGAAGGCCTGCTTCCCGAGGTGCTCGGGGCGAAATGCCGGATGAAAGTGAAGGAGGCCGAGGACAAGGAACCCATCCTGGGAGACACGGTCTATGTCGCCCCTCCCGACTACCACCTGCTGGTGGAACCGGATTACCGGCTCTCGCTCTCTTTGGATGAACCGGTCATGTTCTCCCGCCCTTCCATCGACGTGCTCTTCGAGTCGGCAGCGGACACCTACGGCCAAGGGCTGACCGCGGTCATCCTGAGCGGCGCTAACGGCGACGGCGCCAGGGGGCTCCGGATCGTGTGGGAGTCCGGGGGGACGGCCCTGGTCCAGCGACCGGAGCTGGCCCGGGCACCGGTCATGCCGCAGGCGGCGCTGGAAGCGTGCCCGGCCGCTCGGGCGATGAGCCTGGAGGGGATTTCGGCGTTCATACGAGCGTTGCCTCTGGCCGGCGGCCGGTCTGATCAAATGGAGAAACGTTGAAGCCGGTCCTCGCCGGTTCGACGGATCCAGGATCCAAGATGCTGCATCCTGAATCCTGCATCCATTTTGAAGTTTACGAGACTTGTCCATCAGGAGATCCGACGGATGTCGAATGTCACGTTTCTGCTGGTAGATGATCTGGAGCGGAACCTCCTCGCTCTCGAGGGGCTCCTGCGCAGGGAGGGTCTGGATTTCCTGAAGGCCCGAAGCGGTCCGGAGGCCCTGGAGCTCCTGCTCGTCCACGATGTCGCCCTCGCGATTGTCGATGTGCAGATGCCCGGAATGGACGGTTTCGAGCTCGCGGAGCTGATGCGCGGGACCGAGCGGACGCGCCGGGTGCCCATCATCTTCGTCACGGCGGGCGGCGTGGACACCCACCGCCCCTTCCGCGGATATGAGATCGGTGCGGTGGACTTCCTGTTCAAGCCGATCGACCCCGACATCCTCCGGAGCAAGGCGGCCGTCTTTTTCGAACTGTACCGGCAGAGGCAGGAGATCTCCCGCCAGAGGGATGAGCTGTCCGTGGTCGCGGAGGAGAACACCCGCCTCCTCGACGAGACCCGGCGCCAGGCCGAGGCCCTGCGTCGATCCCGCGATGAACTGGAGATCCGGGTCCGGGAGCGCACCGCGGAGCTGGAGCGGAGGAACCGGGAACTTCAGGAGTTCGCCTTCGTCGCGTCCCACGACCTCTCCGAGCCGCTTCGCAAGATCCAGACCTTCGGGTCGCTCCTGGAGGCGAAGGGATCGAGCCGTCTCACGGAAGTGGAAAAGGACTACATTGCCCGGATGACCGGGGCGGCCAACCGCATGCAGGAGCTCCTTGACGCGCTCCTGACGTATCCGCGCTTGGGAACGAGAGGGCAGGAGTTCAGGCCTACGCGTCTGGACGTCGCCGCGAGGGATGCGGCCGGCGACCTGGAGGTGTTCGTTCGAGAGGCCGGAGCGCGCGTGGAAATCGAGCCCTTACCGACCGTGAACGGCGACCCCAATCAGTTGAGACAGCTTTTTCAGAACCTGATCGCCAATGCAGTCAAGTATGGCCGATCCGAGGTCCGGCCCTTGGTCAGGATCCGCGGCGGTGCCCAGGACCGGACGGCTCGTCTCCTTGTCGAAGACAACGGCATCGGTTTCGACGAGGAGTACCTGGACAAGATCTTTCAACCCTTCCAGCGCCTGCATGGGAAGAACGAGTACTCAGGAACCGGTATCGGCCTGGCCGTCTGCAAGAAGATCGTCGAGCGGCACGGCGGCACGATCACCGCCAGGAGCACACCGGGGAAGGGGTCCACCTTTATCATCGAGCTGCCGTGCACGAATACTTCCTGATCCGGATCGCCTCCCTGTCCATCGCCACGAAGGGTCCTGGGCGGGTGACACTGGATAAAGGAATCATTCACTGGCACGCCGGCACGCCGGTGGTATGAACAATGGCTTGCCGGTGATGAGTGCCGGCAGCAGAGGAAATGTTGGATCAGAACGCGTTGAACCGCTATTCCTACAGAAAACCACCGGGAGTCCCTGTTCGAAATGCAATCAGAGGTTTGTGGCCGTCCGCGTGACGAGTCCCTTCTCTATGGCTACGGCCGTCAGCCCGGAAGAGGTGTGGATGTCCAGCTTCCTCATGATGTTGCTCCTGTGTTTCTCCACCGTCTTCACGCTGATACAGAGGTAGTCCGAGATCTCCTTGTTCTTGTACCCCTCACCGACCAGCTTCACCACTTCTCTTTCTCTCTGGGTGAGCATATCCCATGAGGAGCGCGTCTTGAAGGTCTTTCGGTCGTCGAGGAACCCTTCCAGAACCTTTTCCGAAATGCTCGGGCTCAGGTACTTCTTCCCGTGGAGAACGGCCCTGATCGCAGAAAGCAGCTCGGAATGGTTCGCATCCTTCAGACAGTAACCGTCCAGGCCGGCATGAAAGGATTCCAGGATGTAGTCCTCGGAGTCGTGGATGGTCAGCACAAGGATCCTGGTCTCCGGAAAGCGGCTCTTGAGGTCGCGGATCACCGAGATCCCGTTCATCTTCGGCATGGAGAGATCGAGCAGCAGGAGCTCCGGGCGTTCGTTCTCGACGCACCGGATCGCCTCGAGCCCGTCCGATGCCTCACCGACGATTTCAAGGTCTTCGATGCTCCCGAGGAGGGACTTCAGACCTTCGCGCAGGATCTTGTGGTCTTCCGCGATGACGATCTTCCGCGTCTTTTCCATAGGAACTCCTCTTTTTTGAGATAGGTGTACCGGAAACGCATTCGCCAACCTATATGGAAAAGCGTAGAAAAGGTATGGGTTGGACCTTGTATCTTGAAGTACGGCATGACTGTATCCATCGCGTGCACCAGGGTCGAAGGAGCCGCCCGGGAGCGGGGCCTATCTCCAGGACCTCGGCATGAGAAAGATGATGATGCTGAAGATCTCCAGCCGGCCGAGGAGCATGTTCATGGTCAGCACCCATTTCCCTGCATCGGGGATGTGATTGAAATTGCCTGTGGAGCCGACGAAACCGAAACCGGGACCTACCCCGCCCATGGTCGCGGCCGACCCCGAAAAGGCGCTCAGGACATCCACATCCATGAGGGTCAGAAGAAGGGTTGAGACAAAAATGATTCCCAGGTAAGCGGAGATGTAGAGCAGCGTGAATTCCAGGGTATCTTCCCCCACCGGAGACTTATCCACTTTGAGGGCAACGACTGCACTGGGATGCTGGATCATCTTGATCCTTCGAATGATCGCCTTCCCGAAGATCACCACCCTGTCGGCCTTGATGGCCCCCGTTGTGGACCCCGCACACGCCCCCTGCAGGATAAAGAAGAGGAGGATGAGCTGGGCAAAGCCGGGCCAAAGGGTGGAATCCGCCGTGGCAAAACCCGTGGTGGTGCCGAGCGTGATGACCTGGAACGAGGCGTGCCGCAGGGATTCGGCCCAGCTCTCGAAAGGGTGTTTGTGGATACTGATCGCGGTCAGACCGATCCCCACGGCCATGGCTGCAACGTAGTAGCGCGGGATGGCGGATTTCAGGATTTCGAGGCTCTTACCGGTGACAGCGGCGAAGACCAGTCCAAAATGGAGGCCCGACAGGAGCATGAAGATCATGACCACCACCTCTACAGGGACGCTCTTGAAGTGAGCGATGCTGGCATTCCTGGTGGAGAAGCCGCCGGTGGCAACGGTCGCAAAGGCGTGCGTGACGGCATCGAAGGGGGAGAGTCCGCAGAGCAGCAGGGCGATGATCTCCAGGAGAGTGAGGCCCACGTAGACCCCCATGACGATCTGCAGGGTCTTGCGGGTCCGGTAGATGAAGTTGTCGGTGGCGAGCGGGGACATCTCGGTTCGGTAGAGGATCATTCCGATCCTCCCGATGATGGGGAGAACCGAAAGGACGAAGATGATAATCCCCGTGCCGCCGATCCAGTGTGTGGACGCGCGCCAGAAGAGGAGCCCGCGGGGGAGCGCTTCAACATCCGTGAGAATGGAGGACCCTGTCGTGGTGAAGCCTGATACGCTTTCGAACCACGCGTTGGTCAGGGTGAATTCTCCGCCCCAGAGGATGTAAGGCATCATGCCCGCCGCGCAGGAGAGCAACCAGCTCGTCAGCACGACCAGAAACCCTTCCTTCTTGGAAATTTCAGAAGGGGAAGGAACGAAGATGTAGGGGAAGATGCCGAAGAGCCCGACCACCAGACCGCTGTAGAGAAGCGGAAAGAGAGCGGGGTCACGATCCACGGCCGAAATCAGGGACGAGATCAGCAGAAAGCAACCATCGATCAGCAAGACGAAGCCCGTGTAGCGGAAGATGACCTGGGGCCTCATCCGGGGTCTCTCCCGGCACGAACCTGTGCGAGCAGGTCTTCGAGTGACGAGGCCAACCGACCGATCTCGTCGCGCGTCTCCACCTTGTAATGGAACGGCTCTCGAGTGTCGATGAACCTGCGGATCGATTGAGTGATCCCGATAATGGGATTGACCACGTACAGGTGCACAAAGAAATTGAAGACAAAGCTGAAGATGAGGGCGGCAAGGATCGCTATCACGCCGGGCATGACGGCCCGATGGGAGCGGCCCTTGAGTTCCGAGGCGATTTGATACATGGCCCGGTCGTTCATGGCCATCAGCCTGTCCACCGAACCCTTTGCATTGAGAAAGGCGTAGTGAACCTTCCTGGAATACCAGGCCAGGTCCCCTTCGAGTCCGGTTCCCGATAGGGGCACTGACCAGAGCTCCTTGTAGGCCCGGTACCCGGAACCGATTTCCTCGATCAGGGCCCGCTCGCCCTCCACCGTGATGTTGTTTCTGGCAGTCTCGAAGGCATCCTGAAAGACACGGTCTGCCGATTGGATGATGGAGGCCCCTTGCTCGGACCTGCCCAGGAGAAGGAGCAGAATGCCGCTGTCCTCCCTCTCCAGCGCCTCGTTCATGGACTTGGCCGCGTTGATGCTCTTGTAGTTGTCGTCCAGGAGCCTCTGCACCGATCCCCCCATCGATGCGACCTCCCGGATGGACCATGCCCCTGCGACGACGAGCATCGCGGAGAGGATCAGGAACCCGGAAAGAATCTTGGCACGAAGTCCCATAAGGAACTCCTTTCTGTTGGACCGGCGCTCGGATCACGTTGGAACGGATGGCTGACGTCGTAGAGAGGAGTCGTCCTTGCGCCGACGAATCGACCGGTGAAACGGGTCATATCCCTTCTTGGGCTCCGTGTCAACATCACGAAAAGCCGGTGGGTCTTGCATGTCCCTGCGCCAAAGCATAGTATCGAAGCCACGAAGATGAGGTTTCAAACTCATTGGCAGTGAGATTGAGAAGGGCAGTGGTGTCCAATCACAGAACCTGAACGGGGGAGAGATCTATGAAAAAGGAAACGGTCCTGACCATGACTTCGGCCAACATCAAGTATGGGTTCGGCGCCACCCGTGAGCTGGGGCACGACATGAAGGAGATGGGCTCCAGGAGGGTGATGGTCGTGACGGACGAACAGGTGGCCCAACAGGAGCCTGTCGCAGTGGCGATGGAAGCCCTGAAGAGAGAGGGAATCGAGGGGGTGTTGTTCAAGGACGTGCGGGTCGAACCGACGGACGGATCCCTGAGAGAGGCGGTCCGCTTCGCTGAGCAGGGTAGGTTCGACGGGTTCGTCGCGGTCGGAGGAGGCTCCAGCATGGACACCGCCAAGGCGGCAAACCTCTACTCCACCTTCCCGGCCGATCTCCTCGATTACGTGAACGCGCCGATCGGAAAGGCAAAGCCTGTCCCCGGCCCGCTGAAGCCGATGATCTGCGTTCCGACCACCGCAGGGACCGGGAGCGAGACCACCGGGGTCGTGATCTTCGACTATGAGGAGATGGAGGCGAAGACCGGGATCGCCCATCGTCACATCCGCCCCTCCCTGGGCATCGTGGACCCGGGCAACACGAGGACCCTTCCGAGGATGGCCGCAGCATGCACCGGCTTCGATGTCCTGGTCCATGCCCTCGAGTCGTTCACGAACCTCCCTTTCGATCAGCGCGAGGCCCCCGAGCACTGTTCGCTCAGGCCGGCCTACCAGGGGTCAAACCCCATCAGCGACGTCTGGGCGATGAAGGCCATCGAGATGGTGAGCCGCAACATCGTGCGGGTCGTGCTGGACGGCTCGGATGATCAGGCGCGCAGCGAGATGATCATCGCCGCCACCTTTGCGGGGATCGGTTTCGGCAATGCGGGGCTCCACCTGCCTCACGGCATGTCCTACCCGGTCTCAGGGATGGTGCGCGACTATGTCCCCGAGGGATATCCCGCCAGCCGTCCTCTGATCCCCCACGGCATGGCCGTGGTGTTGAATGCGCCGGCAGCGTTCCGTTTCACCGGTCCGGCCCGGCCGGAGCGACACCTCACGGCGGCACGGCTGATGGGCGCGGACATCGAAGGTGTCGGGCCGGAGGAGGCGGGAGAAGTCCTCGCCCGCGCGGTGGTCGACCTGATGCGGAAGACCGGCATCCCCAACGGCCTGTCCGCGGTGGGCTACACGGAGGCGGATGTGGACAGGCTGGTGGAGGGGACACTCCCCCAGCACCGTGTTACAAAGCTGTGTCCGCGGCCTTTCTCGGCCGAGGACCTGAAGTCGATGTTCCTGGAGTCGATGCGGATCTGGTGACAGGTTACCCCGGCGTTGCTTCTTCTCCTGCGGCATTGCGGCGACGCTTGAGACGGTTGCCTGATCGGGCTGATGCTCGATGCTCGATATCGGAATCGCATTGAATTCCCAAATTCGGGCATCCGGAAACCAGCATCGGCACAGGCCGGCGCTGACCACAGCCTCGGTTTCAGGATCCTTCGTTGAGTGAAGATGGTTGCGGTCACGGGGTTATCCCGACAGGGGCGCGAGCGCTTGCCGGATGCGTGCCGCCTGTTCCGGAGTGGTGAGCCTCTCCAGAAGGGTCTGGAAGCGCGGATGCTCGACCCCGGAGAAGATATACTGCCATCGATAAGCCCGCAAAAGGAGTTCCCTGACGAGTTCCGTTTCTTCTCCGCCCAGGGGCCTGGGGGACAGCTTCCGAAAATATCGGGCGTCCGCAACGCTCTGAGCCTGGAGGATTCCATCGACATTGCCGACCAGTTCGATCAGCTCGTTGACCGCCCGATCGCGCAGTTCCGCCGTCAACTTCTCGTCCTGTCTGGGCCACTCGATACCGTCCAGGACGGCATGGTGGGCCTCCTCTTTCCAGTGGAAGAGGAAGACATCCTTGTACAGCTCGGAGAGGTGCTCATCGGGCTCGATGCTCTGTTGGTAGTGCTCCTGGGTGAAGAGCTCGATCTCATAGATCAGGCCCATCACCGCCCAGGTCGACTTTTCGAGAACGGCCCCGGCTACCTTGTTCGGGTCCCAGGGGAAGGAGTACCCTTCCGGCATGCCGCCGGCCATCATCTTCTCGATCCTGCGAAACATCTCCTGGTGTTTGAGCTCTTCGTCGCAGAACCGGATAAGGGCCTCCAGGGCCGTCTGGCTCCCGAGCCAGTGATCTCTGCTGATGTCGAGGATCTTGGCGGTGATGAATCGCTCGACGAAACCGAACATGCTTGCGTAAGTCCTTCCCTGGATCTGGCTCAGGAGGATCTTCTCCCGCTCATCGAGAAAACCCAGCTCGTGGATCTTCGAAATGCCGTCGGGCAGGAACTTCTTGGAGAAGTCGAATTCGCGGCCGCGAAAGACATCCTCCTCGATCGTCCATCGGATCCTTTTTGATCCTGCTATACACCTGGCATAAACCTGATCGAGCTCTTGCGTCACCTGCATGGATCCCTCCGCTCCCATCGAGTCATTGATCGAGTTCGACCGAGACGGGAACCGGCCTGGCGATCGTGTTGTAGACCGGCGAATACTTCTGGGCCATGCGGATGAGATCCTTCTTCTGCTCATCCGATATGTCGGCGTCGATCGTGAAGTAGACGCGGATCGCCTGGTACCCGACCGGCACATCTTCGGAGAGGCCGAGAAATCCGCGCAGGTCGATATCGCCCTCGTATCTGGACCGAACGTTCTTGATCTCGATCCCCTTGGCCGCTGCATGGGCGATCATGGCCGTGGTCAGGCATCCGGAGAGCGCGACCAGGAGGACCTCCACCGGATTGGTCCCTTCACTCTTCCCGAGCAGAACGGGCGGCTCATCCATATCGAAATCGGTCGGCTCCCTGGAATCGTCCTCCTGGAGCGCCCCGTAGAATCCTTTCACGGTCGCCCGGTTGTGGGTGCCTCCCACCCAGCGGTTTTTTGCCCGGAACCTGAATTTGGCCACCTCCGGTTTGTCCTTGATGAGGTCAATCGTGCCGAACAACTGCTCCGTGTTGACCCCGTTCACCGTCCCGGTCCCTTTTTCCGTCTTTGCTTCCATGCCCACCCTCCTGAGTTGTCGCTTGGTCGAGCGCACGTTGTCAGTCAGCCTGATTCCTCTCGCCCGACTTTCCATGGATAAACTAAGGAGATCAGAGGAAAGCACCAATGGGGGATTCGTGGTATTCAGCGGATCGTTTCTTCTCCATTCTCGGGGAGCCGGGGATCTCTGCCCTGCCGCTCCCGACCGACGGTGTGGTTGAAATTGACTTGAAGGTGGTTTTTCCTTACCCTCTTGGGGCATGAAGTGCATTTCCATGGATGAAGGGTCGAAATGAAGACAGCGAGCCGCGAATGGAACGCCTCTCTCTTTCCTCACACCCATTTCCCTTGGGGGGAGGCGAAGAGGATTCTCTCCTTCTTCGACACCATGACCATCTTCCGGCCGTGGCACATGGAGGATCCTGGTCCTCTCCCTCGGGAGTGGGGCCTGAAAGTACTCCGGCCGCCGGAGCACCTGAGGCCGATCGAGGGATTCCGGTCCCTCCTTTCCGAATACAAGGAGTGGATGAGACTGCATCCGGACAAGGGTTATGCCTCTGCGCTGGCGGCCGTCCGTTTTTTTCAGAAGGATGAGGATGCCACATGGGAGATCCGGCGAACGATTCGCCGGCCCGGAAGGGGCGGACCACGTGCGGATGATGCCGTCACCCGGCACCACCTGCTGCTTCATCTGGCCCGGGAGGCGGAGGAGGGCATCCGATCGGCGGGGGAGGCGTTGAAGGTCCTGAAGGAAAAGGGGGACCCTCTTCGCGATGCCGGCATAGAGGGGGAACCGCAAGGGCTCCTGGATGATCTCTCCCATTTCGATGACGGCCGGGAGATGGGTGAGGAGTTCATGGAGATTGTCTTGGAGGCATGGCAGGGGCTTTTCGGCGGGATCCTCGAAAGGGATGCGGTGCTTGTGACCCTCAGCGGTCCCGTGTTCGATTACGTTTCGGGAGTATGGGCGGAGCACCTGCCGGGGGAGGAAAGGCCGTCCCTTGTGCGCTTCTGCTGGCCCGACCTCTCCGAGGTCGGTGCCGAGGAGTTCCAGTCGCGGAGAAGCGAGCTCCATGCCGATGAACGACTGCGTCGGTTCAGAGAGGCCGTCGGAGAAATGAAGTCCAGTCCTGCGGTCCGAACCGAAGATCCGGGAGATTCCGCCGGGGAGTTGGAATCGAATCCCCCATGGGCCGGGAAGACCATCGCCTTTCGGGCATGTCTCCTCAGCCCCGAGGTCAGGATCCCCGGCAGGATGGAGTTCCTGAGGGGCCTGTCGGGCAGGATCCTTTTTCACCTGGGGGAGCCGTGCCGTGAGTGAGGACATGTCCAGGCAAAGGTCCTTGGAGGCACAAGGATGGACAAGGCAGTTCATCGCCGGCGAGCCGCGGCTCACGGAGGCTGCGGAGATGTACAGAGAACTCGGTTTCGAGGTCCTCCTCGAACCCCTGCCCAAGGAACCGGAGTGTACTCGCTGTGAGGGGACCGAGGAAGGGGATCAAGGCGAGTGCCGGGTGTGCTTTCAGGGAGTGGAGGATCGGTACAGGATCATCTACACGAGGCCTTACAGGGAAGAGAAGAAGGGGTGATATCGGGGTCGGAGGTCGGAGGTCGCCCAGCCGCCCGGCCAAGGCCGGATTGATTTCAAGAGAGGTGTCAGGTTTCGGGTGTCAGGTTTCGGGTCTCAGCCCGGGTAGTCCATCCATTTCCCGACCCCTGAACACTGAAACCTGAAACCTTCGACTTGAAGGAGATTTCATGCAAGCGCATGACCCTGGCGCTTTGCTACAGGGTGACGGATGGTTCGTCCTTCTCTTCCATTCGGGGTTGGACACTGGATGTTCGATGTTGGACGCTCATCGCTTTCTTCCTCACTGGATGGTCCATCCTCCATCGACGGCCAGGACATGCCCGGTGATCATGTTGGAGAGATCGGATGCGAGGAACAGGGCGGCACAGGCGACCTCTTCGCGCTCCGCCATCCTGCCGAGGGGGATGCTGTCCAGGACGTACTTCTTGAACCCCTCGTCTTCAAACATGGGCTTCGTGAACGGGGTCAGGACAAAGGTCGGCGCCACGGCATTGACCAGGATGCGATGCTTCGCCCACTCCAGGGCGAGGACCCTGGTCAGCTGGTTCACCGCCCCCTTGCTGGAGGAATAGGCCGACCGGGTGGGGACGGCCACGGAACCCGCCTGCGAGGAGAGGTTGATGATCTTGCCCCCCGCTCCTCTCCTGATCATCTCCTTGCCTGCGGCCTGTGAGACAAAGAACATGGCCCTGAGGTTGATGTTCAGCACATCGTCCCAGTTCTTCTCGGTCACATCCTCCGCCCTCTGGGGCCGGTTGATGCCGGCGGAGTTGACCAGGATATCCACCCTCCCCATCTCGCCCACCATGGCGTCGACCAGCGCCTGAGGCTCGCCGGAGACCGTGATATCCGATGGTCTGTATCCGGTCCGGATCCCCTCGGCGTTCATCTCCCGGGCGATCTCCCTCAACCTCTCCTCCTGGAGATCGTTTAGAAACACGTCGGCTCCTGCAGCGCCGAAGACCCGCGCAATGGCTTCTCCCAAGCCTCCCGCAGCGCCGGTCACAAGGGCCACCTTTCCGTTCAGGGACATCTCAGGCTTCTTCATCTACTCTCCTTCGTCTTCTATTCTTCATCAGTTCCGGGGGAAAGAATTCAGCAGGAGGAATTGGCAGCGGGAGTCGGCCGAGGGCGTACTTGATGGAGACCTCCCATGAACTGGCCGCGCTCCAGTAAAGGATGTGATTGCCGTCCCCATCAAATCTCTGGCAACCGATGAGAGTTGAGGGGCGTCCGTGATCCACCAGAGGAAGACGTGAGTGTCCAAGAGGATCTTCATCGGTCGGATCGGCCACAACCAGGCAGTTTCGTTTCGAATCCGTCCAGGACTTCTTCCGGCAGCGGCTCAAAGAAATCGGCAGGCACTGAAAGGGTTCCCACAGCAGAGCCTGGCTCCCGCCTCGAAACGGGGGGCCGAATGGGAACCAGGCGAGCCACCGGTTCGCCGTTTCTTGCAATGACCACTTCCTCTCCTGACGCAATCAGTTTCGACAGGTTCGTCTTGGCTTCGTGGATATTGACTTTTTTCATGTCCCCCTCCGCGAGTGGACTAACCTTAGTCTACCCACCTCAAGTCATCCTGTCAACGACGCGGCCGCCGCTGCAGCGCCCCCCTCCAGGAAGGGGCTCAAGAGGGGTTTCAGATGCTCTTCACCGGTCGGGCCTGAGCCGCCGGGCCGTTCTGCGGGTGGATATTTCCCTATTTTCAGCTGATTGGGGTTCCAACACCTGCTCTTCGTGCTTACTAGTTGTAGTACGTCCAACGCTTCTTTACATCCCTATTCGAATCCGGGCCGACCGGTTTGGAGTAACCATGGACAGGAACCGTCTGCACGTCCTCCTCATCGACGACGACGAGGACGACGTGATCATCATCAGGGGCATGCTCTCGGAGATCCTGCTGACCAGCTTCTCCGTCAAGTGGGTTTCCCGATATGAAGAGGGGCTCAGATCCGTTCTGAGCGGAGAGTTCGATGCCTGTCTCCTGGACTACCGCCTCGGGGCAAGGAGCGGCCTCGATCTCCTGGAGGAGGCGATCAGGGCAGGGTGCGAAACCCCGATCATCTTTCTGACCGGTCAGGGGGACCATGAGGTGGATGTCCATGCCATGAAGTCGGGCGCGTCCGACTACCTGGTCAAGGGGCAAATCAGCCCCGACCTCCTGGAGCGCTCGATCCGGTTCGGGATCGAGCGGAAGCGGACGGAGAGAGAATTGAGAAAGGCCAGGGACGAACTGGAGCTGAGGGTGCAACAGCTCTCGAGATCCAACGAGGCGCTCAGGCTCGAGGAGGCCCGCCTGGAGGCCCTGCTGGAGCTGAACCGCTTCGGGGACACCTCTCTCAAGGAGATGATCGACTTTGTCCTGGACCGGCAGATCGCCCTGACCCGCAGCGAGTTCGGCTTCTTCGGCCTGATCGACCAGGAGGAGACGTTCCACATGCACACCTGGTCCAAGGACGCCATGGCCCAGTGCGCGGCACCGGAAAGGGCCGTCCACTATCCCGTCGAGAAGGCCGGCATCTGGGCCGAGGCGGTCAGAAAAAAGGCGCCACTCATCATGAACCGATATTCCGAACCCGATCACCGGAAGAAAGGCGTCCCGGAGGGGCACGTGCCCATCCAGAGGCTCATGGCGGTCCCGGTCCTGGACGGGGACAGCCGCGTCGAGGCCGTGTCGGTCGTGGCCAACAAAGGGGAGGATTACGACAACTCGGATCTCCGGCAGATGGTCCTGCTCATGGACGCAACGTGGAACCTGGTGCAGCGCCAGCGCTCCGAGAAGGCGCTGAGGGAGGCGGAGACGCTTGCCGCCATGGGCCGGGCCCTTTCGGCCGTGGCCCATGACATCAAGACCCCCCTTGTAGCGGTCGGGGGATTCACGAGGCAGGTGCAGAAGAGGTTGCCGGAAGGGAGCCCGGAGCGGGAAAAGCTCGAGATCGTCCTGAAAGAGACCGGACGGCTGCAATCCATGCTCAAGGACCTCCTCTTCTTTTCACGACCCCTGCAACTCGAGAGCGGTCCCGGGGATATTGAGCTCGTGCTCCAAGAGAGCGTCTCCATCGTCCGGCCCCTGGCCCGGCGGAAGAAGGTGAGCATTCTCATGCGGTGCGTCCGGTCCGGCTCCCCGGTCCACCTCGACTTTTCGCGATTCAAACAGGCCGTCATCAACCTCCTCACCAACGCCGTGGAGGCGTCGCCCGAGGGCGAGGAGGTGGTCGTCTTCTGCAGGCAAAAAGGACCGGAGTTCGTGTTGGACATCGTCGACAGGGGCCGTGGGATTCCCCCTGAAATCAGGGCCGAGCTTTTTCTCCCCTTCTTTACCACCAAGAAGTCGGGGACGGGGCTGGGCCTTCCGATCACCAAGAAGATTGTCGAGAGCCACGGCGGCCGAGTCGAGGCCCTGAACAAATCCCCCCGGGGTGCGGTCTTCAGGATCAGGCTTCCGGTCGGATGAGACCAGTACTTCACGCCCCATGTAGAGGCCCGGCTACGGGTCTTCGAACTCGGCAGGGAACGCCCTTCAGATTGGGCGTGCCGAATTCCTTCCCGAGTTTCTCTGCCGACGTGAGCATGTTGAAGTTGGACCTTTTCCAGTCGAAGCGGTCCCCGTCGAGCGGAAACCACCAGCCGTAGGCGGCGCAGATGACCTTTGAGTGAATTGCGGGGGTCAGGTGGGCCACCTGGGTGATGGCCCCCTTCCGGGTCTCGATGACCACCTCCTCGCCCTCCTCGATCCCGAACCGCTTCGCCGTCTCCGGGTGGATCTCCGTCCTGGGATGGGGTCTGGACCTCCTCAGCCGCTCCACCCAGCGGTAGGAGGAATGGAGATAGTAGCGGCTCTTGCAGCTCGTGAGGACGAGGGGATAGTCCGGGTCCTCCTCCTCGGGGAGCCCGGAGAAGTCCGGCAGCGGGGGAACTCCCATCTCCTTCGCCCTGGAGAGCATGAGCTCCACCTTTCCGCTGGGCGTGGAGAAGCCGGCCTCCTCGTACTTCCGGAAGCGGTCCTCCCCTTTGAGGTATCCTCTCCGGGCAAACTCGGCAAAGTCCAACCCGCTCGGTCTCAGGACCTCCTCCAGGAGGGCTTCATGATCTTCGAACCAGTACTCCCGGGGGCTGATCGTTTTCCCCATCTCATTGACGATCTTGAGGTCCGGCCAGCACTCCGGCGGCGGATCCACGACCTTGGGTCTCGCGAGGATATAGCCGTGTCCGAGTCCATAGTGGCCGATGTCGTTGAACTCGAAGGTCGTGGCCGCGGGAAGGACCACATCCGCCAGCGCAGCGGTGGGGGTCATGACGATGTCTGAAACGGCCAGGAAGTCCAGCTTCTGCAGGGCTTCATACGTCATGGGGCTGTCGGCGTAGGCAAGCAGGGGGTTGGCCCCCTGGAAGTAGGCGGCCCGGACGGGATAAGGGTTCCCCTCCAGGACCGCCCTCCTGAAATAGGTCGGTGGCACGGTCATCATCCGGGGGACCGTACCGTGAGAGGCGTGGAGCATCTCCCGGCTTTTCGAAGGGAGGCGGTCCGAACGCACGAACCTGGCCAGACTCAGCACATCGGGCTCCACGGGCTGGATGTTCCCTCCCGGCACATCCAGATTGCCGCAGACGGCCATGAGGCAGAGGATCGCCCTTGCAGCATCGAAGCTGTGGACGGTCTGCTCGATCGGATTGCCCCATTGGACGGCGGCCGGCCGCGAGGACCCGTACATGCGGGCCCCCTCCCGAATGAGCCCGGCCGGAACCCAGGTGATTGCGGAGACCCTCTCAGGGGTGAACCCGCGCACGCGGTCCGAGAGCTCCTCGAATCCATGGGTCCATCTTTCTACGAACTCCCGGTCGTAGAGCCCGTCTCCGATGATGACATTCAGGAAGGCCATGGCAAGGGCATGATCGGTCCCCGGCCTGATCTGCAGCCAGAGGGCGGCCCTTTCCGCCAGTTCGGTCCTCCGGGGATCCACGACCAGGAGCGGTGTCCCCTCGCCGGCCCTCTTCAGGAGGAGGGAGCAGATCTGCCCCTCCTCGTTGCTGCTCGTCACATTGCTCCCCCAGAGCACGATGAGTCCGCTCTTGTGGTGGAAATCGACGACCGGATAGAACCCGCAGGTGTGGATGCCGGTCACTTCACGGGGGGCATGGCAGACGTCCTGAACGACAATGACGTTGGGCGAGCCGAAGAGGGTGACCAGCCGGATCAGGCCGAAGAGCTCCAAGCCCTTGGGCATGCCCTGCCCGAAGACGACGGACCTCGCGCCATGTTCGGCCCTGATCCCGGTGAGGTTCCTGCCGACCTCCCCGACGGCCTCGTCCCAGGAGATCCGCTCCCATTTCCCCTCTCCCCTTTTCCCTGCCCTCCGTAGCGGTGTTCGGAGCCGGGAGGGGTGGTCCAGCCGATCGGCGGAGGCCAGTCCTTTCGGGCAGACATACCCCTGGTTCAGGAAACCGACGGGGTCTCCCTTGATCTTGACGATCCGGTTGCCCCTGACGCCCACGAGGAGGCCGCATCCGCCGTGGTCCATCCTGGAACAATGGGTCTTGAACCAGCGGAGGTCTTTGCTCTCATTCATGGGTTCCAACCTGCCTGAATCCTTTTCTCACCACAGGGCCGCCGACTCCGTTCTCAGGTTCCGTCAAAAATTTGTCGACCGGGGCGCTCGGTTCACCTTCACGAAACAACCGGATGAATCAGGCCCAGGATATCTCTCCGTGGGAAAGGTGTCAACGACCGTTCGCCCTATCCTGCCACGATTTGGCCTGTTTTTTGCTTTCCACCATGAAATTGGGTAGTGGAATGAGTGGAACCGGCAACCCGGCAGGCTGAACTCGCCATGGACGGGAGGCTTCAACAGGTGAAGGGGCTCTGCAAGCGGAGAACGGGCAGGAACATGAAGGGAATGAGGGATGAATCCTTCCGGTGAAATCGCGTTCATGCCGAAAAGGGGACTGGCCCGGAACATCGTGTTCCTTTTCTTTGCCTGCGGCTTCATTCCGCTGTTTCTTCTCGGGCTGGCGTTCTTCTCCTTGTATTTTGACGGTCAGAAAAAGGCCGTCGGCCGTATTCAGAAGGAGATCGCCGAGCGTCTCTCCCTGGGGATCTCATCCTGCATCGAGGGGTCGACCGGCCGGATACGTCTTTTCGCAGAAATGCTCGACCTGGAGGGAAAGGACCGCAAGGAACTGCCGCGGTTCGCCCATGCCCTGTTGGACCAGTGGTTCGAATACGACATGATCACCATCCGGGACCTGGAGGGGTGGGAGATCTGCAAGGTGTCCCGCCACCACACCTTCAGACCGTCGGAACTGGGCAAGTCCGAAGGGGCCGCGTTCCGGGCGGCCCTGGAAGGGATGACGCATATCGGGCCGGTGGAGATCTCGGAGCACAGCAGTTTTCCCCGCATCCATATCACCGTGCCCGTCATGGGAAGCAGGGGGACCCCGTCGGGCGTGCTGGAGGCGGCGGTGAACATCTCCAGGATGTGGGACATCATCTCCAAGTACAGCATCGGAGAGGACCGGTATGCCTACGTGGTGGATTCCCACGGGATGCTGATTGCATTCAATGAGATCTCTTCGGTCCTCCAGAAGACGGATCTCAGCCCCATCGAAGGGGTGGGGAGATGTTTGGCGGGAAAGAACGGGGCCACCGAGTACGAAGGGCTGAACCGGGCCAAGGTCATCGGTGCAGGCGCACGTATTCCCCTTACCGGCTGGAGTGTACTGGTCGAACAGCCGGTGAAGGACGCCTACGCGAAGATCTACCTGCTCTCGGGGATCTTCCTGGCCTTGTTCGTGATCACCGCATCGCTGGCGGTGTTCCTCGTGTTCAAATTCAGCTTCAAACATGTGGTGAGGCCCATCCGGAGCCTTCGCGAGGAGGCTGCCCTGATTGCAAAGGGAGACCTCGCCCGAAGGCTGAAGATGGAGCGGCCGGATGAGCTCGGCGCCCTGGCCGAGAGCCTCAACACCATGGTAAGCGACCTGCAGAAGAGCCTCGTGTCCAGAGACCTCCTGGTCAAGGAACTTGCGGATCGCAGACAGGCGGAGAAGAAGCTGCTGAGGAGTGAAAGGATGCTCGCCGAGACCGAGCGGCTGGCCCACATCGGGAGCTGGCAGATCAGCAACGACGCCGACCGGCCGGAGTGGTCCGAAGAGAGTTACAGGATCTTCGGCCGCGACCCCTCCCTGGGCCCTCCGACCAGGAGCGGGTTCTGGAGGCATGTCCATCCGGAGGATGCCCACGGGTTCCACCAGTGCATTCTCGCCCTGCGCAGGGACGGATTTCCCTTCAGGAGGGAACTGCGCATCTTCCATACCGGCGGCGGTCTGCGCCACGTGCTCGTGGAGGGGACGGCGGTTCGGGACGAAACCGGCGCCGTGAGCAGGATCTACGGCTTTGCCCTGGATATCACCGAGCGCAAGCGGGTGGAAGAGGCGCTGCGGGATTCCGAGGAAAAGTACAGGGACCTGGTCGAGAACATCCGCGAGGTCATCTACTCGCTGGATGAGAACGGGGTCATTACCTACCTGAGCCCTGTTGCGGAGATGCAGGGCGGCTACAGACAGGAGGAGATGATCGGCCGCCCCTTTGCGGATTTCATCCAAGAGGAGGACCGGGAGGGGACCATGGACCACTTTCGGAACATCCGCGAGCGCCATGTCTCGGATGTGGAATTCCGGGTGGTCACCAAGTCGGGGGATCTGCAGTGGATGCGGGCCTCGATCAGGGCCATCTACAGGGAAGGCCGCTTTGAAGGAGTCAGGGGCGCGCTGACCAACATCAACAAGATGAAGCGATTGGAGGCCCAGCTGCGTCAGGCCCAGAAGATGGAGGCCCTGGGGACCATGGCCGGCGGGATTGCACACGACTTCAACAACATCCTGGGGATCATCGTGGGAAACGCGGAGATGGCCATGCTGGAGGTCCCGGAGGCCAAGCCCGCCTATCGCAACCTCGTCGAGGTGAGGCGTGCATGTCTGAGGGCGCGGGATGTCGTGCGCGAGATCCTGAGCTTCAGCCGCCGTTCCGAGCCGGTGCGCAAGCCCCTCAGCCTGGGCTCGCTGATCAAGGGCTCCATGGGCCTCCTGCGATCCTCCATCCCGGCCAACATCGAAATCAGTACGAGCCTCCCGCCGAATGGGGAAACGGTGCTCGCGGATCCGAGCCAGATCAACCAGGTCCTGCTGAATCTCTGCACGAACGCCGCCTATGCCATGCGGGAGAAGGGGGGGGCGCTGGAAATCGCCCTCTCCCTCCGGAGGGAGGGGCAATCGCCCGTCCACAGGATCCCGGACCTCAAACCCGGGGAGTATGTGCAGCTCACGATCAGGGACACGGGGCCGGGCATCGAGCCGGCGATCATGGACCGCATCTTCGATCCCTATTTCACCACCAAGCCGGTAGGGGAGGGCACGGGGCTGGGGCTCGCCGTCGTGCACGGCATCGTCAGGACCCACGGCGGCGCCATCCATGTGGAGAGCAAACCGGGAAAGGGCACGGCCTTCCACGTTTTTCTGCCCAGGACCGTGAACATGCCGCAGGTGAAAAGCGCGGATCAGGAGACCCTACCGGCGGGCAGGGAACGGATCCTCTTCATCGATGATGAGAAGATGATTGTCCACGCATTCCAGTCCATGCTGGAGAAGCTCGGGTACCAGGTCACGGGAAAGACGAGCAGCCTGGAGGCGCTGGAGACGTTTCGCACGGCGCCGGAGGAATTCGACCTCATCATTACGGACCAGACCATGCCGCAGATGACCGGGACCGCCCTTGCGGATGCGGTCATGGCGAAGAGGCTGGACATCCCCATCATCCTCTGTACGGGGTACAGCGAAGTGATCAGCGAGACCAGGGCCAAAAGCATGGGGATCAAGGCGTACATCACCAAGCCCGTCATGATCAAGGAGCTGGCCAGGATGATCAGGCAGGTGCTGGATCAGACAGGGGCCGCCGCACATTAAGATTAGCGCACATCAAGAACGGAATATTTTCCTTTCCGATCAAACTGCCCTCGGTCAGCGGCCTCCGACATCTTATATGAAACTTCGTCAAGTTAGAGGTTTCAGGTTTCAGTGTTCAGGTGTCAGGAAATGGATGGACGACCGGGCTGATACCCGAAACCTGACACCTTGTATGGTTTCCTGTTCGATCAAACTGGCCTCGGTCAGCGGCCTCCGACATCTGTCCTACATCCTCTTCTCCTGGAGTCACCCCCGGAGCTCCAGCTCCCTTTTTTCCATCCGGACGATCTCATCCCGCAGGCGGGCCGCCTCTTCGAACTCCAGCCTGCGGGCCGCCTCTCTCATCTTCTTTTGAAGTTCCTTGATCCTGCCGGGGAGCTCCTCGGCGCTCAGGTATGGCTGCTCCCTTTCGGCAACAGCCGGGAGCTCGACGTAATCGGCCTCGTATACCGAACCGAGGACGCTGTCGATCGCCCTCTGGATGGTGGCAGGGGTGATCCGGTGGACGCGGTTGTACTCGAGCTGCGTTTCCCTCCGTCTCCGGCTTTCCTGGATGGCCCTGGACATGGAACCCGTGATCTGATCCCCGTAGAGGATCACGAGGCCGTTCACGTTCCGGGCGGCCCGGCCGCAGGTCTGGATCAGGGACCGCTCGGACCTGAGGAACCCCTCCTTGTCGGCATCCAGGACCGCCACCAGGGAGACCTCCGGAAGGTCGAGCCCCTCCCGCAGGAGATTGATCCCCACGAGCACGTCATAGGTGCCCATCCGCAGGTCCCGGATGATGGAGACCCGCTCGATGGTCTTGATGTCGGAGTGGAGATAGGCCACCTTGATCCCGAAGTCGGACAGATACTCGGTCAGGTCCTCGGCCGTGCGCTTGGTGAGGGTGGTGACCAGCACGCGTTCGTTCCGCGCCACCCTTTCGCGTATCCAGACCAGCAGGTCGTCCACCTGATTGGTGGCCGGCCTTACCAGGATCTCCGGATCCATGAGACCGGTCGGCCTGATGATCTGTTCCGAGATCCTCTCGGCCTTTTCCAGCTCATAAGGGCCTGGCGTGGCCGATACATAGATGACCTGCCTTACCCTGCTTTCGAACTCCTCGAACTTCAGGGGGCGGTTGTCCAGGGCCGATGGCAGGCGGAAACCGTACCTCACCAGGGTCTCCTTCCTGGAGCGGTCGCCGTTGTACATGCCGTTCAGCTGGGGAACCGTGATGTGACTTTCGTCGATCATGACGAGGTAGTCCTTTGGGAAGTAGTCGAGGAGGGTGGGGGGAGGCTCTCCAGGGGCCCTGCCCGTGAGGTGCCTGGAGTAGTTCTCGATCCCGTGACAGTACCCCATCTCCAGCATCATCTCGAGGTCGAACAGGGTCCGTTCCTCGATCCTCTGCGCCTCGATCAGCTTGTCCTCCGCCCTGAAGGTCTCGATCCTCCCCTTGAGCTCTTCCTTGATCTGGCGGATGGCCCTGTCCCGCGTCTCGGTCGTCGTGACGTAGTGTGTCGCAGGATAGATGGTGATGCGGTGGAGATCCCGCATCGATTTCCCGGTGAGCGGGTCGATCTCCTGAATGGCCTCGACCTGATCCCCGAAGAAATGGACCCGGACGGCCCTCTCCTCCTCATGGACGGGGTAGATGTCCAGCACGTCTCCCCTTACCCGGAAACGGCCCCTGTAGAAATCGTAGTCGCCGCGCTCATACTGGATCTCCACCAGCTTGCGAAGCACCTCTTCTCTGGAGATGAGCTTGTCCCTTTCGAGATAGAGGAGCATGTTGTGATACGCCTCGGGCGATCCGAGGCCGTAGATACAGGAGACGCTCGCCACGATGATCACGTCCTCCCTGTCCAGGAGGGACCGGGTGGCGGAGTGGCGCATCTTGTCGATCTCCTCGTTGATGTGCGCGTCCTTCTGTATATAGGTATCCGACTGGGGGATGTAGGCCTCGGGCTGGTAATAATCGTAGTAGCTGACGAAGTACTCGACCGCGTTCCGGGGGAAGAAGCGCTTCAGCTCTCCATAGAGCTGCGCAGCCAGGGTCTTGTTCGGGGCGATGATCAGCGTGGGCTTCTGGACCTTTGCGATCACATGGGCCATCGTAAAGGTCTTGCCGGAACCGGTTACCCCCAGCAGCACCTGGTGGTTCAACCCCTGTTCGACCCCTTCGGATAGCTCTTTGACCGCAGTCGGCTGGTCCCCGCAGGGCTTGAGATCGGTGACGAGTTCAAAGACGGCCATGATTCGCACCGCTCATACTTCCACCCTCCACGTCGTCCCCTTGGGGCCGTCTTCCAGCACGATCCCGAGCTCGTTGAGTCTGGTGCGGATCCGGTCCGCGTCGGCCCACCTCTTCTCCTTCCTCGCCCTGGCCCTCTCTTCGATGAACCTTTCGATCTCCTCCTGGGGGATCGGCAGCTCCGAGGCGGTCAGCTTGCGGAGAAAATCCTCCGGCCGCTCCCTCAGGAGGCCGAGCACCCGCCCGGCGGCCAGCAGATCCCTTCGATCGGAATCGAGCGCGGTGAGGGTCTCCGGATCCGGGGTGGAGACCTGAGAGTCCATCCACCGGTTCATCTCTTTGACCTTCTCGAACAGGAGCCCGATGCCCCCCGCCGTATTCAGGTCATCGTCCATGACCTTGACGAACTCCTGCAGGAAGGGGCTCCGGACGTCTCCCGAAAGATCCGACCTTGCGGGCCCAAGATCCGTCCCGTTGCCGACCATCTCGTCCACCCTCTGGAGAGTCCTGTAGATGCGGACGAGTGCGGACTGGAACTCCAGGACCGTCTCCCGGGAGAAGTCGAGGGGGCTCCTGTAGTGCTTGGAGAGGAGGAAGATCCTCAGCACCTCAGGATGGTAGTCCTCCAGGGCATCCCGGATGGTCAGAAAGTTGCCGAGGGACTTGGACATCTTCTCGGACTCCACGGTGACGAAACCGTTGTGGATCCAGTACCGCGCAAACTCGCCGTCTCCGGCCGCAAGGGACTGGGCCCTCTCGTTCTCATGATGGGGAAAGAGGAGGTCCCGGCCACCTCCGTGGATGTCGAATGTGGGGCCGAGATAATGGCTGCTCATGACCGAGCACTCGATGTGCCAACCCGGGCGTCCAGGCCCCCATGGGCTCGGCCACCGGGGTTCGCCCGGTTTGGCGCCTTTCCAGAGGACGAAGTCCATGGGATGGCGCTTCTTCTCGTCCACGGCAACCCTGCTGCCCGCCTTCATGTCTTCCAGCTTCCGGCCCGAGAGCGCTCCGTACCCACCGAAGCTCTCCACCGAATAGAAGACATCATTCCCTTCCTGGTACGCAAAGCCCTTCTCCATCAGGACGCGGATCATATCGATCATGGCCTGGATGAACTCGGTTGCGCGCGGCTCGTGGTCCGCCTTCATGACCCCCAACCTCTCCATGTCCGCGTAGAAGGCGTCGATCTGTTCCTGGGCGAGGAGCGCGGTATCCTTGCCGAGGGAGCGGGCGCGGTCAATGATCTTGTCGTCGATATCGGTGAAATTCCGAACGTAGGTCACCTCAAACCCGCGCGACCGGAGGTATCGCACCAGGACATCGAACACAATGGAGGACCGGGCGTGCCCGATGTGGCACAGATCGTAGACCGTGACCCCGCAGACGTACATCCGCACCTTCCCCGGCTCCAGGGGGTGGAACTCCTCCTTGGTGCGGGTGGCGGTGTTGTAGAGTTTGATCGCCATATCCTTTCTCAACTGCTACTCCGCGGCCGTGAGGCTCACGACGGCATAGGCTTCGATCCCTTCTTCCCGACCGCAGAAGCCCATCTTTTCACAGGTGGTCGCCTTGACACTGATCCGGTTTGCAGGCACCCTCATGACCCGGGCAAGGGTTTCTCTCATCTCCGGCAGATGAGGGGCGAGCCGGGGCTTTTCGGCCACCACGGTCGTATCGACGTTGTTCACCGTGAGCCCTTCCTTGCCCACCAGCCCGATCACCTTCTCCAGGAGGGCGAGGCTCGAAACGTCCTTGTACGCAGGGTCCGAATCGGGGAAGTGCTGCCCGATGTCCCCCAGCGCAAGCGCGCCGAGCAATGCGTCCATCACGGCATGGACCAGCACGTCCGCGTCCGAGTGTCCGAGGAGTCCCGTGGCGTGGGGAATCCTGCACCCCCCGAGGACAAGGGGACGCCCCTCGACGAGGCGGTGGGCATCATATCCAAAGCCGACCCGGAACATAGGTCTCCAAGAGCTCGCAGCCTGAACAACCGACCCTCGACCGACTACCGACCACCCGCTGAACCAATCAGTGACATGTACTGCAGCTGCCGCCGCTGCAGCTCGAGCAGCCCGAGGAGGATGCAGAGGAGGAGTACTTCCCGCTGCTCTTGAAGCTGCAGGAAGAGAGGACCCGCTCTACCTTCTTCCCTTTGCACTCCGGGCAGCATACGGTGGGGTTGCTCCCGACGACGAGGCATTCGAAATCCTTTTGACACTTCTTGCAGTGGTATTCGTATATGGGCATTTCCCGATCCTTTCTTCTAATTCTCCATTGCTTCAATCACGGCCGCCGCAAGGAGAGGGAACATGATCTCATGGTGGCCGATGAGGGTGTACCCCTTTCCGCCTTCCAGCGTAGGCCTTTCCACCACATTGGTCATGGGCCTGTACTGGCGGACAAAGTCCATGTTCACGGTGGTCAGGTTCTTGACCTCGTTGCCCAGATTCCGGACGGTCGAAAGGGCCTTGAGAAAGACCTCGGGGAGGATGACGGCGGAACCCAGGTTGATGAAGACCCCTTCCTCCAACCGTGCGACCAGCCCGGCGAAGATCCGAAAATCCAGATGGGAGCTCTTCCCTATGGCCGACCCATCCGCAGCCGGATGGCAGTGGATGATATCCGTACCCACGGCCACGTGGACCGTCGCAGGGAGGTCCAGCGCACAGGCCCGGGCGAGGAGGCTGAAATCCTTGTGGGGGAAGTCCCCTTTGAGGATCATGGACCCGACCGCCTTTCCCAGACCCTCTCCTCTTTCCGCACCGGACCGTATGGCCTCGTTCAGGAGCCTTCCGGTCTCCTCGGCCATCCCGAACCTCCCCTTACCCAGCTGCGCGGGCACATCCTCGGAGGTATGTCCGGCCAGGGCCAGTTCCATGTCGTGCACGATACATGCGCCGTTCATGGCCAGGCCCTTGAGGATCCCACGTTCCATGAGATCGAGGACCACCGGGTTGAGACCGACCTTGATCACGTGCGCGCCCATGCCCAAGATAATCATCTTTCCGGCGCGGGCCGCTCGGCCCATCTCATCCGCAACCTTGAGGAGTCCGTCCGCCGCAAGCATCTTGGGGAGCGACTCCAGCCATGCGCGCATGCTGCCGCCCGGCTTCCAGGCGCGGGCGAAGTCGGCGATCTTCACCTTGCTCTCCCGCTCCAGGAGGGAGTAGGTGTTGATCCCGCGCAGATCGATGGGTTCGTGTCCGGCCATTCCAGCCAAATCCGTGGAGTGATGGAATGATGGAATGATGGAATCATGGTTTTAAAACAGATCCAACATTCCGGTTCTTCTGTCGTTCATTCGATGTTCACTTGGTTTTTACCAATATTCCACTATTCCATCGTTCCAACATTCCGGTTCTTTCATTCGACGTTCGATGTTCACTCGGCCTTGATCCCCTTCTGAAAGAGGAAGTGATCCACCAGCTGGCAGATCAGGTGGCCGGCGAAGATGTGGACCTCCTGGATCCGGGGCGTGGATGCCGCTTTGACCGCCAGGCAGAGGTCGACCACCTTCGCGGTCTTTCCTCCCTCCCCCCCCGTGAGGACGGCGCTGTAGATGCCCATCTTCTTGGCGGTGGTCAGCGCGGAGAGCACATTGGGCGAATTCCCGCTCGTGGTCATGGCGAGGAGGACGTCGCCCTCTCTACCGACGGCCTTGATCTGCTTCGTGAAGATCTCTTCGAAGGAATAGTCGTTCGAGATGCTGGTGATCACGGAGGTGTCCGTGGTCAGAGCGATGGCAGGGAGCGGCGGCCGCTCGAGCAGAAACCGATTCACGAATTCCGCTGCGAGGTGCTGGGCGTCCGCCGCGCTGCCTCCGTTGCCGCAGAGCATGAGCTTGCGATCCTTCGTAAACGCCAGCGCAATCCTCTCGGCGAACCGGATCAGTTTCGAGCCGTGCTCCCTGACGAAATCCTCTTTGCTCCTGATACATTCCCGCAATGCCGATTCGATGATCTTTTCCAACGGTTCCCTCCCGGCCGGACAGAGGTAAAATCTATAGTCCCGCTGGCGGCTTGTCAACGGTTCTTTCCCTCCCCATTTCCTTTGACATCCGTGGGTAAAGCCGATATTTTTCCAATCGTATTCAAGACCCCTTCCACACCCTGGATCCTGGATCCGTCGAATCGGCCGAGGACCGGCTCCGAAGTGTCTCCATTTGGTTAGACCGGCCGCCGGCCGAGAGGCCCCGCGCATATGGAACTTCGTCAAGTCAAATTCTCCTGCTCGATCAAACGGGCCTTGGCCAGCGGCTGGGCTGATCCCTTGCATGAAACTTCACCCCCTGGAGCAGGCTCCTGCCCGCGATTCCTTCCAACCGCAAGAAGATCGCGAGCAGGAGCTTGCTCCAGAAGAGAGGACCGCATGAAGTTTCCCACTTGATCCATCTTGCCGTCTCGGCGGCAAGCGGCCCCGCCGACTCCGACCTCAGGGGCTGCAATCCTGACAAAACCTCTCCCAGGAGGGCCATGGCCATGAACCTCGATGCAGTCGGAAGGAAGATCGGTCCCATTACCAGGCAGTATACCTGGAAGGATGTGGTGCTCTACGCCCTGGGCGTGGGGGCGGGGTTCGATGAGCTGGACTACTGTTACGAGGCCCGCCTGAAGGTGGTGCCGAGCTTCTCGATCGGGAGCGTGTTCGATTTCATGGCCTCCGCCGCCCTCGCGGCGGAAGTCAACCTCGCCGGCATCCTGCACGGCGAACAGGACATCCTGTTCCATCACCCTATCCCGACGGAGGGGACCCTCACCACCGAGGGGGCGGTCACCCGCATCTATGACAAGGGCAAGGACAGAGGAGCCGTTCTGGTGGCCGAGGCGGATACGTACCATTCCAGCGGGCTCAAGCTCTTCACCAACATCTTCACCCTGTTCTGCAGGCTCGACGGCGGATTTGGGGGAGAGGACTCCCCCAGAGAGGTCGTGGAGTTCCCCGACCGACCGCCGGACTTTGAAGAGCCCGCGGTCCCGTCCCCGAACCAGCCCCTGCTCTACCGGCTCTCCGGGGACATCTTCCAGCTCCATGTGGATCCCGAGTTTGCAAAGGCAAGCGGCTTCGAAGGCCCGATCATGCACGGGCTCTGCACGCATGGATATGCATGCAGGGCGGTCGTGAAACATCTCTTCCCGGGTGAGCCGGAGCGGATGAGCCGTTTCCGGGTCCGTTTTTCGAGAGCGCTCTATCCCGGGGCGCCGATCAAGACCCTGATCTGGAAGATCGGAGAGGGACGGGGTCTCTTCAGGACCGTCCATGCGGGAACCGGCGACGCGATCATCGATCGAGGCATCGTGGAGTGGCTGGACCGGGAAGCGCTCGCGGAGAGGGCCAGGCGCGGCACGGTCCGCTTTGACGGCCGTGTGGCGATCGTGACGGG
>JAGVAP010000071.1 GCA_020060215.1 Deltaproteobacteria bacterium | reverse complement strand
TCAGAGATCAGATAGCCTCCAACCTTCAACCTCCAACCTCCGACAATCTTTTCAGTTGCCTCCAACCTCCAACCTCCAACCTCCAACCGTTCTTTGCCTGGACTCCGACTGGCCCCTGATCGCCCGGGAGTCCGACGAGAGCCCCGACGTGGACATCGACCCCTCCAACCTCGCATATATCATCTATACCTCCGGGTCCACCGGGATTCCCAAGGGCGTGCTCATCCCACACTGCGCCCTGGCCGAACATTGTCTTTCCATCCGGGACCATTACCGGCTCACACCGGAGGACCGCATTCTTCAGTTCGCCTCCCTCGTATTCGATGCATCTCTCGAGCAGCTCCTCCCTCCCCTCATCACGGGTTCGCGGGTCGTGCTGATGCACGGTGATCTCTGGGGGCCTCGAGATTTCCGGCAAAGGGTCTCCGAACTGGGGCTTTCGGTCATCAACCTTCCCCCGGCATACTGGAACCAGGTCGTTTCTCATTGGGATCGGGAAAAGACCCCGGTTCCGGAACTCCGGCTGGTGATCATCGGCGGGGACCTGTTCCGGCCGAAGAGCCCCGGGGAACTCGCGATGGAGACCGCGCGAATCCTCAACGCCTACGGTCCAACCGAGACCACGATCACGGCTACGATTTTTGAGGTGCCCTCCGATCCTGCCGGGATCTTCTCCATGGGCAGGGTCCCCATCGGAGAGGTCCTCGCAGGAAGAAGAGGCTTCATCCTGGACATGTATGGAAACGGTGTCCCTGCGGGGGTGGCGGGAGAGCTGTGGCTCGGGGGGATCGGAGTGGCAAGGGGGTATCTGAACCGCCCCGACCTGACCGCGGAGAAGTTTGTCCCGGATCCCTTCATGAGGCCAGACGTGGCCGTAGGATGGGTGGAGCGCAGCGAAACCCATCAAGAAGCTCAACCTGAAGGGAGAGGGACCAGGCTCTATCGCACCGGGGACCTGGCCCGTTATCTCCCGGGGGGAGGGATCGATCTCCTTGGACGAATCGACCACCAGGTGAAGGTGAGGGGATTCCGGGTGGAGCTGGGAGAGATCGAGACGATGCTCAGGAGACACCCCGGCGTGAAGGATGCCCTGGTCACAGGGGGAGGTGCTGGAGAGGCCGGAGACCAGCCCCTCACAGCCTATGTGGTCCTGGCGCCCGAACATGCCCCGTCGCCCGAAGATCTGCGGCATCATCTTCAGGAAAAGCTGCCTTCGTACATGATCCCCGCCTCTTTCGTCTCCCTTGACCGTTTCCCCATGACCCCTGGCGGTAAGGTAGACCGTGTAGCGATCACCCGTATGGTGGGGAATGTGTTGAAGCCTCATACGGAGCGCATCCCGCCAAGGAACCCGGTCGAGCGCCGGCTCGCCGATATCTGGTCGGAACTGCTCGGGCTTCGCGAGATCGGGATCCATGACAATTTCTTTGCCCTGGGAGGGCATTCTTTGATCGCCACACAGATCCTCGCCCGAGTCCAGGACACGTTCCATGTGGATATCCCCCTGCGCAGATTTTTCGAGTCCCCGACCATCGCGGACCTTGCCGCTGCCCTGGCCCAAGCCCTGTCCCAAGAGGAGGAGGGAGACGAACTGGAAAACCTGCTGAGAGAAGTGGAAGCCCTCTCCGAAGAGAAGGCTTCCCAGATGCTGCAACAGGAGGTCCAGGCGGGTTATATCGAGTCCGCTTCCGCCCGTGCGAACGAAACCCTCCGGATTCCCGCCAGCACGGTCAGTCCGGAGACGAGCAGCAACAGCGTTCCGGGCTCGGGGACCTGGGCGGGACCCGCGGTGCCGGTCGCATCCAGCCACATTCCGGCGGCTACCTCGTCGAACTCAGGCATCGAGTCGGAATACAGGTCCATTCCGAACCGAGAAATCGCGGCCGACCCGGAGACAGCGTGATAGACGAGTCCGGCGAGAACAGGCATGGGGGGGGCCGTATTGACCTCCAGGTAAGGCCTGAGACTGCCGTCGTCTCCCGGCTCCGATCCGTATTCCCGGCTGTAGAAGTCATGCTCGTTGAGGCGCCGGGGATATTGTTCTACCAGCACCATGGACCACAGATCGTCGCTCAAGAGATCCGCATCCAGGGCCAAGCCCCAGGTAGACCAGCCTCTGTATGTTCCGCTCCCGGGGTTGGATCCGAGCAGGCGGGAGCCTGCAGGCTGGGTGTCCCAGTTGATGCTGGAGTCGTCCCAGGAATCGTTTGCCACAAAATAGAGGTTCGTGCCGGAACTCAGAAATGGCAGGACCCTGGCGCCATCATACTGGTATGCGTGAAGGGTGGCACTGAGAATGGTTTCCCCGTCCGGTATCGGCGAGAGATCGAACTTCAGATAACTGCGTCCGATGGGGTTCGTAAGGAAGTTCGAGGTTTCGCCGTAATAGCTCATGGGGAAAATCACGTTGACCGTGGCATCCGCCACCGGCGGGAGCGTGTAGGCGGCCGCGCTGCCCGAAAGACAGAGCGTACCGAGTAAAAAGGTGACCAGAAAAAAGACCGAAAGTCTCTTCATATCTAACCTCCTTGCATGTGGGGACGGAAGGTGGGGCGGGGAAGTGAACCGGAAACACGGAAGGTCGGGCGGGGAAATGAACCGGAAACGGTGGTTGTTTGGCTGCGGTCATGACAACCATTTCATAACCATCCCGGCTTCACCTCAAATAGGAAGGAGCCTGTATTTCTTCGGAGGGACAACGCGCAACGGTTCTACCATTCGGCAGGGACCTGCGGGGACACCGCCATGAGCGACCACGCCAGGCGTATCGCCGACCTCACCCCGGAGAAGCGCGCTCTGCTCACCCTCCGTTTGAAAGAAAGGCGCGCCGCCGCAGACCGGAAGGACGCACCCCGGAAGCGGCCCGATCTCGATATCTTTCCCCTGTCCTTCGCCCAGCAGCGGCTCTGGTTCCTCGATCAGCTTGCCCCGAAAAGTCCCCAGTACAACATCCCTGCAGCCCTGCATCTCTCGGGTCCCCTGGACGTGAATGGATTTCACCGGAGCCTCCACGCCATCGTGCAGCGTCACGAGGTCCTGAGGGGTCGCTTCATCCCTGAGAACGGCCGGCCCGTCCAGGTCGTTGCCTCGGGAACCCCTTTGCCTCTGCCACTCGTGGACTTGCGGGGACTGCCGGCGACCGCACGACAAGAAGAGGCCGTTCGACTGGCTACGCAAGAAGCGCGGCGCCCCTTTTCCGTGACCGACGGCCCGTTGATCAGGGCCGGACTGATCAGGATCGACGACGACGAGCATATAGCGCTACTCACCATGCACCATATCGTGTCGGACGGGTGGTCCACAACCATCCTGACCCGCGAACTCAGCATCCTTTACAATGCCTTTACAGGAGGCGAGCCCGGCGGACTCCCCCCTCTTCCGGTCCAGTACGCGGATTACGCCTCATGGCAGCGCAACCGGTTGCAGGGGGAGCGGATCGAGGTTCTCCTGCAATTCTGGAGAGAGCGGCTCGACGGTCCGCCATCCGTGCTGAACCTGCCTACGGATCGCCCGAGGCCCGCCATGGAGACGTATCAGGGGGCACGCCTGTCCTTTGATCTCCCCCGCACCCTATCGGAGAAGCTCAAGGATCTGGCCCGCGATCACGCCGCGACCCTCTTCATGGTCCTCCTGGCGGCATTCAGGGTCCTGCTCCATCGTTACACCGGACAGGAGGAGATCTTCATCGGGACCCCCGTGGCCAATCGGGACCGGTCCGAACTCCAGGGCCTGATCGGCCTTTTCGCCAACACGCTGGTCATGCGAAACGACGTCGTCGGGGATCCCCCCTTCATTGAACTCCTGCATCAGGAGCGGTCGGCCACGATTGATGCGCTTGCACACCAGGAGCTCCCGTTCGAGGTGCTGGTCGAGAAGCTTCGCCCTGAGAGGAGCCTGAGCTTTTCCCCTCTCTTCCAGGTCATGTTCGCCCTCCAGGAGGATCCCGTTCGAGGGCTGGAGCTGCCGGGCCTTCATTGCAGACTCGTCGAGATCGACCAGGGCACCGCCAAATTCGATCTGACGCTGTTCATGACCGTCCAGGAAGACCGGCTCAATGGGATGTTCGAGTACAACAGGGACCTCTTTGACAACGAGACGATTGCAGGAATGGCCGGCCATTTCATCTTGCTGCTGCAGGGAATAGCGGAAGACCCGGCCCGGCCTGTTTCCGCTTACCCTCTCCTGTCCGAGGCCGAGAGAGATCGACTGCTCGACCAGTGGAACGACACCGGCCGGGACGAGGATCTCGATCGCTGTGTCCACCGTCTTTTCGAAAAGAGGGCGGCGACGATCCCCGATGCGATTGCCCTCGCCTTTGGGGACGAATGCCTCACCTACCGGGCCCTGGACGGGCGTGCCAACACCATCGCCCATGCACTCGCGGGTCTGGGTGCCGGCCCGGATACCGTGGTCGGCGTGTGTATTCAGAGATCGCCCGAAATGGTTGCGGCCCTCCTGGCGATCCTCAAGGCCGGGGCCGCCTATGTCCCCCTGGATCCGGCCTATCCGCCCGAGAGACTGCGCATGATGATCGAGGACTCAGGCGCGCAGACGATACTCACGCAGGAGGCCCTCAAGGAGAAGTGTTCAGGGCTCAGCGTTCAGGGTTTGCCTCCAACCGTTCTTGGCCTTGATCGACCATGGCCTCCAGCCCCAAACCTCTCACCTCCGGCAGTCCTCTGCCTTGATGATCTGGAGACGATCGCACGGGAGTCGGCCACGAATCCGGTCGTGGACGTCTTCCCCTCCAACCTGGCTTACGTCTTGTTCACCTCCGGCTCGACCGGCCGGCCCAAGGGGATCGCCATCGAACACCGCAGCGTCTCCGCGCTTCTCCATTGGGCGGACCGCGTCTTCACGCCCTACGAAACGGCCGGCGTCCTGGCATCCACTTCCATATCCTGGGATCTCTCCGTTTTCGAGATCTTCGCGACCCTCCATTGCGGCGGCACGGTCGTGCTGGCCGAGAACGCCCTTCAGCTTCCCGAACTGCCGAATCGTATGAGGGTCACCCTGATCAACACCGTCCCTTCCGCCATCGCGGAGTTGCTTCGTTCCAATGGGATCCCCGAGTCCGTGGAGACCATCAACCTCGCAGGGGAGCCGCTTCCCGCGGGGCTGGTCGATCAGCTCTACGCCATGTCGACGGTAAAGAAGGTCTTCGATCTCTACGGCCCTGGAGAAGATACGACCTATTCCACGTTCACCCTCCGCCGGGCCTCAGGGCCGGAGACCATCGGCCGCCCCATCAACCACTCCAAGGCCTACCTTCTCGACCCCTGTCTCCAACCGGTCCCCACCGGGGTTCCGGGGGAGCTGTCCATGGGGGGCGCCGGCCTGGCCAGGGGCTATTTCCGCAGGCCGGAGCAGACCGCGGAGAGGTTTTTGCCGGACCCTTTCAGCCGTGTCCCCGGGGCTCGCCTTTACAGGACAGGGGATCTGGCCCGGTATCTGCCGGATGGGAACATCTCCTACCTGGGCCGCATGGACCACCAGGTGAAGGTGCGGGGGTTCCGTATCGAGCTGGGTGAAATCCAGGCGGCCCTTGGCGAATGTCCCAGGGTCCGGGAGGCCGTCGCGGCCGTGAGGGAGGATGCGGCCGGGGACAGGAGGCTCGTCGCCTACGTGGTTCCGGGGGAGAAGTCATGGCCGTCGGTCCGGGAACTTCGTGATCACCTGAAGAACCGGCTGCCGGAGTACATGATCCCATCCTCGTTCGTCCTCCTGGAGCGACTGCCCTTGACTCCGAACGGGAAGCTCGATCGCCGCGCCTTGCCCGCGCCGGACCATAGCCGGCCCGATCCGGAGGCGGCCTATGTCGCCGCGCGCACCTCCACGGAGGAGCTGCTCAGCACCATCTGGAAGGAAGTGCTGAAGGTCGATCGCGTGTCCGTGGCGGACAACTTCTTCGAGCTCGGCGGGCATTCTCTCCTGGCCACGCAGGTGGTCTCGCGGATACGCGAGGCTTTGAAACTGGAACTCCCCGTGCGCGAGCTCTTCCAGACCTCGACCATCGCCGACCTGGCTGAGAGAGTGGATGCCGTCCGGTGGGCCGGGCCACGCCTGGAGGATTCCCTTGCGGCCGCGGGGGATCGCGAGGAAGGCGCCCTTTGACAAACGTGCACCAATTGCTTTCCCGCCTCCGGAGGCTAGAGATCAGGGTCTGGGCCGAGGAGGGACAGCTCCGCTACAGCGCCCCCAAAGGGGCTCTGACGGACTCCCTTCGGGCCGAATTGGTCGAGCGAAAGCCGGAGATCATGGAGTACCTGCGCGCGTCCTCCGCCGGAACGGGGCCGCCGCTCACCCCTATCCTTCCTGTCTCTCGACAGGGGGAGCTGGGCCTCTCCTTTGCCCAACAGAGGCTGTGGTTCCTGGATCAATACGAAGGGACCAGCCCCCTGTACAATATCTCCGCGTCCTTGCGGCTCGCTGGGAAACTGGACCGCGCGGCCATGGAGCGGGCAGTGGACAGGATCGTCCACCGTCACGAAGTCCTGCGCACCTCCTTCATCACCCGCGAGGGAAAGCCCTCCCTGCGCATTGCACAGGAGTTCCAGTGGTCCATCCCCCTGGTGGATCTCACGTACCTGTCCGAGGATATCCGTCAGGAGGAGGCGCTCCGGATGGCCTCGGCCGAAGTCCGGCGGACCTTCGATCTCGGCCAAGCACCTCTGATGCGCATGCTGCTGTTGCGGCTCCGTCCGGAAGAGCACGTCCTCGTGATGACCATGCACCACATCATCTCCGACGGATGGTCGGTCGGGCTCCTCATGCGCGAGCTGGCATCCCTGTACAGCGCCTATACCCGTGGGCCGGGACCTTCTCTTTCGGAGACGGCCGTTCAATACGTGGACTTTGCCCACTGGCAGCGTGAGCGGCTGAAGGGAGAGGCCCTGGAAACACAGCTCGCGTCATGGCGGAGCCGGCTCTCAGGCTCGCCGCCCCTCCTGGAGCTGCCCTTGGACAGACCGCGGCCCCCTGTCCAGACCTCCAGCGGAGCCCTCCATCCATTCAGTCTGCCGCCGGAGCTGACCCGCTCATTGCACTCCTTCGGCCGACAGGAATCCGCAACGCTGTTCATGACCCTGGTCACGGCCTTCAATGCCCTGCTCCATCGCTACACGGGTCAGGAAGACATCTGCATCGGAACACCGGTCGCAAACCGGAACAGGCCGGAGACCGAGGGGTTGTTGGGCCTTTTCGTGAATACCCTCGTCCTGCGCACCGATCTGACGGGGGAACCCCATTTCAGGGGGTTGCTGCAGAGGGTGCGGGAAGCGTCTGTGTCCGGACTGGCGGTTCAGGACCTGCCTTTCGAGATGCTGGTCGAAGCGATTCAGCCTCGGCGAAGCCTCAGCTACTCCCCCCTGTTCCAGGTCATGTTCGTCCTGCAGGAGGACCCCACACCCCTGGTCGAGTTGCCGGGAATCGAATGCACCTGGTCGCAGATCGACAGTGGGACGGCGAAATTCGACCTGACCCTGTTTGCAACGGACACACGGGAGGGACTGAAGGGGGTGTTCGAATACAACACCGATCTCTTTGACGGCCATACGATCGCTCGGATGGCGGAAGACTATCAGGCCGTCCTCCGGTCCATGGTGGAATCCCCGAACAGCTCCATCTCCCACATCCCCCTGCTGAGAGGGGCCGAGCAGGAGATGGTCCTTTCCCAATGGAACGGCACCTGCACAGACGACCCCCCGGCTGAATGCATCCATCACCTGATCGAGCGCCAGGCGGCCCGCACCCCGGATGCGGCGGCGATGGTCTTCGAAGACGAGTGGCTGACCTATCGGGAGCTCGATGGCCGTACCGCCCGGTTGGCCCGGTACCTCGCCGGTCTGGGCGTAGGACCGGAGGAGCGGGTCGGAGTGTGCATGAACCGTTCCATTGAAATGGTCGTGGCCCTGCTGGGGATCCTCAAGGCCGGTGCGGCTTACGTCCCGCTGGATCCGGCCTATCCGGCCGAGAGACTGCGCATGATGATCGAGGACTCAGGAGTGCAGGTGATCCTTACTCAGGAACTATTGAGAGAGAAGCTTTCAGGGGTCAGCTTTCCGCTTTCAGTCGTAGACGATGAATTGCCTCCAACCTCCAACCCTCAGCCTCCAACGATCCTTTTCATCGACACTGATCGGCCCAAGATCGCCCGGGAATCCGATGCAAACCTCGGCGTCGAGGTGGACCCCTCCAACCTTGCGTACGTGCTTTTCACCTCGGGCTCCACGGGCCGGCCCAAGGGGATCGCGATCGAACATCGCAGCGTGGCGGCGCTCCTGCACTGGGTCCATCGCGTCTACCCTGTGGAAGAGATGTCCGGTACGCTCGCCTCCACCTCCATCTCGTGGGATCTTTCGGTGTTCGAGCTCTTCGCCACCTTGAGCGCGGGCGGAACGATCGTGCTCGCGGAGAATGCGCTGCAACTCCCTCTGCTGCCCGCTGCAGACAGGGTGACCCTGATCAATACCGTACCTTCGGCCATTACCGAGTTGCTGCGTTCAAAGGGGATCCCTGCATCGGTGCAGACCGTGAACCTCGCCGGGGAGCCCCTCCCGGGCAGGCTGGTGGATCAGCTGTACAGCCTCCCCCATATCCTTCGCGTCTTCGATCTGTACGGCCCCGGTGAAGACACCACCTATTCCACTTTCACCCTGCGCCGGGCCGGTGGACAGGAGACGATCGGCAGGCCCATCGCCAATTCCAAAACGTATCTGCTGGACCCCTGCCGGACTCCCGTTCCGATCGGCGTGTCCGGGGAGTTGTACATCTCGGGTCATGGACTGGCCAGGGGCTACTTCGGGAAGCCGGACCTGACGGCCCGGAGCTTCCTCCCCGACCCCTTCAGCGAAGCGCCGGGCGGGCGGCTCTACAAGACCGGTGATCTGGCCCGCTACCTGCCCGACGGGAACATCCAGTTTCTGGGACGTATCGATCACCAGGTGAAGGTCCGGGGATTCCGGATCGAACTGGGGGAAATCCAGTCCGCGTTGAGCAGGCACCCTGATCTCCGGGAAGCCGTCGTCATGGCACGGGAGGACACCCCCGGGCGGAAACACCTGGTGGCATACGTTGTTCCGGAGCGAATGCCGGGGCCCTCCGCCGGTGGATTGCGCGCCTTCCTGAAGGGGATCCTGCCCGACTACATGGTGCCTTCCTTTTTCGTCGAACTCGAGAACCTGCCCATGACCCCCAACGGCAAGGTGGACCGCCGAGCGCTTCCGGCGGTCGACTTCACTCGGGCCGAATCCGGGTCGAACCATGTGGGCCCCCGCACCCGCGCAGAGGGGATCCTGGCCGATATCTGGTGCGAGGTGCTGGGTCTGGAGAAGGTCGGCATCTTCAGCGACTTTTTCGAGCTGGGCGGGGATTCCATCTTGGGGATCCAGGTGGTGGCCAAGGCAAACAGCGCAGGCCTGCGGCTGATTCCTCGCCAGATCTTCGAGGCGCCCACCATCGCCGGACTGGCTGCGGTGGCGGGGACGGGCCCGACCATTCAGGCAGACCAGTCCATCGTGACGGGGGCCGCGCCTCTGACCCCCATACAATGCTGGTTCTTCGAGCAGGATCTCCCTGACCCAGACCACTGGAACCAGTCCGTATTGCTGGAGCTGACCGGGTCTCTGGACCCGGGGGTTCTCGAGGCGGCCCTGGAGCTCCTCCTGCAGCATCACGATGCCTTGCGCCTGCGTTTCTCTCCCCCCTCTTCACCCCCTGGTTCCGGTCCGGGGACAGGGGAGTGGCTTCAGGTGAATGAAGGGATGGAGGGCGGCCTGCCGCTTGTCGGGATAGACCTGTCGGAACTGCAGGATGCGGAGAAGGCGAAGGCTATGGAAACCTGTTTGGGAGAGATCCAGGCCGGTCTGGATCTGAGGGAAGGGCCCATCCTGCGAATGGCCCGCTTCGATCTGGGTCCGGAGAAGAACGGGAGGCTGCTGATCGTCATCCATCATCTGGCGGTCGACGGGGTCTCCTGGCGAATCCTCCTCGAGGATCTGCAAGCGGCGTGTCTGCAGGCCGGCCGTGGCGGGAAGGTGCGCCTGCCGTCCAAGACCACCGCGTTTCGCGACTGGGCGCTCCAATTGATGGAGCATGCTCAGAAGGAGGCGGTGCGCGGGGAGTCCTCTTACTGGCTGTCGGTGTGCCGGTCCGGAGCCCACCCCCTGCCCGCGGACTTTCCGTCCGGGGACAATACCGAGGCATCGGAGGACCGACTGCGGCTCTCCCTGTCCAGTGAAGAAACGCGGGCGCTGTTGCAGGATGTGCGGGAGGTCTACGGCGCCGAGGTGAACGAAGTCCTCCTGGCGGCGCTGGCAAGGGCGCTGATCCGCTGGACCGGCGGTGATGCCGTGCTCGTGGAACTGGAGGGCCACGGACGGGAAGAGGTCATGGAGGGTGTGGACGTATCGCGCACCGTCGGCTGGTTCACATCGATCTTCCCCGTCCTGCTGAGCCTCCGGCCCGGTGAAGGGGTTGTTGAGACCCTGAAGAGGATCAAAGAACAACTGCGCCGGGTTCCGGCCAAGGGAATCGGATTCGGCATCCTGCGCTACCTCGGCAGGGACCGGGAAGGACTTGCCCCCCGGACATGGCCTCGGGCGCAGGTGAGCTTCAACTACCTGGGGCAGTTCGATCAGGTCCTGTCGGGCAACGGGTTCTTTCGGCTTTGCGATGAGTTCAGAGGGCCGGAGCGGAATCCCCTTGGAGCGAGGACACACTGGTTGAGCATAGACGGCGGCGTATTGGGGGGCCGGCTTCACCTGGACTGGCGCTACAGCGGGAACCTGCATCGGCAGGACACCATACGATCCGTCTCGGAGGAGTTCACGGAGGGGCTGCGGGAGATCATCGCCCTTTGCCGCAGGGCCGACAAACGCGTCTATACACCTTCCGACTTCCCTGACATCGAGCTCACCCAGAACGAGGTGGACGCCCTGACGATGGAGATCCTGGAAGGGGCCGCAAGCGATCCGGCTCCAGAGGGATCGGCTTTGATTAGACCCCGGAGCGGGTGAAATTCTTGGCGCGGACAAACGGAACATTGGAATGTTGGAATAGTGGAATTATTGGGGAACAACAACCGAGAGCCCGGAAATGAGTGTGCCGCAAAATGGTTTTCTTGCATTGAACGCATCATTCCATGATTCCATTATTCCATCATTCCAGGAGGACCCTCTTCGGCTGAGCCACGATTTCTCGCCTGGCGTATAGGACCAGGTTTTACGCAATGCAGTAAACCTTCCAATTTTGGCACTGGCCCAAGGCTGCGCTGAGTCCAACAATGGACAAGAGAAACATCGAGACGGTCTACCCCCTTTCCCCCATGCAGAGGGGGATGCTCTACCACACCCTGGCTTCCCCGGAGTCCGGAGCCTATTTCGAACAGCTCTCCTGCACCCTGCGGGGGGACCTGGACGTCCCCGCCTTCGAGAGGGCATGGCAGAGGTCGGTCGAACGGCACCCGGCCCTGAGGACGTCCTTTGTCTGGAAGAGCCTGGACAGGATGCTGCAGGTCGTTCACAAGCGGGTCACCCTGCACGTGGAGAGAAAGGATTGGAGGGGGTCCCCGCCTGCAGAGCAGACCCTTCTGCTGGAGAGGTACCTCGCGGACGATCGAGCCCGCGGCTTCAACCTCGGCCAGGCGCCCTTGCTGCGCCTGTCGCTCATGCGGACCGGGGACGACTCCTTCTGTTTCGCATGGAGCCACCACCATGCGATCCTGGACGGCTGGTCCGTGGCGCTGCTCATGAAGGAGGTCATGGACATCTACGCGGCCTTGTCCGAGGGCCGCGAACCGGACCTGGAACCTGTGCGCCCTTACCGGGACTATATTGCCTGGCTTCAAAGGCAGGACATGGTGGAAGCGGAGCTGTTCTGGCGAAAAACGCTCGTCGGCATCAGGGGGCCGACCACGATCGACCTGGGCCGCGGCCCCGGCGGTGACGGCGCCTACAGAGAGACGAGTCTACAGATGTCGAAGGAGGCTTCCTCGAACCTCAGCTCCCTGGCCAGAAGATGCGCCATGACCCTGAACACCATCATACAGGCCGCATGGGGCATGCTGCTGAGCCGCTATGCCGGGGAGGATGACGTAGTCTTCGGCGCGACTGTGGCGGGCCGCCCTACGGACCTGCCTGGTGCGGAAAAGATGGTGGGCCTCTTCATCAACACCCTGCCCGTTCGCGTGAAGGTGGACCCGGGCGCCCCGGTAATATCGCTGCTCAGGGATTTGATGGCCGGCCAGGCGGATGCGCGCCAGTACGAGTATGGTTCGTTGACGGACATCCAGGGGTGGAGCCCCGTGCCGAGGGACACGCCTTTGTTCGAGAGCATCCTCGTATTTGAAAACTTTCCTCTCGACATGAGCCTGCAGGAGGGGTCCGGGACGGCAAGGTTCCGGGTGGAAGGCATTCATACGGTCGAGCAGACCAATTACCCCCTGACCGTGGTCTCCGGTCCGGGAGAAAGGATCCTCCTGAAGATCGCTTATGACGGCGGTCGTTTCGATGCCGGTGCGGTCCGTCGCATGCTGCGAAGCCTGGAGTCCTTGTTGAAAGGCATTGCCGCCGATCCGGAGCAGCCCATTGGGAGGCTCCTGCTCCGGGCCGGCAGGGGAGAGCGGCGGGTGCTGGAGAGGTGGAACGAGACCGACAGGGATTTCGGCGGGGGGCTTTGCATTCAAGAGCTGTTCGATGCCCAGGCGGAGCGTAATCCCGATGCGATTGCAGCCGTCTATGAGGACGCCGCACTGAGCTACCGGGAATTGAGCCGGAGGGCCAACCAGGTCGCCCGTTATCTGCAAAGGCTGAATGTGGGTCCAACCACCCTGGTCGGTCTTTTCGTGGATCGCTCCCTGGAGATGGTGATCGGGTTGCTGGGTATCCTGAAGAGCGGCGCGGCCTATCTGCCTTTGGATCCGAGCTATCCCCCCGAGAGGCTGCGGTTCATGGTGGAGGATTCGGGGGTGGGGGTGATTTTGACCCAGGAGAAGCTGAGAGGACGGGTGTTGGAGGTTGGAGGTTGTAGGTTGGAGGCCGGAACCCAGAGGTCGGAGGAAAGAGATCAGAAGTCAGAGATCAGAAGTCAGAGATCAGATAGCCTCCAACCTTCAGCCTCCAACCTCCGACAATCTTTTCAGTTGCCTCCAACCTCCAACCTCCAACCTCCAACCGTTCTTTGCCTTGACTCCGACTGGCCCCTGATCGCCCGGGAACCCGATCATGGCCCGAGCGTGGATGTCTCCCCCCTGGCCCCGGCCTATGTCATCTACACCTCCGGGTCCACGGGCACACCCAAGGGGGTGGTGGTGGTTCACCGCGCATTGGCGAACCATGCCCTTACCTTCAAAGAGGTATTCGGGCTCTCTTCCGGCGATCGTCTTCTGCAGTTCATCTCGCTCAGTTTCGATGCCTCGGCCGAGGAGATCTATCCCACCTTTCTGGCCGGGGCGACCCTGATCCTGCTTCCTGCCGAGAGGCCGCTCGCCGGGCGCGACTTCCTCGAGTTCTGTAAAGCCCGGGACATCGGATACCTTCATCTCCCTGCCGCTTTCTGGCACCAATGGGTAAGCGAGCTGACAGGGGAAGACTCGACGGGACTCCATCTGAAGGTGCTCCTGGTGGGAGGTGATACCCCTTCCGTAGAGAAGCTGAAGACATGGTCTCGGTTCGTGCCGATACCCGTGAGGTTTCTCAATGCCTATGGGCCTACCGAGGCGACCGTCTCGGCGACCTTCCATGAAGCAACCTGCAGCGAATCAGCCATCCCGAACGGACTCAGTATCCCGATCGGAAAGCCGATCCCCAATGCACGCGTTTTCATCCTGGACGCAGCGCTGCAGCCTGTCCCCATCGGAGTCCAGGGTGAGCTTTTCATCGGCGGCGACGGTCTGGCCATGGGTTATCTCAACCGCCCGGACCTGACTGCGGAGAAGTTCATCCCTGATCCCTTCGAAAGGGCCAGAGGTCAGGCCGTAGGATGGGTGGAGCGAAGCGAAATCCATCAAGAAGGCAGGCCTGAAGGCAGTATCAGAGGTCAGAGATCAGAGATCACAGGTCAGGCCGTAGGATGGGTGGAGCGCAGCGAAAGCCATCAAGGGACCAGACTCTATCGCACCGGGGACCTGGCCCGCTATCTACCCGACGGAAATATCGAGTTCCTGGGCAGGGTCGACCAGCAGGTGAAGATCCGCGGTTTTCGGATCGAGCCGGGTGAGATCGAGGAGGCGTTGAGCAGGCACGAGGCCGTGGGCCGGGCTGTGGTGCTCCCGGTGGATGACGGGGAGCAAAGGGCATTGGCTGCATTCGTGGTCCCCCAGGGGGAGATCCCCGTTGCTGCGGAGAGGCTGAGGAAGTACCTTCTGGAAAGACTGCCCTCCCACATGGTCCCTGGTGTCATTTTGGTGGTGGATGCCCTGCCCCTGACGCCGGGCGGCAAGGTGGACAGGAAGGCGCTGCTCGCCCAGGGAAAGGTGGAGCCGGGATGGGGTTATGCACCCCCGCGCAGGCCTTTGGAGGAGGCGATCAGCGATCTGTGGGCGCAGGTGCTGGGGGTTGGGCGGGTGGGAGTCCATGACAATTTCTACGATCTGGGCGGCCACTCCCTCAAGGCTGCTCAGCTGGTCTCCCGCATGCAGCGGGTCCTGGAGGTGGACCTCAAGATCAGGGACCTCCTGGAGACCCTCACGGTCGCCGGCCTTGCGGAGCGGGTGGAGAAAAGATTGAAGGACGGGGCAGGGATCCGCATCCCCCCCATCGAACCGGTGGCCGGTCAGGAGGGCCTGCCCCTTTCCTTTTCCCAGCAGCGGTTGTGGTTCCTGGATCAGCTGGCCCCGGGGGGTCTCTTCTACAACATCCCCCTGGCGGTTCGGCTCGAGGGGAAGCTAGACGTCCCGGCCCTGGAGGAGGCCCTGAACCAGGTGATCAGGCGCCACGAGCCCCTTCGCACCTGTTTCCCCCAGGTAAAGGGCAGCCCCGTGCAGATGATCCTGCCCGAGCTGAAGATCGCGCTTCCTGTCGAGGACCTCTCCCATCTTCCGGATCCCGGGACCAGGGCCGGGGAGAGGGCGACCGAGGAGGCCCGCAAACCCTTTGACCTCGAGAAAGGCCCCCTCCTCCGGGTCCGTCTCCTCAGGCTGGGGGAGGAGGAGCATGTGATGGTCCTGGTGGTCCATCACATCGTCTCCGACGGCTGGTCCATGGGCGTGATGATCGAGGAGGTCTCCGCGCTATACAACGGTTGCGCCAACCGTTGTCCCTCCCCCCTTCCGAAGCTGCCCGTGCGGTATGCGGATTTTGCGTGCTGGCAGAGGAGGTGGCTCCAGGGCGAGGTGCTGGAGGGGCAGCTGGCCTACTGGAAGGATCGGCTGAAGGGGGTCCCGCCCATGCTGGAGCTCCCCACCGACAGGTCGAGGCAGGCCATCCAGAACCCCCAAGGGGCCACATACCACTTCATGCTCCCCGGTGAGCTCTCCGAATCGTTGCGCAGGCTCGGCCGGGACCATGACGCGACCCTTTTCATGACCCTCCTTGCGGCCTTTGAGATCCTCCTCTACCGCTACACGGGCCAGGAGGACTTCTGCGTGGGCATGCCTGTGGCCAACCGCAGCCGTCCGGAGATCGAGGGTCTGATCGGGTTTTTTGTCAACACCCTCGTGATCCGCTCCGATCTCTCCGGCAGCCCCGGCTTCGAGCAGGTGCTGGAGCGCGTGCGCCGGAGCGCACTGGAGGCCTATACCCACCAGGACCTCCCCTTCGAGCTGCTGGTGGAGGCGGTCCAGCCCCAGCGGGACATCAGCCACACCCCGCTCTTCCAGGTCATGTTCACCATGGACCCCCCGTTCTCGACCGAAGCGTCGCGACTCCCGGGACTCACCCTGACGCCCATGGAGATCAGCCGGACCTCCTCCGCCTTCGATCTGACCCTCTGCGTACGGGACAACCCCGAGGGGCTGAGCGGGTATTTCGAGTACAACGCAGACCTCTTCGACGAGACGACCATCGAGCGCATGGCGGGCCACTACAGGAGACTCCTCGAATCGGTTGCGTCCGGGCCGGAGGAGTCGATCGAGGGGGCCGATCTCCTGAGCGAACCGGAGAAAGGGGATCTCCTGGGGTGGAACGCTGCGGAGGTGGAGACCCCCGCCGACCGGTGCGTGCACGAGCTCTTCCGGGACCGGGCAGGGGAGCGGACGGACTCGATCTCCTTGATC
>JAGVAP010000062.1 GCA_020060215.1 Deltaproteobacteria bacterium | reverse complement strand
CGACCGGGATGTTTGTTACAGGCGCAATCTATCACAGATGCATTTTATGACAACGGGGAAATAAGGGAATTGGAACCTTTTTCGACAGCCTCAACGGCGAAGTTCACCAGGTGAAACTTCTCGTTCGGCCGATGGTGGAATTCGGGCCCGACAGCGGTCTTATGGCCGTGATCATTCAGGAGCACGGCCACGCCGCGCTCCGGCCGGTTTCCGACGAGGATGGAACCGGCCCGTCCGATCAGGCCGTTATCCAACAACTGGAGGATGACCTGCGGACCGCCCGGGAGGACCTGCAGGCTGCGGTCGAGGAATTGGAGTCATCCAACGAGGAGCTGAAAAGCTCCAACGAGGAGCTCATTACCAGCAACGAGGAGCTTCAGTCGGCGAACGAGGAACTGCAGACCAGCAAGGAGGAGCTCCAGTCGGTCAACGAGGAGCTGGCGACCGTCAATGCGGAGCTGAACAAGAAGGTGGCGGAGCTGGACGCCGCACACAACGACCTGCAAAACCTCTTTGCCAGCACCGAAATTGCGACCATCTTTCTGGACCGCAGACTCCGGATCAAGAAATTCACGCCGGCAGCGACCGCGCTCTTCCACCTGCGGGAGAGCGATGTCGACCGGCCTATCGTCGACCTGGCGCCCCGGTTTGCGGGGACCGATCTGCTGTCGGACGTCGGCGAGGTGCTGAAATCCCTGAGCCTGCGCGAGAAGGAAATCACGGCCCATGATGGCGACCGCTGCTTCCTCATGCGGGTCCTCCCCTACAGGACCGCGGAAGATGTCATTGCCGGGGTGGTGGTGACGTTTGTGGACATCACCACCCGAAAGCGTGCGGAGGAGGCCCTGGCGAAGAGCCGCGAAGAGATCCGGCGTCAGCTTGAGGAGATCGAGACCATCTACCATTCCGCCCCGATCGGCCTGTGCGTGTTCGACCTGGATCTGAGATACCTGCGCATCAACGAGCGTCTGGCGGAGATCAACGGCCTGCCCGCATCGGCTCACCTGGGCAAAACGGTCCGCGAGATCGTCCCCGACCTGGCCGACCAGGCCGAGCGGCTTGCTGCCGGGATCGTCGAAAGCGGGCAGCCGGTCATGAACATCGAATTCTCCGGCACGACGTTGGCCCAGCCGGGCGCCATGCGGACCTGGGTGGAGCACTGGCTGCCCCTGAAGGACGATGGGGGCCAGGTGATCGGCATCCAGGTGGCGGCGGAGGAGGTGACCGAGCGGAAGCGGGCCGAGGAGAACCTCCGGGCCCAGACAGAGCTCCTGACCGGCATCGTCGACAACATCCCGGTCCTGCTTTGCATCTGGGACCCGGCCCTGCAATCGTTTCGATTCAACAACCACCTGCGCGAGGTGCTGGGCTGGACAGAGGCCGACGCCGGCCCCGACTTCATGGAAAAGGTCTATCCCGACCCCGAGTACCGCCGACAGGTGATCGACTTCATGCAATCGCTAAAGACCGGGTGGCGGGATTTGAAGACCACAGCGAAAGACGGTTCGGCCATCGACATCTCATGGGCCAACATCTCCCTGTCGGACGGAACATCCGTCGGCATCGGGGTCGACATCCGCCCCCGCAAGAGCGCGGAGGAGGCCCTGCGCCGGGCGCTGGCCACGGCCGAGGAACGCGGCCGCATTCTCGATGCGATCCTGGAAAACGTGCCCGAGGGCATCACCCTGGCGGACGGACCTGACGTGACCATCCGCATGGTCAGCCGGTTCGGGCAGGAGATGCTGGGAGGGCCGCACGACCTCTTGACCGCCGAGCAGGTGGCCGGGCGATGGGCCGTGTACCACCCCGACGGGATCACGCCCATGCGGGTCGAGGATCTGCCCCTCGTGCGCGCCATCCGCCGCGGCGAAGTGGTGAGGGACTGCGAGCTGGTGCAGGTCAATGAGCAGGGCCGGCGGCTCTGGCTCATGTGCAATGCCGGCCCCATCCGCGACGGCAGCGGGAACGTCGTTGCGGGCGTCGTCGGATGGCAGGAGATCACCGAGCGAAAAAAAGCAGAGCAGGCGCTGCGACAGAGGGAGGAGGAGCTTCGCGGGATTCTCGACGCAGCCCAGGAGTCGATCTGGGTGTTCAGCCCGGAGTGCGTGGTCCTGAACGCCAACCGCAAGGGTCTCGAGCGCATGGGGAAGACGTCGCAGGAGATCCTGGGGAAGCGAATCGCGGAAGTGCTGCCGCCGGAACTCGGCCGGTCGCGCGAGAAGCGGGTCAGGGAGGTATTGGAATCCGGCCGGGCGGTGGAATTCGAGGACGAGCGCGCGGGCATACAATTTCATCACAGCTTCTATCCTGTCATGGACCGGGCCGGGCGCGTAAATTCCGTAGTCTCCTTCAGCCGGGACATCACCGAGCAGAAAGCCCTCCAGGAAGAACTGAAGCGATCGCGCGATCAGCTCGAGACAAGGGTCCTCGAGCGTACCGCGGAGCTCGAGCGCAAGAACCGCGAGCTCCAGGACTTCGCCTTCATCGCCTCCCACGACCTGAACGAGCCGCTCCGGAAGATCCAGACCTTCGGGTCGCTCGTGGAGGCCAGGAGCGCCGATCGTCTGGACCAACAGCAGAGGGATTACATCTCTCGAATCACCGGGTCAGCCAATCGGATGCAGGAACTCCTCGCGGCCCTGCTCAATTACTCGCGAATAGAATCCAAAGGGGAAGAATTCAGACCTACGCCGTTAAACGATGTCGTCCGAGATGCGATCAGTGACCTGGAGTTGGGCGTCAAAAAAGCGGGAGCGCAGGTGATCGTTGGGCCGATGCCGACCGTGATCGGAGACGCTGCCCAGATTCGGCAGTTGTTCCAAAACCTCATCGAGAACGCGATCAAGTTTCGGAGTAGAGAGGCCCCGCCGGTTATCAAATTTCATTGCGCTGAAGAGGACGGGCTCTGCCGCGTACTCGTTGAGGATAACGGGATAGGGTTCGATGAGAAGTATCTGGACAAAATCTTCCAGCCCTTTCAGCGTCTGCATGGAAAACATGAGTATCCAGGAACAGGCATTGGTCTTGCCATCTGCAAGAAGATATTGGAGCGGCACGGCGGGACCATAACCGCGAAGAGCGCGCCCGGGAGAGGATCGACGTTCATCGTTACCCTGCCGGTTACCGGAGGAAGACGATGAGTGCCCCCCGCAGGGATGGCAAGCCAATTGTCCTGATCGCAGAAGATGACTTGGACGACAGGTTCCTCCTTGAGATGTCTTTCCGTGACTTCGAGGATTCCCTGGAAGTGAAGTTCGTACAAGATGGCGGGGAGTTGATGGAGTACCTGCGCGGTCAGGAGGCCCGATCTCATGTGGGCCTTATCCTGCTGGATCTCAACATGCCCAAGATCGACGGCTGGCAAGCCTTGCGGGAAATCAAAGGGCGTGCGGATCTCAAAGGCATTCCCATCGTCATTTGGACTACGTCCAACGAGCAGGAGGACAAGATCTTCTGTGCAGAAGCGGGGGCAGCAGATTTCGTTACCAAACCCGTCAACTACCTGGATGTGGACTCGGCGATCAAGAAGATCGTAGGAACCTGGCTCACCCTTCCCATCCCTTCTCAGGCAGAAGGGGATAAGCCTTGAGCAGTTGCTGAAGAAAGTCGCCAACCGCTTCGGCGTGGACTCCGAGGAACTGAGATCCGGCAGCAAGGTGGCGACTGTTTCCAAGGCCCGTGCAGTTCTTTGCTACCTCGGCGTCCGAAGACACGGGCTCACCGTGGCACATATCTCAAAGGAGTTGGGGATCATTCCCTCCGCCGTAAGCCGGGCTGTTTCGCGCGCGCAAAAGGCGGATAGAAACGGCAGTTTCGGTGAGAAATAAAAGGGGTAATGCAATAAATCAAGATCTCCCCTTTTTTACGCTCCTTTTCTTTTTGACTCACCTACCCCCTTTTCCTATACTACGCCCGTTTTCTTTCTGAGCGGCAGCCTGCAGGAGCATGCTCTGCCCGCTGTTCCCGGGGAATCGCAAGCGGAGCTTGCTCCTACAGAGAGATTTGGGGAATCGCAACCGGAGGTTGCTCCTACAGATGCATTCGTGCTCCCGGCAATAGCGAAAAGGAGGCTAACTTGATCGCAGGCGGCCACCGAACTCTCACCTTGCGCGTTCTCACGGGTATGGCCTTTCTGCCCGTATCCACCTCCTTTGTCGAACAATCCGCGCTGGCCATGGGACTAGGACAGAAGGAGGCCACGGCCCTCGGCCTTGCCACGGAAGAGATCTTCGCCTATCTGTGCCGCAACAGCGGCTCCGAGCGGGAGATCGATCTCCGGTGCCTGGACGGCCGGTACTACGTCCAGGCGGAGTTCGCGTGCCCCGTCAAGAACATCAATCTCCGGCTGTTCAACATCACCGCCTCGGTCTCTCCGGACGACGAGGAGACCCTCGAGCAGATGGGGCTCCTCATCGCATCCCGGTTCGTGGACCGGCTGCAGGTCAGGGAGCGGACCGGCGGAGGAATCCTGCTCACCCTGGTCAAGGAAAGGTCCTATCCTCCTCTCCAGGAGGGTCCCTCTCCGCCTTCGTCCCCGCTGAAGCACTTCTCCGTCGCAAGGCCCGAACCGGATATCCTCAAGATCTTTGCCCAGAAGGTCCACGCGTGCTATTCCGCGCTGCGGCTCCCCCCGTTTTTCCGTTTCCCCGGGAAGCTGGTGGATATGGTTGCGGCGGGGGAATACGAGGCTGCCGTCGCCTTGGGCCCGCAGGGGCAGGTGGGAGGTGGGATCGTATGGAACTGGTTCAGCCGCAAGACCGTCGCGTGCTACGGTCCTTACATCTTTGGCCAGGAGCCAGACTCCCCGATTCCGGAGACCTTGCTCGAAACCTGCATCTCGGTGATCGGCAAGACCTACGCGGTAGGGCTCGTCAACACCTTTCCGACCGAGGAACTCCCCACGGAGCACTTCGAAGTCCTCGGGAGCCTCACGCTCTTTGACGAACAGGGGGCGGGAACCCCGGTCACCGCCCTGTTCAGGCAGATGCAGGAGGACCCGGGCGCGACTTCGTGGTGCCACCCGGAAATGGAACCTTTCCTGCGGGAGCAGTATCACAGGCTCGTTCTGCCCCGGGAGATCATGCCGGTGAAAGATCATGGAGAGAGCCGGAACGCATTCTCGGTGCTGTCGGCCCAGTTCGATCGACCCCAGAAGAGGGTGACCCTCCATCCGATTCTTTCGGGCGGCGATGCGGAGGCGAACCTCGCGGACCATCTGAAGCTCTTCGCGAAAGAAGGGATCCGGAACATCCTCTTTGAAATGGACCTCGGGATTCCCTGGCATACCCACTTCACGCCCGGGCTCCTTCGCAACGGATTCACCCCTCGGCTGGTCATCCCCTACGGCGGAGACGGAGACAGGGTCGTCTTCCAATGGGGAGCCTGATGACCATGAAGGCCCCGCCGCTGGACAGGCTCGTCCCCGAATACATCAAGCGCTTCGAGGCCTATATCCCGAGCAAGCCCGACGAGGAGCTGAAGAAGCTCTACGGCTGCCCGACCCTCTTCCGCTTGAACAACAACGAGAACCCGCTCGGCCCGCCCGGTTCCGCGCAGGCGATCATTAGGCAATTCCCGCCCCCGAGGGCGTCCGTCTACCCCAGCGGCGACGCCTACCATCTGCGGGTGAGGCTGGCGGAGAGATTCGGCCTCCATCCCGACCAGTTCCTGGTAGGGAACGGCGCAAACGAGGTGATCGCCTTCGTGATCAAGGCATTCTGTCAGGAAGGGGACAACATCGTGACCGCGGACAAGACCTTTGCGGTCTACGAATGGGTGGCCGAGTTCTCGGGTTTCGAGGCACGGCTCGTTCCCCTCCTGGATTTCGGGTTCGACCCGGATGGCATGCTGAAGCGGATCGACGAGCGGACCAAGATCCTCTTTGTCTGCAACCCGAACAACCCCACGGGCACTTACTGGGACAAGACGACGCTCAGGGACTTCCTCGAAGCGGTCGACGGGCGGCAGATCGTGGTGGTGGATGAGGCCTATCTGGAGTTCGTGGAGGAAGAGGACTTCCCTGACGGGATCTCCATGCTCAAGGAGTACCCGAACCTGGTCGTCTTCCGGACCTTCTCCAAGATGTATGCGCTGGCAGGCCTTCGGATCGGATACCTGGTCGGGGATCCGGAGGTCGTAAACATCATCCGGCGCACCTGTGTCGTGTATTCGGTGAACGGGGTCGCGCAGGAGGCCGCCCTCGCCGCCCTGCAGGACCGGGAACACATCCCCCGGACGCGCGAGCTGATTCGAACCGGCAAGGAGTTCCTGCGCAGGGAATTGAAGCTTCTCGGCCTCCCCTTTGTCTCCGGCCAGGGCAACTTCGTCATGATCAAGCTGCCCATGAGCGATACCCTGGCCTATCGAAAACTGATGACCAAAGGCGTGATGATCCGCACCATGACCGGTTTTCGCTTCCCCAATTACATCCGCGTGACCATCTCCACGATGGAAGCGATGGAAAGGTTCATGGAGGCGCTGGCGGGGATCGTCAAGGAGAGATGAATGGCCGATGCGGGATGTGTAGCCGCTGGCTGGTGCCAGTTTGATCGAACAGGAAACTCTACAGGGTGTCGGGTGTCGGGTTTCAGGTCTCAGCCGGGGAATCCACCAATCTCCTGACACCTGAACACTGAAACCTGAAACCTTTAACGTGATGGTAGTTTCAGGAGAGGTTTGCAGGGCCGGCAAAGAGATAAACGATAATTGCGAAATGGAGCACCAATGCACAAAATTCCTGTGGTCTTCGTGTCTTGGTGACTTCGTGGCAGAGTTTCGGTGACCCGATGAAAAACCACATCCTCGAAATCGGAAAATCCGTCCCCAGGGCCGATGCCTATGACAAGGTGACCGGCCGGGAGCGGTACGCAGCGGATTTCTACGGGCCGGGCATGCTTTGGGCGGGGGTGAAGAGGGCCGGGGTCCCGCACGCCCGGATCAGGACGATCCATGTGGATAGGGCCAGGGAGGTCCCGGGCGTGCTCTCCGTGCTCACATCCAGGGATGTAAAGGGGACCAACCGGCAGGGGGTCGTCCGGAAGGATCAGCCCGTCCTCGCGGAGGACAGGGTCCGTTTCGCAGGCGATGCCCTGGCCCTTGTGGTGGCGGAGCACAAGGAAGCGCTGTGCGATGCTCTGGCCCGGATCACCATGGACCTCGATCCGCTCCCCGCCCTTTTCGACCCTGAAGAGGGACTCAAGGACGGCGCCCCCGTGATCCACGAGGACCACTCCGGCCGCAACGTGCTGCTCAAGGGGGCCGTCGAAAAGGGAAAGGGAGAGGCCGCTCTCCGGGAGTGCGAGCATGTGGTGCAGGCCGAGTTCCAGCTCCCGTACCAGGAGCACGCCTATCTGGAGACGGAGTCCGGATGGGCGATCCTCAAGGACGGTACGCTGGAGATCACGGCCTCCACCCAGACCCCCTTCCGCGACCGGGCCGAGGTGGCGGAGGCCCTCGGCATCGGCATGGAGAAGGTCCGCATCATTGCGCCTTACTGCGGAGGGGCCTTCGGGGGAAAAGACGGGATCACGGTCCAGACCCTCCTCGGGCTTGCAGCCCTTCACCACCCGGGTCGGGCCGTGAAGATGTCCTGGAGCCGCGAGGAAAGCTTCCTGGCCAGCGCCAAACGCCACCCCGCGCGGCTCCGCTACAGACTCGGGGCCGGGAAGGACGGCGTCTTTCAGGCGCTGGAGGCAAAGGTCATCTACGATACCGGCCCTTACGACCACCTTGGGGGAGCGGTCATGGGCCTGGGGCTGGAGCACGCGGCCGGCCCCTATCGCATCCCCCATTGCAGCCTCGAGGCGTGGTCCGTCTACACCAACAACCCCCTGGGGGGCGCGTTCCGGGGGTTCGGGGTTCCTCAGGTCAATGCAGCCATGGAGCAGGTGGTGGGCATGATGGCGGAGAGACTGGGCGTCTGCCCCCTGGAGCTCCGGCTGCGCAATGCGGTCAAAAGGGGCGACCGGAACGCGGTGGGAGTCACCCTGACCTCATCCACCGGGATCGTTTCCTGCCTGGAGAGGCTCCGGGAACATCCCCTCTGGAGAGACCGGCAACAGTGGAGAGAGGCCGCCGGACCGTTCCGCTCCAGGGGCGTGGGCATCGCCTGCGTGATGCACGGGATGGGGTACGGACCGGTGATCCCGGATACGGCCAACGCGAAGATCGAGCTCACGGAAAGCGGCAGGTTCCGCGTCTACGCGGGCGTCGTCGATATGGGACAGGGGAATGCCGCCACCTATCTGCAGATCGCAGGAGAGATCCTGGGCCAGGACAGCCCGCAAATGGAACTGGTGCTTCCCGATACATCGCAGACCCTCCCGTCCGGGTCCTCTTCGGCGAGCCGCACGACCTATACCTTCGGCAACGCACTCATCGCCGCCGCGCATGCACTGAAGGATCGGCTGCTCGAGAAGGCATCGGACCTGTTCATGGCCGGGGGACCCGAAGAAATGGCCCTGGTGCCCGGCGCGGTGAGGCATCTCCCGTCGGGAAAGGAGATCCGGCTGGAGGATCTCGCGCGGATGATGGGCAAGGCGGAAAGGGTATTCACCTCACGTTTTCGCGCGCCCGTATCCAGGTCCGGCCTCCCTGCCGATCCGAATCTCAGGCTCCATGGGATCCCACACCTCATCTTCTCGTATGGGGCGCACCTGGCCTGCGTGGAAGTGGACCGGCTGACCGGTGCCATCGAGGTGAAAAGGTACCTGGCCGTGACGGACACCGGGAGGGTCATCAATCCCCAGATCCTGGAGCAGCAGATGCACGGGGCGATCGGACAGGGTCTGGGTTATGGCCTGATGGAGGAGTTCAAGGCCGTCGAGGGGAGATGCCTGACCGCCGATCTCAGCACCTATACGGTCCCCACTTCTCTCGACCTGCCGGACATGGAGACGGTCGCCGTGGAGCTGCACGAGGAGAGCGGGCCGTTCGGCCTCAAGGGAGCGGGCGAGATCGGCGTGGATGGCCCGCTGCCCGCGGTGGCGAATGCGCTGGCCGATGCGTGCGGGGTTCGGGTGAAACGTTTCCCCATGACCCCGGAGGTTGTGCTGAATGGGCTCAATGCCTTGAAGGAGAAGTCAGAATCCCGCCACGAAGAGACCAAGACACCAAGGCATTGAAGCTTCGTGCCTTCGTGCCTTTGTGGCCAAGTCCTTGTGGAGGCTCGGTTGAAGATACGCTTCACGTTGAATGGCAAGGTGATCGATATGGAGGCGCCCCCCGATCGCAGGGTGATCGATCTGCTGAGGGAGGATCTGGGCCTGAGCGGCGCCAAGGAGGGGTGCGGTACCGGGGAATGCGGGGCCTGCACCATCCTCACCGACGGTGTGACGCGCCTTTCCTGTCTCATGGTCGCGGCCCAGCTGGAAGGCCGGAGCGTCCGGACGATCGAGGGGATCGCCCAGGGGGAGGAGCTCCACCCGGTCCAGGAATCCTTCATAGACCATGGCGCCGTTCAATGCGGGTACTGCACGTCCGGCATGGTCCTTGCGGCCGTGGACCTGCTGAGCCGGGTGCCGGAGCCGTCCCGTGACGAGATTCGCCGCGCGGTCAGCGGCAATCTCTGCAGGTGCACAGGATACCAGAAGATCGTGGATGCGGTGGAGCGGGCCTCACGCATGATGGATAAAGGTGAACGATGAGAAGAGCGGTCCACCTTCCCCGAACCCTTGAGGAGCTGTGGGGAATCCTGTCCGATCAGCCCGGGGCCGCAGTCTATGCGGGCGGGACGGATCTTCTCCCCAGGCTGAGAAAGGGAACGATCTCCCCGTCATCCCTGGTCTGCCTGGAGAGGATCCGCGATCTGAGGGGTGTTCTGGACGAGGGGGAGGCCGTATTCCTGGGCGGGTGCGCGACGCACACCGAACTGCTTTCAGACCCACTCGTCCTGGAGCACTTTCCGGTCCTGGCCAAGGGGCTTGCCGTACTCGGCTCCCCGCACATCCGGAACATGGGAACGATCGGGGGAAACATCGTCACGGCATCTCCCGCGGGCGATTCGTTGCCGCCCCTTTATGTCCTGGGGGCCGAGATCGAGGTGATGGGCAGGGGTTCCCGAAGGCGGGTTCCCATTCGGAAATTCATCCAAGGCCCGGGAAAGGTCGACCTCTCACCGGGTGAGATCGTGGGGGGCGTCCGGATAAAGAAGCACCCCACTTACCGCATCCATCACTTCGAGAAGGTCGGGCAGCGAAACGCGCTCGCCATCGCCGTCGTCAGCATGGCCGGCCTGATCGAGCCGTCTGAAAGGGGGACCGTCAAGAGGGCACGGTTTGCGTGGGGAAGCGTCGGACCCGCGGTGGTGACCTCCGAGCCTGTCGAGTGCTTTCTGGAAGGCAAACCCCTCGACGAGCAGACCCTTTCGCGGGCGGCGGCCCTGGCGCGTGAGGCGGTTTCGCCGATCGACGACGTCAGGGCAACGGCCTCCTACCGTCGGGAGGTGGCGGGAAACCTGCTGCTGCGGTTGTCATCCTGATCAGGGCCACGAAGACACCAAGGCACAAAGAGGGAGTCCGTCTTCGTGTCTTCGTGACCTGGTGGCAAGAAACAAGGAACCGTCGCTTTCAGGCAGCTGGAGATAAGAATTGAGCAATGCGCCTGGCAAGAAAACCGCGTGGAGCAGAGAGCTCCTCCTGATCATGGGGGCGACCTTCCTGGTCTATTCCAACATCTCCGTCTTTTTTCATTTCTACGGATACCTCGGCACCCTTTCCATCGAGCCCCGATGGTACGGCCTTCTGATCTCCGTCTTCTCCGCCGTTCCCCTCGTGGTGAGGCCTTTGATCAGCCCCTTCTTCCACACCGCAAACGCGTACCGCTATCTCTATATGGGCGCAGGGTTCCTCATCGGCTCCCTTGCACTCTATACGTTTGCCGGCGGGTTCTGGAGCATGCTCCTGGTGCGCATCCTCCACGGGTTCTCTTTCGTCCTCCTGGGGACCGCCCTGATGACCGTAACGGTGGAGTTCATACCGAAAGAGCGAAGCGGTCAGTTCTTCGGCCTCCTCTCCGTGATCGTCCTCATCCCGAATACGATCGTCCCCCCTGTCCTTCCGTTCCTCACCGGGACCTTCGGCGGGTTCACGCAGGTCCTGATCCTGTTCGCGGTGGTGACCGGGCTGGTCTTCCCGCTGCTCGGGAGCACCCGAAAGCCGGGGGCGAACCCCGGTGAGCGCCAACGACCCAAAGGGCTCACCAGGGCCGAGATCGCGGAAGACCTGGGAGATATCGTGATCGCCTCTCTCCTCGCTTCGATGCTCCTTCTGTACACCGCGCATGCCCTCGTCTTCTTTTTCCTGGACGGGTTCGGCCGCCATATCGGGATCACCGCCACCGGCTTTTTTCTGACCCTTTCCACGGCCGGCGAGATCGGCGTGCGGGTGGCGGCCGGCGGTCTGTTCGATCGTTTCAACAAGTGGAAACTGGCCGCTCTCTGCATGGCGGCCATGGCTCCCGTGTACTGGGCCCTCGCTCATGTACGGGGAGAGAGCGTATTCTTTCTCGTCGGGCTGCTCCTCGGGCTGGGATGGGGAGTGGCCATGCCCGTGTTCAATGCGCTCCTCTTCGATGTGTCCCGGCCGAGGCTACGCGCATTCAACACCAATATGGGTTTCCAGATGTTCCAGGGCGGTTTCTTCCTGGGACCCTTCATCGGCGCGCCGCTGGTGGCATCATGGGGCTTCAGGAGCATCTTCGTGATGTGTGCCGCACTGAGCGTGCTCTCCGCCCTGTTGACCCTCTCGGTCAGCAGGAGGATCGCGAACACGTTGGCGAAGACGCCCGAGACAAATTAGGGGCACGGAAGCAGGAGGGTTATGCAGGAATTGAACACAGAGGAATACTTCATCGAACCCGGACAGGAATGGGAGGTGGATCTCTTCCGACCCGAAGACGCGGAGGGGGTGGTGAAGCTCTTTCTCTCCGTGTACGGAAGGGAATATCCGGTCAAGGCGTATATCGATACGGGGATGCTCATCCGCGAAAACGCGGCCGGCCGCATCATCTCCAGCGTCGCCAGGACGCCCAGGGGAGACATTGTGGGGCATGACGCGCTCTTCTGCAGCGCACCATACCAGGGAATCCGTGAGGCCGGGGCCGGGGTGGTGCATGTGGACTACAGGGGCGGCCAGGGGATCTTTACAAAGATGGCCGCCCACGGCATCCGGGAGGGTGCAAACCGTTTCGGGGTGGAGGCGGCTTACGGTGAGTCCGTCTGCAACCATGTATTCAGCCAGAAGATGACCCACAGCCTCGGCTGGATCTCCCATGCCCTGGAGGTGGATCTCATGCCCGATTCAGCCTACCGACAGGAAAAGAGCGCCCCGGCCAGGGTGGCATCCATTTTGGACCTTGTCACGCTTCGCCCGAAACCGCACGAGGTTTTCATCCCTTCCGTGTATGAAGGTGCTTTTTCCTTCCTCTATCCGGGGCTGGACGATCGGCGGGAGGTATCCAAGGCGGGTAAAAGACCGCCTTCGGATTCACGGACAAGAATCCAGGTGACCTACTTCGATTTCGCCCGGGTGGCCCGCATGGCCGTATGGGAACCGGGTGCCGACTTCAGGGAGATCTTCGAGGCCGAAGAGAAGAAGGTGCTGGAAAAAGGCGGGCTGGTCCTTCAGGTGTGGCTGAACCTCGCATTCCCATGGGTCGATTCGGCGGTGGAGGTCCTGCGGGAAAGGGGATATTTTCTGGGCGGCCTGCTCCCCCGGTGGTTCGATCAGGACGGCATGCTGATGCAGAAGATCGTGAAGCGCCCGGACTGGGAGTCCATGCAGATCCACTTCGACCGTGCCAAGCGGATCCGGGACCTGGTCTACGAGGATTGGGAAAGAAGCTCATGAGAAAGACCGACGGAAAAGGGCCCCTTTGCCGACCTGGCTGCCGTCTGCGAGGAGACCTCGAAAGGCCCCGGGACAAGCACGGAGATCAGGACGCCGCGAGGGGTTCCGCAAGAAGATGATGCGCCCCACGGCATACGCTGACCTGCACGCACACGGGTCTTCAGGCGTTGCCGGCAGGCGATTCTGGACAAACCCGTCCCTTTCACCTATAACTTTCGACTCGTAGCGATTGGACCCCCCACTTCGCCGTCTTGAAAGAGGCCCGGGATTCATCGTAATTCACACTCCCAAGGAGGAGCAGAGATGGAGATCACCAGTTCTAAAGAAGGCAATGCAACCGTGGTTTCGGTCCGGGGCAGGCTCGATGCCGTATCTTCCCCTGACATGGAGAAGGAACTGGATCGACTGATTGCGGAAGGGGAAAGATCCCTGATCCTCGATCTAGGACAGCTGGATTACATCAGCAGCGCCGGGCTCAGGGTGATCCTGGCTGCTACGAAGAAGCTGAAAGGGAAAGAGGGAAAGCTCTTCCTGACCTCTCTCAAGAGTGTGGTGAAGGAGGTGTTCGAGGTGTCCGGATTCGGCGCCATCATTCCCATCTTCGATTCCGTGGGCGAGGCCCGCAGCAGGCTCGGCTAGACGCCGGACGGATGAGACCGTCGAAAGGCGCTTATGAAAACACTCCGCTTGCCCGCCAGACTGGGAAACCTCGAACGGATCCTGGAGTTCATCTCCGGTTCTGCGAGAGAGAGCAGCTTTTCCGAAGAGCGGATCCGTGAGATCGAAGTGGCCGCAGAAGAAGCCCTGGTCAATATCTTCAAGCACGGCTTTCCTGCCCGGGAACCGGGGGAGGTGGAGGTCCGTTGCGTGACGGAAGGCGGAGACCCTTTGATGATCGAGTTCGAGGACACCGGCATCCCTTTCGACCTCCACGCCCTGCCGGATCCCGACATCGACCTTCCCTTGTCCGAGAGAAAGATAGGGGGGCTCGGGGTTTTCCTCATCCGAAAGATGGTGAACGAGGTGCGGTACCGCCGGGAGGGAGATCGGAACATCCTCACCTTCCTCGTCCGGAAAAGCAGGGGTGAGTGATGGCGATGAAACGGTCGGTTCTTGTCGCCCTGGTGGCGGCACTCCTGATGCCGGTCCCGGTGTGCGCCGAGACGGAGCTGAAGAAGGTCGTCTTCATCCCCCAGTGGGTGCCCCAGGCGCAGTTCGCGGGGTATTACTATGCAGCGGAAAAAGGGATCTACAGGAAATACGGCCTCGACGTGAAGATCCTCCCCGGGGGGCCTCAAAGCCCTCCACTGGATCTGTTGAAGGACGGGAAGGCGGACTTTGGCACCCTGTGGCTTACCACCGGCCTCCAGGCCCGTTCTCAGGGAGTGAAGCTGCTCAACATCGGCCAGATCCTCCCCCGCTCCGCATTGATGCTGGTCGCCAAGAAATCCAGCGGGATCCAGAGCGCCTGGGATATCAACGGAAGAAAGGTGGGGCTCTGGGGGCCCATCTTCCAGGTGCAGCCGAAGGCCTTCTTCATGAAATACGGGCTGGAGGTGTCGGTCATCCCCCAGTCCTTTTCCGTGAACCTTTTCCTGAGGGACGGGGTCGATGTGGCCTCTGCCATGTGGTACAACGAATACCACACCATCCTGGCTTGCGGGCTCAACCCCGAAGAGCTGACCACCTTCTTCTTCCATGAACATGGCCTGAATTTTCCGGAAGACGGGATCTACGTCATGGAAGACCGCTACAACCGGGACCCCGTCTCCTGCAGGGCCTTTGTGAAGGGCTCCGTGGAGGGCTGGCTTGCCGCATTCGCCAATATGGAGGAGACCCTGGACATGGTCATGAAAAACCTGACGCGGGAATACATCCCGGCCACGAGGGTCCACCAGAGATGGATGCTGGAGAGGATGAAGGACCTGATGATCCAGCCCGAGGGGGGGAAGGTGGATACAAGGCTCCTTTCCGGGGATTATCACCGGGTGGCGGCAAGCCTGCATGCCAGCGGATTGATCAATACCATCCCGGCATTCGATTCATTCTACAGGGACCGCAGCGAGCCATGACTCGAAACAGGGGAATCGCCCTCAGGCTAAGCGCTTGGATCCTGGCCGGCATCACGGTGATCTTTTCCCTGATCTTCTTTTACTACTATTCGATCTCCCGCCAGGTGGTCACCCGGAACATCGAAAGGAATGCGGAGAATCTCGCGCTGTCCACGGTCAACCGGATCGATTCGGTCCTGAAGGCCGTGGAGAAGGTACCCCAGAATCTCGCGATCTTCATGGAGGACTTTTCCTATGAGGGCGGGGATGTCATGAACGTGATCCGCGCCGTCGTAGAGAGGAATGCGGAGATCTATGGTGCGACCATCGCGTTCGAACCCCACGCGTACAGCGCAAACGCGAGGACCTTTGCGCCCTACTACTGCAAGCGGGATGGGAAGATCGAGTTCACCTACATCCCGTACGACTATTTCACATGGGACTGGTACCAGATCGCGAAGGAGCTGGATGCGCCGATTTGGTCGGAGCCTTACTTCGACGAAGGGGCGGGCGGGATCATCATGGCCACCTTTTCCGTCCCGTTCTACAAGAGGGCCCCGGGCGGTAGGGTCCTGGCCGGGATCGTCACGGCGGATATCTCCCTCGACTGGCTCAAGGAGATTGTCGCGTCCGTCAAGATCGCTCAGAGCGGCTATGGGTTCCTGATCTCGAAAAACGGGACTTTTATCACCCATCCCAAGTCCAGCCTGGTCATGAATGAGACCATCTTCACGGTGGCCGAACAGCTGGGTGATCAGAAGATGCGCGAGGTGGGAAGAAGCATGATCCGGGGAAAGACGGGATACGTCCCCTTCCCCAGCCTCTTCACCGGCAAGGAATGCTGGATGAGATATGCCCCCCTGCCCTCGAACGGCTGGTCCCTCGGCGTCCTGTTCCCTCAGGATGAGCTGATGTCGGACATCACGCGCCTCAACCGGACCGTTCTCTCCCTCGGACTGATCGGTTTTCTGCTTCTCCTGTTGATCATCGTCTGGATCTCCGGCTCCATCACCAGGCCGCTGAGGGCGCTCTCCAAGGCCGCCCGGCAGATCGCCACCGGCGATCTGGAGGCCCGGATACCGAACGTGAGGACAGCGGACGAGGTGGGTACCCTGGCCGAGTCCTTCAGGACCATGAAGAGCTCCCTCAAACAGTACATCTCCGAGCTGAAGGAGACGACTGCGGCCAAGGAGAGGATCGAAAGCGAGTTGAAGATCGCCCACGACATCCAGATGGGAATCCTGCCGAAGAACTTCCCCCCTTTCCCCGACAGGACCGAGTTCGACATCCTGGCGACCATCGCCCCTGCAAAGGAGGTGGGGGGAGATCTCTACGACTTCTTCTTCATGGATGACGATCATCTCTGCTTTGTGGTCGGGGACGTATCGGGGAAAGGGGTCCCCGCTTCCCTCTTCATGGCCGTGACCAAGACCTTGATCAAGACCAAGGCCACCAAAGGGCTTTCGCCGGAGAATGTGCTGAACCGCGTCAACCAGGATCTCTCCCTCGACAACGAATCCATGATGTTCGTCACCCTCTTTCTCGGCATCCTTCATACCTCAACGGGGGAGCTGGAGTACTGCAATGCCGGCCACAATCCTCCCCTGCTCCTTTCCGCTTCCGGGGAGGTGATCAAGCTCCAGCCCACGGGCGGCATCGCCCTGGGCGTGGCGGAGGATTGTCTCTACAAAGCCCGAAGAACGGCCCTCCGGAGGGGCGACACGCTCTTCCTCTATACGGACGGCGTGACCGAGGCCATGGACAAGGAGGAAGCGTTGTTTTCCGAAGAACGGCTGATCAGGGAGCTCGCCCCCATGAACGGCAATTCCCTGAAGGAGATCGTCTCCGGCATCATGGAAAAGGTCGGCAGCTTCTCGGAAGGGGTTCCCCAGAGTGACGATATCACATTGATGGTTATCAGGTATAATGGGGAAGAGAAGGGAACGTCGAACGCCGAATGAAAGACCCCTGGAGCAAGCCCTGCTTGCGATTCCTCAATACGATATCTTTGAACCGCCAATGATCCTGAGCGCCGATTACATATGCCCCGCCAGGGGGCTTGCGTCGCTTGAGCCGCCCGACCCGGAAAGACTCCTGAAGGCGGCCAGGGCGGCCAGGGACCTGGGGGTCGAGCGCGTGAATCTCCCCGTGCTGGAGGAGTCGATCTCGGGGAGCGTCCGTGCCACCGTGAAGTTCCTCGACGGCCTCGTCCTTGCGCTGGACCGGATCTCCGAGGCAGGACTCAATGCATGGCTGGTTGCGCCCGCCACCAGGCTGATGGGCGTCTACTGGGCTCCTCCCTACCTGGTCAAAGGCTACAGGGACCCGCGGGCGAACCCGGTGTTCGTAGACGGAACCCTTCGGCGGCTGCATTTCCAGGAATGGTGGAACGATCCGCCGCTCATCGGCAAGAGGATTCGGATCTTCAGGGAGCTGGTGTCGGCAGTCGCCGGACATCCATGCCTCAGCGGCTGGGTGGTGCTGGATCGTGCTCTTGAAGCCGTACGCCCCGGCCCTGAGCCGGCCGAGTTCGTGCTCAGGTCCTTTGTAGCCGAGATACGCGAGCGGGACGAGACCATAGCCGTCCACCTGGGGCTTGGCTGGTCCGACTTGACGGTCCCGGAGCCGGCCCTGCACCTGGCCCCTCTGGTCGACGGCATCCGCGTGGCGGGAGACCCGGCCGGCATTCCGGGGCTCCCTTCGAAGGCGCGGCTCTCCGACGAGATGACGGTTTCCTCGTTTATTGCATCCATCGGTCTCTGGTTGTTTGGGAAGCCTCTGGAGGTGCAAGTCGGGTGGGGGTTGTCGGGTGGAGCCGGCGACCCTGACTTGATCGCGGAAGAGGTCCTGCGCCTTTCCGCCCAGGGGACATCCGGCCTCAACTGGTTGAGCCTGATCGATCCGGATCCGGGGACTCGGAAAGAGATACCCTGGTCCTCGCACCCCGGGCTGGAGGAGACGGCACTGTTCCATTCCTTCCTGGAGCCCAAAGAGGGGGCGGAGGAATGGGCAAAGGCGGCGCACCGGACCGAACAGAAGAAAAAGATCGAAGGGTTCATCGACGTTGGAAGAGAGGAGTACATCGAGGATCCGGCCATGCATCTCCGAAGGCTGTGGGACCACTATCGGGAAGCGGTCTAGGCGGGTGTAGCGCGGCCGAAATCCCCTTTTGCTTCTCCCCCCCTCCGCTTCATCTGCAACGCTCTTTACCCGAACAGCATCGTGTCACGAGATACGTTCAACGTGTCGCGTACAGCGCCCGTGAGACGTACTTCCGCGTTTTTGGCGGCGCAATTCGGCAGCGGCCGCAGGCCTGGGTTTACAATTCCTTTTTCAGGCTTATCCTTTTCAGGAAGAGAGGAAGATCCATGGAAATTGCTCAAAAGGATCTGGAGGAACTTATCCATGCCAAGGACCTCCTGGAGAATATCAGCCTGGCAGCGAAGATCGCAGGCGCAATAGGCAGGCCGGTCGAGATCGGCATCGATGCCCTCCCTTTCAAGGTATCCGACATGGTGGGCGAGGCGACCAAGGCCGCCCTGCACCGAGCCCTGGATCTTGCCCTGAAGACGATGCACGGCGGATGGAGACCTTCGTCCGACCTTTTCCACAAGATCGCGGTCTTTGCGGCGGGCGCAGGAGGCGGTGCCTTGGGGCTTGCGGGTCTCCCCGTGGAGCTGCCGGTCTCCACGACCATCATGTTGCGGTCCATTGCAGACGTCGCCAGGAGCCAGGGGGAGGACATCCACGTCCCGGAGGCCAAACTGGCCTGCATGGAGGTGTTCGCCCTGGGCGGGAGAGCGAGGGCCGATGACAGCGCGGAGGTGGGTTATTTCGCGGTCCGCACGGCCCTGGCCAGGGCGGTTTCGGAGGCTGCGCAGTATATCGGCCGGAGAGGGATGGTACACCACGGTGCGCCGCCGATCGTAAGGTTCATCGGCCAGGTCGCCTCCCGTTTCGGCGTAACACTCTCCGAAAAGCTTGCAGCCCAGGCGGTGCCGGTCGCGGGGGCGGCAGGGGGGGCTTTTCTGAATCTGGTCTTCATGGATCACTACCAGGGCATCGCCCGGGGACACTTCATCGTGCGCAGGCTTGAGCGTACCTATTCGCCTGAAATCGTACGAACCGCTTACTCCGCCCTTTGACAGGAGAGGGCGCGGGCTCCTGAAAAATCTTCCGGTCCTGCTGCATCTGCACCTTGTACTGTTCGCCGAAAGCCCCCCTCGGAATACCATGATCTTCCCATTTATCACGTGCGGGTCGATCGACCAGAATGATCTCGGCCGGAGAGGGCTTTTTCCGGGAGGGAGGCGGGCGCCGGTGAAACGGTCCAATGACCGGATAAGAGAAGCAGGCAAGGGTACTGTGCGGACAAGAGGCTCGCGGCCTAGAAAATCCGGACTCCTCGAGGTCTATCGCTGGCGACGGGGGCCGCTTCCGGTACATCCCTACTCGTATGCCGTGGGCGACCGGATCGGGTCCGACCTCACCGTGATCGGACACCTGGGAGTGGGGCACTGGAGTGAGCTCTACCAGGTGTGGAGCGCGGAACGATGGTGCTCCCTCACGTGTAAACTCCTCTCCAAAGAGGCTGCCGAAAAGCGCACCGCGCGGGCCGCTCTCCGGAGAGAGCATCGCATCCTCCGCAGACTGCACCACCCGAACATCGTTCGTGTGTTCGGGGGCGGGGAATACGAGGGTCTTTCCTTCCTGCTGCTGGATTACCTTGAGGGACCTTCCCTTTTGGATGTCCTGGAGGGACTCCCGGACCGTCGCATGCCCGTGGCCGATGCGATCAGGACCACCATCCACGCCGGTGCCGGGCTCGCCCATATGCACCGGTCCGGATTCCTCCACCTCGATCTCAAGCCGGCCAACCTGCTTCTCCGGGAAGGGGTGCCGGTTCTCCTGGACATGGATACCGCCCGGCCCCTCAACCCTAAGCGGGCGCCCAGGAGCTCGCCCGGTACCGCCCCCTACATGTCGCCTGAGCAGGCCATGCGGCTTCCCCTGGATGTCCGGGCGGATGTATACGGGTTAGGTACGATCCTCTATGAACTGCTCACCGGACGCTGGCCTTTCGAATCCGTTTACGACGGCACTGAACCGCGCAGGGGACCGGAGCAGAAGTTCCCTCAGGTCGGAGACCGCCCCCCTCCTTCTCCTCGTTCCCTCCGGGCCGAGGTCACCGAGACCTTGGACGAAGCGGTAATGCGGGCGCTTGCCCGGCCTTCGGCAGACCGGTTCCGTACGGTCACCGAGTTCCTGCTCGCCCTTTCGGCCGAACTGGAGGAACCCGTTTCCCTCTGGCCCAAACAAGCCCATCCCAATCTGGTCTGAGCCGGCCTCCGATTCCGGACGCTCCCTCCCTGGTGCTCGACAGATGCCGGAGCAGGATGCTGCGGATCCCGGCCGATCACCTCTTCATAGCACCCGGGCATCGAGTCCAATCGTCCAAGGCCTTACTCGCTCAGGGAGATATCCGCCTTGCTGTTCAACTCGCGGCTGGCCGCCTCATAGTACGTCTGGTACTTCCGGACTCCGTCCTGGGGCGCCTCCACGGGACCGGAGCGAACCTTGTTCCCCTCGGCGGTGGTGGTGATCTTCTGAAATCTCGCTTCGTCCAGTTCACCGTCGCCGTCGCTGTCCGACAGGACCCACTGCTGAATGGTCTGGCCCGGAGGTTTCGGGTCAGCACTCCTGAGGCTCACGATCAGGGAAGAGTGGTAAGGTATCCCCACATCTCCCCCCTCCATGAGCAGGAGACCGGTCACCAGGTACATGTTCAGGGACTTCATAGGCGCCCGTGGGCCTTGAGGCTCGCTGCCGCCGCCCGCCTTCTCTCCTTCTTCATATTTGGTCACGACGAGAAAGTCATTTTCCTCCTCGGAATAGGGGTTCGGGGCAATGACGGTCTCGACTTCCACAAACTCCTGAAAGATCAGCGGAGGGAGTTCCTCCCACTCCGCGGCCCGGGCCAAGCCACCCTGGTATAAGAAAGTGAATCCGGCCATTAGGATGACAAGGCACAGCATGCACGAGCTACTTTTCATAAGGCCTCCTGTTTTCCCCGTCCTCTCCGGGGCGTTGCGGTTTGCTCTTCCCGGAGGATAAGGGTTAACGGGAGGGGAATATGTAGACGGAAAACCTTATTCGGCCCTCAGGGCGGTCTGATTCTTCGGGCAAAAAGAGGGGAGGAACAGCCGAGAGAACCAGACAGTCGTACATGGACCCCCTGGGAGGGCCCGGCAGCCAGGTTTTCTCATGGTGTTCGAATCCCCCCGCAAGCGGTGTCAGCTGACGAGGCACTGCTCTGAAGTTCCGTTCTCCGCCTTGGAGTTGATTTCGCTCGTGGCCCTCTCAAAGAAGCCCTGAAGACTACGAACCTGATCGTCGGGGACCTCGACCTTGTCCGAACGGATCGTCTCCCCTTCGCTTCCCGATATGGTTCGCTCGAATTTGGCCTTGTCCACCTTGCCGTCGTTATCGGTGTCCGACAAGAGCCACTGCTGAACGATCTTCTCGGATGTGCCTCCGTTGGTCTGGGTCACGATCAGAAACTGGTAGTAGGGAAGCCCCACACCCTCGTCCACGAGCAATGCAAGCCCCGTCACCAGGTACATGTTCAGGCTTTGCTCCCCAAGCCCGGCCTTCCTCCTGCCGGACTCCTCGTCTATCTCCTCGTACTTCAAGACCATCCAGAAGTCGTGCCCTTCGGAAGAGAGGGGATTCGGCGCGAGGACCTTGTCGATGTCGACACAGTCGCTGAGCACCAGAGGAGGCATATCCTGCCACCGTTCGGTTGCCAGCGCAGGGTAGGAGGCCGCCATCACCGATCCGGCCATCACGAAAACGATCAGCAGTAACGTCTTGATCCGTATATTTTTCTTCATCTCTTTGCTCCCTTCGCATGCGCCTTTCCGCGGAAGCTCTCCGCGGGCAAAGACGTTTTTTTCCGGTATTAAAAGCTAAGAACACGGGGAGGTGGCACAAGTGGGGGCCAATGTGTATTTCTTTTCAGGACGTAGACTTAGTGGGAGCCCGAGATCATGGCCGCCTCGGCGCGCCCTTTCTCTTCATCCACGAACAGGAGAAGGACGCCTCCGGCGCAGAAGAGGAGGAGGATCGAGCCGATACCCCACCGGGCGGCGATATGGGTGACCAGAGTGGCTTCCTCCGGTGACGGTGAGGGAGGCATGAGGAGCGATCTGGCCCCCAGGCTGACCAGACCGACGAGGGCGGGGCCGAAGATCGCTGCGAACTTCCCCAGCATGTTGTAGAAGCCGAAGAATTCCCCGGCCTGGCCGCTGGGTATCAGCCGCGTGTAGTAGGACCGGCTCAGGGCCTGCAGACCGCCCTGGACGAGCCCTATCCCGAAGGCAAGGATGTAGAATTCCTCCTTTCGGGTGATCATGGAACCCCAGAGGGTGATGCCCATGTATATGGCGATCCCCAGGAAGATCGACCTCCGGACTCCCCACCTCTGGCCAAGCCGTCCGAAGGCCAGGGCAGCGGGAAAACCGATGAACTGCACGAGGAGGAGCGAGACAATCAGGTCATTGGACGAAAAGCCGATGGACAGGCCGTAGTCGACCGCCATGCGGATGATCGTATCCACCCCGTCGATGTAAAACCAGTATGCCAGCAGGTACAGGGAAGCGGTCCGGAGCTTCTTCAGCTTTCTGAAAGCCGCTACGTACTGCCTGAACACCGGCTGTACCGGGCTCGCCGGGAGCATACGGACACCCTCCTCTGAGACCCAGAACACGGTGAAGAATGTGAAACCGCCCCACCACAGGGCCACCGTGACAAACGACACCCGGACGGCCGTGGTCGCATCGGGGATCCCGAAGGTTCCGGGGAACATGGTCATCGCCACATTGAGTGCGAACAGGAGCCCTCCGCCGAGGTAGCCCAGGGAATAACCGAGGCCCGACACGAAATCCACGTTTTCTTTGGTGGAGACCGAAGGCAGCAGTGCATCGTAAAAGATGTTTGCGCCTGCAAACCCGACGATGCCGAGCATGTAAAGCAAGATGGCAAACGCCCACTCACCCTTGCCGATGATGGAGAGAGAGGCTGTGGTCAGCGCGCCGAGGAAGGCAAACCCCACCAGGAATCTCTTCTTCCCGGACGTTCGGTCCGAAACGGCGCCCAGGAGCGGCGCCGTAACCGCCACCAGGAGGGATGCGGCCGAGTTGCCGAACCCGAGCAGGGCCGTGCTCTCGTTCACATTGGCGCCATGGCTCCAGTACATCTTGAAGAAGACCGGGAAGAACCCGGCCATGACCGTGGTCGCAAACGCGGAGTTGGCCCAGTCGTAGAGGGCCCATCCCCAAACGGATCTGGAAAGTCGCTCTTTCATCATCCGCATGATCCTACAGTATCCTGGTGTCGTACGTCCAACGCTTCTTTACCTCTCGTGACGGGCTGACCATGGGGGCCTTTTTTCATGTCCGGGGGATCGTTCAATGTTTCCCGGACCGTGGGGGTTGTTATATACTGGCGAGAATCCTTGAGGGGTCGGATGGAGCCGGCGCGGAGGGAGACAGGATGCACGAAATCCGTCCTTGTGAGATCTTTATCGACAAAGAGGGGCAGTGGTTTTATCAGGGTGCGGAGATGCACCGGAGGGAGATCGTCCTCTTCTTCTACAACCATATGTCAATGGATGGGGAGGGCCGCTACATCCTGGAATGGGGCGGGGAGCGATGTCTCTTGGAGGTGGAGGACACGGCCCTGGTCGTGAGGAGGGTCGCAGCCGGAAGCGAGTTGTTCCTCCTCCTGAGCGACGACAGCACCGAGAAGCTCGATCCCGAGACCTTGTATGCAGGCAGGGCCAATGTCCTCTACTGCCGGGTAAAGGGAGGAGCTTTCCCGGCGAGATTCACGCGGGCGGCGTACTATCAGCTGACGGAACACATCGAGGAAGAGGACGGGGCCTTTGTCTTACGGACCGGGGGGAAGAGGTGCCGGATACTGAGAAGTTGAGAAGTTGAGTTGAAGAACAAGAGGGGGTTTTCTCATCTTCTTCTCTTCTGGAACTTCTCATCTTCTCAACTTCGGCCCGCGGGCACCAGAGGGAGGGGTTGCTTCACGCATCGACACTCTCGACGCGAATGACTATAGCTCCGGCCCTTCCTTGCCCGCAGGAATAAAGATCTCGACTTCGGCCCTTTTCCGCAAGTCCTCGAGCCAGTTCTCCATGAGCACCCGCTGCCTTGCGCGCGTCAGGGACTGGCGGTACTTGTCCTTTTCCTCTTCGAACTTGGCCTGGTCGATCCCCTCGCTCCCCTCGTAGCGGATCACGAAGATACCGTTCTCGGTCTCATAGACCTTATCCGGGTAGGTCTTCTTTTCGCCCAGTCCAAAGGACGCCTCGATCATGGCCTGATTGTACCCCAGCTCCGACGGGGGGCTCTGGCGGCTGAAGAACTCCGTGCTCCGGGCCGTTTTCTTGACCGCCTTCACCAGGGCGTCCCATTGCTCTCCCCCTTTCACCCTGCCGAGGAACTTCTCCGCATCCGCCTTCGCCTCTTCTGCGGCCAGTTTCTCCGTGAGATCCTCCTTCACCTTTTCCCGGACATCCGCCAGCGCAGGAAGGGTGCTCGGTTTGCGGTCGATCACCTGGAAGATGTAGAATTTTCCATTCACCTCCAGGACCTCGCTCGCCTCCCCCTGCTGGAGAGCGAACAGGGATTCGGTCAGCTTCGGCTCCTCTCCGATCCCCTCGATGGGCTCACCCGCGGAGAAGTATTCGGACTCCCTTGTGCTCAACTTGTGTTCCGAGGCGAACTGGCGCAGGTCCGTCTGATAGGGCATCTGATCCAGGAAAGAGAGCGCCTTGTCATGAGCCATGTCCGCGGCCGCCTGGTTCCGCAGCCTCTCCGTCACCTTCTCCCGGGCTTCCTCAAAGGGAATGAGCCGCGACTCCTTGATGTCCTCCACTTTGACGATGTGGTACCCGAACGGGCTCCTGACCGGCTCGCTGATCTCGCCCTTCTTCATCTTGGAGACCGCTTCCTCCACAGCCGAGACCATCTCACCCGGCTTCAGGTACCCAAGGTCTCCTCCCTTGCCCTTGGAGGGATCTTCCGAGTGCTTCCTGGCCAGGGACGCGAAATCCTCCCCCTCCCGGGCCTTTTTCAGCACCGAAAGGGCCTTTTCCCTGACCTTGGATTCCTGTTCTTCCGAAGCGTCCTCGTCGAGTTTGAAGAGGATCTGGCTTACCTTGACTTCCCGCTCCTCCGTGAACATGGCGTTGTTCTCATTGTAGAAGTCCTGCACATCCCTGTCTTGGATCTTCACGGAGCCCCTGAGACCCTCAGGGTCGAAGACGACATAGGCCGTCTTGATCTTCTCCGGGATGCGGTACATCTCCTGGTTTTCCTGGAAGTACTTTTCCATCGCCTCATCGGAGACCTTGACGGCTCCCTTGTAGTTCTCCGGCAGGAACTCCACAAACCCGATCTTGATCTTTTCATTGGAATAGGTGTAGTAATCGAGCACGTCCTGATCCGTGACCGTGATGAACGTCCCCAGGAACTGCTCGATCTTTCTCTGCAGGAGCTCTCTTTCCAGGCCGGCCTCGAAATCCTCCGGCGTCATCCGGTTGTTCTGCAGAAGCATCCTGTACCTGGACTCATCGAAGCGCCCCCCGGTCTGGAACGCGGGATAGGAGAGGATCTGCTCCTGGATCTCCTTTTCGGTCACGCCAAAGCCGATCCGCGCGGCCTCCTGGCTGATGAGCTTCTGGCTGATCAGCGACTCCAGCGCCCTTCCCTTCACATTGAAAAGCTTCACCAGGTTCTCGTTCCACACGCTCCTGTATTCGCGCTGGAGCGTCTCCAGCATGCTCCTGTAGGTCTTCTGATAATCGACTCCGGTGATCACCTCGCCGTTGACCGAAGCCACCTTGTTCGCCTCCCCGGTCCTGAAAGAGTATCCAAAATAGAAGATGAACACGGCTGCGATGATCCCCACCAGGAATTTGATCAACCAGGACTTGGCATGCTTTCGCATTAAGTTCAACAACATGAATGGAGCCTCCCCCCACGTTCCCGAGTAATGATCAGGGCGCCCGGACATGCGGCGCCCCGTTCAATAAGTGCATGTTAGCATGGAGGTTTTTCTCTGTCCATCCAATTTTCGATGGTTCCCTGCGGTCCGGAGTGTTAGGATGGCGGACGATTACTTCAAACAGCTCCCCAAATTCCAACTGTGAGTGGATCGATGAGCAGGGTTGTTCTCGGACTGGATGTTTTTCGCGATGAATCCTGGAAACGGCTCAAGGGCCAGAGGCTCGGGCTTCTTTCCAACCAGGCTTCGCTGGACTCTCGGCTGCGTCATGCAAAGCATGTCATTGCCGAGCTTCTGCCGGGCCGCCTGACCGCGTTGTTCGGACCCCAGCACGGGCATGCCGGGGCCGAGCAGGACAACATGATCGAGACGGATCACGCATACGATCCTGACCTCGGGGTACCCATCTTCAGCCTCTATTCCGAGACCCGGGAGCCCCTGGACGATATGCTTACCTCCATCGATACCCTGATCATAGACCTCCAGGATGTGGGGACGAGGGTGTACACCTTTTCCACCACGGTGCTCAACTGTCTCAAGGCAGGGGCGCGGCTCGGCAAGAAGATACTCATCCTGGACCGGCCGAACCCGGTGGGAGGCGAGATCATCGAAGGAGCGTTGCTCAGACAGGAATATTACTCCTTTGTGGGTCCTTTCGCCCTTCCCATGCGGCACGGGCTCACGATGGCCGAAACGGCAAAGGTCTTCAGGTCGGTCTTTGGACTGGAATGCAGCCTGGAGACGGTGGCCATGGGGGGATGGGAAAGAAGGATGTTCTGGCAGGATACGGGGCTGAGGTGGGTCACGCCTTCCCCCAACATGCCCCTGCCCGAGACGGCCCAGGTCTATCCCGGACAGGTCATCTGGGAGGGCACCAACCTCTCCGAAGGTAGAGGAACCACCCGCCCCTTCGAGATCTTCGGCGCCCCCTTTCTGGACACGAAGGCGGTCTCGCGCGCTCTGCACCCGGACGCGCTTTCAGGATGCCTTCTTCAGGAGGTCTCTTTTCGTCCCATGTTCCACAAATGGAGAGACGAGACCTGCAAGGGATACATGATCCACATCACCGACCTCCCGGCCTTCAGACCCTACTTTACGTCACTGGCCCTGCTCAAGGCTGTCATGGACATCCACCCGGACCGCTTCCGGTGGCGCCCCCCTCCTTATGAATACGAACTCGATAGGATGCCCATCGATTTGATCCTGGGGGACAAGGGGCTCAGGGAAGAGCTTGAGCAGGGGAAGGACCCGGCCGCATTAAGGGAAAAGTGGGAGCAGGAGGTGCTGCAGTTTGCGGAGTGGAGGAAGCCCTTTCTGATGTACGCCTGAAACACGGGGTTCAATGGGGCGGGTCAATCCCGTTTCGATGAGTGGAACTACTTCTTCTGTCCGCCGCTGATCCACTTGTCGATGGCTTCCTTGTCGAACCGCCAGACCCGACCGATACGGATGGCCGGGATCTTCCCTTCAGCAGCATACTTGCATATCGTGATCTCATGTAGCTTCAAGTACTTAGCTAATTCCTTCGTAGTCATGATCTGTGGCATACCATACCCCTCAAATATACTCCCTGCTTCAGCCTGGGGATTTCTTTCTTTGTTAGGCTATGTTAATGTCCAAGCCCTTTAGAGTCAATGAGAAATCGCTATGAGTAAATAAAAGTGCATACTCTTTGGGTCGTTCATTTCCATTGCCGGCATTCAAGTTAATTATTGAAGGATTGGAGCAAGATACCGTCAAATGAGTAAAAGAAGAAGAGTCCTCCTCCTTCTCCTCGTGGCTTTCGTGGGGCTCTCTTTCAGGGGTGCCGGGTACTACGGGGTAAAAACGATCTTCGACGGCGATACGATTCTACTCCAGAACGGCGACAAGATCAGGTACTTCGGGATAGACACCCCTGAAATGGGAGAGGTTCCCCAATTCATGGCCGTCGAGGCCCGGCAGAGGAACCGGCAACTGGTTGCGGAAAAACGGGTGAGGATGGAGTTCGATCAGGTCACCAGGGACCGCTACGGCCGCAGACTCGCCTATGTCTTCCTGGAGAGCGGGGAGATGATCAATGCGATCCTGTTGAGGGAAGGGCTCGCCCACGTGCTCGTGAACGGCCCGGAGGCGAGGTACTTCTCCCTCCTCCTGGCGAACCAGCGGCTTGCCATGGGGGAAAAGATCGGGATCTGGAGCCGGGAGAACGTTTCCCGGGAAAAAAGCTACATCGGGAACACACGGTCCTATGTCTTTCACCGGCCCGGCTGTGCCCGGGCCAGGGAGATATCCCGCCGCAACCGGAACCCCTTCCCGGATCGTCTGAGCGCATTCCGGGAAGGGTTTCACCCCTGCAGCGTCTGCAAGCCGTGAAAGAATGGGTTGTCGTCAATCCTGTTTCCCCAACACGCCCTTCTTGATCACCGCGTTGTTGTAGGCGCTGATGATATCGCGGCGGGTGAGGATACCGCGGATGTGGGAGGGGTCTTCCGCATCCACCACGGGGAGGATGCTGAAGTCCTTGGAGGTGATCCGCTCCAGGGCGGTGTAAAGGGAATCCTCGACCGTCACCGTCACCACGGACCGTGTGGCCAGTTCCCCCGCAACGACCAGGTTTTCCAGGTCGTGATCGTACAAGACGCTGTGATAATCCAGGAACGAGAGGACACCGACCAGCCTTCCCCGGGAGTCCACGACGGGAAAGCTGTTGTACTTGCTGCCTGCGATCCGCTGCGCGAGCTTGCCCAGGTTCAGGTCCTCGGAGACGGTCTCGACCTCCCGGTTCATGACCTCGCTCACGGCGATCGACTGGAGCACGCTGACCTCCTTCCCCGAGCGGATGTTCACCCCCTTCCTGAGAAGCTTCATCGTGAAGATGGATTCATTGAGCAGGACACCGCTTGCCGTAGAGCTGACGATACAGGCAATCATCAGCGGCAGGATGATGGTGTAGTTTCCCGTCATTTCGAAGAGCATGAGGATGGCACTGAGGGGGCCTCTGGTGACACCGGCTACCACGGCTCCCATGCCCACGATGCTATAGGCCCCCGATGAGGCCGTGATTCCCGGCAGGAGGTCGTGCACGACGATCCCGAAGAACCCCCCCAGCACCGCGCCGATAAAGAGGGATGGAGCAAAGGTCCCCCCGGCTCCCCCGGAGCCGATGGTGATCGAGGTGGCGAGTATCTTCAGGAGGACCAGGAGGAACAGCGTGGTCAGGGAGAGCCTTTCCATGAGCACGAGATCGATGGTCGGGTACCCGTTCCCGAGGACATACGGGAAGGCCAGCCCGATCAGTCCGAGGACGAGTCCGCCCATGATCGGTTTCGCGAAGGCCGGAGACCTCATGCGTTCGAACAGATCACCCACCCCGTAGAGGACTCTCGTGAACGAGACCGCTGCGCCGGCGGAAAAGAGCCCCAGAAGGACGTACAGGAGCAGTTCCATCGCATGGTTCAGTTGGTATGCCGGGACGAACATGGCCGGAGAGTCCCCGAGGAAGTGGCGAGAGACCGCGGTCGCCGTGACCGAGGAGATCACGATGGGGCTGAAGGTGGCCACCCCGAAGTCGCCGAGGACCACCTCCAGTGCGAACATGGTTCCGGCGATCGGTGCGTTGAAAGCGGCTGCAATCCCTGCGGCGGCCCCGCACCCCACCAACGTCCGAATGCCGGTGCCGGAAAGCCGGGGGAGCTTTCCGATTGCTGAACCGAGCCCGGATCCCAACTGGACGATCGGCGCCACGACGCCCGCGGAACCGCCCGTCCCGATGGTCACCGCCGATGCGAGGGTTTCTGCAAGGAAGGCCTTCTTTCGGATCACCCCTTTTCGGAGCGTGACCGCTTCCATGACCTCGGCAATGCCGTGTCCCTGGGCTTCTCTGGCCCCGAACTGAATGGAGAGACCGATTACGAGACCGCCGAGGGCGGGGATCCCCACCCGCAGGGGCCAGGGGGTCGCCTCGACGATCCGAAGGAGATCACCGCCCGCGCCATAGGACAAGGTCTGGAAGATTTTTATGAGTTCGAGAAAGCCGATGGCCCCGAGGCCCGAGGCCACTCCCACAAGGGCCGCGAGAATGGCCATGACGACATGCTCACTGCCCAGGGACGAGAAAAAGAAACGTGTATTTGGGGAACCCCTGTTCACGGATCCGGCGGGGGGCAACCTCCAGCGGTCTATTTGATGGTCTCCAGCTTCTTGGCTGCGATCTTCGCTTCGCTCGAATTGGGGTGTTCCTTTACGATCTTTCTCAACAGAAGCTTTGCGCTCGTCTTGTCGTTGATCTCCAGGAATGCAAAAGATTGCCTCAGCAGGGCATTCGCCACCTTGTTTCCCTTGGGGTAGTTCTTGATCACATCGTTGAAGGCGAGGATCGCCTGCTCGTACTGCCGCAGGGCAAAGTAGGACTCCCCGACCCAGAACTGCGCATTGTCGGCGCGGTCCGATTTCGGGTACTTCTTCAGAAAATCCTTGAATCCGAGGATGGCATCCTCGTGCTTGCCCTCTTTGTACAGCGCAAGGGCGTTGTCATAGAGCTCGACATCCTTGGGTTTGGGGGGCTCTGCTGGGACGGCCGGCACCGCGGCCTGAGGCTGGGCCGGCTGCAGGGTCGGGCTTGCCTGGGGAGCCCTTTGCCCGGTCGGTTCCATCCCGAGGTACTCCTGCTGGCTCCTGACCGTCATCTCGAGGTCGGCTACCTTCTTGGAGAGGTCCGCATAACCCCTTTTCAGGGCATCCTGATCCCCGAGGTCTCTTTCCACCGTCCTCTTCGTAACGCGCTCATTGTCCTCCACGCGGCCCTGGAGTTTCTGCATCTCTCCCCGCATCTGATCGATTTCCACCCTCACATCACCCTGACTCGTCCGGATGGTGGAGAGCTTGTTGTCCATGCCCTCCTCGATCTTTGCCACCCGCCGATTCAGGGCGATGACCTGATCGTTGAGGTACTGCATATCCCGGTCATAGGCGCACGAGGAGAAACCGAGGACTGGAAGAACGGATACCAGCCCCAAACCGAAGACGAATCTTTTCATTCAAAACCTTCCTGTGAATGCGTAGGGCTTTGGAGATTAGAGACCGATCTGGCAGCGCAGACCGGTCTCCCTTTTCTTTGCTCTACCTGCGAAGAGGGTTCAGGCTGCGGACTACCTGCTCAGCTTGAACTCGTCTCTTCTGTTCTTGGCCCATGCCGCCTCGTTGTGCCCGGGGTCGGCCGGCCTCTCTTCGCCGTAACTCACGGTGGCGATGCGATCTGCAGAGATCCCGAGGGCGGTGAGATACTTCTGTGCAGCCTTCGCCCTTCTTTCACCGAGGGCCAGGTTGTATTCCACCGTTCCCCTTTCGTCGGCATGACCTTCGATCCTGAGCTTGTATTGAGGATTCGCCCTCAGCCAGCCCGCCTTCTTCTCCAGCGTGGCCCTTGCTGCGGGCTTCAGCTCGGACTTGTCGAAGTCGAAATAGATGCTCTCCGACTCGAAGGCCTTGATCTCGCGCTGTCTCTCGAGTTCCCGCAGCTTTGCGCTATCGTCGGTGGGAGGGGCAGCCGGGGCCGGTTCCGCTTTCTTGATCTCGGCGGGTCTGGCAGCCTCGTCGGCGGCCTTCACCTGCTTCTTGGCGCAGGAGCTGAGGGCCAGGAGCGATGCTGCAAAGGCAAAAACAACCAACACGATCATCCACTTTCGTACCATACTCTCTTCTACCTCCTAATTTAAGTTAAATGAATCCCAATTTCGATAATCCAACTTCACTCCCGAAACCGGCTCTATACCACCTTTCTTTACAAAACTCAAGATCTTTGTCCTGTCGCCCGCCGGCCGGTGCATTGCGACCGCAATCCTTGGCCTGTTGCCGCTGCATCAGAAGGGTGACCAGGAGGGCGAGGTCTGCTGCCCCTTCATGAAGGTGACCCTTCTCTGGTTCTGCCCGTTGGCATTCATGATATACAGGTGATGGCCGCCCTCCCTGTTCGAGCTGAAAACGATGTACCTCCCGTCCGGAGACCAGCTCGGCTCCTCGTTGTCGCCCTGGCCGTCCGTCAGCTTCCGCAGGTTCCTCCCATCGGGATCCACGGTAAAGATGTCGAATTTCCCCTCGTAGCTCCCGCAAAAGGCAATCCGATTCAGGCGGGACCATGAAGGGGACGTATTGTAGTTTCCCTGGAAGGTGATTCGCTCTTCCCTGTCCCCCGCAATGTCCTTGATATAGATCTGGGGGTTTCCCGAACGATTGGAGACAAAAGCAAATTTCGAGCCATCGGGGGAAAAGGAGGCGGAGACGTTGATGCTCGAATGCTGGGTAAGGCGCCTGATGACCTTCCCGTTGAGATCGATGTTGAACAGGTCCAGGTGATCTCCATAACTCATGCACATGGCCAGGCTCTTGCCGTCAGGCAGCCAGGAGCCTCCGGCGTTCAGCCCCTTGCGGTCCGAGATCCGCCTCACCTTTCCGGAGAAAAGCTCCTTCAGGTACAGCATCGGGCTCCCGTCCTTGTAGGAGTTGAAACAGATCATATCCCCCTGGGGAGACCACCTTGGGAGGAGCGCAATCGTCTTGTCCGAGGTCAGCTGTTTTTCGTTATGGCCGTCGTAGTCGGCCACGTAGATCTCCTTGTTCCCGGTCGCAGTCCCGACAAAGGCGATCCTGGAGAGGAACATCCCCTTGTTTCCGGTCAGAAGGTAGATGATCTCGTTGCCCACCCGGTGCATCAGGGCCCGCTGCTCGTCGATCCTCCCGAGAAACCGCTTCCCCAGCAACTGGCGTGCGGAGTGGACGTCGTATAATCTCACCTCCACCTCCAGGCTCTGGCCGATGCAGGTGAAACCGGCCTTCACGAGGAGATCCGTGCCGATGACGGACCAGTCCCTGAAGCGGGTCTCCTCGAGGGAGGCGTGGCCCGCCCCGTCTCCAAGGAAGGCGGCCTTGTCCATGGGAGCGAAATAACCGCTGAGGTCGAGGTCATTGGAAAGGACCGCGGGCAGCGCCGCTGCAAGCTCCGGGTTTTCGCCCCTGTCCGAGAAGTTCTTGAAATCGGGGATGGCGATCTTGATCCTCTGGAGGGATGGTGCATTGATATCGATATAGATCCTGGACCTGGCGGGTTCGGGATGGAACAGCTGGATGCCCGCAGCCAGGGCTATGAAGAGCAGTATTCTACAGACCTTCAAGATCATTGAGGTTGAAGGTGATCTCGAGTTCATCATGGCTTTTCCTGTAACTCTCCGGAAACGGTGGTAAGGGGTTTGATCGTTCTATGGCCTTCAGGACGGACTCGTCGAACATCGTATCCGAGGAGCGCTTTTCCATGCGGCTCTTCAGGATCGTGCCGTCCTGCTTCACCGTAAGGACAACGACCGCCTCCAGCTTCTGCTTGTCCATGACAGGGTAGTTCCAGTTGCGCTTGATCTTGGCTTCCACCTCCATCTGGTACAGGGCCATGGGTCCCCCGCCGATCCCCTGGCCTCCTCCTTCCATTCCATCGCCGCCTCCCGGTTTCGGAGCATTGCTCTGCGCCTTGGCCTGGAGTCTCGAAATCGCCGTATTGAGGTGGTCCACGTTGTCCGACTTCACCTTTTTCTCGATCTTGGAGATCGCCTTGTTGATCTGCTCCATCGGGGAGATCTTGGGTTTTTCAGCCCGAGGGGCGGTCTTCTCGACGGTCTTCTTCGCGATCACCAGGGGCTTTTCCTCTCTCCTCGGCTCTTCGATTCGAGGTGTCCTGGTCTCCTTGGGCACCGCCTTCTCGGCCTTCGCCTCCGCGGCCGCCGCGGACGGGCCGACCGCCTTCTGCACCCCGCCTCCCGGAAGCTCGACCAGATTGACCTCGTAGGAGATGCCACGGTAGGGCCTGATGCTGGGGCCCGTATTCGCCACGAGCATGATCAGGAGAAAGGCCGCAAGGTGGAACCCCACCGAAATGGCGATCATGCGGCTCCACTTCTGGTCCATCAGGGGATTCGAATTTTCTGCAGCGCCGAACGGCATGATTCAATCGCTCCCGGTCCGCCCGTGCAAGCGACGCCCGTGAAGAGTCTGCGTTGATCTCATATTGCGCACGGAGCAAACCCCGCGGCAACCCGGTCTAATCCTTGGGCTCCGTCACCATCCCCAGCTTGTCGATCCCGGCCCTCTTGACGGCGCCCATGACCTTGACCACGACCCCGTAGGGGATGTCCCGGTCGGCCCTGAGCAGGAGCTCCTTGTCCCTGCGGTATTTGAAGATGCTCCGCACCTTCTCCTCCAGCTCCTCCAGCGGGACGGCATGCTCCTCCAGGAAGATCTCCCCCTTCTTGTTGATGGTGAGGAAGAGCGGGTCCTCCTGGGTCTTGATGCTCTTGGCCGTGGTCTGGGGCAGGTTCACATCCAGGCCCTGGGTCATCATTGGAGCGGTCACCATGAAGATGATCAGGAGGACCAGCATCACGTCGACCAGCGGAGTGACGTTGATCTCCGACATGAATCTCTTCCCGTTGCCTGTCTGCATGCTTACCCCGTTTTCGCTTCCCTGGTCTCCGATCGCAAGCAGAGCTTGCTCCTACAGGGGTCCTTCATTCGACGTTCGATGTTCACCCTTCCGACTTCCGCCTTCGATCGCCCGTCTCCTCCTCTTTCGGCGTCATCATCTTCTTCATGAACTGCCGCTCGACAAGGCTCATGAAATCCGACGAAAAGTTGTCCATCTCCGACTTGAGGAACCCCACCTTGCTGTTGAAGTAGTTGAAGGCCACGACCGCGGGAATGGCAGCGGCCAGTCCGGCCGCCGTGGCGATCAGCGCCTCGGAGATGCCCGGCGCAACCACTGCGAGGTTGGCCGCCCCCTTGAGGCCGATCCCTCGGAAGGACTCCATGATCCCCCAGACGGTCCCGAAAAGCCCGATAAAGGGGGCCGTGTTCCCGGTCGTCGCCAGAAAAGAGAGCGCCTTCTCCAGCCGGTTTCCCTGATCGATGGTCGCCTTCCGGAGGGATCTCTCCACCACGTCCAGCATCGGCTGCATGGTCGAGTTGCCGGGCCTCCCCTTGGGCTGGCTCTGGAGCTTGTTCATCCTGACGATCTCGGAATACCCGGACCGGAAGAGATTGGCCACCGGGCTGTAAGGAAGATCCTCGGATTCGCTGTAGACCTTCGCCATCTCCGTGTTGTCCCAGAAGAGATCGAGAAAATAGGTGGTTTCTTCCCGGGCCTTTCTGAGCAGCCGCCACTTCATGAAGATGATCGCCCAGGACAGGATGGAGAAGAGGAACAGGATGAACATGACGAACTTCACGACCGGTCCGGCGTGAAGGATCATCTGAAGAATATCACCGGTAAACGCCCCGTCCAGGGAGACCACTCCCGGGAGAAGACCCACGTTCAACAACTCAGTACCCATGATCCCATCCTTGGCATGAGGTTTTAAGCACTCGTATTTATAACCACAGCCCCCCGCTTGCAAGGGCTATTTCCACGGCCGCCGCAGCGTGCGGCAAAAAAAAGGGTCTACTCGACCCTTGTGAAGACCACAGCGTATCCTGGAGAGTTCCTATTCGAATATGCTCTTGAAGATGCGGTCATCGGATTTCAGACACTTCTCCTGCAGGACCTTGTAGTTCTTGAGGAGCTCTTTGCCTTCCTTGGTGAGCGTGGATCCCTGTTTCCTGTTGCTCTGGACGATCTTCACCTTCATCGTGCTCTCGGTGGCCTTGATCTTGCTCCAGACCCCCTTGTAGGACATCTTCATGATCTTCGCAGTCAGGTTGATGGAGCCCGTTTTCTCGATGTTCTCCAGGATCTCGCTCCTGCCCTCGCCGATGATGATGCGCCCATCCTCGTCCACGATCCAGTGTCTCGACAGCAGCCGAAAGGATTTCATGTCGTGTGTCTCCCTTGCAGGTTTCTTGCGCGTCAGCCAACCTCCACCCATAACTGCCCGCTCTTCGAAGGGTCATACCCTCCCAGGGTGCGGACCCGCTCTCGAAAAGAATCGCTCGCGATGGTCTTCAGGACCAGCTGCACACCTGAATGATCGAGCATCGGGCTGGGCACGACCAGGTCGTATTGTTCTTCAACAACGGGAACAAAGTCAAGGTCCAGTGCCTTTGCAGCCGCATAAATTCCCAGGCCGCAGTCCGCCACCCCGCTGAGCACATCCACGGCAACGGCCATGTGCGTGAATTCCTCATGGCCGTAGCCCCGGATGGTCTCGGGATCCATGGACGCCAGTCGAAGCCGGTAGTCGAGAAGAACCCTGGTCCCTGAACCCGCCTGCCTGTTGACGAAGGACACATCGTTGCGGGCCAGATCTTGGATGGACCGGATCCCCTTCGGGTTTCCCTTGGGAAGGATCAGTCCCTGCTCACGCAGGACCAGGTGAAAGACCGAGACCTTCAAGCCTTTCAGATACCGTTGGATGTAGGAGATGTTGTACTCGCCGGTCTCCACATCCAGCAGATGGGAACCCGCCAGGTGGGAGGCGCCCTTGCGGAGCGCGATGAGCCCCCCGAGGCTCCCCACGTTCCCCGAGGAGATGCGAAGGTCGTCGCCCCTGCGCCTGATCTCGTCGGAGAGGATGTCCAGGGTGATGTCATGGCTCCCGATGATCACGACGGCGCGCTCGATCTCCTGCTCATCCACCAGCAGTTCCGCCTCCACCTCCTCTTCCTGCGTGACCCCTTCCGAGAGGGCGGGGATGCGGAGGACCCCTTCGGCCCTGGTCAGGGACGTGATCGAGCCGGCCGCGCGCGGCAGAGGCGTGGCGACCAGCCGGTCCCCCACCTTGCCGATGTTGACCCGCACGAACTCCTCCATCCCCAAACGCGACGGCATATCGGTGGAGGGCCGCACCCTCACCTTCCTGGGTTCTACGGTCCTCCTCGCCTGAAGGCTGTGGAGCAGGGGCCGCACGAACTGCTGAAAGGAAAAGGCCGAAGAGACCACGTAGCCGGGATTCCCGATGACCGGCTTCCCCCTCACCACACCGAGGATCGTGGGCTTGCCAGGCATCATGGCGACCCCATGGACCAGGACTTCACCCAGTTCTCGGATCAGGTGGACCGTGTAATCCTTGCTCCCGGCCGAAGAGCCCGCGTTGACGATGATCACATGGGCCTCTGAATCCACGGCCTCGTTCAGGGCCTCGGCGATTTCCTGTTCCGTGTCGGGCACCACCCCGCGGACCGAAGGGACGCCCCCGCTCTCCCGTACGAGCCCCGCGAGGACGACGGAGTTGAACTCGATGATCCGCCCCGGCTTCAACTGCGCGGGACCCTCCACATCCCGGAGATCCACCAGCTCCGATCCGGTGGGGATGATCGCCACGAGCGGCCGCCGGCGCACCGTGATCGAGACGACCCCGGCAGAGATGAGCGCCCCCATGTCATAGGGCCGGATCTCGTGGCCCTGCGGCAGCAGGAGCTGGGTCGCCACGATGTCCTCTCCCACCTTTCTCACGTTCTGCCAGGGATAGGAGGGGCTTCGAATCTCCAGCCGCTCTTCGTCCAGCGGGTGGACCTTCTCGACCATGATCACCGAGTCCAGACCCTCGGGCAGGGCCTGACCCGTGTTGATCCACACCGCCTCCGCTCCTGTCTTCAGGATCCTGGGGCTCCTCTCCGTGGTCCCGTAGGTGGACTCGGCCTTGACGGCGACCCCGTCCATGGCCGCCGAATGATAGGTCGGTGCGGAAAACCTGGCAAACACCGGTTCCGCCGTGATGCGATGAAGGGAATCCTCTACAGGGATCTCCTCAGGTTCTGTCCTCACCTCCCTGAAGCGGGAGAAAAAGACCTCCTTCGCCTCTTCGAGGGTCTTCATGTTCAGGTAGATCTGTCTTTTCATAGGAGCATTACCCTCACCTTGTCCCCCCGGTAAAGGCCCTCCTCGTTTCTCCCGATCTTCACGAGCCCGTCTCCCTCGACCAGGGTGGAGATGAGTCCGGACTTCCCGAAGAGGGGTTCCGCCACCCACCCGTCCTCGACCGGGAGGAGCTTGACGCGGATATAGTCCTCCCTGCCGCTGGCCGACTCGATGTTCCTGCTCAGGGTCGCTTCGACCGTCGTACGCTCCCTGAGCGCATCGGGACCCCTCCCGGAGAGTCTGCCCAGGAACGGCTTCAGGAAGATCTCTGCAATCACCATGGCCGAGGCCGTGTGGCCCGGGAGTCCGAAGACCGCCCTGGAATCGATCCGCGCAAGGATCGTCGGTTTGCCGGGGCTGATCGAGATCCCGTGAAAGAGCAGTTCCATTCCACGAAAGGACTCCAGCACCTGGACCGTCAGATCCCTCGTCCCGACCGAGCTGCCCCCGGAGATCCAGACCGTGTCCGCGTGGTTGAGACCCCTTTCGACCAGCTCCCTCAGGGAATCGAACCGGTCCGGGCACAGCCCCAGCGGTATGGGAATGGACCCGGCCTGCTCACAGAAGCTCTTGAGAGTATAGGTATTGATGTCCCGGATTTCACCGGGTCTGGGCGTGCGATCGATGGGGACGACCTCGTCCCCGGTGGAGATCACGGCCACCCTCGGGCGCCTGCGCACCGTGACCTCGGAGATCCCGAGGCCTGCCATCACCCCGATGTCCTGGGGCCTCAAGGGCCACCCCTTCTTCAAAACGGTCGCTCCCCGGGCGAAGTCGTCTCCGGGCCGGATGACATGCTCCTGCGGCGAGGCGGCCCTCATCACCTCGACCGTCGTCTCGTCGAGGAGCCGGCAGTGTTCGATGATGGCTACCGCATCCGCGCCCTGGGGCATCATGCCGCCCGTGGATATCCGGACCGCAGTCCCGGGCTCGACCGCCACCCCGGGGGCCTGTCCCATGAGGACCTCGCCTTTGATCTCCAGGAGCGCAGGCAGGCTTTCACTCGCCCCGAAGGTGTCCTTCGCCCTTACGGCAAAACCGTCCATCGAGGATCTCGGGAAGCCGGGCAGGTCTTCGGGGGAGATCACATCCCGGCTCAGCACCCTTCCCGAAGCATCGGCGACGGAGAGCTTTTCCTCGTCCACGGCCCCGAAGCCCTGGATGATTTCGAGCACCTCTTCGGTGGTCTTGACATTGAAAAACAACTCGGACCATCCTCCTCATGCAGGCCTTGGCGGCCGCAACCCTGATCCCGCCACGAACACACCGGGACACCGGGAAAGATATCTGGTCTTCTCTGTCTCTTCGCGCCTTCGTGGCAGTGCTTCTTTGCACTCTGCAGAGAAGTTTCAGGCAAGAACCCGAAGATTTATTTATCGCATGTGTGATATTCGTCTGCAATACATTTCTCCCCGGAGGTCCAGGGGTTCAGGGTTCCCCGCCAGGTTGTTCCTGTTCTTGTCGACAAGAGCCCTTTCCCCTGCGAAAACCAAGGAGAGAACTCTTGTCTTCAACCGCAGGTTGTCACATAATCCGGACAGGAGGCTCGCTGCCTGCATGAAGCCCGCCGTGGAATATCGAAAACACATCTACTGGCTCACCGCCGAAGAGGCCGGCCTGCTGCAGGCCGATCTCGAAGGCCGGGGGGTGAAGGTCTCCAGGGCCAAGGGGGTGGTGTGCACCCCCCTCGACGAGATGAACCGGATCACGATCGTGAACCCCTCGGTGTGGAACGAGACCTGTTCCAGGCAGGCAAGCTGGTACAGGGCTTCCGACCGGAACGGGCTCTTCCTGGTCGTGAGCTCTTTCGATCTGGAAACGGTTCGAGACCGCAAGGACGGGGTCATCACAAGATCCGACTTCGTCCCCTCCAGGTCCGCCGCCGTCGAGGAAAAGGAGGAGTTGGTCCGCGATCCCGGGTTCTCCTCCAGGACCCCCTCGGAATGGGGGGAGGTCGGGGACACGGAAAAGAGGATCTACCTGAGGTGGGCCGCCCGGTTGGGTTCCGATGTAAAGGACTATTCCTTTCTCTTCCTGTCCCACTCCGCAAACCACGCGAATTTTTTCAAACCGCGCTTCTTCGTCGAACGCGACGGGGCGAAGATACCCTATTCCATTGACATCAGCGCTCATATCTGCTCCTGTTGCCTCGAACTCTTCCAGGTCATCGGCAGGGAACACAAGAGCAAACTGGTAAGGCCCTGCCCCGGCGCCGTGATCTTTGCCCGCCTGAAGCCGGATCACTACCTCCTGGTGGAGAAGTAGGCGGTCGTCCCTCATGAAAGACAGCCCATGAAAAGGCCCGCGATCCTCCTCTGGCTGCTGAGCCTCATCCTCGTCCGGCCCCTGTATGCCTCCGGGGAGGGCGGAAACGTCCCGTTCCAGCCCGGGGAGAGGCTGAGATTCATGGTCTACTGGTCCTTTATTCCGGCCGGAGAAGCGACCCTGGAGATCCTTCCCCGTGAGATCAAGGAAGGGGTGGAGTGCTTTCATTTCAGGGCCACCGCCAGGACGTTTGAATACATTGACCCTTTTTACATGGTGAGGGACACGATCGAGGCCTATGCGGACGGTTCCATGAACCGCTCGATCGCCTTCACGAAACTGCAGCAGGGCAAACGTAAGCGGGACATCGCGGTCCATTTCGATTGGGAGAAGGGAGAGGCGAGGTACTCCGAATCCGGGCAGAAGAGGGAGCCGGTCCCCATACAACGCGGGACGTTCGATCCCCTCTCCATCTTCTATGCGTTCCGCGTGCAGGATCTCGCGGAAGGGAAGGTGATGGTGCAGCCGGTGACGGACGGGAAGCGGACCGTGGTCAGCACGGCCAGGGTGATCCGGAGGGAAAAGATCCGGGTGGCGGGCAGGGAGTACGACACTTACCTGGTCGAGCCGGAGATGAAGAATATCGGCGGCGTGTTCGAGAAAAGCGAGAAGTCGAACCTCCAGATATGGGTCACGGCCGACCGTCACCGGATCCCCGTCCGCATCAGGAGCGCGGTCAGGGTCGGGAGCTTCGTGGCGGAGCTGGTTTCAGGAAAAGAGTGAGGGTGGCGGTGGTGCGTGGTTGGCCGGTGAGTCACTCCTCCCCGGTGGAGTGCACGAAGAGGTTTCAGGTTTCAGTGTTCAGGTGTCCGGAAATCGATGGACGACCGGGCTGACACCCGAAACCCGGAATACGTCCCACAACCGACCACCCACCACCAACCCCAAACAGCCCTCTCTTTCCCCTTTACTCGCCCGCTGTTTTCGTTGTAGATTAACGCCTGAATGAACGGCCATTCAGTTATGAACGCTCTACCAACCAATCCTAGGACAGGGGTGCTCAGATGAAAGACGTGGTTATCGTTTCGGCCTGCCGAACGGCGATCGGGACCTTCGGGGGGACACTGCGGGACAGTCATGCCGCGAAGCTTGCGGCCGTTGCCATGAAAGGGGCGGTGAAGCGTGCCGGCATCGAGCCCGCTATGCTCACCGACGTTCGATTCGGTTGCTGTCTGGAGCCGGGGGATGCCCTCAATGTGGCCAGGGTGGGGGCCCTGATGGCCGGGATCCCGGATTCCGTCACCGCTGTGACCATCAACCGCGTCTGCACCTCTGCCATGGAGGCGACGATCTCCGGAATGGCGGCCATCCAGGCAGGGATCGACGAGATCGTGCTCGCCGGAGGAACGGAGCACATGTCCGGCATCGCCTACACGGTCCCGAGCGCCAGGTGGGGGTGCCGGCTCCAGGACCAGCTCTTCGTGGACACCCTGATGCAGGCCCTTCACTGCGGCTCCCATCTCATACCCCACCCGGAAGAAGGCCCCCTCAAGAGCGGCATGCCCCTGGAGCTCTTTGCAGGGAAGCCCTACATCATGGGGGTGACGGCGGAGTTCGTATCCCAGCTCCACAACATCAGCCGAGAGGAGATGGACGAGGTTGCGCTCCGGAGCCACAACAATGCGGAGAGGGCCACCAAGGAAGGGGACTTCAGGGAGGAGATCGTCCCTGTGGAGTTGCCGCAGAAAAAAGGACCTCCCGTAACCTTTGACAAGGACGAGCACTTCCGCCCCGGCCTGACGATGGACCAGCTCTCCAAGCTGCCCCCCGCATTCATACCCAAGATCGGGAAGGTGACGGCCGGCAATTCGTCCGGGATCAACGATGGGGCGAGCGCCATGGTGATCATGGCCGCAGAAAAGGCGCGCGAGCTGGGGATCCAACCCATCGCCCGCATCAAGGCCGTGGGGCGGGGCGCATGTCATCCGTCGGTCATGGGGCTGAGCCCGGTCCCCGCCGTGCGCAACCTCGAGAAGAACAGCGGCCTGAAGCCGAAGGATTTCGAGTTGATCGAGCTGAACGAGGCCTTTGCAGCGCAGTACCTGGGATGCGAAAAGGAGCTGGGCCTGAAGAGGGAGATCACGAACGTGAACGGTTCGGGAATAGGGCTGGGCCATCCGGTCGGGTCCACGGGTTGCCGGATCATGGTCACCCTGCTCCATGCCATGAAGAAGAGGGGAAAGACCCTGGGGCTGGCGACGATCTGCGGAGGAGGCGGCGTTTCGACGGCGTGCGCGTTGGAGATGATGTAGACTAGAAGTGCTTCAACGGTTTCTTCCCGACAGGGAAGACGTTGAATCCCAGTTCATAGAGAGCCTTGTGGTCCAGGATGTTCCGCCCGTCGAAGAGGAAGGCCGGGTGGACCATGGATTTGTAGATGCGCCTGTAGTCGAGCTGCTTGAAGAGGGACCACTCCGTCAGCACGGCGATGGCATGTGCTCCCTCCGCCGCCCTGTAAGGATCGGCCTCGAAGGTAACCCGGTCGATGATGTCGCTCAGGTCCTTCCTTGCATTGTCGAGCGCTTTGGGGTCGGTGATGACGACCCTGGCATGCTCCTCGATCAGTCCCCGCGTCACATAGATGGCAGCCGACTCCCTCGTGTCCCCGGTGTTGGCCTTGAAGGCAAAACCGAAGATCGCGATCTTCTTGCCGGCCATGGTGTTGAACATGTTGGCCAGCATGTTCATGATGAACCGCTTCTCCTGCCACTCGTTGATCGCGACGACGGACTCCCAGTACCGGGCCACCTCCGCCAGGCCGTAGCTCTCGCAGATGTAGACCAGGTTCAGGATATCCTTTTTGAAACAGGATCCCCCGAATCCCACGCTCGCCTTGAGAAAGTGAGGTCCCACCCTGGAGTCCTTCCCCACGGCATAGGCGATCTCATCCACGTCGGCTTCGGTCTTCTCGCAAAGGGCCGAGATGGTATTGATGGAAGAGATCCTCTGGGCGAGAAAGGCATTGGCCGTCAGCTTGGAAAGCTCGGAGCTCCACACGTTCGACTCGATGATCCGCTCCCGGTCCACCCAGTTCGCATAGATATCGACGATCGCCTTCCTTGCAAGCACACCTTCCGGCGTCTCCCTGGAGCCGATCAGCACCCTGTCCGGGGACTCGAGGTCCTGCACGGCGGATCCTTCTGCGAGAAACTCCGGATTGGAGATCACCTCGAAATGGATGCCCTTGGAGTTCCCGTTCAGGATCCGCTCCATGGCCTCGGCGGTCCTCACGGGCAGCGTGGACTTCTCCACGATGATCTTGTTTCTTTCGGAGTTCTCCAGGATCTGCCTGGCCGTCCTTTCCCAGTACTGGAGGTCGGCAGCCTTCCCGGCCCCTTGTCCGAAGGCCTTGGTCGGGGTGTTGACGGAGACGAAGATGATGTCGCACTCCTGGATTCCCCTCTCGATCTCGGCGGAGAGAAATAGATTTCGGCCCCTGGTCTTCTTCACCAGTTCGTCAAGCCCCGGTTCGTAGATGGGCAGCCGGTCGCTGTTCCACGCCTTGATCTTCTCACGATCGATGTCGACGACGAGCACCCTGTAGTGCGGACATTTGGCGGCAATCATCGCCATGGTCGGCGCGCCCACATAGCCCGCGCCGATGCAAAGGATATTCTTCTCGAAAGCCATGGTCACCCCTCATTCATGATCCGGAAGCCGTCCGGCCCTTTGACCCGCATGTCCCCCCAAACTACCTGGAGGGGGTGAAAACGTCAAATACTACCCAGGTCCCGATGCTGCTCAAGGCGGCGGGCAAATACAGACGAGTTTTCTCCGTCGCGTCATCCTTGTGCTCCGACCTCCCCCCCCCCCGCACCCGGCGCACCCTTGCACTTTGCCTGGGTGCTGCACGGGGAGACCGGGAGATAGGGCTCTTGGTCCCACAGACATTAGCCATTCTTCTCGACAATGCCACCTCGTTCCTGTGCCGTGGTCGGCTTTTCAGGGTCCGAAGGAGGCGGATACGGACTCTCCTGCGGTCTCCACGGGCCGACGGCCGGCTCTGGAAAGACCAGGGAGCGAAGGATGGGGAAGAGAAGGATCAGCGCCACCGCGAACGCCGCGAGCTTCGAGCCCCAGGGAGGGAGACCGTAGACCAGGAATGCCCCGGTCACGAGCAGGTTGACGACAAAGGCCATGCAGGCGGCGACCCCGAAGAGGATGATCTCGGCCCGACCGCTCCACCTCGCGTTCCGCCTGAAAACAAGGCGGGCGCCGAGGAGATAGAGAACGGCAACGGCGGGAATGAAGGAAAAGGACAGGGATGGGACCAGCCCCCGGCCGCTGCCGGCGAAGAGCACGAAGACGAGGAGATCCACCGCCGCCGCCGTCCCGCCTGCCAGGAGATAGACCAGCAGCTGCAGAAACCAGGGCGCCTTCGGCGCATTGTATTTCAGGATGCAGTAGAGGGCCCTGAGCCCGTCCCTGAAGCCGATCTTCTTTCCTTCTTCGTAGGTGCGGCCGTAGTAGGAGATCCCGGTCTCGAAGATCCTGGGGCGCAGGTGCGAAACCTTGGCGACGATTTCGGGCTCGAAGCCGAACCGCTTCTCCTCGATACGGATGGAACGGAGCACTTCGCGCCGGAATACCTTGTAACCGCTCTCCACGTCCGTCATGTTCAGGTCCGTGAACATATTGGAGAGGGATGTGATGAGATAGTTGCCCAGGGAATGCCAGAAATAGAGCACCCTGTGTGCCCCCGTCGAGAGAAAACGGGAGCCGAAAACCACGTCCGCCTTGTCTTCGATGAGGGGGGTCAGCATCCGCCTGAGGTCCTGCGGGTCATATTCCAGATCCGCATCCTGGACCGCCACCACGTCGCCCGTGGCGCTCTGAAAGCCCGCAGAGACCGCGGCCCCCTTCCCCTGGTTTTTCGCCAGGTGAATGACCCTGACCTCGGGGTTTTGCGCCTCCAGAACGCGCGCGATCTCCAGGCTCCGGTCCGTCGAACAGTCATCCACGATGATGATCTCGAGCTCGAGCGATTCGCCCTGGATATCGAGGACCCGTTTCACGCACCTCATCAGCGTCTTTTCTTCGTTGAAGCAGGGAACCACCACGCTCAGTTTCACCGGAACCTCCAGTTCGGTATGCCACCAGAAGTCGGGAGCTCGATGACGGGGGCGGATTATACCTCAACATGGGTAACCGAAACAGCGAAAAAACCGGAGGCCGGAAGGACGAAAAGTCTGGAGCAAGCTCCTGCTTGCGATTCCTGAAAGACAAACTCCGAATGCCGAATGAAGCATCGCACACGGACACTGAGGCTTGTTCACGGCACCGGAGGACAACACGAGCTGCCTGGGGAAGAAGGGATGGGACATTCGAAAATCGAACGTCCGATGAAAGAACCGAGGGATCCGGGATGGAAGTTTGGGATCACCAGATCTTGTGCCTGCCAAGCCGACCGCACACATCATGTATGATAATGAATATTAATTATAATGAATTACCATCCGCCGGTTGACTATTGGAGTCGATCTGGAGTATACGTTTGCGACTCCGGGCCCGCCGGACGGGAAGGACCGTTCAGCGCCGGCAAGAAAATTGAATAGCAGAACACCTTCGGGCGTTCAACATACGGGTAGCATTCGTCTCGGGAGCCGCAAAATTGGATCGGCCTTTCCATCATCCCCACAGGTTTTAACCAGCCTCCGTATCTCTCAATGTGCCTTCGCCCTGCAACCCCCGGAATCTCTGCCCGTGTGTCGACCCGACCCTGGACAGGGTCGTGCAGCGTCATCGGTGCCCATCCGAAAGACCGCTTTCTGCCGGGCGCGATGAACGATCAGCCTTGAACGAAGACCGGTCCCACCCGGAGATCCGGTCCCGAATGGCACAGCAGCGAGCAATCGGATGCCGACTTTCAAATGCAGGATGCTCACCCGCGATGGGCAGAGCCTGGAAAGGACTCTCATCGCGCAGAGCAGAAGATCACTCGAAGGACATCTCGAGCGGGAAGGCTTCTTTGTCGTAGAGATCCGCAGGTCGGACGGGTTTGGCGGACTGATCAAGGGAGGGCTGCCCGGGAGGAAGGTCCGGCTGAAGGATCTCATGGCCTTCAACCAGGAGTTCTCCGTGCTCATCAAGGCCGGGCTGCCCATTATTTCAGCGCTGAACGTCATCATCGAGAAGAGGGGGAATGACGAGTTCACCCGGGTGTTGACGGAGGTGAGAAACGATATCAGCGCGGGCTCCTCCCTCTCGGACGCATTCGGAAGACACGGTCATCACTTCTCGGACCTTTATATTTCATCCCTGAAGGCGGGCGAGCGGAGCGGGAACATCTCTTCCTCCCTCGCGCGCTACATCTCTTACATCAAGAAGGTGCTGGAGATACGCAAGAAGATTGTGACCGCGTCCGTCTATCCCGTGATCCTCACCGCGGTCTCCATCTTTGTCATCGTCTTTCTCATGGTCTATGTGGTGCCGTCCTTCACAGGAACCTATCTTGAAGCGGGCACGGAGCTTCCCTGGCTCACGCTCTTCCTCGTGGACGTCAGTCACCGGCTGAAGGACAATTTCCTCTCCCTGCTCCTGGCAGCCGGTCTCCTGGCCCTGGGCTGCCGGGCATTCGCCGGGACCGAGAAGGGCCGGGTCGCGGTGGACCGGTTCAAGCTCGGGATCCCGTTTCTCGGGACCATCTTCATCGATCACTCCCTCTCCAAGATGTCCCGCACCCTGGCCACCGTGCTTCAGGGCGGAATGACCCTTCTGGACTCCCTTCGCGTCTCCTCCGGCACCCTGGACAACCAGTTCCTGAAGGAGAAACTGGAGCGGGCCGCACAGGACATCGAGAGGGGGACGAGCTTCTCCGAGGCCATATCCAAGACGAGGGCGTTCCCGAAGCTCGCCCTGAGCATGATCGAAGCGGGTGAGAAGAGCGGGGCCCTGGAGCAGGTGCTCAACGATATCGCCGATTTCTATGAAAACGAGATCGATTCCAGGCTCTCCATCCTGGCCTCTTCCGTGGAGCCCGCCCTGATGGTGGTGATGGGACTGATCATCGGCTTCATCGTTCTGGCCATGTACATGCCCATCTTTCAAATGGCGGGGACCATCCAATGAATCTGATGAGCTCTTCTTTCAATGGAAATCAGGATCGCGGCGCGAAGGCGAATATGGCGCGCGGGGCAAAGGCGGACTGTCTCCAGGATCTCTACAAGAGGCAACGGCTCGGGGACCTCTGCGTCAGGATGGGGTTCCTGACCGAAGAGCAACTGAAGTCCGCCATGGCGAAACAGGAGATCGCCCAGGAGCGGCTGGGGAAGATCTGCATCCGGGAAGGGCTGCTGGACGAGGAGCGGTTGGCCCGGGTGATCGCCGCGCAGTACGATTACCCCTATTCGGAGCTGGATGGGGTCAAGGATGCCGAGCTCCTGAAGACGGTCCCCCTGGAGCTCATGACCAAATACCAGTTCGTGCCCGTGGGGAAAGAGGAGAACACCCTTGTGGTCGCCATATCGGAGCCGGCCGATTTCGTGAGGGCCCTCGACTCGCTGGAGATCCTCTTCGACATGCCCATCTCCATCGTCATTGCCAGCGAGCCGCGAATCAGGTCCATCCTCAAGAAGATCGAGGCGGATCAGAACGTCCTCGACGATCTCTCGGACGACATGCGGCTCCCCCTCGTGAAGGAATCGGAAAACGGCGAAGTGACCCTCAGCATGGAGAAGGTCTCCGCCGAAGACAGCCCGATCGTCCGGCTGGTGGATTCGACCATCCTGGACGCCCTGAACAAGAAGGCGAGCGATATCCATATCGAGTCCTCGGACCAGGGGGTGATCATCCGCTACCGCATCGACGGCATGCTGCACAGGATCACCGAACCCCTGCACATCCACTACCAGAGCCCCATCATCTCCAGGATCAAGGTCATGTCCGAGCTCGACATCTCGGAGAAGAGGGTCCCCCAGGACGGCAGGTTCAAGGTCAAGGTGAAGGACCGAAACATCGATTTCAGGGTCTCCATCATCCCGACCATCTTCGGAGAGGACGCGGTCATCCGGATCCTCGACCGGGAGATCCTGATGCCGGATACGCGGGAGTACAGGCTCGAGAACCTGCAGTTTCCCCCCCGCGAGCTCGCCATCCTCCGGCGATTGATTCATGCCCCCTACGGGATGTTCCTGGTCACGGGCCCGACCGGAAGCGGAAAGACGACTTCCCTCTACACGGCCCTCTCCGAGGTGAACAACCCCAACGAGAAGGTCATCACCATCGAGGACCCGGTCGAATACCAGCTCAAGGGCGTGACCCAGATTCAGGTCAATGAAAAAAAGGGGCTCACCTTCGCAAGGGGGCTCAGGTCCATCCTGAGGCACGATCCGGACAAGATCCTCGTCGGGGAGATCCGGGACGAGGAAACGGCGCAGATCGCACTCCAGTCCGCCCTCACCGGACACCTGGTCTTTACGACCGTGCACGCGAACAGCTCCTTCGAGGTCATCAATCGATTCATACACATGGGCATCGAACCATACAACCTGGTGGCCGCACTCAACTGCATCATTGCACAGAGGCTGGTCCGCGTCCTGTGCGACTGCAAGCTGGCGGTTCCCCCCGAAGAACACAAGCGCTACCTCAGGGACTCGGAGCTTGCAGACAGACCGTGCTCCGATCGTCTCCTTTTCAGGGAAAACGAGCTCGGGTGTGACATCTGCAAGGGTTCCGGGTTCAAGGGGAGGAGGGCCGTCATCGAGCTGATCGAGATGACGGATGAGATCAAAGAGGTCTTTCTGCAGAAGCTGTCCATATCCACGCTGAAGAGAAAGGCGAAAGAGGCGGGTACCACCTTCCTCAGGCAGGCGGCCCTGGAGCTCGTGCTGTGCGGGGTGACCTCCATCGGCGAGGCCAACAGGGTCACGTTCATTGAATCGGCATAGAAAAGATGTTGAAGGTTGGAGGATGGAGGTTGGAGGCAAGGGCATTTGAGCCTCGAACCTCAAGCGCAGCGATCCTCCAACCTCAAACGCGAACGAAGTGAGCAGGAGTCTTTCAATGACCAGGCTTTTGACCGGTCTGGAAATAAGTCTTTCATCGGCCAGAATGGTCCAGATATGCAGGGACAGGCACGCCTGGAGACTGGTTCGCTCGGTGGAGGTCCCCTTCCCCGCGGGGACGCTGGACCTGTCCAACAAGACGGAAAACATCCAGGATCCGGAGCAGTTTCTCCGGGTCCTCCGAAAGGGTATGCAGGCTATGGAAGGGAGAGTCGGCCGGGTCGGGCTGTCCCTTCCCAGCGAGATCATCAAGATCGCGGTGCACACCTGGGAGGAACTGCCCCGATCCGAGGAAAAGATCCGCGAGATGATCGCCTGGAAAGAAAAAGACCTGCTCCCTTTTCCCGTGGAAAAGGCGAGGACCTCTTTCTTTCATCTCAACGGGATGCGGCCCGGAAAGAAGAGTCTCCTGGTTGCGGTGGGGTCCCATGACATCATCCGCGAGTATGAAATCCGGTTGAGGGGCCTCCGGATCGAGCCGGAGGTCGTGCAGCCCTCGACCATCAATCACCTGAACTTCTACTCGGGTCATTTGCCGGATTCCGGCCTCTACGGGTTCCTGGGCGTTCTCGAGGACTACTTCGCCTTCTTCGTTTTTGAGGAAAGGGATCTCATCTTTTACAGGGGCAAGAGGAGGAATCCCGTCCCGGCCCGCTTCCTTCAGGAAATCGCGATGACCATGCAGCTCTACCAGGATGAGAATCCGGGGAAGTCGATCGGGACCCTCTTTGTCCAGGCTCAAACGGTCCTCCCTGAGAGCTTTTACGATGACCTGAGGGGCGAGTGCGGTTTCCGGACCACCCGGATCGAGGAAGGAAGGATGATCGCCGTGGACACGAACTCGGGCAGCGGCATGCCCGTGGCGGCCTCTGCATCCGCCATCGGAGCGGCCCAGAGCCTGGCGGGGTGAAACAGTCCGGTTTGAAGGTTTAAGTTTGAAAGGTTCTCCGTCCGGGAAGGTTCATCGACCTCCGAACCCCGGACGGGGAACCCTCAACCCCCGACGGGAGTAAACAGCATGAAAAGAATCCATCTCAACCTGGCGACGACTCAGGGGTACGACCGGAAGACCGTGTATCCGCTCATGGCGGCTTCCGTTCTGCTTGTGTTCCTCCTGTCGTTCTACAATTTTCACCGCTACAGCCGGTACACATCCGAGGTCCGGGAGATCGAGAAAAGGATCGCCCAGATGGAGAAGACCGACGCGGTCCGGAACCAGGCGGCGCAACCGTCGTCGCCCTCCCCTTCCAAGAAGGAGATCGATTCCCTGAAAGAGCAGGCGGGTTTCGTGAACCGGCTGATCGCGGCGGACATCTTCCCGTGGGACCGGTTTCTGGATGAGCTCGAGTCGTGCACACCGCCCGATGTCCTCATCCTGCGCTTTGCCTCCGGCAAGGAGAAGGACCGGTTCCGGATCGAAGGCAGGGCCGGTTCCATGAGAGAGATCACGGAGTTTCTCAAGGGGCTGGACCGGTCGACCCTGTACAGGGACAGCGTACTGCTGAATGTCACCACGCTCAAGGAGGCCGGACAGGCGGCCACGTTGACCCCCCCTGCGGCCATCCGGTTCGAGATCGAGAGCACGGCGGCCCTTGAACCCACTGCCGCCGGCTTCAAGGAAACTCCCCCTCGATCCCCCTTTACCAGAGGGGGGATTTGAAAGGGGTCCCACTTTGATCCACTCCCCCCCCTTCGTAAAAAGGGGGGGATCTCGAAAGGTGTACGGGATATGAGGTCGAATCGGTATATCACTGCCCTTGCCCAGCACAGGATCATCGTCGTGCTTGTCGGGTTGCTCCTCGTGATCAACGTTGCGGCATGGCTCCGGCTCAAGGACCGGGAACTCACCCGGATACCCATGCTGCACCAGACCTACGAGGCCAAGAGAAAGGCCCGCCTCCCTGACAAGGACGACCTCCTGAATGTCCGGATGAAGCAGTCGAGGGAAGACATCGAGCGATGGGTCGGGCTGCTGCCGGACAAGCTGATGATCCCGGATGTCATGCAGGAGGTCCTGGAGCTGCTCTCGAGGAACGGGCTTCCCAGGGTCAACATGTCCTTTGTCCCGGAGAACACGAATTTCCCCGGGTTGATGCGTTACACGACCAGCTTCAGCGTGAGCGGCGGATACCCCATGTTGAAGACCTTTCTGGCGGATCTCCAGAATTCGAAAACCCTCTTCTGCATTGAAGGGCTCTCCCTGGCCAACGAGACGGGAGAGGACGCCGGACCGGTGGGGCTTCATCTGAAGCTCGCTCTTTATCTGCGGACCTGATCGCATACGGGTGGAGAAATGGCTTTATCGACCAGAATCGCTGCTGCGGCCCAGGATCGAAAAAAGGCGTTGTTGGCCCTCTGCCTCTGCCTCTTGGCGATCTCCGTGACCTACAGGATCTTGAACCCCTTTCGCCAGGAAAGCGTGGCGAACCTCTCGTTTCCGCGCACCGCCTCTCACGCCCCCAACGCGGGCCCCAAAGGGGGTGAGGAGCAGCCCGGAGTCATCGACCGCGATGTGTGGGTCGAGCTCTTTCTCCACCCCCCTGTCCACTCCGGGGAGGTCTTCAAGAACGTCTTCCAGAGGCAGGATGAGCCGGTCCCTTTGTTGGGTTCGGCCGGATCCGCCGAAGGAGGACCCGAGCCCGGACCCCCTCCTGAAGCGGACAAGCGTCTCCAGGTTCAGGAGGAGCTGAGCCGGTTCAGGTCGTTCGGCTTCATGCGGGGGAAGGATGAGAAGGTCCTGTTTCTCGAGCGGGGAAAGGACATCCTCCTGATCAGGGAAGGGGACAGGATCGACGGGAAGTACCTGGTGAAGAGTATCACCGAAAAGCAACTGGTCATCCGGGCCGAGAGCATCGGAGAGGATGTGAGGATCGAGCTCGGCAAGTTCTAGTGGGTCGAACCCTGGCGGTCTCGTAGGAAGACGCCATCCCGGTGGAAACCGGGATCCAGAGGAAGATCGTTCAAACGGAGTCTATGGCATGATGATTTGCGGATGGAAGAAGAACAGGTACCTTGTCGCACTCCCTGTGCTCATCGGGATGCTCGTGCTCGGCGGGTGTGCGACCGTTCCGGAGACGAGCAATTTTCTGAACGCAGGGAAGGAGCTTGCCTCCATCGGAGACTGGGACAGGAGCGTACAGGCCCTGCAGCGGGCGCTGCACGAGAACCCCGAAGACAAGGAGGCCAGGGCCCTTCTCATCAGGGCGAAGAGGAATGCTTCACTGGCCCATATGAATATGGGGGAGGCCTTTCTGCGGGAAAACCGATTTGATGAGGCGATCACGGAGTTCCAGATGAGTATCGCCCTCGATTCCTCCAATACCAAAGCCGAGTCTCTCCTGGAAAAGGCCAGGGCGATGAAGGAGTCGGAATACCAGGTGAAGAGAGCGGAGAACCTCGCCAAGACAGAGAACCCCGCTCAGGCCAAGGAAGCCCTGGAGACCGCCCTGAAGCTGAACCCCCGGAACAAGAAGGCCGAGGAGATGCTCGCTTCCGTGCGGGAGAAGGCGGCGCCGGAATCGCCTTTGCGAACGAAGCTCGACGCCGTCTCTCCCATCTCCCTCAAGTTCAAGGATACGCCCATCCTCAACATCTTCGAGGCGCTCACCAAGCTGACCGGCGTGAACTTCATCTTCGACCGGGACCTGCAGGACCACAAGGCCACGATCTTCGTCACCGATGTCGCGTTCGACCAGTTCCTGGAGGTCTTTCTCAGGACGAACAAGCTCGCCCACAAGATCGTGAACTCCAAGACCATCATCATCTACCCGGACACCGGGGAGAAGGGCAGGGAATACCGGGATCTCCAGATCAGGACCTTCTACCTCGCCAACCTCGATACCAAGAAGGCGGTGGCCCTCCTTTCCAAGGTCCTCAAGAGCAAGGACATCACCCCCAACGAGACCCTCAACGCGGTCGTGATCCGGGGGCCCAAGGAGATGGTGGACATCGCGTCCAAGGTGATCGAGGCGAACGATCGCCCTGTCTCGGAGATCATGATGGGGGTGGAGATCCTCGAGGTCGCCCGGACCAAGGAGCTGAACCTGGGCGTGGAATACAACCCGCCTTCGGTCTCCGTCGGTCTCGGAGAGCCTACCGAAGGGTTTTACAACTCAGACCCTGAGAGCAGTTCCTTTCGCGCCATGGGCAACGCATCCCTGAAGGCGCTCAGCAAGGTCTCCAATCAGAACATCCTTCTGGCGCTTCCCACGGCAACCATCAACCTGCTGAAGCAGGACGGCGACACCAATATCCTGGCCAAGCCCCAGCTCAGGGTGAAGAACGGGGAAAAGGCGAGGATCCACATCGGTGAAAGGGTGCCCCTGCGATCCAACCGGCGCGTGGAGACCACCGGGCAGGTGACGACGGATTTCCAGTACCAGGATATCGGCATCAAGCTGGAGGTGGAACCCATCATCAACCCGTACGACGATATCACCTTGAAGATGATCCTGGAGGTGAGCGCCCTGGGCGCGAACCTGGGGACCGCGGCAGATCCCCAGTTTTCGGTCCGCACCAGGACGGCGCAGAGCGTCCTCAACGTCCGGGCGGGCGAGACGGTCATCCTGGGCGGCCTGATCAGCGACGAGGAGCGGCGAACCGTTCGCAAGGTGCCTTTCGTGGGGGACATCCCCGTGCTGGGACACCTGTTCAAGAACAGGAACGACAACGATATCAAGTCGGACATCCTGATGGTGATTACACCGATCGTCATTCGTAGCCTCGATGTGCCCGACCCCGGCGTAAGCCGGATCTGGTCGGGGAAGGAGGACCGCTTTTCCTCGGAGAAACCCTTCGAAAGCCGGCTGCCCGCGGGGGCGATCGGGATGCCCGGCGTTCCTCCCGAAAAGGAGGACACCGGCGAGACGCTCCTCGAAGGTGCCCCCGGGGATGGGGCCCCGCCGCCCACCCCGATCGAGCCGCTGATGCCCCCGCCTGCGGAGCAGACTCCCCTTTCCAGGCAGACTCCGCCTGTTGCGGGTGCGGACGCAGTGGCGCTGAAACGTTCGAAGCAGAAGATCGGCTGAACGGAACCGCCGGGGGTGAGGTCATGGAAGTGGTTTCTGCTGTGAGGAGCAGTCAGGGGGTGACCCTGGTGGAGCTCATGGTCACGATGGTCATCCTCTCCATCCTGGCCGCGTGTATCCTTCCGCTCTCCCAGGTCACCCGAAAGAGATCGAAGGAGCTCGAGCTCAAGCAGGGTCTTCGGTCGATCCGGACCGCCCTGGACGAATACAAGCGGTATGTGGATGAGGGCAGGATCGCCAAGCAGGCCACGGAGCACGGCTACCCTCGGGACCTGGAGGTCCTGATCAAAGGGGTCGATCTCGCCGGCCCCAAGCCCTTGAAAAAAAAGTTTCTGCGGAGGATTCCCAGGGACCCGATGACCGAAGACGGGGAGTGGGGGCTGCGGTCCTATTCCGACGATCCCGAATCCACGATCTGGGGGGGGCAGGACGTTTATGACATCTATTCGAAAAGCGACGGGGTGGCACTGGATGGGACGGCTTACAATCAGTGGTAGGGGCGGCTATACGCTTGTGGAGCTGATGATCGTGCTGACCATCATCGGCATTCTGACCTCCATGGCTCAGCCGAACCTGCAGAGGACGATCATCCGGGCCAGGGAGAATTCCCTTCGCCAGAGTCTGTTCGTGGTGAGGGATGTCATCGATCAGTTCTACGCCGACCGCGGCAAGTACCCCGACTCCCTGGAGGACCTCGTAGCGGAGCGTTATATCCGGGCGGTCCCCGAGGATCCGTTCACCAAGTCCTCCGGCACGTGGGTCGTCGTCGCCCCGGAAGGAGACGTGGAGGGCCTGGTCTTCGATGTCCACAGCGGCAGCAACCTGGTGGGCCTGGACGGCACGCCCTACAACGAGTGGTGAACCGGAATGAACGGCTTCACCTACATCGGCGCCCTGGTGTTCGTGGCGATCATGGGGGTTGCGCTCAACACGGCCGGGGGATTCTGGAGCACGGCCGTGAAGAGGGAGCGCGAGCAGGAGCTCCTCTTTGCAGGGGACCAGATCCGCAAGGCCATTGATTCCTATTACAGGGAAACGGTCGGGGGCCGGGCCCCGGAATATCCCCACTCCCTGCAGGACCTGCTGAAAGACCCCCGCTTCCCTTCGGTCAGGCGCCACCTCCGCCGCGTCTATCGGAACCCCCTTTCCAAGGACGGGAAGTGGGAATTGATCCTCGACAAGAGGGGATCCATCCGGGGCGTGTTTGCGAACAGCATGGAGCGGCCGACCAAGAGTGCGCGCTTTCCCGCAGGCTACGAGAGTTTCGAGAAGGCCGCCGCGTATTCGGATTGGAAGTTTGTCCAGGGGATCGACCAGAAAAACCAGCTTTCGGCCCCCGTTACCCCCGGAAACCCCCTGGAGAAGACCCTGCCGGTCCCGCCTCAAGGTCCTCTGCCCGAAGCGGGCGCGAAGGAATCCCTCAGGTGAGACCGGAGCAGGGATGAGCCGACTTCAAAGCAGAAAGAGGAGGGGAAAATGCAGAAGATCCTTCTTGTCCTTGTCTTCACGCTCTTCCTGGGAGCGACAGGCCCATGGGTGGGTGCGGAGTCCATCGACGAGGCCTTTGAGGAGTTCAGCCACCGCTTCCAGGCGCTCAAGCCGCCGCCGGGCTCTTCGATCAATTCAGACTACAAACTGGATCAGACGGCCCTTGCATCCTTTTTTTCCGCAAGGCTGCTGGCCCTCATCAGCAAGCAGAACCAGGAGCTGATTGCGCGCTACGACCAGCTCGCACGAAAGTACGATCACATGATCAAGCAGAATGACAAGATCATCCAGCTCCTTTCGCAAAAACCCGGGGCCCCGCAGTAGCGGGATTTGTTCATGGCGGGTGGCGGGGTTGCGGGTGTTGAAACCGCCGACTCCATTTCTGTAGGAGCAAGCTCCTGCTTGCGATCCGCGTCTTGTTCTGTAGGAGCAAGCTCCTGCTTGCGATCGTGCGGTGGAGCCTTCAGCCGGCGCCGAAATCGCAACCGGCCCGTCCTCCGCCGTAAACAGGATCGCGGCCTTTTTGACTCGGGCCAAGTCTCACCGCTGTATCTTAGAGCAATCGACGACCGATCTGCTGCGGAGGATGGAGAGGTTGCCCGAAGCGAACCATAGGTGGACCATGCCCAGGATCACCACATATCATCCCCCGATGCCCGCGCACCTCCATACGACCGCCGTTGTTCTCGCCACCCTGTCCGCAATGATCGTCATGGCCTTGTCGCTGTTCCAGGGCCATGCCTCGGCCGAGATACGCGGCTATGTGGACGGCAAGGGGTTCTTCCGCTTCCCCGGGCTCAAGCGATCGAGTCCGGCCGCGACCCTTGACCGTCCTTCCCCTGTGGTCTCGTACGACGAGATCATCGAGCAGGCCTCGGGGACGCACCGGGTCGAGAAGGGCCTGGTCAGGGCCGTGATCAGGGCCGAGTCGGGCTTCAATCCCAAGGCCATTTCCGACAAGGGCGCCCTCGGGCTCATGCAGCTCATGCCGGAGACAGCGGCCATGATGGACGTGAGAGATCCCCTTGACCCGGTCCAAAACGTCCTGGGAGGCACCCGTTACCTGGGGATGCTTCTCGAACGGTTCAACGGCGACAAAATCCTGGCCCTTGCCGCATACAATGCGGGTCCGGAAAAGATCGACCGGTACCGGGGGGTGCCCCCGTATGCCGAGACCAGGACCTATGTCCGGAAGGTGATGGAGTATTACAGGGCGTACGGCGGGAAGTGAACGGAGGGTAGTTGGGAGGCGGGCGGCGGGCGGCCTCAGGCGGGCCCCCCGAGGGGGGCTCAGGGGGCAAGTACCCGTACGCGAGTTGATCAGGGGGTGGCCGTTTTCAAGGAGCTAATGCGCCCCCCGTTTCATCAGCACCACATAGATCGTCTCGTAAAGGATGTTCATATCCAGCAGCAGGCTCCGATTGTAGATGTAATAGAGGTCCAGGATCACCATCTCCTCGAAGGTGACCGCGCTCCTTCCCGCAACCTGCCAGAGTCCTGTGATGCCGGGCCTGATGCTCAACCGCTTCTTGTGCCAGTCCTTGTAGATCTCGAACTCATAAGGGAGGCAGGGTCGGGGGCCCACCAGACTCATGTCCCCGCGCAGCACATTGAGGATCTGCGGGATCTCGTCGATGCTGAGCTTCCGGAGAAAGCGCCCGACCCCGGTGACTCTCGGATCATCGGTGATCTTGAAGGTCTTCTCCTCCGAGCCTTCCCTCTTCAGCTCTCCCTTGATGAAATGGGCCACATACTGCTTGTGGAGGTCGGATTCCGTGTCCGTTCTCATCGACCGGAACTTGAACATGGTGAAAGGTTTTCCATCTCTTCCGATCGCCTTTGCCCTGTAGAACACCGGCCCGGCCGAGGTCAACTTGATGGCCGCTGCACAGATCGCGAACAAAGGCAGGAGGGCGGCGAGGAGAGGCAGGCCGATCAGGGCGTCCAGAGCGTGCTTGAACCTGCGGGAGAGGACGATGTTCTTCTGGGAGCACAGACGGATCATCGGGATCCCGCAGAAGCTGTCGATGAACAGTTTCATTTCGATCACCGGCATCAGCTTGGGAGGGAACCAGACCGGGATTCCCTGCGACGTGCAGTAGTCCAGGATGTCGATCAGCATGGCCTTGTCGATGGTTTCGTCCGTCACGATGATCTCGTCGATGTTCTCGTTTCTCACCAGGGCGGGAAGGTTCCTGATTTCCCCCAGTCGCCGCTTGACCAGGGGTGTCTCCGTCTTCTCCGACTCCCGAAGGCCCACAAAACCGCTCACCCAGAAAGGCGCGTCCTTCTCGATGATGTGCCGGGTAATCGCATTGGCTTCCTGGTCGGTCCCCAGAATGGCCACGTGCCTCCTGAAGTTGCGCCGCAGCCATTTCCTGAATACCACGTGGATGCAGAAGTAGCGGCTCAACGAGACCAGGACGGCGGCCATGGCCAGTCCCGCGACCACGGGCAGCCAGCTTTCCAGCACCACCGGTCTGTGTCCGTCGTTGAGGTGCGCAAGGATTCCGACCGCGAGGAAACCGAGGCCGATCGAAGAGAGCACAAAGATCAGATAGCGCCAGAAGAACCTGCTCAGGACCATGACCAGCACCGCGACCACCGCGATCAGGTAGACATCCGCGACGATCCCGGGCCTGTAGAAAGCGAACAGGACCACGCAGAGGCTGAAGAACCCCCAGACAAAGGCCTTCAGCAGGCGGATGAAGTGGCCCTTCTCCAGGAAGAGGTGATGGTAGCTGTAGAGGTGATAGGCATTGAAGAATGCGACCGCAATGAAGGAGAGGGTCAGCAGATTGCCCGCCTGAAGGGCATCCTCCCACCGCAGGACGGGAATCCCCAGGAAGAGAAAGCCCAGCCCGAGTCCCGCGAGGACCAGAAAGAGGTCCGAGATGAAGAGGATGATCTGGTAAGGAGAGGTGAGTTTTCGCTCCATTTTTCTTCTCGGGGCGTCGCCGCCCTTCAGGATGGGTATGGACGTGCGCGCGGGTATTTCTTCTTCATGACCGGCCATCAAGCCCTGCGGTGCGGAAAAACGCTCAAACCGGGTCCGGCTGCGCGGGAAGTCGGCTTTCCTTCGAGCCTGCGGAGGAGCCACAGCACGGGAGAGAGGAGGGCCAGGCCGACCACGAAGAACGGGATGCCCCCACTTCGATGCAGCCAGTGACCGGTGATAAAGACGGGGTCCACGTAGGAGGCCAGGATGGAAAGGGTGACGATCCTGAGCGCGTTCTTGAAGATGGTAATGGGGATGACGGCCGAGACGAGGGCGATCTTGCCTGTCCCTTTTTGCAGGAAAAGCTTGCCTGCGATCAAGGCGGTGATGATCAGGGAGAGGCTCGACCGGATCCCGCTGCACTGCTTCGCCACCTCCACCTCGATGCCGGGGAGGGAGAAGAACATGCCTTCCCTCAGGAAGGGAACCCCTGTGAGCCGGAAGATGAAATCGGCCGCGGTCGCCGACGTGGTCTGCAGGAATGAAACCGAAGGATCCAGGATGAAACCGGGGACCGGGATGATGAAAGCCAGAAACAACATGGGGAAGAGGCCCTCCCTCAACGACTTCAACCCGTAGGCGAGCACAAAAGCCCCCAAGACCCATAAAACCAATCCGGCCATCTTGGCTGAGAGATGATCGCCCCGCGCCACGCCGGGAGAGAAGAACTCCGCCGCTCCCCAGACCAGGCCCCCGGCGGCGACCGTCACCAGGCCGGTCCAGGGATTCCATCCCTGGTGGAGCCGGATCCGGCTCCGATTCACCAGGAGAAAGTAACCGCTGATCAGCGGAATCAGGGGGATGTGCTGGTGGAGTTCGCTCCGGAAGAACAGGAATGCGAGTTCCGTCACCGAATCCCTGTACAGGACCACTCCGATTGCAGAAACCAACAGGAAAAGAGCTTGCCTCATCCTTGCTCCTCTCGGTCCGCCGAGCGGTTTTCTCCCTCACCGGTCCCGGCAGACCTGTCCGCGCGCGGTGATCGACCCGATCGATTTCTGGAGCGGCACGTGGTTGGATTCGAAACGGCGCAGGGCCGGCCATGGGCAGGTTTCCCCGGCCCCATCCGTCGAGGCGGACCGGGGTCGGGGAACCGTGGGAGATGGAACTCGGGTGTCTGTGGTCGCCGGGGGGTCTACTGGATCCGAAGTCCCGATGGAGCCGAGGGCACCTCCGGAGCGGGGAGACTTCCACCGCCCTTCACCAGCGGATGGGGATAGGTCAAAGGGGTATAACCGGGCTTCGGGGCGTCCGCAAAGTAATCCCTTCCAAGCTTCAGATGGTGGCCGACGTTGGAGGGGACGTTCCAGTCATATTCCACGTCCCCGGCCGTGCTGGTGTTGTTCCACTCGTAGGAGGGACTGAGGTCCTGGACCCCGTCGCCGTCCGCGTCATAGGTCCGCCCGAGCTGGTCTCTGCAGGGATAGCCGGTCGAATCCAGGTGACCGTCGATCTGTATGCACACCGCGCCGTTGCCGTTCTTCTGCCCCGGGGTCGTGCAGTTGTCGCTCACGTCCGACCACATGTAGTCCCGCGTCCCGTCGCACGGCGGATACCAGGGTGCCCCGTGGCCTGCGCTGGAGGAGCGGTACGCGGTCATGTACAGAGGTGTCCCCATGCTGAAGCTCCCGCTGAACTTGTTGTCGAAGATGACGCCCGTTCCGCCTCTCATGTAGATGGCGGTCCACAGGGGCTGGCTGTACTCGAAGACGTTCCCGTACACCTCCCAGCTGAAGGTCCCGCGCTGGTTCTGTGTTTCCGCATCGTGGTGTCCCATCGACTGGTTCCGGACCTTGTTGTAGCGGAACACATACCGTCCGCCGGTCCTGCTGTCGACGCTGGGGACGCCCGCACCATAGGTGCCGAAGTCGAACAGGCAGTCCTCGATGTAGACGGCCTTGTCGCTGCCCAGGGTCAGCGGCCGGTTCCAGGAGGCCACGCCGCCGTTGGAGGTGGTGTCGAACACGTGAACGCCCACGAACACACTGGGGCCCACGAACTGACAATGGTCGATCACGCCGTAAGAATAGCCGTTGACCTCGATCGCCTTCCCGGCAATGCCTTCAAAACGGATGTGGTCGATCCGGAAGGTCTTGGAGGTCCCGCTGACATGAATGACGGTGGAGCCGCCTCCCCTCATGGTGAAACCGCTGATGCGAACAGATTTCCCCTCCACGCCGATCAAGCTGAAGGCGCGGGAGGCCGTGACGACCGTCGCTCCGATGCCGGCGCCCTGGATGGTCAATGCTTTGCTGCCGACGGTAATCCCTGACCAGGATGCGCTGCCGGCAGGAACCGAAACCGTATCGCCTTCGGCAGCGCTTTGGATGGCCGCCTGTACGTCCGCTTGAGAGGGGCTTTTTGCGGCGATCGTCGCACAATTCCCCTCTGTGCTCAAGGTGAGTAGAAACAAACCACCCGCCAGAAACAGAACTCTGAAAATACTCATTACAACCCTCCTTGCTGATATGCCCCGTATACGAGGGACCGACCTGCTCCAGACCCGCCGACGGTGGTTCTTCGAAGGAACCGATGCAACGGGTTTTCACAAGGCATCCAGCGGGGTAGCAAGATGCATACCACTCTTGAGGGTTGCGAATGTTCAGGGATTTCATGGTCTTTCGAATCGGCAGGACCACGGCCGAAAACGAGCGTATCCGGAAAGAGCCATTCTGTTCAATAAAATGCAAACAAGGAGTTCCCTTGTCCCTTCGTCTCCCGGTGTCTTGGTGTCGAATCTTGTCTTCAGGCGCGGAAATTCCCGCTGTCTTCCGGTCCCGCGATCCCTTCAATCCAGGGTGAGCGGATGCGGATAGGCGTAAGGTCCATACCCCGGTTTCGGGGTGTCGTTGAAGAAGTCTCTGCCCTCTCGGAGATGCACGCCCGTCCCGGAGTGGACCACAAAGTCGGGGTCGGCGCCGCCGGCGCCGGTACAACCTTCGATACAGACATTGTTCCACTCATAAACGGGAGCGGAGGCCTGGATGAGATCATCGCGGCCGTTGTAGGTGAAACCGATCTGGTCTCGACAAGGGTAACCGGTCCCATCGATGTTGCCGTCGATCTGGATGGGAACGCCCATTCCAGGCGGGCATCTTCCGGTGGCGCAAAGGGGGTTGGTGTCCCCCTTGAACACCGAGCAGATGTACTCGGGCTCGGAATCGCATGAGTTCTGCCACGGCGGCCCGGAGCCTTGACCGCCGGAGCGATACTCGCCGATGATGAAGGGGGAGCCGCTGTTGTTTCGGTGGAACAGGAACTTGTTGTGGTGAAGGACCCCCGAGCCGCCCCGCAGGTTCAAGGCGACCCAGACGGGGTTGTCGTACTCGAAGGTGTTGTTGTAGATCTCCCACGAAAAGGTGCCCCGGGCGTGGCGAGACTCTGCGCCATGGTGCCCTGCGAACCCGTTCCGGATGGTGTTGTGCCTGACGACGTATCTCGCCCCGGAGCGCGCGTCCCAGACCGGACTGGTGTGTCCCTGGACGAATCGGCCGTATCGGATCTCGTTGGATTCGATGTACACGGCCTTTTCCGTGCCGAGGGAAAGGGGCCGCCTCCAGGCATGGGAGCCGGAGTCATAAGGAGGGCAGAATGTGTTCTCAAAAGGCCGCACAAACCAGTGGCGGGGCTCGGGACCGGTGACGCGGCAGTGGTCGACCACCCCGTAGGTGTAGCCGTCCACGCCGACCATCCCCGCACCGCCCGACGTGGCGTCAAAGTGGATGTGATCGATCCTCCATGCCTTGGCGGTCCCGAATATCCTGATGATAAAGCTGTTGTACCCGTTTCCCCCGGGCGAGCCTCGCAGGGTCATGCCGCTGATGCGGAAGAACTTCCCGTCGACCCCGTCGACGTTGAAACCGTTCCTCTGGTTGCAGGTAATGACACTCTTCCCCATGCCTGCGCCGATCACGCGGACGGCCTTGTTCCTGATGTGGACCGTGGAGGACCATGTTGCGCTCCCGGCCGGGATCGTGACCGTGTCGCCGTCGCCCGCCTTGTCGACCGCGGACTGGACATCCGCCGGCGAGAGACTCTTTGCGGCTATCACGGCAGCACGTCCCTCCGCGACGAAGGTGAAGAGGAACAGCCCGCCCGCCGCCACGAGAAGTCTGAAACAGCTCACGTTCACCTCCTTCCATCCCATCGCGCAACCCGGCCTCCGGATCTCTACTTCAAACGGCGCACCTTCAAACCGGATGGAGCGGCCGGCGAGGCCATCGCCTCCGGGGCCTGAAGGGGATGAGGGTACGGGTACGGCACGTAGCCCGGCATCGGGGTGTTCTGGACAAAGTCCCTGGTTTCCTGGATATGCTGCCTGGCTCCCTCGGGGACATACCAGTCGTATTCAACGGTGCCCTCGAGGTTCGTGTTGTTCCACTCGTAGGCGGGCGCCCTGTCCTGAATGGAGTCTCCGTCCCCGTCGCTGGTCCGCCCGACCTGATCACGGCAAGGGTACCCGGTATCGTCCTCGTGGCCGTCGATCTGGACGCAGGAAACACCGGGAGAACAGTCCTGGTCGGACACGCAATTGCTCCTGCAGTCTTCGCACATGTAGTCTCGCACCGGGTCACAGGCCTCATACCAGGGCACCCCATGTCCCTGATCGAGGGAGCGGTAGGAGGTGAGGTACAGCGGCGTCCCCGACGTGAACGCGGGAGCGGAGAACCTGTTGTTGAAAAGCACCCCCGTCCCCCCTCTCATGTTCAGCGATGCCCAAAGCGGCTGGTCGTACTCGAACGTGTTCTCATAAAGCTCCCAGCTGAAGGTCCCGCGCTGGTACTGCGTCTCGGCATCATGGTGGCCCGCATCCTGGTTCCGGACCCGGTTGTGGCGGAACACGTAGCGGCCGCCGCTCCTGCTGTCGATGCTCGGTTTTCCCGGGGCGTACAGGGCGAAATCGAAATCACAGTCCTCCACGTAGACGGCCTGGCCGCTCCCCAGGGACAAGGGCCGGTTCCAGGAGTCCATACCGGAGCGAGCCGTGGTGTCGAACACGTAAACGGACTGGCCCGGGCTCGCGCCGACGAAACGGCAATGATCGATGACGCCATAGGTAAACCCGTCCACGCCGATTCCCCAGTTGTCGAGATCACCCTCGAATTGGATGTGGTCGATCCGGAACGCTTTGGAAGTGCCGGTGATGCGGATCCGGGGTTTCCATCCTACCCCCGTGCCCCTGATCGTAAACCCGCTCAACCGGAACCGCTTCCCCTCCCGCCCGTCGATCCAGAAGGGGTTCGGACCCGTGATCACCGTTGCTCCGATGCCGGCGCCCAGGAGAATCAGGCTCTTCGATCCCGGCACCACCACCTCGGAGGCCCAGGTGGACTCTCCGGCCGGGACCACGACCGTGTCTCCGTCCCCGGCCCTGTTCACGGCCTCCTGGACATCCTGCTGCGAAGGCGTGGTTGCGGAATGGACTGCACATTCACCCTCCAGGCCGGCCATGAGACACAGGCCAACAGCCAAACCCGTCATTGCCATCCATCGATTCATTCGGACCCTCTTCAAGCAGCGCGCTGGCGCGCAGGAGATTGGTTTGCCTTTCTTGGTACAGAGAGGCTCATGGTGCACCGCGTCTCAGCGGTGATCCCCTTTTCCCTCTTGCCCCTTCATGCCTGCCTCTGCAGTCGCAGTCCGCTCCAGGATTCCCGCAGGATCAAAAGGAAGTCGACGATCGGCTTCAGGCCCTGATGCAGCGCAATCGTCGACGCCAGGTAGAGGGCCAGGCAGATGGTGGACCCCAGGAGAAGGCGCAAGGCATGGAGTTCCCAGGTTCCTCCCGATGGGGCCAGGTTCTGGAGGACGGCCCATGTCAGGAGGCCGGCGAATGCAGAGGATACATAGTACTTCCACGTCACAGCGATCACGGATCGGATCTTCAGATGGATCGGTCTTCCCGCATACCATAGGCCGGGTACGGCCAGGAGGTGAATGGCGACCAAGCGGCCCACGGCCACGCCCGTCGCACCGTAGGACAGGCCGGCGACGAACAGGATCGAGGTGATCAGAAATGCGACCATGGACCAGCGGAACCAGCGGTTGGCCTTCCCCAGCGACAAATGCAGCCAACCCTGCGTGGAGCTTACCATGTACAGGCCTGCAGCGGGCGCGAAGATCGTGAAGATGACCCCCGCCTGCTCCCATTTCGGGCCGAGCAGGAGAAGGATCATGTCGTACCCCACCACGGTCAGAATGGCCCCGGCGGGCATGCCCAGGAACGCCACCAGGGAAACGGCCCTGAGGAAGGCCTGACGGTATCGAAGGGGGTCCCCCCGAAGACGGCTCAACGCCGCGATGGACACGTTCGTCAGGGGGATGGTGAGCTGCCCCGCCGGTATGGAGAAGAGGGTATAGGCCCGCTCATAGCTCCCGAGCCATCTTGTCCCCTGAAACCTCCCGATCAGGACCTTGTCGAGGTTCCTTTCGAAATAGGCCATGATGAAGGTGCCGTAGGTGCTCAACGCGAATCTCACCATGCCGCCGACCTCGCCGCCCCAGGACGGAAATCCCGGGCGCCAGCCGCAGAGGATCCACCCGCCCGCGCACAGGGCCACCGTAAAGGCCACCTGTCTTGCCACCAGGGACCAGTAGCCGAACCCGCTCAGCGCGAGGACAACGGCCAGAACATAGCTGAGCACCCACGCAGTCACCTCGTTCCCGACGGCGGAATGAAACCTCATCCTCCTCTTGAGAAGGGCCATGTGCTGCGTGGAGAGCCCCCCGAAGAGGATCGAAAAGGCCATGATCACGGTGATCGGGATCAGGTCGGGCTCTCCGTAAAACCGGGCGATCACCGGCCCCAGGGCCATGAAGACCACGGTCAAAGAGGAACTGCAGGCTGCGTTGATCCAGAAAAGGCTGTTGACCTGCCGGTGCTGAAGAGCCGGTTGCTGGATCACGGCCTCTGTAAAACCGTTCACACCGAAGTTCATCAGGAGACCGCTGAACGCAGCGACCATGAGCACGAGCCCGAAGTCATTGGGGCTCAGGATGCGTGCCAGGACAACGCTCCCGATGAGCTGGGTGATGTTCCCGACGATCTGGGCGGTGAGGGTAACGGCCGCCCCGGCAACGGTTCTGCTCCTCAGGTCCTCGGGCGTGGGCGTTCGGAAATGATCTTCTCTGTTCATGCCCCGGGCATCCTTCGGCCACTCCAAGCCTTCATCGCTCCAGCACGCCGGTCCTTGATGAGGACCGATACAGCCCCTCCGCTCCGGCCATCCATGGAAACGGGAAGAAGCGCTGGACGCACCCCACTAGCCCCTGTCTGCCGCCGCCCGCGGCGCTCTGCCGGTCGGGATCCTTTTCACCGCCTTCAGCCTGGGCCGAACCTTCTCCGCGGGCGCGGCTCTGTAATCCAGGCAGCTCAGGAAGAAGATGAACCAGACCAGCCCGATCCTGAAGGCGGCCTCGGCGAAGTTGTAGAGCAGCGTCGTGAGGAGCAGGGCCATCCTCAGGCTGCCCATGGTATGATCGGACATCAGTGTCAGCAGGACGTTCTTGTAGCTGGTCAACATCAGCAGGATGAGCATCACCAGCCCGATGATCCCGAGATTGAGATACATTTCGATGTAGCCGTTATGAGCCTGATTGATGCCCCACGAGTAGATATCCCACATGCGCTGCGCCCGGTCTCCCAGCCAGAAGCTCTCGTATCCGCTCCCCACGACCGAATTCTCGGCCATCTTGATGACCTCATCCCAGATCTCCACCCTCCCGGTCAGGGTCATGTCCCGTCCCAATCCGCTCACGATGGCCTCGCCCAGCCCGAAGAGGACGTCGAGGGCGCCGAACACCAGCAGGGAGACGACCACGTAGACCCCGAAGTGGCCGACATTTTTCTTCACGCCCGGCATCTCCAGGAAGACCAGGATGCCGACGCCGAGGACGAAGCAGACAAGGGAAGTGGCGCTGTTTGCCTTCTGAAAAAGGTAGCCGATCATGAGAAGCATCAGGATGTCGATCCATGCGGTCCTGCGTCCCCCCTCAACGCTCCCCCTCCTGAGCGCAAGCAGATCCCACACGAAAAAGACCCCGGCGATGAAGCAGAGGGCCCCCAGCATGTTTTTGTTCCCGGTCACGCCCGTGTACATCTGGCCCCCGGCAAGAGAGTACGACCGGCCGAATTCCGGGTAGTACTTGATGAGGAGGATGGAAAAGGGAAGGAGCACCAGGGCGGTCTTTCTGAACACCCATCGCAGGGCCTCGACCGGATCATCCTCGGTGAGCACCAGCATGACCATGACGAGCAACCCAACGGCCTTGATCCACCTCTTGAAGGAGACCAGGGTGTAGTCGGACCAGAGCACGCTGACCCCGGCAAAGAGGAAAAAGATGAAGATCCATTTGTTGTTCTGCCATATCCATTCCCAGTTCACCTTTCTCCTGAGGAGCAGGACAAGCCCCAGCAAGAGAAACCCGATGTAGATGTTCCTGTCTACCGGGCTTCCTTCCAGATAGTCGTCCGGCGACCGGACCTCGACCCCCAGGTTGAACCAGAGGGAGACCGCTCTGGAAGAGATGATGATCACATAGACCAGGACCAGCCAGCGGGCGAAGGAGGCCTTTTTCTTCGCCCGATGGTCCTGGATGAAAAGGAACAGGACAAAACCGACACACAGCCATAACGCAATGGATCTGGACATAGTCGCTCCTGATGCAGGCCTTTGCGGCCGCAATCAAATCTCGCCGCGAAGAGACCAAGACCACAAGAAAGGGATTGAGGTTTCTTTCGGATATGCGAAGGATCACCCATCCAGGAAAAGCCTGTGGACCCATTCCACCGTCATGATCTTGTCGATCTCATAGAGGTAGTTTTCTTCGCCCCGGAGGTGCCTGCGGACCATCTCTTCCACGTGGCGTGCGTTCAGAAACGGTCTGGACAGGGTGCGGCCGTCCAGGACGATCTCCCGGACATAGCCCGCCAGCTCGGAACGAAGCCAGCGCCGGAAGTGCATGAACTTGTGCCGCCCGAGAAACAGCCGCTCGTAGTGCAGGCGACTGAGGGCCCGGTCCCATCGGGAGAGCCAACGCGGCATTCCGTGGTCGCAGTAGTACTCGGCCTTGAATGCGGCCTCATGGAACAGGCGCAGAAGGAGGGAAATGGGTTGCCCGGGACGGCCGCCGGCGCCTCGGTCGGTTCGGATCCCGAGAAGCCCGGGATGGGCATCCCCCAGGAGCCGCAGAGAGATTTGGTCCGATGTTCGATCCTCCCTCTGCGCCCGGTAGACGAGCCGGACGAACTCCTTGTCCATATAGGGCGTGCGCTGGATGAGTTGGGACTGCTCCACGGCCAGTCGGCCCGCTCCCTGCCACGGCGCCTGGATGAAGAGCGAAAAGGTCGGATCCTGAACGCTGCTCACCCTGGCGAAGGTCCGCGTGGCCTCCTCGACATGGCGGTAGAAGTCCGGGTCGAAGACCTTCCGGTAAGGCAGCCCCGCCTTGAAGGCCCTTGCCCCGCGGAGAAGCTCGCTCCCCCAGTTCCCCGTGACCCTCACGGGTGCGATCTCGCGCGCCTTCGCGTTCAGGTAGAGCTCATAGGACCCGCATGCGTCCAGTGCTCCGTCCGAGATGTAGACCGTTCTCTGGACCTGTTCGGGAAACCGCCGGAGGAAATCCGCACCCAGCCTGAGCACCGTGTGCGCGTGCCCGCACTCCTCCGCCACCTTGCGGCCGATCTTCACGTCGAGGCTGTCGCAACCGTCACCGCCGAAGGTATAGCAGGGGACGGAACCCGAGTCTCCGTTCAGAAAGGCCATCACGAGGCGCGAATCCAATCCCCCCGTCAGGGAGATTCCCACCGGGAGTCTTCCCAGGAGATACCGGGGAACGATCCGGCCCAGTGTATCCCGCAGCTGCGACCGGAATTCCTCCCGGCCGAAAGGCGCCAGGCTCTCCCACTCGTCGGGGCTGAAGTACTGCGCCCTCTCCCAGCGATCCGTCCCCCGGCAGGACCAGGCGGACCCTGCGGGAAGGACCGTCACGTTCCTGTACAGAGACCGGTTCTCCAGTACGCAGCCGCAGCTGAGATATTCCCCCAGGCCCCTCGGGTCGATTTCCCGGGTCTCCGGCAAGACCCTGAGCAGGGACTTGGCCTCGGAGGAGAAAAAGAACGCCTCGCGGTTCTGGTACACGTAGAGCCGATGGACACCGAGACGGTCGTTGAAGAGGGTCACCCGGGGTTCCCGCAGGTCGACCACCAGGCCATTCAGCCACCCGTTGAGCTCCCTGTAGAAGCCTTTCGGATTCTCTTCATAGAGGTGCACCAGGTAGCGGGCGTCCTCGTCGCCGCAGCGGTGTCCCATGGATCTCAGGCGACTCACGGTGCCGGGGTCGCTGAAGTTCTCTCCCGAGACAATCATGAGGATGTCCCTTTTCTCGTTCATGACCGGCATGCAATCTGAGAAAGAACCCGGGTGGCAGACCCATCCTGCGTACACCCCGAGCCCGTCGTGGACGTAGGTGCCGCTTCTGTAGAACGGCTCCCGGGTCATGGCCCCGACCATCGCCTCCAGCCGTTCCCGGCAACGCTCATGCGGCAGCGTGCTGATGAATCCGACGATCCCGGGCATGATGCTACTCCTTCACCGATCCAAACCTCATCGCATACCACCTTCGCCTTAGCCCCAGCGCGTGTTCCCGCATCCCCGCGGGCATGAGCGTTCGTATCCCCTTGTACAGCTTGAACCGGCAGGCGACTCTGCCCTGGACCGACAAGGGCACATAGTACCTGGGCACCTTCATCTCCACGCACCCGTTGTTCCTCTTGAAATCCCCGAGTCCTCCGGCGCTCCAGAAGCCGTACAGGACGTACCGGATCTTTCTTTCCGCGCAGAGTTCCACGGTCTTGGCCAGCATGGCGTTCTGCGGCGACTTGTCCCGGTGCCGGACAAGGGAAATCATGCCGAAGGGCACCACCCATCCGTCCCCATGCCCCAGCTGGATGAACCCGATGAGTTCTCCCTTCAGGTAAGCGCCGATCAGGGTGCAGCGGTCCGGATCCCGCGAAAACTCTTCCCTGACGAAATCCGGGCCTTTCCCGTAGTGGATGTAGGGCCTCCCCTGGCGGATCGGTGTCTCGTTGATGATCCGCGTGACCCCTTCCACGAAAGATTCATGGAGGGTCACGGTCTTGACCTCTACCCCCTTGTTGGCCGCCTTCTTGACCGCCCGTTTGGCCCCGCTGTTGATCTGGTGATTGAGCCAGTGCTCGTAACCCGACACCGGGATGACCGCGAGAGACTCCCACTCGGTCGGATAGGGAAACCTCGCGTCGGTTTCCCCCACCTTCTGCCGGAAGGTGAGACAGTCGGCCCCTGAGCGGGTTTCAACCAGACGCCGGATGAATCTCTCCGGCTCGGCCACACTGTCCAGCCACTCGTTCTCCAGCCGCGCCGTTCTCACGAGCTTGCCTGTAACCAGGACGGGAACGTTTTCGATCATCATGGCCGTCACCTTCCGCCGCTGTTCCGAAACGGCGATCTCCCCTCTCCCCGGCGGGGGATCAGGTCTTTCCACGTGCCCGCGCTCACCCTCCCCAGAAAGGAACGGAATCGGTCACTGAGGAGATAGTCCAGTTGGGACTTCCTCTCGGGGTGGACCATCAACTCCACCGTCGAGGTCCTGCTGAGGGCGAGGATCCGCAGAAGCCGATCTTCGATCATGGGTTCGAGGTCGAAGAAGAAGTCGGTGGAGACGAAATTCCGGCTCACCCACCCGTTCAGGGACCGGCGATAGAGCCGGGTGAGAAGGCTCTTCTCCTCCTGGAAAAAATGGAAGGACCTTCGAACCGGGTACTCCCGGGGGATGACCCTGTCCATGATCATGTTCGCGCACAGATGCATGTGCTCGTGGCCGTCCACATGGGAGGGCTCCGTCCCGTACAGCCGGAGGAATTCCTGGAACTGGGCGCGGCAGACATATTCGAACTGTCGCCGCAACATGGGGTTGTAGATGAAACAGCGTTTCGTCACGCGGAGGAAGGCCGCGACGGATTGGTGATAGCGCTCGAGCAGCGGCTGGTTCATCAGGCCGCTCAACGGCTGCGTGAAATTCAGGTGCAGCCCTACATCCATACCGGCCTCGAGGGCCGCGTCCGCAGCCCTTTCGGAGCTCCGCATGAAGACCATGGCGCTCACGGACGAGACTCTTCCGCGCCGGCGGCACTTCAGGATGCAGCGGGTGGAGAGTTCGTCCTTTCCGAGATCGTCTGCATTGATGATCACCAGCTCAGCCTTTCGCTCCGGTTCCCGATCTTCGGGGAGCGATTCGCTTTCCCGCTTCAGATTGGAGGCGACTCCTGCGAATGGGGAATTCAAAATGTCCTCTCCTTCACGAGTTCAATGCCGCACAGCCCCAGCAGCTTTCCCGCATGGTCGCATGACTTGATCAGGTACTTCATCACCAGGTGTTGCCCCAGGAACGCGAGGAGAGGCAGCGCGGCGCAGTACAGGCCGACCGCGACCAGCGATCTCAGGGTCCTTCCACTGATCACCTTTCCTTCTCTCGCGTTCAACCCTCCCCTCAGGAGGCCCCGCTTCAGAAAGTAGCTTCTTCTCATCCTCTCCGGAGGCACGCTCTCATAGACGGGGGCCTCGTTGCACCAGGTGATGGTATAGCCCCTGTTCAGCATCCAGCGGAAGAACTCGTAGTCCTCTCCGCCGCTCCTTCCGAGGCTCGGTTCGAAGGGGCCTTCCTTTTCGAGACAGACCTCCCTCAACAGCAGGACATTGCCCGTCCTCGTGTGTTCCGTCCTCCGGATCACCGTACCGGTTTCAAAATGCTCCCTCTCGCACAGTCTCCCTTTGACGACCCAGGCCGGCGGCCTGGTTTCGTAGAAGGGCTCTACCGGGCCCAGGACGCACTCTCCCCCCGTGCGGAGGCATGTGTCCCGCAAAAGGCAGAGCCAGGTCCTTTCGGGGAATTCGTCGTCGTCGATGAACGCGAGATACTTGCCTCTGGACATGGCCACCGCCTTGTTCCGGGCAAGGGAGATGTTCCGAACGGGCTCGACGTAGTACTCCACGGCCAAACCCGATCGCCCCTTGAACCCGTCGACCACGGCCTGAGCGGAACGATGGACGTCGTTGTCCACCACGACCGCCGAGAACGTGAACGAGCCCCGCGTCACCTGGTCCTCCAGCTTCTCCAGGAGACGCAGGAGCAGTGCCGGTCTCAGGTAGGTGCAGATACAGACACAGATATGGTCGAGGTCATGGGTCATGGTGATCCGGTGCGCGTTCAGAGCTTCCCGTACAGCAGCGCAAGCCCCTTGTACATGGTGGCCTGGGCCCAATGGAGCATGGGCGTCTTGGCCTTGAGCAGGGGATACTGTCTGTAGTAGAAGAAGCCCTCCGGGTCCTGCATGTTTTCCATCATCCAAGCGGCGACCCGGGAGGAAAGGGCCAGGGCGGCCGGGTCCGAATCGCCGAACTTGGCCAGGGTGTCGATCGCCTGGGAAGCGCACTGGCTGTCTACGGGGAAGACCCGGTCATAGTAGTACTTGGGCCTGCCGCTCGGTTCGAAGAAGCTCCTCTTGTAGAACTCCAGCCCCCGGGTCATGTTCTCCTTGAACTCCTCGTCCCCGGTGGCTTCCATGTAGTATTTCAGGCTGTCCAGGACGTAGCCGGTGTGGAAATTGTCGATCCAGCGGAATATCGGTTCCTCTCCGTAGTACCATCCCCCATGGGGGAGCTGGCATCCACAGGTGAATCGGATGATGTTCCTGGCGATCTTGAGGTACTTCTTCGACGTGTGTCTTGACGTTCGGGCCAGCACGGCCGCGGCGAGAACGCTGTGGTTGTGGATCGTGGAGACCCCGTTGCCCGATCCCGTGTAACTCAGGCAGGTACCGTATTCGGTACTGTTCCTCCCGAGTTGGAGGATCCACCTGCAGATGCTCTCCGCAACCTCCAGATATTCCTCTTCCCCCATGATTTCGTAGGCGTCCAGAAAGGCCATCCCGATCAGACTGGTCCACACCGTGATCGGCTCGAACTTGGGGTACCGCCCCCCGCGGCTTGCAAAATCGAAATGCTTTCCCCAGCTGTAATCGGGGTATCCGGGAGATTTGTTTTCCATCAGCCAATCGAAACACCCGCGGGCCTTCGATGCATATTCCGGATCCCCGGTCGTCTTGAGCATGAGGAGATACCCCCAGGCCATGTACCCCCGTCCAATGGTGGAATCCAGCGGTTTGATGCCCAGCAGGGGGCGGAGGTTGAAGGGACTCTGCCTGACCGCCTGCATCAGGATCCTGTCCAGAAAGAGGCTTCCGAAGGTCAGCGGCCTCACGATCGATGACAACCCGTCGAAAGGCTCGTACCCCTTGTAATCGCGGGCCTCCACCCACCTCTCCACCCTTTTCAGACCCTCAAAGACCTTTTCCCTCTGTAGCGTCACGGTATTCGTATTCATCTCTTCCTTCCTATCTTCCGGTTGCATTCCAGAACCTTTTCAGGCGGCTCATCTGCTCTCTTCGGTGAAATGCCATGAGGTCCCGGCCGATGGGCCGCTCGGTTCCGGTGAGGCCCGCCCAGAGATATCCTGCAAAGATCAGGAGACCCCCAATGCCATAAGGCCTTCGTTTCATCTGATAGAGCATCCTGAAGAACTGCCAGAGCGGATGCCCGCCCAGGAAATAGTCCTTTCTGCCCTGTCTGAACCAAGCACCCATGGAGGTCCCGTTCCCGGTGCCGATCTTCCTGTGGTGGTAACAGACCTCCTCCGTGAAGGTTCGGGTCCTCCACCCCTTCATCCTGGCCGTGGTCACGGCCGTCCAGTCGATCCCGCCGCCCTTGATCGGCACATATCCCCCGATCTGCTCGAAGCACTCCCGCCTGAACATCTGGCAGGCGCCGGAGACGTGTTCGATGTTCGTGAACCGGTAGTCATATTGAACCCCGTCATCGACAAAAGGCGTCCCTGCAACCCCGAGCATCGGGTCCGCCTCGAACTTCCCCATCAGGAACTGGAAGTATCCCCGGCCAAAGGTGATATCCGCGTCCAGGTTTCCGATGATGTCGTAAGGCGTTTCCCCGAGGGCCTTGTAGCCCGCATTGAAGGCCTGCACCTTTGCTGCGAACTGCCGGTCCCTGTGCTCGTCCATCCGGACGAAACCGATCCACTCCTGCCGGCGGCCATATTCCCGTATGACGTCGTCCGTCCCGTCCGTGGATCCGTCGCTCACGATGATCCACCTTGCCGGAAGCCTGGTCTGACCGATCACCGACTCGATGGTGTTGCCGATATGATCCGCCTCATTGCGGGCGGGGGTGATCAGGACATAGGAGAGATCGTTCATAAGGTGCACACCCGGGAGGAGGAGATTGAGACGTTGACAGGATGAACAGGATGAACAGGATGACATTTAAGAGACATGGAAGCCGGCCGGTTATCCCGGGGAACTCCGGTTTCCGGTATGAAGCGTTTGACTCTTCTCTTCACCGACCGGCACCCCAAATACTCCTGTTGGTGCATTCTGGGTACCCGATTACGCATAAAGAGATGTGTTTGCCTTCCTTGAATTAGATCCCGTACATCCTGTGATCCTGTCTGACTCTACATTCTGAATTCCTTGATCGCCTCGGCCACGTACTCGATCTCGGATCGTACGAGCTCCGGAAACATGGGCAGCGAGATGATCTCACGGGAGGCGGCCGTCGCCTCCGGGAAATCCGATTCGCGATGCCCCAGGTATTGGTAGGCCTTCAGGTTGGGAAGGGCGATGGGGTAGTGCACGCCCGTGGCGATCCCCCTGTTCTTCAGGTGATCCTGAAGCTTCTCCCGCATGCCGCTCCGGCCCCTGATCACGTAGAGGTGGTAAACCGGCCTGACCTCTTCCATTTCAAAAGGGGTAGTGAACCCGCTCCCCTCGAGGTGCTCGCCGTAGAGGCGGGCATTCCTCCTCCGAAGCTCGTTCCACTCCTCGAGGTGTGCCAGCTTGACCCTCAGGATCGCCGCCTGCAGGCCGTCCAGCCTGCTGTTCACCCCTTCCAGGTCATGATCGTATTTTTCAACCCTGCCGTGGTTCGCGAGCATCCTTGCCCTCACGGCCCACGCCTCGTTCCGGGTGACGATCGCCCCTCCGTCTCCGTAGGCCCCGAGATTCTTACCGGGATAGAAGCTGAAGCATGCCATGTCCCCCATGGAGCCGACCTTCCGCCCCTTGTACATGGCGCCATGGGCCTGGGCCGCGTCCTCCACGACCCTCAGGTGGTGCTTCCGGGCGATTTCGAGGATCGGATCCATGTCGGCGGGCTGACCGTAGAGGTGAACCGGGATGAGGGCCTTCGTTTTCGAGGTGATCTTCTCTTCGATCCTCGACACGTCGATGTTGTAGGTGCGGGGGTGGATGTCGACGAAGACCACCCTGGCCCCGGTCATGGTAATCGCCTCGGAAGTGGCGATGAAGCTGTTGGCGACCGTGATCACCTCGTCTCCCGGACCGATGCCCAGCGTTTTCAGCGCAAGAAAAAGGGCGTCCGTCCCGTTGCCCACGCCGATGCAATGCTCCACGCCGCAGAACGCCGCAAAGGCCTCCTCGAAGCCCTTCAGGTGTGGACCGCCGACAAAGGCGGTCTTCAGGAGGACTTCCTCCATGGCGCGATCGATTTCCGGCTTGATCTCCTCGTACTGTCTCCTCAAATCCACGAATGCAATGTTCTTCATCCTTCTCTCCTCGGGTTAGTTTGTGATGCGGGCGATCGGCGATCGGCCGTCCGTGGCCGGCTGAAGAGGATCGAAGACCGGACTGCTTGGCTGACGGCTGAAAGCTCGATCCGGGATCATTAGATCCATAGAGCCACTTCGCGCTCGTTCAAACCGCATAGGGTAGCTGCGTAATCTTCTTGATCAGCCGGGCCGGGTTCCCGGCGACGACCCCGTTTTCCGGGACATCCTTCACCACCACGGAACCCGCTCCCACCAGTGCGTTTCGTCCTATGAGGACCCCCGGGAGGATCGTGGCGTTGGCGCCGATCTTCGCGCCCTCCATGATCACCGGGCCTCTGAGGCCCTCCTTGGCGCCCGGAGACATGGGATACTTCGCATTCGTGAGGACCACGTTGGGCCCGAGCCACGCGCCCTCTTCCAGAATGGAGTATTCCGGCACGAAGACCTGACTGTGGATGCGAACGTGGTTTCCGATGCGGACGTGGTGCTCGATGACCGAGAGCGTGCCGATGCTCACGTGGTCCCCGATCTCGTTCAGCTCCCGTATGTTCACCTTGTTCCCGGTCTGAAAATCCCTGCCGATCCGGTTGCCGGCGTAGACGACCGTGTGGGATCGAAGGTGCGCGGAATCTCCGATGACGGTCTCCAGCTCTCCTTCCTCCCTTCCCCTGGGGGGGACGCCGAGGATGCAGAACTCCTCCACGGCCGCACCGCGCCCCAGAACCACGTTTCGATAGACCCTGCAGAATCCCTCCATGATGGTCATGGCATCCCCAGCCTGCATTTTTTGGGATGGAATCTCAGACAGATCTCATTCCCCGTTTCCATGGATTCATAGATGGCGCTGATCAGCTCGAGGGACTTCCTGCCCTCCAGTCCGTCCACCAGCCCCGCCTTGCCGTTCCGGATCGAGTCGATGACCCCCTTGAGGTACTCCCCCAGGTTGTAGCCCCATGTCTCGGGGTTCCTGCCGTAGAGCTGCATGACCCGGTCGTCCTCAGGCCGCTTCTCCTCGAATTCCCACGTGATCAGCTCGTTCATGAAAAACCCCCCGATGACGATGGTCCCCTTTTCCCCCAGGATGCTGATGGAGCCTTCCAGATCCCTGGGCCGTGTTGCGGTGGTGGCTTCAATAATCCCGAGGGCACCGTTGTCGAACCGCAGGATGGCGGCCCCCGTATCCTCGCACTCGATCTTGGCGAGCCGGGTGATCCCTACCGCCTTGACGGTCTCCACGCCCCCCATGAACCACGTCAGCATGTCGATGTGGTGGCTCGCCTGGTTGGTGAAGACACCGCCGTCGAAGGCCCAGGTCCCGCGCCAGTTCGCGGCATCGTAGTAAGCCTGGTCCCGCTTCCAGCGCAGCCGCACCGTGCCCATCACCATCTTCCCCAGCCTCCCCTTCTCCACCGCCTCCCTGGCCTTGATCACCGGAAGGTTGTAGCGGTTCTGGTGGACGACAAAGATCTTCACGCGATGGGCGTCGCAGGCCCTGAGGATCTCGTCCGCCTCATCCAGCCTCAAGGCAATGGGTTTTTCCACCACCAGCGGCTTTCGATACTCCACCAGATCGAGCACGTTCTGGTGATGCACCCCGCTGGGGGTGAGGATGCTCACGATGTCCGTCTTGTCCCCGATGCTCTCCATCATGCCCCGGATGCTCGCGAATGCGGGGACGCCCATCCTGTCGCCCAGGGATTTCGCCCTCTCATAAACCGTGTCGCAGAGGCCGACGATCCTCGCCCCCTCCAACAGGTTCTGGATGACGTGCACATGCTTCTTGGCAATGCTCCCGCAGCCCACCAGTGCGAAGCCGACCGATTTCTCTCCCATACCGTTTGCGCTCCTTACATGGAATGGTAGAAGTTGACAAAATCCGCCGATTGTTTTTCCCAGCCGTAGCGGTTCAGAAAGCGCTGGGCGTTCTCGGCCATCCTTCTGCCGCGCGACTCGTCTCCGTACACCTTCAGCATCGCGCTTTTCAAGGACTCGAGATTGTCCGGCTCGAAATACCCGACCTCGTCCTCCGAAAAGTAGTACTGAATGGCCTTCAGTCTCGGGACCAGCACGGGGATCCCCATGATGATGTATTCCAGCATCTTGACCGGCAGCATCACCTCGGTTGCGCTGCTCTTTCGGTTGGGAACAATCCCGAGGTTCATGCCCGCCAGCGCCTCGGTCAGCGCTTCCACCTTCACCACGCCGTTGTAGTGGATCCGCTCCTCGACATTCAGGTCGCATGAAAGCCGCCGGCACTCCTCCAGGTACTCGCCGCTCCCCCAGAAATGGAACTCCATCCCCGGCGCCTGATCCTTCAGTTCGGACACGGCCCGGATCGCCAGGTCCACGCCGAGTCTTCTGGCGATGGTGCCATGGTAGACCATGTTGAAGCGGCCCGAGGGGCGGGCTTCCCGCAACGAGGGGTCCAGTCTCTTGAAGACCCGATGGTCGGGGACATTCATCGACACGAACAGTTTGGCCGGGTGGATTCCCCTTTTGGTCAGGACGTCGCGCTGGACGTGATTGACGCAGATGACCCGCTCTGCAAAGGCGCAGGAGATCACCTCTTCCCAGCAGAGCAGTTTGAAGAACAGCGCGTTCAGCTTCCTGAACTTGATGGAGAACATCTCCGGTATGCAGTCGTGCACATCGAGGATGACCTTTTTCCCGAAGATCCTGGGAATGATCGCACAGAAGACGAGGAGATTGGGCATGTTATGCACGTGGACGATATCCAGTTTTCCGCGGAAGAAAAGCTTCGTACAGGCGGCGAAGGAAAGGAGCATGAAATAGAGGTACGAGAAGACATACCCCACGGGATTGTTCCCTGCGTACTTTCGAATGGAGAGCTCGTCCACCTGCACTCCGCCCTCCTCGTACGACCGTCTCTTTTTGCCCTCCTTGAGGGTGAGCACCCGGATCTCATACCGGGAGGTCTGCATCAGGGTCCCCGCCTCCCTCTTGATGCGCGCGTCGCCCAAGTAGTCCGTGTATGCGATCATGAGCACCCGTTTTCTCCTGTTCCCCTTCATACCGCTAGAGCGTTACCTCTCTTGCGGCCCGAAGCGGCTCGCCTTCGACTTCTTCGGGGGCGGGACGGTAAAACCGCAGGGCGAGGCCGGCCTTTCCCGCTTTTCCGTTCTCACGGCGCTTCAACCGCACCTCGGCCCCGCGACCGCCCGCCCTTTCGAATACGACGGAGCGCCTCGATTGGAACCACTGAACGGCCTCTCGCGCGGTGACGAAGAGCACGCGCTCCCGACGGATCTCCTCGAGGAGTCTCCCGTAGAAGCCGCCCCACTGCCTCTCAGGGGCCAGGCTCCTGTGATGCCAGTTGACGACGAGCGTTCCGCCGAATCGCCTGCAATGCCTGATCACCTCCCTGCACCGTTCCAGGGCCTCCTCCTCTCCCAGACCCATCCGGCCGCGGTAAAACAGGGCGGTGTCCTGAATGGCGAGGGGGAGCTCCAGCAGCCGGGTCGCACCAGGCGGTCTGTAGACCTGGGCCGTTCCTGCGCGGAATCCCACGGCGTCGTTGTACCCCCAGGTCGAGTCGTATAGAAAGCCGGCCTCTTCCAGCCTCCTGAACGACTGGGGGCCGATGTACAGCCAGTGCATCCTGACCCCCACCTCCGATACGCCTGCTCCCGTGCGGATCCGCTCCAGTTCTTCCTTTCCCTTCTCGGTGTCGTTCCAGGCATCGATCCCGTGCAGGCCCACCTCCCCGGCCTGAGAGCGAATGCGGCCGGGCCATGTCTTCACGTCGGAGATGTCATACCTGCAACCCCTTTGTCGGGGGGGCTGCCCGTTCATTCCCGTGCCCGGTCTGTCTTTGAAGGGGATGAGATAGAAGGTGGACTTCAGTCCCCTCTCCAGCTCCAGATACTCCTCCAGCCGGTTCCAGAGATCCCCGGCGATTCCGGCATATACGGCCGGGAGCAGGAGAACGGCCCTCCAGTTGGCGACCAGCTTTTTCCATCCGCACCTTCCCCTCCAGAGATCGATGACGCTTCCGATCAGCGCTCGATAGAGAAATCCCCCGACCGTCCGATCGAAACGGTGCATCCGGATACCCGCAAAGTCCACGTCATGGGTGAGGCACACCATGAAATCGGCCCCGGGGGGCGAGGGAGGAATCTCCATGACAGGCACGCCTGCCTTGAGGATCCACGACCGGAGCATGGAGATGTGCAGCTCCAGGGTGGGCCGGGTTGCGTATTTCGGAGGCTGTCCCGAGGTCACCAGATGTCGGATTTCCCTGAACAGATCATAGCCGACCCTGAACACCGTTTGAGAGCCCGACTCCAGGAAGAACGCCACGGCCCTCCCTGTCGGATGGGTCCTCAGAAGCGCCTCGTGCTCGGAAGAGAAGGTGCGGCAGTCACCGTAAAGGGGCAGACGAAGGTCCCCGCAAGCGAGGAGGGATCCTTCCCCGGATTCGGCCCGGAGACGGTGCTCCCGGTCGAAGTCCCTCTCCTCGCTCCCGTAGAGAAAGACCACCTTGGAGTGGGGCGCGGGCACGGCCGCTTCCGTGGACAGGACCGCGGAATATTCCTCCCCCTCGCGGCAGAACTCCCAAGGGGTCTTGAAGAGCTCAAAAAATTCGGCCGCGGCCTCTTTTTCCTCTTCACACACACAGACGCCGATCAAATGCCGTCTCCTCCCGAAGCAGACCTTACGGCCGCAACCGAATGCCGTCTCGAAAACGCGAAGACACCGAGAAAGAGGCGGCGGTTTTCCCTGTGTCTCAGTGAGTTCTCGGCGGATCTTCTCTGAAGAAGTCTCCACCCGAGAACCGAAAGGGTGGGCGAAACGAGGATCATCCCAGATGCCGGTAGATCATGGCCCCCACGACCTTGAGAAGCCCGGACGGCAGCATCGACGTGGTCTTGTGCGCAAAGTCATGAATGCCTCTGGTCCTGTTCATGAGCAGACGGGGCCTGTTCCTCTTCGAATACGTGAAGTGGGCGACCCCCGTTTCCTTGGATCCCCAGCTCTTCTTGAAGGTCAGCAGCCCGGGGTTGTCCCTTCCCGTCCGGCCGAAATCGAAGAATCGCAGCCTGAGACCATGCGTCATTTCGATGGCCTTCCAGAGCAGCAGGTGGTTGGGACGCTTCGACAGCCGGTCTCGGTTGGACCCTCCGTAGAGGTAATGCATGGTGTCTTTGTAGTTCGCGAGCAGCAGTGAGGAGACCGGCTCAGCTCCCTCTCTGGCGACGAGAACATGGATGCTTTGATTGGCGGAAAAGAGATTCCACAGGTTCTTGAAAAACCGGTAGGGCTGGGGGGGCAAGCCCTTTCGTTTCCTCGTCATCACTTCCAGTTCATAGAAGGCCTTCAAGTCCCGCTCGCCTCCGGACGCAGAGACCTCCAGGTCGCTGTTCAGAGCCTTCCTGATATTCCTTTCCAGTTGCCGCGTCTCGAACCGCTTCCTCACGGCATTCAGGTCGTGGGCCAGTTCGAGAATGTGGACGACATTGTCGTCCTCTCGCTGAAGGACCGCCACGGCCTGGGAGCTGAAAACATCGATGCGGTTTTTCGATCGAAACTCCACGTAGTCGAGATCCATGGCCTTGGCCTGCCGCAACGCGGCCCCGAGGAGCAGTTCGAACTGTTCCGGTTCATCGAACAGAGGGTCGCAGTAGTCGGCGAAAGGCACCCCGATCATCCTCGCCCCGGTGAATATGCTTCTCACCAGGAAGGCCGGCATACCGGCTTCAATCCGCCCGAGGGGATCGGTGATGCACGAGTAGCAGGGGACATAGCCGTAGGTCGTGATCAGGAGCCTCGCCCACAAACCGCTGTGGAAGATGGACCCGTCGGGATGCCGCTGGACGAACTCCTCCCACCGGTCGTCTCCCGGATGGATCTGTTCCACGCGCATTGGACTCTCCGCAGACCGCTCGAGTGCGATAGGATTCGACATGGCTTTTCAACCCACGTGCCGGTAGAGTGCTGCGCCGATGAGCCGCAGCAGGGGAATGGGGGCGACCCTGAACACCCTCGTCAGCGCTCCTTCGGTCTTGATCGGAGCTTGAACGAACCGATTCCGGTGAAGGTCGAGCCTGTGGTACTTCAGGAAGGACTCTCGCGCGTTCCAGCCCCTCTTGAACTGGAGAAGGCCCTGATTGTCAGGCTCGCTTCTCCCCAGGCTCAGCTTCTCCAATCCCCTGGATCGAAGGTACCGGATCGCTTCCCACATCACCAGGTTGTTGGGCCTCAACCCCTGATAGCTCCTGTCCGAAGCGCCGAATTTGTATACGGCGCTCCGGCCGAAGTAGAAATAGACGCAGCCCGCGATCACACGGCTCCTGTGAAAGGCGAGCGCCACCACGCCCTGGTCCTTCGAGATGATGTGCTCATGGATCTTCCTGAAGAAGTGGACGGGCTGAGGGGGGAGGCCATGGTGTCTTCGAGTCACGCAGTTCAATCGATAGAACGTTTCGACCGCTTCCGGGGTCCGGCTCACCTTGACCTCGATTCCCTCCTTCTTCGCCTTCTTCACATTCCTTCGCGTGCTGCTCCTGAGGCCCGACTCGAAACCGCTCCCGTCGGCGCATAGATCAATCGTATGCTCATAAAAACAGCAGGAGATCCTCTCGCTCGGGAACAACGTTTCCCCGCCCCTCCACTCCAGGCTTTTCCAGCCGGAGCGCTTGCCGTGCCGGATCACCGCCTCATGGAGATCCTTCAGCTTCCGGCCGTCCTCGGCCACCGGCTCACAGGAATCCGTGAAGGGCAAAGACACCCCCCTTGTCCCGGTGATGAAACTCCTCACTTCCATGACGGGGATGACCGCCTTCGGTCTTTCGCCCTCGAGCGCGGTGAAGTATACGGGCTTGTACCCATAAGCTTCCGCAAGGACCCTGGCCCAGAAAGTGGTATGGAAGATCGAGTGGTTTTCGTAGGGCAGGATGGCCTCATCCCAGCCGCGAAATTCCAGGGGGTTCACGATGCGCAGTTCCATCCTCTTTTTCCCTTCCGGAGACGACCAGGAAGCGGTGAACGTCTCATGGCCTCCGGCCGCCGGCTCCAGCCTCTTGCAGGCCATCGGAATCCACCTTCGCACTGCGCCGCTTCCGAATCACCCTGGCCGGGTTCCCGGCCACGATGGCCCCCGCAGGGACGTCCCTGACCACCACGCTTCCCGCCCCGACAATCGCTCCTTCCCCGACCGTCACGCCGCAGAGGATGGTGGCATTGGAGCCGATCGATGCCCTTCTCTCGACCCTTGTCCCAATGACCGTCCAGTCCGCATCCGCCTGAAGAAGGCCGGTATCGGTGGTGGCCATCGGATAGCGGTCGTTGATGAAGACCACCCCGTGCCCCACGAATACCTCGTCTTCGATGACGACCCCCTCGCAGATGAAGGTGTGGCTCTGAATCTTGCACCGCTTTCCTATGGTCGCGTTCTTCTGGACTTCCACGAACGGACCGATCCGGGTGCCGTCCCCGATCCTGCACCCGTAGAGATTGATGAAATCATTCAGGACGACGTCTTTTCCCAGCTCGACGCTGGCCGCGATCTTCTTCATGCGCCTCCGGACAGGTCGCATAAGTCCCACGATGGGACCCATGCTTCAGTTCAACTCCACCGGCCTCCCGTTCCCCTGGAGCGATTTGCGGGATGCGCTCAGGATCTTCACCACTTCCAGACCGGCCTCGCAGTCGGTCATGGGCTTTTTTCCCTGGCTGATGCAATCCACGAAATGCTTGGTCTCGAAGGAGAGGGCCTCCAGATCGTTCAGCTTGGGGGCATGCATGTCGCCCACCCGGTACTGGACCTTCAGGTGATAGAGGGCCTCCTTGGTTTCGTAGAGGTCCACCCCTTTGTCATAGACCCTGATCTTTTCGCTGGGCTGGTTGTCGTCATAGAGGATCATTTTCGAGGTGCCTCCGATCAGCGTCTGGCGGATCTTGACCGGCGAAACCCAGCTCACGTTGATATGGCCCGTCTTGTTCTGCTCCATGTAGATCGTCAACAGGGCCTTGGCGATGAGCTTGTCTCCGTAGTAGTGGCAGCCGGTGGCCGAGACCATGAGGTTCTTGAGCGGCATGACGTAGTTCATGATCGAGATGTCGTGCGGGGCAAGGTCCCAGATTACATCCACGTCCTGCTGGAACAGTCCGAGATTCACCCGGGTCGAATCATAGTAGACGAGTTCACCGAGCTCGCCCTTGTCGACGAGTTCCTTGATCTTCTGGACCGCGCCCGTGTAGATGAAGGTGTGATCCACCAGAAGGACCTTCCGATGTCTTTCGGAAAGCTCGATGAGCTCCTCCCCCTGCTCCACCGTCTCGGTCATGGGTTTTTCCAGCCACACATGCTTCCCCCCCAGGATCGCGCCCTTCGCGAGCTCGTAATGGGTGGAGACCGGGGTTGCGACGGCGATCGCATCGAGCGTGTTGTCCTTGAAGAGCTCCTCCGGCTTTTCCACCGCCTTGAGATACGGGTACATCCTTCTCGCGGCCCTCAGCCGGTCCGGCGAGAAGTCGCAGACGGCTGCGAATTCGATTTCGGGGTTGCTCTGGAAGTTCCTCGCGATGTTCGGACCCCAGTACCCGTAGCCGATCAATCCTGCCCTGATCATGCATTTCTCCTTTCGGCAACCTGCTCCTCTTTCACCCGGCGGCAACGACCGAGCCATCGCTTCACCTCGACCCTGGACAGCTCCTCGTATCCCAGCATCCTGTGGGTCCAAAGGGCAGGAATATTGTTGGAGACATAGTACCCGTACGCCCTTCTGTAGCCCTTCTCCTTCATCCGGTTCAGCGCGCCTCCCATGAGCAGACGAGCCGCTCCGCCCCCTCTGTGCTCCTTCATCAGGTCCATATCGAAGAGGTAGACGTCCTCGGCGCCGAGCTCGATGTCCAGCCACGCCAGGTCCGGATGGATCGGACCCGCCCCGCCGCCGGGATTGGCCACGTACCAGATGTCCCCCATGACCTTCCCCTGCTTTGCCAGGGCGATTCCCTTGTGGCCTGCGAGGAGGTGGTTCCTGGCCTTGATGTATCTGTTTCTGTCTTCGTACTGAAGCTCGCCTGCGTCCAGTCCCTCCAGCCGTATCTCCAGGCACTCCGCGTCCCGGTGATCGCGAACCGGAAATCCCGTCTTCAACCGCTCCAGCATCAACCGCGTCTTTATCGTGGTTTCCTTCACAGGAAGGGTCTTACGGAAAACGGCCGAAACGCCCTTTTCTTCGTAGGCCTCAATGATTCGAGAGAGCCTTAGGAGGAGATCCTCGAACATGGCCTTTCATCCTTTCGAAGAGGTGTTTCTCGGGAGTCTCGCTCCCGATCATCAAGAAGCCCCTCTCGACGTTGCATCCCGCCTTTTCCAACGAGAAGACGAGCTTCGCCGCCTCCCTCCAGGGTGGACCGTAGAGCGCGTCCGACCCGAAGACGACCCTTTCCGGCCCGATCTTCCGGAGGAAACGGATTTGAGTCTCGCAGTCCAGTCCGGACAAGTCCACGAGCAGGTTGTCGTGGCGCAGGAGCAAACGGCCGAGCGCCGGGAGCACCTCCTCCTTCACCTCGAGCGAACCGCATTCATACGCCCCCCCGTGGGAAATGACCACAGCCCTTCCGCTCGCGCTCCAGTCGATCTCCTTCAGATTGGCCATACGTGCGTATCCCCGGGCGGCGGCCTCCTTGACCGCATTGCTCCTGCCCCCATGAACGACCAGGGGCAAACCGCTTTTTCTGCAGCCGTCGAGGATGGCATCGGTCCTTTCCTTCCCCCAGTCTGCAGCCAGGTCGATCCCGGTGATGTTGTGATGGAGCTTGACCGCCTTCACTCCGTACAAAGACTCCATCCGCGACAAGAACGGGTCGATCTCGGAATTCTCGATCGTGTTCGGGATGCTGCAGCCCAGCACGAACCTCTTGTCCCGGCCGAATAGCGCCGCCACACGGGACATGGCGGGTTCCGCCTCTTCCGAGCCCGAGGCAATCGGCAGAAGGAGCGAGACGTCCACGGAGGCCGCCGCCATGTGGCTCAGGAAACACTCGGGACAGGGGTTGCGGTACCTGCTTCTCAAGGACAGCACCTGCGCAGATCGTTTGAACCGCTCTGCGGAGTTCCGCAGGCCATCCTGCGCTTCCGTGATCGCTCCGATCTCGGGCATCGCGAATCCGCAGGAAGCATCGGGCCACCCGCCCCGGCCTGGAACCGTACGATCGTCTTCACAGAAGAGGACCTCGAAGGGATGCACGTGACAGTCATAGAGGTTCCGGTCCTTCCTGAATTCCCTCACCCTCTCCAGGTACCGCTTCACCTGATCGCGCTCGATTCTCGTCATCGGACGTTCATCTTTCGATTTTCCCCGATTCTCGCAAGCAGAGCCTGTTCCTACAGAAGAAAAAGAGCATTTGGTTTTGTAGGAGCACCCTCCCGGTTGCGATTCCTTTGGGGATCCGCGGGCGCCCGTGATCGCAAGCAGAGCTTGCTCCTACAGGGGGTTTTCCATTCGACGTTGGACGTTTCGATGTTCGATGTTCCCTCGTTCTTCCCTCATTCGAACCGGTACCCTTCCCGTTCCTGGAGCAGCCTTCTCAGCGCGAAACGGTCGACCTTCCCCCGGTCGTTTCTCGGCAGCACCCCCACTTCCACGATCTTGCTCGGCACCATGTACCTCGGCAGTACGGCCGAAAGCATTCCGGACAAGTCCGCTCCCTTTTCGCTCTTCTCGAGGTCGGCGCACCCGACCACCTCCCCGAACTCCGCGCCCGCTCTTTTCCCCAGGAAAACCGCAACGTCCCGAACCATGGGGAGCGACAGCATGGCCTCTTCCACTTCCCGCAGGTTGAACCGATATCCCATATGCTTGATCTGGTGGTCCTTCCTCCCCATGAACATGCACTGGCCGTCCTTGCGTAAGCGGCCCAGGTCTCCGGTCCTGTGCGCCCGATCCGGAGGCAGTTCTCCGACCGCAATGAGCGGGAACGCCTTTTGGGTCGCCTCATCATCCCTCCAGTAGCCGCGACTCAGGCCGGACCCGCGGATATAGATCTCTCCTGTTTCGCCTTCCCCTGCGAGGTGGCCGTCCTCGTCGAGGAGCAGGATCTCCGTGTTCTCGCACGCCCTGCCGATCGGGATGCGCTCCTCTTCGTTTTCCGGCACGCTCTCGACACGGTAACAGGCCGATATCCCCGTGGCCTCGGTGGGACCGTAGACGTTGTAGAACTCCTTGTCCGGGTAGGCGCTCTTCCACCGAATCAGGCTTCTGGTGGACAGGGGTTCCCCTCCCGAGAGGATTTTCCTGAGAGACCTGACCCGGCGGGGTTCCAGCCGGACGTTTTGTGCGACGTAAGCCACCAGGGAGGCCGCCCCCTTCCAGATCGTGACCGATTCCTTCTCGATCAGGTCGAAGAGCAGGGTAGGAAACAGGAGGTGCTTCTTGTCCGCGATGCAGAGTTTCGCCCCTGATCTCAAGGCGCAGAAGAGGTCGAACGTGGACATGTCGAAGTAGAACGGCGCCGTGCCCAGGATCACGTCGGAGTCCGTCATCTCAAAGCGGCTCACCGCCCACTCGATGTAGTTCAGGATGTTCAGGTGGGAGATCATCACCCCTTTCTGCTTCCCTGTGCTCCCGGAGGTGTAGAGGATGTAGGCCAGGTCCGTATCGATGTTTCTGTAGAGGGGCGCCGATTCCTCTTCCGCCTCGACCTGATCCCACCAGATCGTGCCGGCCTCGTCGACCCCCGCTCCACCCGGATCTCTCCTCCCCATCACGACCAGGCGGAGAGGGGGGGTATGGCCCGAGGCGAGCCTCCTTGCCTTCTCCAGGGTCGCACCCTCGCAGAGGAGGAGTTTGGGCATGCAGTCGCAGATGTTTTCGCGCACGCGATCTTCGTTCCCGTCGTGAGCGAGGGGGACATAAACCCCGTCCGCCTTCAAGACCCCGCAGATCGCCGTGAGGATCTTCGGCGTCCTCCCCAGCAGGATCCCCACACGGTCCTGCCTCCTCACTCCCAGTCTCGCGAGGGCATGGGCAAGCCGGTTCGACCCGGCATAGAGTTCTTCGTAGCCGATCCGCTCGTCTGCGGATACCGCCGCGGTCCGGCCTCTCCGCGAATCGAGGCTCCTGTCGAGGTAGTGCTGAACCAGATACCCGTTCATTCTTCAACCGACTCCCCTGTTCCCGCAATGACTCCTTCGTTCACCCCTGCGACTACAAGCCCAGGAACCTCGATATGATGTTTCTCTGGATCTCGGACGTTCCCGAATACACCGTCCCGGCAATGCTGTCCCGGAGTTCCCTTTCCAGTTCGAACTCCTTGGAGTAGCCGTAGGCGCCATGGATCTGGACCGCGTCCATGCAGATCCGCTTGAGGCTTTCACTGAGGTGGACCTTCGCAATGCTCGCCTCCAGCGGCGCCCTTTGAAGCTCCGCCTTCAATCGGCCCGCCTTGTACAGAATGGCCCTGCCGAGTTCGATGCTGACCTTCATGTCGGCGATCCGGTGGGAAACGGCCTGGTACTTCCCGATGGGGCTGCCGAACTGGGTCCTCTCTTTCGCATACTGGATCGTCTTTTCCATGACGCGCTGCATGACCCCGAGGTGCACGGCCCCCATCAGCAGCCTCTCCCATTCCATCGTCTCGTTCAGCATGAAGAATCCCTGTCTTTCCCGCCCCACGATCTGTTCGAGAGGGATTCCGCACCCGTCAAAGACCAGGTCTCCGTTCAGCAGGGTCCTCAGCCCCATCTTCTCCAGCGGCTTTCCACGCCACAGGCCCGGAGTCCCGCTCTCGACGAGAAAGCACGATATCGCATGGGGACCTTTCTCGTGCGTCCGCGCCGCTGCGTAGACCACGACGATGTCCGCGATCGGCGCATTCGAGACAAAGGTCTTGGTCCCGGTGATCCGGACCATGGAATCCGTTTTCTCGTATCGGGTCTTCATGCCGCCCACATCCGAACCCGCATCCGGCTCCGTGATCGCCTGGGCGCACACCTTCCGGCCCTGCGCGATGTCCGGGAGATATCTCCGCTTCATCGGCTCGCTCCCGAACAGGAGAAGCTGGACGCCGCAGCACATCTGGGGGACCATGGCATGGACGATGCCGTTGTCCCTGGTGCTGTAACTCAGGGCCTCCAGGCCGATGAGGCCGGACGGCAGGTCGAATCCCGAGCCCCCGTATTCCTTCGGGATCAGCAACCCCTGGATGCCCATGCCGGCGCACTTGGACCAGCTTTCCCGCGAAAACTCCCCGTCCCTGTCCCGGCCCACCATGTCGCAGTCCAGTTCCTTTTTCCCGAACCTCAGCAGCGAGGCGCGCAGCAGCCCGTCTTCTTCCCTCATCGATGGGTCTCTCGCAAGATCATCCATGCGTGTCCCGCCTGTGCCCCTCGTAGCCCTGAAGGAGGAGGGTGATGGCGTTGATGCTTTCAAAGTTCTCAGGAAGAAGGTCTTCCTCCCGGATCCTGATCGAAAAGGTCGCCTCCAGGTAGCCCAGCAGCTTCATGATTCCAAGAGAATCCAGAATGCCGCTGTCCAGCAGGTTCTCATCGGCGGAGGGTATGTCGCGCACCCCGCTGACCGGCAGAAGTTCCTCTGTCAGGAATCGGGTGATCGCTTCTTTCGGGACCATCTCCTGCGCAATGTCCAAGGCCAACTGCGTCGTCATGTCTTCCCCCATGTCTGCTCGTCGGATTCGATTGTGGATTCGGTGCGGAGATCCCCTTGCTTCTCAAACCCTCCCGGCATGCAGGCTCCGCCCCCTTCGGTTACAGGCCCCTTTCGGCCGTCCACCGAAACCGGTGATCACGCTCCTCTTCTGCGGCCCGAGTTCCGTGGTTCACGAAACGGGACCGAAACGTTCCCTTGGTTCACAACTGAACGATTGCGGACGTCGATTCCCATCTTGAGACCTGAACGGCCCGACCGCGCTCGACCCTGCAGCCCCCGCAAGTCCCCTTGGAAGCCCTAGTATTGAGCGCAGTACCTCCTGTGGAACTTGACGCTCTCATCGTAGCCGTTGAAGACCACGCCCAGCGTCTTGTCCCTGCCCACAAGCTCGATGCTCTTCCTCACCGAGGCCCGCGGCGCCCTCTCGGCCAGGACGACGAACACGATCCCATCCACCAGGTTGGACAGCACGTTCGGTTCCGCCGTGACCTGCGTGGGTGTGGAATCGATGATGATGAAACGATCGGGGTACCGGTCCCTCACTTCCGTCAGGAACTCTTTCATCTTTGCCGAGGAGAGCAGCTCCGCCGCCCTTCTGGATGGCCCCCCCGCACAGAGCAGGGAGAGCTTGTCGATCCCGGACCGGATGATCAGGTCCGTGAGCGGCTTCTCACCCGTCAGATATTCGTGCAGCCCCTGATTGTTGGAATACCCGAGGAACTTGTGGATGCTCGGATTGCGAAGGTCGCAGTCGATCAACAGGACATGTTCATTGATTCCCAGGGCGATGCTGACCGCCAGGTTGGCGGATATGTAGGTCTTTCCTTCCCCGGGATAGGAGCTGGTGATCATGATCGTTTTCGGCACCTTCCCCTCCTTGGGAAAGAGGATCTGGGCCCGCAGCATCTTGAAGTGCTCCGCCTCGAGGGAGCTCGGGTCCGAGAGCACGACCATCCTGTGGTCGTACCCGGGCAGCGGGCCGAGCGATTTCGCCGTTTTCTCCTCGGCTCCGGAAGGGGTGGTTGAATGGAAAACCGGAGGCGTGTCCTCGTCTTTGACGCCCTTTTCCTTTTTGTGCCGCTCGAGTGCATCCGATATCTTGCCCATGGCTCCGCTCCAAGCTCTCCGAAATGGGTTTACACCTCGTTACCTCGTTCCTTCCTCTTGTGGCCGATCCGGAGGGAAGTAGATCTCCTGACCGATCGCGATCCAGTGGATATTGGAGATGGAAGGGTTGTTCTTCTGGAGGGTCATCAGAATCCGCTCGTCCACCCTTCCATAGACATCAACCGCCAGCTTGCTCAGGGTGTCTCCTTTTTTGGCAATCACCCAGCGTGCGGATCGGGAAGGCTCCCCTGGAGGAGGAACCGCCTGCCCATGAGACCAAGGGATCGGTCCCGGGGTTTCCGCCTTTTCCCTTTGAACCGGGTTCGCCGACACGGGCCGAGGCGCCGGTTGGGGCGGGGTGGTGAAGGGAGTCGACTCGTCCCCTGCGCCGGCCCTGACTTCCGGCGGTGCACCGGTCGCAGGGAGTTCGGATATCGGAGGACCGGCCATTTTCCCGGGCTCCCCGGCCCCCGCGCTCGCCTTTTCCCGGGGAGG